>JADGBE010000015.1 GCA_015231615.1 Desulfamplus sp. | reverse complement strand
AACTGGGTCAGAGGTTTTAGAGATCTGGTTATGGAGATTGCTTGTGGGCTTCACAACTTGAGATTAAAATTCCGCCCTTGGAAGGAAGTCACAATTCAAGATTTTTAAAATCGGTATAATGTCTAATATGTTCCACCAACAGAAGATATAAATACGATATTATTGGCATCTGAGGGTTGGGAATCCGATTTTATTCAATGTCTTTATCACTTGGCAGCCAGAGCAGGCCAAATCCGAAATCTCAAATGGGATGATGTGAATTTTCAAACTGAAACAGTAACTTTATGGACAGCTAAAAGAAAAGGAGGGAGTTTAGAATCGGATTATAATCAATAGTGTTCTATCCGCAAGATATAGGACAAGGGACAGACATTCTCCTTATGTATTTCCAAACAAGGAAGGTGAAGTCAAGTCAAAGAATACTATTGATAAAGTGATGCCTCGGTTATGTAAAAAAAGTGGAGTCAAGCAATTCGGTATGCACGCAATCAGACATCATGTGTCTGCACTAATGGCTGACTCAAAGAAACTATCATTAATTGAGATTCAAAAGCAGCTTCGGCACAAAAGAGCAACTACTACGGATACCTATTTGAAAAGCATTGTAACAGGGAAAAACAAGGCATCTGAAGTATTGGAGGAGAGTATGAAAAAAAGCAATCTAACCCCAAATCTAACCCCAGTTGAAATAAAAAAGGGGGTTAATCAAAATCTGATTAACCCCCTAACTTACTGATATTGGCGGAGAAACAGAGATTCGAACTCTGGAATCAGTTTTACCCGATTACTCGCTTAGCAGGCGAGTGCCTTCAGCCTCTCGGCCATTTCTCCCTCTTTTTAACAATTTAACAGTATCAATATGGCGGAGGAGGTAGGATTTGAACCCACGAAGCTGTTACACTTAACGGTTTTCAAGACCGCCGCCTTCAGCCACTCGGCCACTCCTCCGAATTGAGTTGAAAACTTATAGCACTTTAGATTATTTGGGTCAATACCCAATTATTTTTTTTCAACACCTGTCTCTCTTTTAGGTTAGTCTCCAAACAAGAATGGTTATGTTTAACTATACATATTTTCTATGTCGTCTTTATAATTATCCATAATAACGCTCTTTTTTATCTTGAATGTTGGCGTCATCATCTTATTTTCAATGGTGAATTCAGGGACGATAGTTATTTTTTTAACTGTCTCAAAAGATGGTAGCTCTTTATTTTTCTTTGCAATTTCTGCATTAATAAGTTTTATGATTGAATCATGTTTTAGCAATGATTCATAATCAGAATAATCTATTTTATTATCAGTGGCATAATCTTTAATATTTTGCTCATCAAGAGTTACAATAGCACTAAGATAGTTGCGTCTATCTCCAATAACGCAAACTTGATTAATATATTTTGATGTTGCTATAAGTCCCTCAATACTTGAAGGAGCAACATTCTTGCCACCAGATGTTATTATAAGCTCTTTTTTTCTACCTGTAATTTTAAGGACATTATTTTTATCAATTTCACCAATATCACCAGTCTTAAGCCAGCCATCTTCAGTGAAAGTTGACGCAGTAGCTTCTGGCATTTTATAGTATTCTTTCATTACATTTCTGCCTCTTATTAACACTTCGCCATCATCGGCAATTTTATGCTGAATACCAACTCCGGGTTGACCAACAACTCCAAAATCATAGTTATCAATACGATTGACATTGCTAAAAGATGTGTTCTCTGTCATGCCGATACCTTCAAGAATAAGAAGACCTGCTGCATGAAAAAATCTTGCTATTTCAGGATTTAGAGGAGCAGCACCGCTTATACACCACTTTACATTCCCTCCAAGTGCCTCATGAATTTTGGAGAATACTATTTTTTTTGCAATCATATATTTAATGTTAATCGAAAGTGGGATTGGAATTTTATATATTTTGCAATTGCTTACCTCTCCACCTACCCTACATGCCCATCTGAAAATTTTTTCTGTAATGCCACCTTTTGCCTCTACCCCGCTTATTACTTTTGTGTGAATCTTTTCAAAAATTCTTGGGACACTTACAAACCAATTAGGTGCTGCAAGTTTGAAATCTTCAAGCAACGTATTAATGCTTCTTGCAAATGTAGTTCTGTTACCAGTAAGAATTGCTGCGTAACTACATGACCTTGCAAATATATGAGCAAGGGGAAGGAACATGAACATCTCTTCTCTTTCTTTAAAAGGAGCTGATTGGAAAACAGATTGAGCTGTAAATGTAATGTTATCGTGGGTAAGAACAGCCCCTTTTGGAACACCAGTAGTTCCTGATGTATAGACAATGCCTGCAAAATCTTGAGGCTTAATATCTGTTGCCATTTTTTGAACTTCATTGTCAGAAACATCTTTGCCAAGTTTAAGAAAATCTCCAAACGATAACACCCAATCATTACCATGACCGTCACCGTTGAATAAAACTACTTTACGTATTGATGGAATTTCGTCTCTTATCTCCATTAACTTTGCTAACTGGGTTTGATCTTCAGCAAAAACAATAACTGCATCAGAATGATTAATAATGTAGGAACAATCTTTGGGGAGATTTGACTGATAAATACCGACTGTTACACCCCCAATTGCCATTACTGCCATATCTGTAAGAACCCATTTATAGCAAGTATAGCTTATAATATTCACCTTATCTCCCTTTTTTAATCCAAGGGCGATAAGACTTTTTGATACTGCTTTTACCTGCTCACCAAACTCTCTCCATATTACTGAGTCAGGTTTTCCATTTGAATCAAACCATCTGTATGCTGGTTGATTTGGGTATTTCTTGATAGTTTCGCAAAGCAATTCATGAACATTTTGATAATCTTTAAAAGGCATTTGTCCTCCTGAATTAGAAATATTTAATTGTTAGCACAATAAAAATAATAATATTGTCAACTTACTATGTTAGGGGTCCTGCAAAGCTATCATTTAACCATTTATTTTATTGGATAAACAATGGTTATGAAGAAAGTCAATTGATAAAAGTTTAGAAAAATACCAATCGAAGCAACGAATCTACAACACTAATACAAAATGCAGCGATAAAGGTAGTGATACCATCTTTTATTTTAAAGTCTTCGATCATCTTATCTGTTATAAATAGCAAAAAGGCATTAATAACGAATTTGAATAGACCAAAAGTGATAATCATAAAGGGGAGTGTCAAAAGAATTAGTAGCCAGCTTGTAAAAAAGCTGACAATTGAATATACAATAGCTACTACAATTGCTGTCCAATAATTTTTTATATAGATTCCCGGCAGCACATTGGCAACAACAAATACAGAAATACTCAAAATAATAATGTTCCAGACCATAATGAATTTATCCTTAAATTTTTATAAAAATACTAAAGCCAAAATAATTTTCGACCATGTCATTATATTTAAAATGAACATAATACAAGAACCAGCAAGTAATTTTATATTCACCTAAAATATTGGGAAATGACCATAGAGCCTTTGGAAAAGTATGTCAATTAGAGTATTATAATCTGCCTTTAGTAGTTCACTATTGACAAGAGATGTCTGACATTCTATTCAGATAAATAAACCTCTACAAAATCATAACTCATTAATATCAAGGGAAATTAGTGTTTACAAAAGCAATTGTAATAATCCCCTGACAAAAATAAGGAAAAGCTAATTGTTCAAAGATTTCTACCACTTGAAAAGAGAAAATAACCCCCACAGAGAAGATGCTTTTACCCTTTCGTGTCTTGGTAAAATATACCCTGCATCATCATCAGATTTTGTCAAATTTAGAAAATATCTGTCAGCTCTTATTGATGAAGCTCGCTCTCTAAAAAACGATAATATATTGATTATAGGCTTAACTGAATCTGGTATTATCCCTGCTTTGTTAATGTATATAGAGGCTATTTCACAAAATATTAATACAAGCATATTATACTCTACTCGCAGACCTTCAGCAGGAATACCCTTTAAAGAGAGTCATTCTCATGGACCAAACCACATATTACCTCTTTTGTCTTTTAATCAAACAAGTAGCTTAGAGCATAACGTATTCAAAGAAGATTTTAAATTTCAAGAGATATGGATTGTGGAAGATGAAATTACGAGCGGTAATACAGTTTATAATTTGATGGTCCAGTTGAGTCAATATATCAAAGTAAGCCGTATGAGAGTATTTGCATTTGCAGATTTTAGAGATAACCAGCAAAAATCTGATTTTCATGTAAAAACAGCATTAAACAATATTGAATGCACTATCCACACCTTAAATCTTATTGATAACTTTGTAATAGATACTCCAAATATAAATCTTCCAAGCATAAAAACTAAGAACAATAATAGCAACGGCGTTGGTTTTAATAACAATATTGGTTTTAATAACAATATTGGTTTTGATAGCAATTTGAAAAAATTAAATGCTTCTTCCGATAGATGCACATTTCAAAATTGGTATTTCCCTGAAAAACGTCCTGCTCTTTCAATAAAATCAGGCAATTTTATTGATGATAGTTTGTGGCACACCTTATCTAATAATTTTTCTAATGAGTGGGTAGAGCTCAAACAAACTTCAATGAAAACAATACTTGCGGTTGGTGAAGCAGTTGATCTTGCCGCCTGTCTTGCTTTGACAAATGAAAATATCCGATTTCAGCAGATTTCATTAAGCCCTTGGAAAGTTGATAACAAGTCAATCTTTAGCAAAATCACAATTGCAGATAAATACTATCTCTATAATTATGAGAATCTAAAAGCTCATTCTTTAGAGCCTATTTTTATATTGTGTGATCCAATTGATAAAAAGATAGAGCAAGAGGCTATAAAACAACTTGGAGAGTGTGGAATTGACATTAAACCGATATTTCAATAAAGGTGAAGTATTGAATCAGTTGCAATCAAGTAATAATATTAAATCAAATCATTATACAAACTCAGCAGCTTTTTATGTTGATCCAATTAATAACTTACATTGGATTAATAACTTACATTGGAATCAACGTTTTTATCTAAACCTTGAGAAAGAAGTTCACCCATTTAATGAGCCTCACCTTTTTCGACCACTTAATAGAGCATATAATGGTAAAACAACATTTTGGTCAACTCCTTCGCCAGAACCAAATTTAAGCGATGATTTTTGGAATAAGGTTCAAGAGTCATTCAAGCTAAACGCTAAATTAAGTTGTAAATCGTTATCTGAAAACTATAAAGCAGATGAGAATTGTAAAATCTATAGTAATGAACAAGAAGATGGAATTGATAAAGCAGATGAGGATTATAAAATTTACAGTAAGGAGCAAGACACTGGAATTTATAAAGCAGCTCAAAATCTTGCTTCATTAATATCACATTGGCAGCCCAATCCTGAAAAGATTATATTTGTCTCAATTTTAAGGGCTGGTGTGCCAATCACAGAGTGGCTTTGTAAAATGCTTCCAGGCTCAGTTGGTGCGGCTTTATCGTTTTTTGTTGGTATTGGAATTGATAAGATAGCCCTTGCTAAAATAGAGAGTGATTTTCCTGACAGAAGTATAATTTTTGTTGACGGTTGGACAGGCAAAGGAGGTGTAGCAAGAGAGATTTCAATGCTTAACAAAGGACCTCTTGCCGTATTAATTGACCCTTGGGGTTGGGCAAATTTTGCTGGTGTAAAAGAGGATATTTTTTGTCCGTCTGCATGTTTTACAGGAGTTGCAACTCTTGGATTCTCAAGGACTTTTTTTGTTGATTCTGACAGTTTATTCTCTGCTTACCGATTTCCTAAGGAGTTTTCACAAACTCAAATTATAGAGAGTTGGAAACGATTTGCTCCACAATATAAAGAGATATTAAAGAGATCAAATAATATTAAAGAATACACTAATGAATCAGGCATAATGAAATTTTATGTAGAGACAGATTTGAGAATCCACAGCAATGAAGTATGTCGTGCGTTCATCAATGCTGCACCTGAAAATCTATTGTTTGCAGATGATAAATTTTTTGCCCAAAAAAACTTCTCTCTTTTGCTTGAACTTGCTGAACAAAGGAAAATTCCAGCAGAATTTAATGTCAGCCACTTAAAAGAATTAAAAACAAGGGTAGCTTGTAAATTGCTATCCAAGAGTAGCTTGTAAATTACTATCTTAAAGCCCATGAATAATAGACCAATTAAGAAATTAGATGCCCTTGTCTGCGATCTTGACGGCACATTGCTTCATAGTCAAAAAGAAGCAATTGAAGTTGAAGGTAGAACCCGTGCAAGTTTTATCTCACAAGATGCGGCGTTGATTCTCTCAAATATAAGCCAAATATTTCCAATAGTTATCGCAACTGGAAGAAATTCAGCAAGTGTGCATAAACTTGTAAGCAAACTGCCAAACGTTAAGTTTAGTGGTTTTGTTCTTGAAAATGGCTTTGTTGCTAAAAATAAAATTGATGATGAATCAACAATTAAATCGGTCGATGACTGGAATGAAATTGCATCACTATTTCCAGAATGGGAAAGATTACCATTTTATGAGAATTGTGTTGGATTTGTTTTTAATTTTGATCAAAATGATATTGATAGAGGTGCTATTGATTTAAAATTAAAATATGCTAAGAGTATTTTAGAACAAAATGGATATAACTATCCTGTTTATAAAGAAAGACGAAAAATTTTTATCTATCCTGATGATGTTGATAAAATGAAAGGTCTTGCCCTTCTTGGAATTAATCCATATATTGTAATGGGCGATGGCACAAATGATATTCAAATGATGCAGCAAAGCACTTTTTCAATAACATTAAGTTCAGGAGCATCGGAACTAAAAGAGATAGTAAGCAAAAAAGATGGATTTTGTTCAATGCAAATAGAGCATCAAGCAGCTTATGAGATGCTTAATTTCGCATATAACATAGTGAAGAAAGTATATTTAGGTGGTTTAATTTAATTGAGATTATTTAAAATTAAAGGAGAAGAAAAATGGGTTTTCTTAGCAAATTAAAAGAAGGTGCAATGGAGCTACAAGGACAGTTGGTAACTCAGGTAAAACAGTTTCAGAATAAAAATTTTGCAGATGCTACTATGGCTGTATGTGCTCTTGTAGCAGCAGCAGACGGCACAATTGATGCTTCAGAGAGAAAAAAGACAGCAGGCTTTATAAGTTCCAGCGATATGCTTTCTGCATTTGATGTGAGTCAGTTACAGCAGACATTCAATGCCAATTGCGACAAATTGGTAAAAGATTTTGATTTTGGGAAGATTGACCTTTTACAGGTAGTATCAAAACTTAAGAAAAATCCACCTCAAGCCAGAGCTGCTGTTCAGGTAGCTGTCTTAATAGCTGGAGCTGACGGTAATTTTGATGCTGATGAGAAAAATGTTATTAAAGAGATATGCCGTTCTCTTGATATTGACCCAAAAGATTTTGATCTTTAATTTTATATTCAATCATTTATTTGCCTGTTAAATCAGGCAGGTATGATATAGCGTTTCCCGTTTTAACGAAGAACAAAATCAAACCTTAGCCTCTTTATTCAAATGTTCTGCAATGCAAAGGGAAACGCTATAATAGGAAAATTTTGAGGTGAACATGTCAAATTGGTATATATTCACAGATGGAAATCAAAAGGGTCCTCTATCAACTGATGATGCAAGAGCCTTTATTCGTGAAAACCAAGGAGCTTACTGTTGGCAGCAAGGTTTTTTTGATTGGAAGCCGGCCTACGAAGTGATGGAAATCTGGAGATTTAAAAAAGATGGTATAACCCCTTTTCCAAAACCTCCAGATAATATGATGTCTAAAAAACCTGAACGTCTGCCAGTTGAACAAACCAACTATCTTCAACCAGTTCAATCTTCATATCAACCTAAAACAATAGAGCAATCTAATCAGATACACCATATTCACAACAGTCCAAGTGTCAGTCGCCAAAGCGACACTGAATCTCAAACTGGAACAAGCTCTGCTGGTTTTGGAACCAATGTTGTTACTGACGGTATTGATTTCAAGATATATGGTAATGAGATGCAGTATGTGGAGGTTGAGCTTGATCAAGGAGAGAGTGCTGTTGCTGAAGCAGGTGCCTTGATGTATAAAAACGAAAGCGTTGAAATGAAGACTATTTTCGGTGATGGTACAGGTCAAGAGCAAGGGCTTATGAGCCGTCTTTTTGGTGCTGGGCAAAGATTATTAACAGGTGAAAGCCTATTTATTACCATGTTTACCCAGTCAAAACAGGGGAAAGGACGTGTAGCCTTTGCAGCACCATTTCCGGGAACAATAATTCCTTTAAAGTTAAATGATTACAATAATAAAATCATCTGTCAGAAAGATAGCTTTCTTGCTGGCAGTAAAGGTGTAAGAGTTGGTATTCATTTTCAAAAACGAATACTCACAGGCCTTTTTGGTGGTGAAGGTTTTATAATGCAGAAAATTGAGGGTGATGGTTTTGTTTTTATGCACGTTGGAGGAGCTGTTCACAGAATTAATCTCAATTACGGTGAAGTTTTACATGTAGATACTGGGTGTCTTGCAGCCATGACCTCAACAGTTGATTTTGATATTATGCAGGCAGGCGGAATTAAAACCATGCTTTTTGGAGGGGAAGGTCTATTTTTTGCTAAACTTACAGGACCTGGAACTGTATGGCTGCAAAGTCTTCCCTTCTCACGCCTTGCTGGAAGAATGCTTGCATGTGCCCCGTCTGGAACACAGGTAGGTAGCCAGCGTCAAGGAGAGGGTTCTATTCTTGGAGGGTTTGGAGATATGCTTGGGGGAAGGTGATTGCAATAAGATGATCTACTGAAATATTGTTTTAGTATCATTTTAGGGCAACCTTAAAAAGTTGCCCTTTTTTATTCACCTTTATAGAGTTTAATAGCACCTTGTTTTATGGTATCAATATCCTCTTTTTTATCCTGATAAATCTTTTGAGCCTCTAAAGGATTTTTGACAACTTTTGGGGTAAGAAAGACATACAAATTAGTTCTATCAGCCCCTTTAGAGACAGTTTTAAATAGATACCCCATACCCGGAATATCTCCAAGACAGGGCAGACTCTGTTGAGATTCTGAAAGACTCTCATCAATAAGTCCTCCAATAACTACTGTATTTCCATCTTCCACAATTAATGTTGTCTGAATCTGACGCTTTAGTGTTGTTGGACGATCATTGTTGTTTTGGGTTACAGAGTCTAATTTTGTAATCTCCTGAAATACATTTAGCCTCACTAACCTATCTTTGCTTATTTGTGGAGTGATTTTTAATGTAATTCCAACATCTTTGTATTCATAGGAGCTGTAAGTTTCTGTGGCATTGTCAGCAGCAGACCGTGTTTGATACGGAACATTTTTACCAATAGTCAATGCCGCCTCTTCATTATCAGTTGTTAGAATTTGAGGGGTTGATAGAATATGAGCATCTTTATTGCTCTTATAAGCCTGAACCACAGCACCAATTGAGGGAAAAACTATATTGCCTATTTTAAGAGTTTTACCCATAACACCAACTGCAAAACCAGCAGGTAGATTTCCAGTGGTTGCGATTGTGTTAAAGTTAGAGTAGGCATTACTGCCGTTTCCTCCTCCACCAAATCCACCAAAATATACCCCTTGATCCTTTCCAGTGGAATCTTCGTCAAACCCTTCACCTGCACGCCATTCAGTGCCAAGTTGAAACCCTTTAGTAACATTTACTTCCATTATGAGGCACTCTATATAAACCATTGCTCTTGGAATGTCGAGTTTTGAGATAACCTCCTCAAGAACAGGATAATCATCTTTATCCCCCATAATCACAAGGCTGTTAGTTGCTTTGTCCGCTGTGATTCTTATTGATTTTGATAAAATCGGAATGCTTTTTTTTCCACTGTTATCTTGTTTGTTATTATCAGCTGAATTTGGAATCTCCATTAATACCTTTGCAAGGTTTTCAGCAGAGGCATGTTCAAGGTAATAGACTCTAATTTTTTCTTCCCCTTTTGGAACCTTTTGATCTAAAAGCTCAATAAGCTGCTTGACCCTTTCTGTCTCAGTCTCACTTGCAAGTAAAACAATAGAGTTTGTTCTCTCGTCAGAGACCAATTTGACCACCATATCAGGGTCTTCTTTTCCCTTTTCTCCCCTGCTTCTTGCAGCAAAAATTTCAGAAAGATTATTAACAAGTTTCTCTGAATCTGCATATTCTAAAGGAATAACAGATAGCTTTTTGCCAATTCCCATAACATCAACTGCATTGATAATTTTTAAGAGACGCTCAATATTTGAATCAGTATCTGTGATAATAAGCATATTTGTGTCTGAATATGAGAGAATGACGCTTCCCTTAGATACAAGTGGTGTAAATATCCGCTTCATCTCCTCTGTGTCAGCATATTTAAGAGGGATAATGCGAGTTACCATTTTATCCCCACCATCTCCAATAAAACCTGATCGCTTAAACTTCAATGGTGAGTTTCCAAATAAAGAGCTATCAATTGATGAATCATTAAGAATTGTAGTGTCAAGATTTTGAGAACGGGCATCAGGAGATGGAAGGATTTTTATTACATCTCCTGCTTCAACAGTAGAAAACCCATGAACATTTAGCACTGACTCAAACACTTTGTATGCCTCATTAACTGAAATTTTTGAGGGTGAGATGATAGTAACATTGCCCTTAACACGGTTATCTACAATAAAATTTTTATGTGTAAGTTCGCTAATGAATTTAATAAAAAGGTTTATATCAACATCATTGAAATCTATTGAGACATAGTCATCTTCTGGGTTTATTTTATGAGGGGTATTTGTTGAACTTGAGCTATTGTTAGCACTATCTTTAACTTTAATATTTTTGGCATTATTTTGAGCCTCTTTTGTATGTGAAATACCTGTAAAAATGGTGGTTAGAGAAAAAATAAAAGATAATATAAAAATTATAAATAGCCTGTTATTCAACATGATATAAAAGTTCCTTTACCTGACCGCGTCTTCTAATTTGCATCTTTAAATCAGATGAGTTTTTAAGTCTGTCATACAAAGATATAGCATCATCAACAGATGTAATCTCTTTTCCGTCAATGCCCATTATAATATCACCATTCTGAATTCCCATCTCTTTAAACATTGAACTTTGTTTAATTCCATATAGCAAAATTCCGTCAGGATTCCCACCTGTAAAATGCGGTCTTACTCTCACCTGACTCATAAGCCCATTTATATCTTTCATAGATTCATCAATAAATGAGCGTTTTATTGAGATATTTATACTTTCACCATTTTCAGAAGAACTTTCTTTGTTTGAGCTATTATTTGATATAAGGCCGCTACTTTTTTTAGATGTCTCTTCTTCTGTAATTTCTAACTTTTCATCTTTACCGTTTCTTGAAAGAATAACGCTAAATCTTAAAATTTTTTTAATAACAGCATCTTCAATCTTATCACCTATTTTGTACAGCTCTTGTTTTTTATCTTTATCGTTTTCAATAACAGCATAGTTTTCTGAATCTTCACCACCTGTTGCCGTTCCCCAAAGTTTTAATTTAAGCTCTGTTTTTTCAAGGGACTCTAACTCTTGTTCAGATAGAGAGTCCTTATCTTTATTGTTATTAACAGCAATATCTTTGGCTGTATTGAAAATATCTCTTTCGTGGATTATATCATAGTGGCTTGGTAAAGGGTTTACTTTGAGGTTTGGGTTGGAGTTATAAGGCTCTTTAGAGTATCTGTTTTTAGATAAGCCATTATTAAATTGGGAGCTAATAGATGAGTTATTATGAGATAAATCAAGAAAATAGAGACCTATAGAACCATATAAAGTATCAACTAATAAAAACATTATACCTGTTAAGCAAGTAATATTGAATAGATTAAATATATATTTCATGGTAGTTTAAACTCCGAACTATTTTTTTGAGAACTATTTTACTATTTTTTTCAAGGAAGCATGTATAGCTTTCCAGATAATTATTTTGCCCCTCCCCGCCCTCCCCAAGGAGAGGGAGTAATTATTATCCCCATCTCCATTGGGGAGGGGGACGGGGGTGGGGCAATAGGAATTGCCAATTTATTTATCTGGAATACTATAGAAGCTGTGATTTACCTAAGGTAGCAACAAGGAGTATTAAAATTGGATACAGATATTAACCCAATAATCCACAATCAAATAACTACCAACCAACTATCCATTAATCATAACGAGGTTAATATAGCAATCCCTCAATCTTCAGAAGCCTCAGGCGTTCTATTTCTTGCCCCCGCGTTTTTAATCTGGGGATTAAGTCCTATCTATTGGAAACTTTTATCTCACGTCTCATCAATTGAGCTACTATTTCAAAGAGTTATCTGGTCATCTCTTTTTCTTTATGCCATTGTTCTCTGGCAAGGAAAAAATGGTGAGATAAAAAAGATACTACGAAGTCCATCTACTATGATAAGTCTTGTTGGAAGCACTATGGTATTATCATTAAACTGGTATCTTTTTATCTGGGCTGTCAACCACGGTAAGGTGCTTCAAACAAGCCTTGGATATTATATAAATCCATTAGTTATGGTTTTGCTTGGCGTGATATTTCTTAAAGAGAGATTAAGAAAACTTCAGATGGTAGCCTTATTTATTGCGGGCAGTGCGGTGGTTTATTACGCTGTTGGACTTGGACAGTTTCCTTGGATTGCTTTGACACTTGGGTTCTCTTTTGGCTTTTATGGGCTTTTTCACAAAATGACATCTATCTCATCTTTAACTGGACTCTTAGTTGAGACACTTATCCTCTCAGTTCCAGCAACCATATCTATTTGTTGGTGGCAGATTCAAGGTACATCGGCTCTGTTTAGTGTAAATCTTGAAACTGACTTGCTTCTTGTTGGAACAAATCTTGTAACTGCTATACCTCTTCTTATGTTCATCATTGGAACAAGACGAAGCACCATGACAACGGTAGGATTCATACAATACTTAGCACCGAGCATCACCTTTTTGTTAGCAGTATTTATATACCATGAGCCATTTTCACATCAAAGGCTTATCACATTTATACTTATTTGGACAGCACTCGCCATTTACAGCTTAGATTCATTTAACGCTTTCAGAAAAAGGAAGTTGTCAGAATCACGGATTCCCACAGATTAAAAGATTACACGGATTTTATAGTAGCAGTATGTTTAAAAATCAGTGAAATCCTGTAATCCGTGCAATTTGCGTAATCAGGTTAATCCGTGATTCAGGAATGATTTAACACTGCTTCAAGTTCATCTTTTGTGATGGGCTGAGTTCCAACTTTTCCAACCACAACTCCTGCTGCCTTATTTGCAACCATTGCAGCATCTTGAAAAGATAATCCAATAGAGACACCAGCAGCTAACACAGAAATAACGGTATCTCCTGCCCCTGAAACATCATAAACTTGTCGTGCTTGAGTTGGAATAAGCAATGGGGAGGGAAATTCCCCAGTTAAACACATACCTTTTGAGCCTCGTGTTACTAATAGCCAATCAAGAGAGTACTCTTTTCTAATACGCTCTGAAATCTCTATAAGCTCCTTTTCACTCTCTATATTTTCATTTGCTACAAGATTTAATTCAGCACTATTTGGTGTAACGCAAGTTGCATACTTGTAACGCCCCCAATCTTTACCCTTTGGATCAACAAAGACAGAGATATTATTAGCTCTGCAAAGAGATATGATTGACTCTGTAATATCAGGAGTTTTTAGAAGTCCTTTTCCATAATCAGACAATATAACTGCATTATAAGAGAGAATTATCTCTCTAAGTTTTGATAGCAAATACTCTTTTAATCCAACTTGCAGTGTTTGGATTCTCTCTTCATCAATGCGTAATAACTGCTGTTCAAGAGCCATAATTCTGGTTTTAGTGATCGTAAGATGTGCATCATTAAAAATAAGATGGCTCGTTATAAGATTCTCACTAAGCATCTGTTTAAGCTGATCGCCTGCTTTGTCATTTCCACAGATTGCCATTATATCTGTCTGACAGCCAATAGATGCAAGGTTAAGGGCAACATTGCCAGCCCCACCAAGCATATAGGTTCTTTTTAAGGTTTGAACAATGGGAACTGGTGCTTCTGGAGAGATTCGTTCAACTTTTCCCCAAAGGTAACAGTCAACCATTATATCACCAATAACCAAAATTTTTGATTTGGCAAAATCGCTTAAATTAATATTCATTATTTTTGTCTTATAGAAAATTCAGATTGGCATTGATCTAAAATCTCATTTATCCCGTGAAATATAGAGACAAAATCAGCAGGTAAATCTGCCCCAGAGCATCTACGCATATTATCTCCATTACGGTGGGCAGAAATAACAGAATCAATCTCCTCAATTGGTCTTATGAGATTGTGTAAAAGATTGCGTTTAAATAACATTCCTGAAAAAAATATAGTAGTTGACATAAAGACAACTCCCCAAGCTCCAGCCTGTCCGAATTGACGTGCACGAATATCTGCTTTTATCATTGCCTCTCTGTTAATTTTTCCAAGCAAAATAATGGCAGCAACTGTTTCTTCTTTAGCTTTAAAATCTCCATCAAATGCCAGTTTAAATTGCGTTTTTATAAGCTCTATTGCGTGAGGCTCTTCCTTTTCTGTGATATTGTTTGTAGCACGCTTTAATGCATCTTCAAATTTTACAAGCAACACTTTATTAGCTTGTTGTAAAGCAATCTTATTATTGCCACCGCCATCGTTTGCCTTTATCATCATAGATAGAGATGCAAGCATCTCTTCACACGCCTGCAAAGAGTGTTCGTTCTGCTCAATAATCTCTTTTATTGCAGGAGACATTCGCATAAAAATCCAGATAGAACCAAATGCCATAAGCAGATTAAGAGAAATCAAAACCCACGCCCCAATATTTGTGGCTTGTCCAATACGCATAGATTATACACCTTTTATAAGTTTCGGAATTGCAGATTCATTGGAAACTATAATCAAATTATCGCCTTTTTTCAAAGGATCAGATGGAGATGGCTGTAGCATTTTTTTTGACTCACCACGTCTGATAGCAACAACCATAACGCCAAAACGTCTTGGAAGTGCGAGATCAATTAAACTCTTACCAACCATTGAAGGCTGAACACATATTTCGGTAAGAAGAAGATCATCTCCAAGCGATCTATCTGTAATTACGTTTCTGTAGAGCAATCTGTTTGCAAACCTTTTCCCAAATTCTTGTTCTGGGTTTATTATTTGGTTAGCTCCTACAAGGTGTAGAATTCTTTGATGAAGTTTATCGTTTGCCCGTGCAACAATAAGGGGTGCCCCCATCTGACGAAGAAGAGCTGTGCAGATAATTGATGCCTCTTTTGAGTCATCACCAATTGCACATACTACAGCATCACGTTTGTTTGGCTCAAGACGTGCAAGCTCTGCCTCGTCTGTTGCATCTATTACTAAGGCTTCTGTAACAAAAAGAGATGCCTCTTCCACAAGTTGTTTTTTTGTATCAACTGCAAGAACCTCAGCACCTTTTTCAGATAGAGTCCTTGCTAAAGACATTCCAAACTGTCCAAGACCTATAATAAATATCTGTTGAGACATTTAACTATAACTCCTTAATGCTACTAAAAGTATAATCATAATCAATTTTCATTTTTTCCAAAATTCAGGAACAAACAAAATAATCATGGTGTATATCTCTAATCTGCCGATTAACATACACCAAGATAGTAACCATTTTCCTGCTACTGGTATAGATGCAAAGTTATCAATAGGTCCCACAGCACCAAACCCTGGTCCAACATTACCAATACAGGTGGCAACTGCACTAAAAGATGTAACCAAATCAAGACCCATTACAGATAACAAAATGCTGCAAAAAACAAAAAGCCCTATATAGAGGGCAATAAAACCCATAATACTTCTGACTACATGATTTTGAACAACTACAGAGTTCATCTTAATCTGTGAAACACTACTGGGGTGTATTAATGAGAAAATCTCACGATAGCAATATTTAAAGCAGACCATAATACGGGCAAATTTCATACCACCACCAGTAGAGCCAGCAGATGCACCAATAAAAAGACAAATAAATATAAGCACCTGACTTAACCCGGGCCAAAGTTCATAATCTGCTGTAGCATAGCCAGTAGTTGTAATAATAGAGACAACTTGAAAAGAGGCATATTGAAAAGATTTTTCAAAGCTATCATAAACAGTTCCATAAACATTGAAAGTAACCGCCAAAGTTACCCCAAGTATGAATAGCAAAAAAAAGCGACACTCACTATCTCTCCAAAAAATAAGAGTTTTTCCCCTTAGCAACTGGTAGTGTAACGAAAAATTTATACCAGCAAGAACCATAAAAATCAGAATTACATAATCAATATAGCTACTATTAAAATGTGCAATTGAGCTATTTTTTGTGGAAAAGCCTCCTGTTGGCATGGTTGTAAATGTGTGGCATAAAGAGTCATAGAGATTCATTCCTCCAAAAAGTAGTAAAATTACTTGGGCTATGGAAAACAAAATATAGACATACCACAATATTTTTGCAGAGTCTGTAAGTCTTGGGGTAAGTTTATCAGGAACAGGGCTTGGAACTTCGGCTTTAAAAAGTTGCATTCCTCCTACACCAAGAAACGGAAGTATAGCCAATGATAAAACAATAATCCCCATACCACCAAGCCATTGAATAAAACTTCGCCAGAAAAGCAGACTTTTAGAGACACTTTCGATATTTGTCAAAATTGATGAGCCAGTTGTGGTAAATCCAGATACTGATTCAAAAAAAGCATCGCTAAAGTTACATACATCGCCTAAATAGAAAGGCAAAGCACCAAACAAGCTAATAATTGTCCAACCTAAAGCAACAATAGCCATTCCTTCCCTTTGATTAATGTAGTCTATCTCTGTTCCTCTTGATATTAAAAATAGTGTGGAACCAACCCCAATAGTTATGAGCGTTGAATAGAGAAGAGGTATAATAGAACCATCATCATAGAATAGACTGCACCCAATAGGAAAAAACATAGAAAGAGCAAGAACTATCAGAAGAATGCCAATTATATTTATAATGTAATGCCACTTCATTATTAGCTCCTCCAACAGAGATATTTAGAAATTAGTTCTTCCAACAGCTGTTTAGAAAAATGATAATTTTACAGTGAGCATTTTTTCTATCTTAGGGATTGCCTGCTTTCTTGCAAAAATTATAATTTTATCTCCATGTTTCACAACACTTTCACCTGTTGGAATCATTATAATATCATCTCTTATAATCAAAATAAGAATCGCACCTTTTGGAAAAGAGATTTTTTTCAGAGGTTTGTTAGTTATTGCTGATGTCTCAAGAGCCATTGCTTCAATCATCTCAGCTTCTTCCCTAAGAAGAGATATAACACTTAACATTTTCCCTTTTCTAACATTATGAAGAATAGAGCTAATTGCTGACAACCTTGGGCTTACAACTTTTTTAAGTCCAATTGCTGATATAAGTGGGAAATAACTAAAATTACTGACTTTTGTGATAGTGCTACCAGCTCCTAAATTCTTTGCAAGTAAAGAGACCAAAATATTGGTCTCTTCATTGTGTGTTAGGGTAACAACAACATCACAATCTTTAACATTCTCTTCGATTAAAAGTTTTTGATTAGAGCCATCTCCATGAAGCACAACTGTTTTATCCATTCTTTCAGAGAGAAATTTGCATCTTTCTAAATTAGATTCTATGATCTTGGTATGGATAGATTCAGATTCAAGTGTCTTTGCAAGTCGGTGCCCTATCCTCCCTCCGCCAACAATCATAACCCTTTTAACTGGTTCTAAACTTTCACCAAATAGCCGTAAGGTCTCTTGAAGTCTCTCCTTTTCACAGACAAAATAGACAACATCTCCAGATTGAAGTGTGTGTTCACCCCTTGGCACAATCAATTGATCATTTCGCACAATTGCTGCAATTAGAGGTCTTGATTGACCAAATATCTTTCCAAAATCAGCAAGGCGAAGGTTTGCCATTGGAGAGTGGCTGTTTAGAACAAGCCCAACAAAGATGACTTTACCGCCAGCAAGTTCGCCCATATCAACAGCACAAGGGACTTGCATAATACGCAATATGGTATTAACAACCTCAATCTCAGGATTAATTACAGTATTAATATGAGGGGCGGCTAAGCTAAACATTTGATGGTAGTCATCATAATCTGCACTTCTTATTCTGGCGAGTTTTTTTGTAGCTGGAGAGAGCATGTTTGCCACAAGGCATGATACTAAATTTGACTCATCACTGTTTGTAACTGCAAGTAGAATCTCAGCAGATTTTATACCAGCCTCTTCAAGCACAGCAGGAGAACTTCCAGATGCACGTATTGTTTGAACATCAATATTTTCAGCAACACGCCTTATAGCCTCAGGATTTTTATCAATTACCACAACATTTTTACTCTCAGCAGCAAGACGGCTTGCAATATGGTAACCAACCTCTCCTGCACCTACAATAATAATTTTCAAAATTAAACCGCCCAATAATGAAATTATAGTATTCCAGATAAATAAATTGGCAATTCCTATTGCCCCTCCCCAAGGGGGCAAAATAATTATCTGGAAAGCTATAGAGTTTATGTTAGCAAAATTTTAGCATTTTAATAACAAGAAGAGTTATTAAAATGCTCTTCCACTTAGAAGCATAAAAACAGACATCCATATAATTTAATTCGATTTCTTAGGTTTTAACCTTATTAAAAGGTCTCCTTGTTTTACGCCCTGTCCATTTTTGACAGCTATCTCTTTTACGACTCCATCAATAGTGCTGGCAATATTGTTGAGCATCTTCATAGCTTCAAGGGTCATTAACAGATCATGTTCATTAACTACATCATTTTCTTTCACATGAACTTCTGTTATGACACCTGCCAATTTTGCCCTTATCTCTCCCATTTCAGCCAGTTCAGCAATTTGTTTTTGAGTAAGCTCAACCTGTTTAATAGATTTATTATTATCGTCATCTTTACTATAAACAAAAGGCTCTGGGTGGTGATTTATAGTAAGGTAAGTAACGACATCATGCTCTCTTACGCTACTTTCACCAAATACTATCTGATGGTGTTTCCCCTTATAATCTTCAAAAGTTACAACGTCTCCAGATGTAAATCCGCCCTGTTTAAACCATATTTCTGGGGGTAACACATAAGTTTTACCATACTCTTCTTCAAATTTGAAAAATTCTACAGTATCTCTTGGGTGCTGTAAGTAAAGGACAAGCTCCTCTATATCACAAGATCGATATATTGCCTTTTCAAGTTTCTCTCTTTCGAGTTCAATATCAATAGGATTAGTTTTCTCTGCATAGGCTTCATTTTTTACAATATCTCTCCACTCTGGACCAAATACTGTTCTATAAATATCATCTGAAGGCTTTCTAAATGGAAATGGACCATATCTCTCTAACATTAAATCTTTAAGGTCTTGGGAGGCATTTTCATACCTCTTTCCGCTTAGAGTATGAGAAACCGCTGTTGTCCATAGAATCTGGGAACCTGGTGTTACGCTCCAAAAATTTCCTAACTCAATATGAACCTTTGGAAGCTCTTTCATTAATATATCAGGCATTTTATCAAGAAAATTACCTTTAAGAGCCTGTTCAAAACTTGAACCCATCGCTCCTCCCGGAAGTTTATGAATATGCACTGTTGGATCAAACCCTTTGAACTGAGATTCAAATTGAGAGTAGGCGGGTCTTATTTTTTTTAGTTTGTTATTTGTCTCAATAACAGCATCTAAATTTATCCCTTCTGCATTGTATCCATCTTCTGCAAGCATATCTACAACTGTCATTAAAGGAGGAGGTCCAAAAAAACCAGTCATAGCATGATCAGCAGCATCAATAATTTTTGCACCAGCTTGAACTGCTGCTACAATTCTTCCTATATCATTTCCATCTGTGTTATGACCGTGATAGTGAATAATTAAATCTGGAAAAGAGCTTTTAAGAGAGGAGACTAAACGAGAAATACGTGCTGGAGAACCTAATCCTGAATGGTTTTTAATTGCAAGAATAATATCTTTCCCTGTAATATCCATAATCTCTTTAGCTTTGCCTACATAAAAATCGTCAGTATGCTCAGGACCTGTTGAAAAGCATAACGTTGGCTCTAAATATTTTCCAGCTCGCTTAACCTCCTCAAAAACTGGAATCATATTCGGAACATGATTTAAAAAATCAAATACTCTCCAGACATCAACATATTTTGCAAATTCTTGAACAGTAATTCTTATTACATTTTCAGGATAGGGACGATAACCAAAAAGATTTATTCCGCGACATAGTGTCTGAAACATTGTGCGTGGCATCTTTTGTCTTAAGAGCCGAAGACGCTCAAAAGGGTTGATCTGTTTTCTTAAAAGATCAACATGGACACTTGCACCTCCTGTAATCTCAAGTGAGAAAAAACCTGCTTCATCTCTTTCAGATGCTACCATAAAATCAGTATGGGGAAGGATTCTGTTTTTAAAATCTGACTGAGAGAGATCTCTTGCTGTATTTGTAATAAAATATCCCTTTGATTCTCGTAAAATACGAAGTCCATCTTCTGGGGGAGTATTGGGTAAAATTCTGTTAAACATTTTATCTTTTTCCTTACAAAATTATAATTTTAAATTATAGTGCAAAAGGATTGTATTTTTTATGGTTGATGTGTCCTAAAAGTTTAGCAATTTTTGCCTCTTCTCTTTCTATAGAGCGATAGTCAAAAAGTTCAGGGTGTCTATCTATATATTCAGTATCAAATTGACCTGATAAAAATTCTCTCTCCTGAACAATTTTAATATAAAATGGAATTGTTGTTTTAGGACCTACTATAACAAAGTTTCTTAACGCTCTCTCAAGACGGCTTGTTGCATCAGCCCAAGTAAAACCATAAACAGTCAACTTAACTAATAGAGAGTCATATGAAGATGAAATTTTATAGCCCTGATATACCATTCCATCTAATCTGATACCAGGACCTCCCGGTGATTGATATACAGATACAACTTTATCGCTTTCAGGGGCGAAATTTTGTTTTGGATCTTCTGCATTAATTCTAACTTCAATTGCAAAACCTCTACACAATACATCTTTTTGAGATATATCAAGAGGCAGTCCTCTTGTTATTCTTATTTGACGGCGAACAATGTCAATACCTGTTATCACCTCTGTAACTGTATGTTCAACTTGAAGACGTGTATTGATCTCAAGAAAGTAGAATTGGTCATCATGATCTAACAAAAACTCTACAGTTCCTGCATTTCTATAGCCAGCATAACGGGCAAACTTTACTGCTGTTTGGCATATTTCATTTTCAAGATCAGGTTGTAACATACCGGGTGCAATCTCAACAAGTTTTTGATGACGCCTCTGAATAGAGCAGTTTCTTGCCCCTAAATGTACAACATTACCGTAATTATCTGCTAAAATCTGAACTTCAACATGGCGTGGACGTATTAATCCTTTTTCAAGATAGAGACGTCCATCACCAAAAGATGATATTGCCTCTTTTTCAGCTAACGGAAGCTGCTCTAAAAGTTCAGCATCATTGTTAACGCGTCTTATTCCCCTTCCGCCTCCGCCTGCAACTGCCTTCAACATTACAGGATAACCGTATTGTTTAGAAAAGCTAAGAGCAGATGAAACTTTATCCTCTCCTTCAGGCAAAATACTGCTACCCGGGATAACCTTAATTCCAGCCTCCTGTGCGAGTCTTCTTGCAATTGTTTTATCTCCTAAATCTTGAACAACTTGAACAGGAGGACCTATAAAAATTAAACCCTCTTGTTCACATGCACGAGGTAAATCAGGATTTTCAGCAAGAAAACCATATCCGGGGTGAACTGCCTGACAACCACTTTTTTTAGCAGCCCATATAACACGGTCAATATCTAAATAATCTTTACGAGGTCCGGGACCTATCCAGACAGCTTCATTAGCAATATAAATATGTCGTGATTCATTATCAGGGGTTTCATATATGGCTACAGCTTTTATACCCTCTTCTATAACAGCTCGGCAGATTCTTATAGCTATCTCACCTCGATTCGCAATAAGAATCTTCTCAAATTTCTTTATTTCACTCATTGTTTGTTATTCCTGCTAATTATGTAATTTAAAATCAATTTTGGTAATTTTATCAAATTTACCGGGTAATTCAAATTTTGCAAAAACTATTCTTTACTCTATTTTTCTTCCAACTCATTTAGTTCTTTGGTAGAGGATATTGAAAAATTCAAATCTTTTAAAAAGCCATTTGATATAGCGTAAATCCAGCCATGAATAACTATTGATTCTCCTTTTGCCCATGCATCCCTCACAAATGTTGTATTGCCAACATTTTTAACCTGTTCCATAACATTTAGTTCACATAGACGATCAACTCTCTTTTTATCATCAACTATCAACATCAACTCTTTTTGTCTGATTCTGTATATGTCTCTTATATGACCAAGCCAATTGTCTATAAGTCCATGAGAACAGTTTTCGATTGCAGCTTTTACGCCTCCGCAGCCATAATGTCCGCAAACAATGATGTGTCTGATTTTCAACACCTCTACGGCATATTGAATTACAGAAAGACAGTTCATATCTGAGTGTATTACAATATTGGCAACATTTCTATGGACAAACATCTCTCCTGGAAGAAGACCCACTATTTCGTTAGCCGGCACACGGCTGTCTGAACATCCAATCCAGAGAAATTTAGGTGCTTGTTGTTGAGAAAGTTTTTGGAAAAATGCAGGGTCTGATCGAATGATTTCAGATACCCAATTTTGATTGTTCTCAAATAATTGAGGCAGCGTTTTCATAAAATTTTCCTTTATGTTAATGAAATTTTAGCATTTTGATAACGAGAAGAGTTGTCATAACGCTCTTCACTTAAAAGCATAAAAATAGTTATAGGACATATACGACCAGCAAACATTGTAATCATAATTATAATTTTACCTATTTCATCAAGTTTCATCGTTGCACCAGTAGAGAGTCCAACAGTTGCCATTGCAGATGTTACCTCAAATATAATCTCTGATACTGGTATCTGTTGCGTAACCTCAAGCATCAACACCATAACTACCCATGTTAAAGCACCAGATGCAGCAATTGTTATGGCACGATAGATTACTCTTGATTGAATTCTTCGGTTAAGAACAACTACACTTTTATTGTTTGTTATGTTTGCCCAAAAAGTTAAAACCAATATTCCCATAGTTGTAGTTTTAATACCTCCTGCCGTTCCTCCGGGACTTCCTCCTATAAACATTAGACAAATCATTATAAGGAATGTAGGGGCAGTAACGCCTGCAATATCAACCGAGTTAAAGCCAGCAGTTCTAAGTGTTACAGATTGAAACCATGCGTTATGAATTTTATCAAGAATAGAGAGATTTGAAAGCACGCCATTCCAATCAAACACAAGTATAAATAGTGTTCCAGAAATTAATAGAATAGCTGTAGTAGCAAGGGCAATGTAAGATGCTACAGGTATGTTTTGTCCTTTTATCCATTTAGGAATAAGCAAAGTTGTAGCAGGTGCAATGCCACCCAAAATGATAAGAGCAGCAACTGTATGCAGTATAAGAGGAAACTCTTTATAGGGAATAAGATTATCGCTTTGAAGGGCAAAACCAGCATTACAAAATGCAGATATTGAGGTAAATAGGCCACTCCATAGAGCTTGACTAAAAGTATCTCCTGTTTGGTAGTAAAACAGTAAAGTAAGGATAATTGCTCCAAAGCCTTCAACAGTAAATGTGAATTTAATAATCAAAGAGAGTGAGTCAATTAAATCTTTATGATCAGTATCTGTGATTGTTGTTAAGAGTCTCTCTTGACGTAAAGTCAAACGGCGTCCCATAGCATGAAGTCCAACTGTGGTGATACTCATAATTCCCAAACCACCAAGTTGAATAAGAAGCAAAATAAATGCCTGACCTGTAACGCTAAAATCCTTTGGTGTGTCAAGAACAACTAAGCCTGTAACACAGACAGCACTTACAGAGGTAAAAGCTGCATCTATAATATTTATACTTTTTCTAAAACTCTCTAACTTATTTGAAGCAGAGATGGATAGAATATCGTTTGAATTAGACGAAGTAAGAGATTTGATAGAGTTATTTGAAATAGAATTTGATAGATTACTATTTGAATTAGAAATTGATAAATTATTATTTGAAGCAGAGATGGGCAAAATAAGAAGTATTGTGCCAAAACAACAAAGAACCATGAACGTTGTTAGCATCATACGTGCAGGGTGGTTGAGGAACATCTCCCACCATTGACCACTTATCTGCTTTTGAGCCTTTAGCTTTTCATGTTGGGTTATACTCTTTGAGTCAAATATATAAAAAGCAGTAAATATAGAGAGAATAGCCCCAATAAAGGCAACAAAAGGATTAGTAAGATATGGCATAGCAATAAAAAAATAACCTGCCAATATGAGCAATACGCTGATTTTATTAAGCAGTTTCATAAGTTGAGGTGATATTTAGCTCCATAAATTTCTTCAAATTGAGTAGAGACGCAATATCTTGCGTCTCTACTATCAGGGAGATTGTTCTGATTAGAAGTTTAAGGATTAATTAAATTCTCATTCCTAAGCCATCTCATAAATTGCAGCAGCAAGAAGAGGAATCATAATTTCGTGGTGTCCTGTTATTGAAAAACCTTGACCGCCAGACATAACAGGGCGATTTACAACATTAACAGATGGGCGGTAGTGCTGAATCATATCAAAGTTGGCTGTGGTGAAGTTGGTTACATCATAGCCAAGATTACGGGCAACCGAGAGTGATTTTAAAAAAACTTCTGGCATAATTACAGCACTTCCAAGGTTTAAAACAACGCCACCTTGACCAAGTTTTGCAACAGAGGCTGCAAATATACGAAAATCACGCAAAGAGGCATCACCAATTGAAGCACCACAAGCATCTGGGTGTTGATGAACAATATCAGTTCCTATTGCAATATGAAGTGTATATGGAATTTCAAGTAAAAAAGCATTTGCCAAAATAGCACGACTGTTAAATGGGGCATTCTCCTCAAGAAGCATAGCACCAACTGTTTGACCAAATCCTTTATTCTCCTTACTTGCCCTTTTTGCAGCTTCATTTACTAACTTTGCAGTATCTCTTGCCATACCAAATGAACCATCTTTAAGTTGATTAGCAACATCTTCTGAAGTTTCTCCAAAACGGGCAAGCTCAGTGTCATGGATTGCAGCAGAACCATTTGACGCAAAGTGTGTTATAAATCCATTTTTTGCAAGGTCTATCAAAATTGGAGAGCAACCAGTTTTGATTACATGCCCTCCAAGCATAACAATTATTGGTTTATCTTTTTTTTGTGCCAATACAATTGAATGTGCAATAGTTTTAAGATCATTTGCTTTAAGAATGTTAGGTAGAGAGCTTAAAAATGTTGATATACTCATTCCTTTAAAAGGTGGGGTAGCTTCTGAAGTTGTCATAACTTTTGAAGTTCTTTGGGAGGCAGAATAGGTATGAATCTTATTGAGATTGAGTTCTTCGTAATGTTTCATTGTCTGATTCTTTTTCATTGTCATTTTCATGCCCATTCTCGTGTGGCTTACTGTTTTTCTGCCTCTTTTTAAAGCACTGTTTATCCTCGCGTATAAGGGCACACACTTTTGGATTATGTAAATCTCTGCATGTTACATGGTTGTATAGGGGACACTCTGGATATTGTTTTGACATGGAGTTTCCTTTTCCCGCTAAAAACTATGGACTATAAAATAATCCACTTAGTGGACTCATTGCAAAATTTAACCGTGAGATTCTCGCGGCTACAAATAACATTAAAACCATTTTAAAAATTAGAATTTCAGCTCTATTGAACCAAGTCTGTCTCTGAAATTTCTCCCTTTTCAGGTTTTTTTATTATTTTTGTTGATTCACCTTTTTTCTTAGAATCATAATTTCTTAATGTACTCTCTAACTGAGTTGCATACTGCAATATCTTTCTGGAAAGAGCCAAATCAAGCTGATCAATCTTGTTATTTAGATTCTTTTTAAGAACAGCGATTTGTGTATCAACATATTTTTTATCATAACCTTTATCTGTATCTTTATCAGTAAGACTTTGTTGAGACAAGCTGTTTAGATTTTTTAGCTCTTTATCTAAATTGGCGATACTCTTATCAAATAAGTTTAAACTGTTTTTAAGTTTTTTAATATCTTCTTTGTTCTCTGCTAAGATTTGAGTTGCCTCTTCAATGGCAGCAAGTTTTGACTCAACTGAAAGATCAATATCAGCAACCTTTTTCTCAAGAGATTGGCTATGAGAGGAGAGTTTTTCATTAATAATTGCTGCATATTTCTTATCAGTTGCAGCATTAAGTTTTTTATCAATTATAGAATCAACTTTAGAGTCAATTTTGCTATCAATTTTACTTTCAATAGCTATAACTGATGCTATTTTTGCCTCAATATCAGCTTGATTTGTCTTTACAGTTGCCTCTTTCTTTTCAATCTCTGTTTTAATATTTGCAATAGAAGTCTCGATCTCTTTTATAGAGGATATTTTTGTGTCAACTTTTGATTCAAGCTCTTTTGCCTTTTCGTTTACAATAGATAAAGTCTCCTGATTTGTTCTATCAAGAATATGCAAAGCTCCTTGATATTGATCAGCAATTTTTGCAATATCTGCCTTTATAAGCTCAAGATTTTTATCTGTAGCCTCTTTGTCTGATTTACTGCCTGCAAGAAGGGTCAATTCGTCTTGAATAGCTATTGTCTGCTGTTTAAGTTCTGGAATATCTTCTTCAAGAGCAAACTTTATTTTTGCCATTTCAACTTCAAAAGCATTGAGTTTTGCTTCAAACTCCTTAGCAACTACATCAACCTGTGTTTGACCAGAGTTGTGAATATTTATAACTCTCTGTTTAATATCAAGATAACCATAAACAAGAATAGCACCAATCAAAAATGGAAAAAAAATAGATATAAGGGTTATTCTGTTGCTAAGTTTCTCGATCTTTCTCTCATTTAACTCTTCTTTGTAGAGAGATGCCGAAATACCATTAACATCATCGTCAACATCTTCTGGTATAGCAAATTCATCTCTAAGACTTCTGTTGCCGCCCAATCCCTTATTCATACCCATACCCATTAAAATATCGCCTATTTCTAAATATCAATAATATTGCTATTTATACTCAAATTTATCTTTAACAATAAATAGATTTGACAACTTTAAGAAAGTTGTCAAATCTTAAAACGTCAATCGTCAAATTTTTAATCAAAATCCATTAAGCTATTCCCACTCAATGGTTCCGGGAGGCTTTGATGTAATATCAAATACAACTCTGTTCACTCCATCAACCTCATTTATTATTCTATTGGAGATTTTTGCAAGTAAATCATGTGGGAGCCTTGCCCAATCTGCTGTCATTGCATCTTTGCTATTTACTGCCCTTATCGCAATGCAACTGTCATAAGTTCTTTTATCACCCATAACGCCAACGCTTTTTACTGGTAAAAGAACAGCAAAAGATTGCCAAAGTTCTCTGTAAAGCCCTGCCTGCCGTATCTCTTCAAGTAAAATTGCATCAGATTCTCTTAAAATTTGTAGCCTCTCTTCTGACACAGCCCCCATAATTCTTATTGCAAGACCAGGTCCTGGAAAAGGCTGACGCCACACCATATCTTCATTTAGTCCAAGTTCAAGACCAAGTTTTCTTACCTCATCTTTAAATAAAAGCTGAAGTGGCTCAATGAGCTTTAAGTTCATCTTTTCAGGAAGTCCGCCAACGTTGTGATGTGATTTTATTACAGAAGTTGGACCGCCAAACGCAGATTTTGACTCAATAATATCAGGATATAAAGTGCCTTGACCAAGAAAATCAGCACCTTCTATTTTTGCAGCCTCAGCTTCAAAAACCTCAATAAATATTCTGCCTATCTCTTTTCTCTTTTTTTCAGGGTCAGTAACATCTTTTAAGGCATCTAAAAATTTTTGCTTGGCATCAACAAAGGTGATATTCATATCAAGGTTAGAGGTTAGCCTCTGTTTGACAGGCTTAGCTGGGTGGTTTTGATTGACAAGGTTGTCGGTGAAAGTTTGATTAGTCAAGTTATCACTGAAACTCTTTTTAAGATTCTCTTTTTCATTTTTTCTCAAAAGTCCGTTATCAACAAAGATACAGTATAGATTTTTCCCAATTGCCTTGTGAATCAAAAGAGCTGCAACTGATGAATCAACACCACCAGAAAGCCCCATGATAACCTTTTTATCACCAACAGCCTCTTTTATCTGAGCAATTGCACCATTTGCAAAAGATTCCATATTCCAGCTTTTTTTACATTTGCAAATATCAAAAAGAAAGTTGCTGATCATTTTATAGCCATTTACTGTGTGTTCAACTTCTGGGTGAAATTGAAGACCAAAAAGGCGGTTTTTATTATCAGCGATTGCAGCAATTTCAGTATTGTCAGTTGATGCTGTGATTGAAAAATTATCTGGTAAAAACTCAGTTGAATCTCCATGACTCATCCAGCATTGAGAAGTTTGCTCAATTCCATTAAAAATAGAGAGTTTGCTTTTACTCTTTTCTTGATTTTCTGACAATGCTTGCGACTCTTCTACAAATTTTGCTGATGCCTCTTTTATTGTAAGAGTTGCAAAACCATATTCTCGTTTTTTAGGACGAGCAATTTTTCCACCAAAAGCATTAACCATAAACTGCATTCCATAGCATATCCCAAGAACAGGTATTCCAAGTTTGAAAATGCCAGCATCAATAGCGGGGCTGTTCTCTTCATAAATGCTTGATGGACCGCCAGAGAGAATTATCCCTTCAGGATTTAAAGATTTTATCTTATCAAGAGAAGTTCCAGCAGGCTCAATTTGACAGTAAACCTCATTTTCTCGAACTCTTCTTGCAATTAGTTGATTAAACTGTGAGCCAAAATCAATTATAATTATCATTCAAATTATCCTTTTTACAAAATTCTTGTGAACTCCAAAGTTTTTCAAAATAATCATTATAGTAAATAAAACCTTTTGATGATACACCTTTGAATTCGTAAGAAATAGTTTGCTGACTCGATTTACCCCATTGATATGGTCCTAAATATATATAATCATCAACCCTAAAATAAAAATCTTCTGGTAAGCTGTTGTAATATTTGATTTGAATATTATTAGAATCTGGGGCTGTCATTTTTAATGAATCTATCCACTGTTCCAAATCTATTATGGTCTTCTTTATCTGTCCTTCAACTTCTCTCTCGTCTATCTCCCGTTGTCTTACATAATAAGAATCTGGTGAAGGGGCTATAAACCTAATTTTAAGCCCCTTCTTTACCTTTTCTCTTACGATTTTATCTTTTGCATCACGAAAAGACTTTAAACCCCATGCAATAATATCAAGGTTGTTTTCAAGAGTTTCAAATGCAATATCAGTGCTTCTGTTCATCTCTTGCCTTGTCTCATAAATTGCAGATAAACCCCAAATATCTATAAGATTTTTTATTCTATTCAGCTTAACTAAATATTTTGATGACAAGTAAGTAACTACCGTGCTTGCTATTAATGAACAGCCAATACTCAGTAGTATGTTCTTCCAGTCTGGAATATTTACCAAAAACGCAATAACAATTAGA
This sequence comes from Desulfamplus sp., assembly GCA_015231615.1. Classification (GTDB taxonomy): domain Bacteria; phylum Desulfobacterota; class Desulfobacteria; order Desulfobacterales; family Desulfobacteraceae; genus Desulfamplus. The sequence goes on along the minus strand of JADGBE010000015.1, from coordinate 35,172 downwards.
ATCATACCAATGAAAAATATTATGGTATTTACTAATGATGCGTTTATGCTTTCAAGTTTGTTATTTATTTTTTTTATCATTCTTTTTTCCAATATTAATATATATTAAGTCTTGAGCAACTTATAGAGTGTCAAAATTCAAAATCGCCCCATCATCAGGAATATAAACTTTGGATAACAAATCATTATCTTGAAGTATTTGCTTTAACTGAGTGCGAGTTGTAGGGAATGGTGTATTTTCACGTTGTCTCCTTTTTACACTATAGTTCCCATTTTTCTAATAAAAGCAACATAAAATAATTAGCTTTTACTATAAATTATATATAGTTATGGTTAAGCTCTCTATATTTACGATAGTTGTTAATTTGGTATATTAAGTGGGTATTTCTCTTACACTTCAGATAAAAAATCAAGTTGTTTTTATCCGCTATTGCCAATCCTTGTTGAATATGGTTTAAAGATGCCAAAATTTTAAACGGTTAATTTTTAACATTTGGGAAGAATATACTTTAACCAATTTTTAACTAACTTTGAACTTGAAATTTAATTTAAGGATAGACGCAGGAGATATAATATATGTATGATGCAAGTGATTTAAAAAAAGGACTTAAATTTCAGATTGATGGAGAGCCATATATAATTGTAGATTTCCAATTTAAAAAACCGGGAAAAGGTCAGGCTCTTTATAAATGCAGACTCAAAAATATGATCTCTGGCACCCAATTTGAAAAGACTTACCGCTCTGGTGAAAAATTTGAAGAGGCATCTCTTGAAGAGCATGAGATGGAGTATCTTTACGCTGAACAAGATAGTTACTGTTTTATGAATACTTCAAATTATGAACAGGAATTTTTAAGCAAAGATCAAGTTGGAGATGCTATTGAGCTTTTAAAGGAGAACACCGTATGCTCCGCACTGTTTTTTAATGGTAAAGCAATTGGTTTGACTTTACCAAATTTTGTCAATCTTAGAATTGTCAAATCAGACCCTTGGGCAAAAGGAGATACCGCAACAGGTAGCACAAAGCCAGCAACTCTTGAGACAGGTTTTGAGGTTCAAGTTCCTCCATTTGTGGACGAGGGACAGCTTGTGAAGATAGATACAAGAACTCGCTCTTATGTAGAAAGAGTAAATGAATAGAAAATGTTATAAAAAATAAAATAGAGAGATTTGCTAAGGTTTGAGGTGATAAAAATACAGCGATGAACAAAAAACGCATTAATGAGAATTCCCTGATAAAAAAAATTCTTGTTGTTGATGATGACATGGGACTTCGCTCAATTTTAGTGAAGTCTTTTCAGGTTATTGGATTTTTGTGTAGTGAAGCTGAAGATGCTATAACTGCCTATGAGATGATCTGTAATGAACAATTTGACCTTGTCATATCAGATATATCCATGCCTGTTATGGATGGAATTGAGCTTATGAAAAAGGTTAAGAGTAAATTTCCTGATCTTGATTTCATAATTATGACTGGGTTTTCAGGTGAATACTCATACGTTGATATTATTGATGCAGGGGCTTCTGATTACATGACAAAGCCATTTGGTATCAACTCTGCTGTTGCCAGAATTGAACGTATTGAGCGTGAAAAACGCACCCTTCTGAATTTAAGAAAAACAAATCTTGAACTCAATCTTGCTATGGAAAAAGCAAATGCCCTTGCTGATGAGTCAAAAGAGTTAGCTGTAAAAGCCAATGTCTTAGCTGAAGAGGCAAAAGCTGCATCCAGAGCAAAAACAGATTTTCTTGCTAATATGAGCCATGAGATACGAACTCCACTTAATGGTATTCTTGGATATATTGATATTTTTTACAATACCTCACTTACAAATGAGCAAAAAGAGTATGTTCAAAATGCAAAGATAAGTTGTGAGGTTCTTCTATCTGTGGTGAACGATATTCTTGACTTTTCTAAAGTTGAGGCTGGTCAATTAAGTATTGAAAAAATTGAGTTTGATCCTGAAGTTCTATGCTTTGAGGCGTTAGAAGTTGTTAGAAGCAAGGTTAATGAGTCAAAGATTGAGATGATATGCCGTATTTCTGATTCTGTTCCGGGTCTTGTGATTGGCGATCCCTATAGGTTTAGACAGGTGCTATTAAATTTTCTTGGAAATGCTGCAAAATTTACATCTTCTGGCGTAATTGAACTCTCTCTTGATATTAAAGAGGAGACAGACAATGATGTAATACTTCAAGCATCTGTTAAAGATAGTGGAATAGGAATTCCTCAAGATAAGCTAACAGCTATATTTGAGCCTTTTCAGCAATCTGACGAGACAACAACAAGGAAATTTGGCGGAACAGGTTTAGGGCTTGCTATATGTAAAAAGATTGCTGAAAAGATGGAGGGTTCTGTCTGGGCTGAGAGCCAACTTGGCAAGGGAAGCACATTTCACTTTACCTCACATCTTAAAAAGCAACCCCATACAGCTATGAAGAGGTTTAGACCAGTTGGACTTAAAGGTAAGAAAGCATTTTTGTGCATATCAAAAAATACACCTTTAAGGGAGATAATAATAAATGAGCTAAATCAATCTGGTATGGCTATAACCTTATTTGATAGCGGAGACGATGTTCTTGATTTTTTCCGTAATGCAAAGAGTTGCAGTAGCAATAATAATGTTGATCAAAATATTAGTGGAACAAGCCAAGAACAGATTGATTATGGAAATAAAAATAATGGCGACCTTTTTGACGTTGGTATTGTTGACGCTGGAGTAAAAAGTCATGAGCATATTGATTTTGCAGAATCTTTAAGAACCTTATCTTGTGAACACTCAAACATTCCTTTGTTAGTTTGTATATCTCCAGACCCGGGTGGTGCTGATAAATGTCGTAAAGCTGGATATAATGGTTTTCTCTCAAAACCTATTCAAAGAAAAAAACTATTTACAATGATCTCGGCAATACTTGGACTTGAGAAAAATCCTGCTGATCAAAAAAACGAGCCAGAGGTAAATACAATTCTGACAACCCACCTATTAGCTGAAAGTTTTAAACACTCAATTACAATTTTGCTTGTAGAAGATAACCCTGTAAATCAAAAGATGGCAAAAATAATGCTTTCAAAAGGTGGGTATAATGTTGAAATTGCCAGCAACGGAGTTGAGGCAGTATCAAGCTATATTCAAAAGTCAGAAATTATTGATCTTATTTTCATGGATATTAACATGCCTGAAATGGACGGACTTGAGGCAACGCGTAGAATACGTGAACTTGAGAAAGAAGGTATTGGAAGAGTCCGCGAATTTGAAAAACATAAATACCCCAGAGTACCTATTGTGGCATTAACAGCAAATGCACTAAAGGAGTTTGAAGATAAATGTCTTGAAGTTGGTATGGATGATTTTCTAACAAAACCGCTTAAAAGAGAACTCGTCTTTCAATCTGTAAAAAAGTGGGTTACTCAATGATTAAAAAAATGAGTAATTTAATGATTAAAATTTAGACTTAATATTAAAATATGTTTTATATAAATTGATCTCGCAATGGAAGAATAATAATGACAATAAATTCTGAAAAATTATCTGGAAATTTAAAATCCAGCAACTCTGTCTGGAAATTTTTTACTTCGGTCAAACTTACTGTTATAGTGTTGCTTCTGCTTGCCGCAACATCTGTAATTGGAACTATAATCCCTCAAAATGGAACGGAACAGTTTTATCTTCAAAAGTATGGAGACGTTTTTTTTAAGCTCTTCAATGCTCTTGATATTTTTGATATGTATAATGCTTGGTGGTTTGTTCTGCTTCTTATACTACTTTCAATTAACATTGTTGTCTGTTCTATTGATAAACTTAAAACTACATGGAAAATTATATTTCCTGATAAAATAACATTTAATATCGAAAGATTTAGACACCTCAAACATAAAGAGGTATTTGAATTAGACCATAATTTAGAAACTATCGAAGATAAATATTTTGAATTTATAAAGAAAAATTTTAGCGTTGCTATTAAAGAGCAGATTCTCGCTAAGGAAAAAGGCAATAATTATAATAATGAAGAGCTTGATAAAAATGAAAAGCATAATGATAAAAGAGTTGCCATTTTTGGTGAACGTGGCAGATGGACAAGATTTGGAGTTTATGTTGTCCATTTAAGTATCCTTTTTATGCTCGCTGGTGGTGTGATTGGAAGTTTATGGGGTTTTAAGGCATTTGTTGCTATACCAGAAGGGGCAACAGTTGATTCAGCATTCCTTAGGGATAACGAAACACCTGTTGAGCTTGGATTCAAGATTCGGTGCAACTCTTTTAGTGTAACTTTTTACGATACAGGTCAACCAGAGGAGTTTAAATCGAGTCTTACTGTTATTGAAGATGATAAAGAATCATTTACAAAAGATATTATCGTCAATGACCCACTTCGTTATAAGGGGTTGAGTTTTTATCAGTCAAGCTACGGAATAGATTCGGCAAAAAGTGCTTTGTTTAAAATTACAAGCAAAGAGAGTGGCATGACATATTCTCAAAAAATGGAGATTGGTCAAACTATTGATGTTCCTGAATCAGGTGGAAAATTTACTTTAACCGATTTTGTTCATGGATATAATTTTCAAGGGCACAATCTTGGAGAAGGATTTGTTGGAAAACTTATAGAAAAGCATAGCGATAAACATGATAAAGTAAATACTGATAAACATGATGAAGTAAATACTGATAAACATGATGAAGTAAATAATAGTGATGATAAAAATCATACTGACGAACAAGAGATATACATTCCTATTAAGTTTCCAACATTTGATAAAATGAGGCGTGGTGAATTCTCATTTGAAATTGAGGATTATGAGAAGAAATATTACACAGGGCTTCAAGTAACTAAAGACCCTGGAGTTTGGTATGTTTATTTAGGTTTTATTTTTATGATTATTGGGTGTTGGATAACATTTTTTATGTCTCATCAAACTATATGCGTAGAGATGATAAAAAAAGATAAAGGCTTAAATATAATCGTATCAGGTAGTGCTAATAAAAACGGTCAGGGAATGAAGCTTAAAATTACAGATATAGCTTCAAAAATGAAGCAACTCTAAGGTTTCTAACTCTTAAGTTCTTCAAGATGAAAAAAGCAAATAGCTCAAAATATTAATATGTTGATATAAGGAAATCTATAATTTATGAACAGCTCTATTATATTGTCTATTACAACATTTGTTTATGCCTTTGCCTCAGTTTTATATATTGGATCGTGGACATTCAAAAAAGATGTTATGGCAAAAGCTGGTTTTTTTATTCTGACTGCTGGTTTTACAGGAAATACAATGGGTATAATCCTTCGATGGATTGAATCCTATAAAATCGGTTATGGTCGTGCCCCATTTTCTAATATGTATGAATCATTAGTTTTTTTCTCATGGACAATTGCTGCACTTTATCTCTTTGTAGAGCTAAAATATCGCGAAAGAATAATCGGAGTATTTGTAACGCCGATTATCTTTCTCGCAATTGCCTATGCCTCCCTTTCTCCTTCAATTTCTGATAAGATAACTCCGTTAATCCCCGCCCTTAAAAGTAATTGGCTAATTGCCCATGTAGTAACCTGCTTCTTAGGCTATGCTGGATTTGCTGTTGCCTTTGGATTTAGCATAATGTATCTAATAAAACCTACTGAATCAGGAAGAGGTTTACAAATATCAGAAAACAACAATAAAGCAGAAACCCATTTACACTCTCTTTTTTCCAAATTACCATCATTAGATTTAATGGATGAGTTAATTCACCAGATGGTTATGTTTGGTTTTCTATTTCTAACAATTGGCATCATTACAGGGTCAGTATGGGCAAATTCAGCTTGGGGAACTTACTGGTCGTGGGATCCAAAAGAGAGTTGGTCTCTTATAACATGGTTTGTTTATGCTATTTTGCTACACCTTCGTATGATGAGAGGGTGGCATGGCAGACGGATTGCTTGGGTCTCAATAGTTGGATTTATGGCTGTGTTGTTCACATATTTTGGAGTAAATCTGCTCCCGGGTCTTCACAGTTATGCTTAAAGTGAAAATTTTACCATCTTTCAGATTTTATTAAAGGCTATTTATGAGACAAATATATAAAGGAATAGTTGAAGGTAATGTTATACGACTTGAAGAGCCAATAAAGCTACCTGAAGGAACCTCTATACTTGTAAGTTTCTCAACTATATATGAAGAAAAACAAGAAGCTATTAAACAAAGACAGTTATATTTTCTTGAGACGGGCTTTAATTTAGGAGAAAAGTTCTATTCAAATCGGGAGGATATTTATGTCAGGGATTCTGATTGATACAAATATCTTAGTATATGCTTATGATGTCTCTGAAATTAATAAATATCCGATTGCAAAAGAACTAATTGTAAATATCTGGAAAAATGGCGGAGGAGTGTTGTGTGTTCAAAACCTTATGGAATTTTTTGTAGTGATTACAAGAAAGGTTAAATCACCAATACCTATAAAAATCGCCCGAACAATTATTGACGATATATCAAAATCAGACTCATGGAGTATTATTGATAGGGATATTCATACATTTTTAGATGCAATAAATATCGTATCTGAATATAATTTACATATATGAGATGCCACTATTGTAGCTTCTATGAAAGAGCATGGAATATCTGATATTATTACCGAAGACAGGGATCATTTTAACAAAATCCCATGGATCAATGTTATTTTTCCATTTTAAAAGTCTATTCAAATTTAGAATTGCTGCTTGACAATAATAATGGATATTAATATAGACTGCACATTTATTTATCTCTTCATTTTAGGTGTTTTTTAATTTCCAATTAATATTGATTAGCTAAAATTAATCTAAAAACAATTGCAGCGAAGCTGCTATGTTTCTATAGCTTTCCAGATAATTATTTTGCCCCGCCCCGCCATCCCCAAGGGTAGGGAGTATTTATAGGCGGGGGGTGGGGCTAATAGGAATTGCCGATTTATTTATCTGGAATACTATAAGTAGTAATGTGAATTTAGTAGTATTATCAACAATTTTAATTAATGGGGTTTTCAATGAGTGAACTAAAAAAGAAAACTGAAAACAGTTCATCGGATACTACAGAAGATGAAGAGTCCGGTGAACAGAAAACAGGCGGACATTGCTGCGATAAAAAAGATAGGGGAGACTCAGGTGTTGGTATGGGTGTCCTTTTTTTTATTGCATCTTTTGCTATCTGTTTTCTATCTGGCTGGTTACTGTTTCCAAGCCTGCTCTATTCTAAAAAAGAGCAGCCTTTTAACTTTAACCATGCTCTTCACGTTGCAGAGACTGGAAGCTGTGAGAGCTGTCATGCTTTTAGAGATGATGGAACCTTTGCAGGTGTTCCCAAAAACAGTGCCTGTATTGAGTGCCACGAAAGCCAGCTTGGAGAGACAGAAGATGAGGCAATTTTTATGACTGAATATGTTGAAAAAGGTATTGAAGTACCTTGGCACATCTATTCAAAACAGCCAGATTGCGTATTCTTCTCTCATGCTGCCCATGTAACTGGTGCTAAAATGGATTGTGTAACTTGCCACGGTCATATTGGTGAATCTACAACTATGAAGCCGTATCAAGAGAACAGAACCACAGGCTATAGCCGCGACATCTGGGGAGAAAACATCTGGGGAATTAAGAAGAACTCTTGGGATCGTATGAAGATGGATGATTGTGCTGAGTGCCATCAAGAGGAAATGGGAAGCAAGGGAGCTTGTTTTCAGTGTCATAAGTAAAGAGACTTGCTTGGGTCAGAGGAGATATTTTAAATATCACTTTGATTGCAAAACTTATCTTAATACAAAGATACGACCTTGTATTTGAAATTGTTTAAATTTTATTGAGGTAAATAACCTATGAAAATAGACAGAAGAAGCTTCCTGGGACTTGGACTTGGAGCAGCAGCTGGCGTTACTCTCTCTCCTATGCCTTGGAAACTTACCGATGACTCTTCCATCTGGACACAAAATTGGCCATGGACACCCGTTCCTAATGATGGAGAGATTACATTTGAAGATACTATCTGTACACTGTGTCCGGGAAATTGCGGAATCAGTGTAAAAAAAGTTGATGGAAGAGCAATTAAAATTGAAGGAAAAAAGGGTTATCCTGTAAATGATGGTGGAATCTGCCTGCATGGTATTTCAGGCTTACAGTATCTCTATGATCCTTCGAGAGTTCAATTCCCTATGGTCAAAAGTGGAGATACTTGGAAACAGGTATCTTGGGACGAAGCAGTTGCTCTTGTTGCTGGAAAAGTTAAAGAGTTACGCCAAAAGGGTATGGCTGACTCTCTTGCATGTGTATCTGGCACTGATAAAGGCTCTGTAGCTGGGCTTTATAAGCGTTTTCTGACATCTGTAGGCTCACAAAATTTCTATACTTTAGAGACTATGGAAAAGAGCTGGGAGATACTGATTTCAAGAATACATGGCTTAAAGGCTTCTGCATCATTTGATATTGCCAACTCTGACTATGTAATCAGCTTTGGTGCTGGATTTATTGAAGGTTGGGGATCACCTGTCAGCAATTTTATTGCCAATAGCTCAAGAAAAGAGCGGAAAGCAAAGCTTGTTCAGGTAGAATATAGACTCTCCAATACAGCAGCAAGTGCTGACACATGGCTTCCAGCAAAACCCGGAACTGAGGCAGACCTTGCACTTGGTATATGCAGTGCCATTATTTCGGGTAATCTCTATAATGCAGAATTTGTGAAAAATGCCAAAGACTTTGAGGCATTTGCAAAATTTGTAAATGAAAAATATGCACCAGAATTAGTATCCCGCACCACTGGAATTGATGTTGCAAAAATAAAAGAAGTTGCCTCTGAATTTGCAAAAGCAAAATCACCATTGGCAATTGCGGGCAGAGGCAAAGGCGATTTTGCTGGAAACCTTATGGAGTTTGCCGCTGTTCATGCTTTAAACTGCCTTACTGGTAATATAAATAAAGCTGGAGGAGTCTGGACAGTTGAACGACAAGAGACTTTAACTTGGTCTTCGCTTGAAATGGACGACACGGCAACAAAGAGCTATGCTAAACAACCTATTGGGGCAGTTGACTCTTTAGTTTCTGGAGTTTCTGGTTCAGCAGAAGCTGGTATTTTTAGTGCCGTTGTTTCAGCAGTCTCAAATCAAGTTGTTACATCAGCATCACTTACAAAGTTGTTTGAAGCTATCAACGCATCGGAAAAAAGCCCTGTAGAACTTTTAATGGTCTATAATGCAAATCCATGCTTTACACTTCATAATGCCAAAGCTGTAAAGGCTGCTGTAAACAAGATTCCTTTTGTTGTTAGCTTCTCATCTTACATGGACGATACAGCACAACTTGCTGATGTTATTCTTCCCGGCCACACTTTTCTTGAGATGTCTCAAGATATTGAAAGTTGTGCATCTCTTGCCCAAAATATTACAGCACTTTCAAAATCTGTTGCAGCCCCAGTTTTTGATACAAAACACCCTGGTGAGGCAATTATTGCTATTGCTAAAGCAGTAGAGGGAACAGTTGCATCAAGTTTTCCGTGGGAAAGTTATCAAGAGTGTCTTGAAAGCGTAATTGGAGATAACTTTGCAACTCTTTCAGAAGAGGGATACATTGCATCAGAGCTTACCGCCCCAGCAAATCCAATTATTGTTGATTTCTCGCTTTTCGCTGGTTTTAAAGGTGTTACGCCATTAGATGGAGAAGAAAAGTCGTATCCTCTAACACTTATGCCAATTGACACTATAAGGCTTGCATCAGCTACCTTTGCATCATCGCCTTTTGCAATTAAAACCGTTGAAGATAGAGTGCTTCTTAAGAACGATACTCTTGTGGAGATGAATCCTGAAACAGCAGATAAAGTTGGGGTCTCTAATGGAGATTATGCCCTAATCACAACTCCTGTTGGGGAAGCAAAGGTTAGAGTTAATCTATTTGATGGTATAATGCCCGGTGTTGTTGCTATGCCAAAAGGTCTTGGACACACAATTAGTGGAATTGGTAAGGTTCTTAAAAAAGATGGAGCTGGTTTAACAGGCAAAAAAGGTGCAACAAGCATAATCACTGTTACAGGTGGGGTAAGTAAAAATATTGGACCACTTGAAAATAGATATATTGGCGGTAAAGGTGTAAATGTAAATGAGCTGATAGGAACAGTAGTTGATCCAGCTTCTGGATTAGATGCTGCATGGGGAATAAGAGCAAGAATTTCAAAGGCTTAAAATAATTTCCAGAAGGCAAATATATTAGTCTCTCAAGACACCCGGATCATGAAAATTACAACTTTCATGGTAAAAACATAATTGGTTAAAGAGGTTCCGATGACACAAGATAACCACGGAAAAGCATATAAATTCGGAATGGTTATTGATTTGGACAAATGCACAGGATGCGGCTCTTGCATGGTTGCATGTATGTCTGAAAATAATGTTCCGTTTAAAGAAGATGAAACGAATAAAAAAGATAGTATTACATGGATGAGCATCTTTAAACTCACCAACGGTAAACCATTTCCTGAAACAGATATTTGTTATATGCCAAGACCATGTATGCAATGCGGAGGAAAAGGAGATCATGGACACTCTCCATGTATATCTGTATGCCCTGCAACTGCAACAGATTATGGACATGATACAGGTATTGTAAGCCAAATTTACACCAGGTGCTTTGGGTGCCGTTATTGCATGGCAGCATGTCCTTATCATGCAAGATATTTTAACTGGTGGGATCCCAAATGGCCAGATGGTATGGAGGAGTATCTAAGTCCCAATGTCTCTCCAAGAATGAGAGGTGTTGTTGAAAAGTGTAGTTTTTGCTATCACAGATACCAAGCAGCAAGAGATAAAGCCTATCACGAAGAGAGGCGTGATAATATTGAAGAGGGTGAGTATCAGACAGCCTGTACGCAAGCGTGTCCTGCTGGTGCAATAACATTTGGTGATTTGAATAATCCTGAGCATGAAGTTTCCAAACTTGTTAAACCTGATACGCATCAGTGCGGAAAACCAAGAAATCCAAAGGCTTTCCGTCTTTTAGAGAGGCTTCAGACCAATCCAAAGGTTTATTACATCTCAGAGCGTGAGTGGGTAAGAAAAGCTGGTGATAACTACCGCGATGGAGAGTGGGGTAAATAGAATCAAGAAAAAGGTGGAGTTATAGAATTATGATTCAAACAGTTGAAGCTATACTTAGTGCTGATGGGGAAATACATTTACTATCGCCTCTCTATCATAAAACTGCAAGACGTGTATTCGTAACTATATTAGAAGAGAGACCGACTAAAGTTATTAATTCTTCTGAAACAGCCCTTCTAAGTGAAGCCTCACTTGGTGAAGACTGGAATAGAGAGGAGGAAGACCAAGCATGGTTACACCTTCAGTCTGAATTGTAGTTCTGGTAACTTTTCCCTTTTCAGATTTATCAATGACAAAATTAAGACCAGCGGTTGTATTAGCTGATTCTGGCAAAGACGACTGGGTTTTGTGTCAAATTACAAGTAAAAGTTATGGAGATGCAAAAGCAATTATTTTAACTAATGAAAATTTTGAAAATGGCTCGTTGAAAATAATAAGTTATGTGCGTCCCGGAAAACTTTTTACGGCTAATAATACTATTATGGTTACAGAAGTAGGTAAGCTGAAAAATGATATTACAAGAAATATCGTTGTTTCAGTTGTAAATATTATAAAAAGCGGAATTAAAAATTGAAATAAAAAAACAATTACAAACGTAGGAGTAATATAATATGGATTCTGCATTAATTCCCAAAGGAGCAAAACGCTGTCCGTTTCCTGTGTTTGCAACAGGTATTGCGGTGGTTGGTGCTGTTCTTCTGTGGGGCGTTTATGCCATGGGGCTGTGCTGGCTTAAAGGGCTAAACCAGACCAACATGAACGATTATTATGGTTTTGCCCTCTGGATATGGGCTGACCTTGCTATTATTGCCATTGGAGGAGGTGCTTTCTTTACAGGGCTTCTCAAATATGTATTTGGCATTGACGAACTTAAAAACATTATAAACCTTGCTGTTGTTATTGGATTTATCTGCTACAGCTCGGCTTTATTGATTCTTGCCATTGATATTGGACAGCCACTTAGAGGCTGGTTTATATTTTGGCATGCAAATGTCCACTCTATGCTCACTGAAGTAGCATTTTGTCTATCTTTATATTTCAGTGTTCTTACTATTGAGTTTATTCCACTTATCCTTGAAAACCGTAAGATTGACAAAGTTCCTTTTTTCCATAATTTAAGCCACAATATGCACGGTGTAATGGCTGTTTTTGCTGCAACAGGTGCCTTTCTCTCATTTTTCCATCAAGGTTCTCTTGGTGGTGTTGCTGGCGTTCTTTATGGTCGCCCATTTGCATACAGAGAGGGGTTACTTGTTTGGCCATGGACTTTCTTTCTCTTTACATGGTCAGCAGCAGCTTATGGACCTTGCTTTACCTTGATGGTTACAAAAATGTTTGAAGGAATTACCCGCAAAAAGTTGGTCAAGGACAATGTAGTTCACCTTCTTGCAAAAATTTCAGGCTGGATGATAGCAACATATATCATTGCAAAAATTATTGACACTATATATTGGGCTTTTGTTACTGCCCCTGATATGGGATTCTCTTTGATGGATTTTTATTCAAATAACTCATTTTACGGTATATGGATACTTTTTGCAGAGATTGTTTTGGGCGGTATTGTCCCAGCGGTAATTCTTACTGTAAGAAAATATAGAGAGAATAACAAACTTTTGCTTGTCGCCATCTTGCTTGGTGTTTTTGGTGTCTGTTTAAACCGTTGGGTGATGGTTCTTCAAGTAATGGCTGTGCCTGTAATGAGTTTTGACACATGGGCATTGTATGTGCCAAGTTGGCAGGAGATTGCAACAACAATTCTTCCTGTAGCTTATGGTGTTATTCTGATTTCTTTAGCATACCGTTATCTGCCTGTGTTCCCACAAGAGCAGGAACTTTACGACACTAAATAGCAATTTTATAACATCTGTTCCATTATAATTATGGTTAATCTGTTTTTTTAAATTTCAAAAAATGGATTAACCTTGAGAGTAAACAGATTAAAAAAGGGAGAATATTTATGTTTCCATTTTGTTTTGAATGGGTTTGGGACGCTGGTCACTATCTCTTTTTTGGTGGTATGTGGTACACCATAATTATCCTGAGTCTTGGCATGACCTTCTGTCTTGTAAAGACCATTGTTGATACAGTAGGCGGTAAAGGTGGACATCATGGAGACGATGATGCTCATCACGGAACTTGTTGTAGTAATAAACAAAATAGTGGTCATCACTGATATACTTTAAAGCATAGAAAAACAGACTTATAAAATATTTTTAAATGAAGCTTTCGCCATTTAAGGGTGGGGGTCTGAACTATATTCGCAATAAACCAAAAAAAAGCACATAATCTTTATCTAAAGAGATAGATGAAGATTATGTGCTTTTCTTATTGCAAGAATTTTTATTTTATCTTTTAAAAAACGTAACTACTCAGGCATATATAAATTGACTTAACATATTGTAAATATTAAGCAATATTGATTTTAGGCTGAACAGGATTAACTCAAGTAAATTTTATGTCAGTCAATAATTTCAATATGGTATTACTCAGGAATTTCAATTCATCAGTGAATATGGTGTTAAAGAGATACATATAGTGGTTTTGGGTTGGTAATGCAGGTGTCAATGGACAACAGAATTGATCCATTTTCGGACATTAAAAGTGATCCACTTTTTGAGTTTTTAGAATGTAATCAAAGTATAAAATCACAAATTTAGCTTTGCTTGCAGTCGATAGCTTTCTCCTCCAAGCATAAAAATATTTGAGTCAATACCTCCAGCAAAGCTGGAGGCTTGAAAGATGGAACCGCCAAAGCGGTTATTATGTTAGCCGCTCACGAGCGGCTTTGTGAATGCCTAAGAGGCATGTTTATTCCCATAATTTTAGTTGCCAAGACGTTTGTCTTCCTCTTCCTGATGCCGAATATATTCTCTTATCACATTCTCGTCTCTTCCAACTGTGTTGACGTAATAGCCTCTCGCCCAAAAATGCTGACCTGTAAAATTTTGCCTTCTTCCAAAAAAAGTCCGGGCTATATGGATAGCACTCTTACCCTTTATGAAACCTACAATTTGAGATACTGCATACTTCGGCGGTATTGATATCATCATATGAACGTGATCCGGAAGTAGATGACCTTCTTCTATTATACATTCTTTCTGCTCTGCTAATGACCTAAATACAGAACCCAGCTCTTTTCTCAATTCAGCGTAAAGAGCTTTTCTTCGATATTTTGGGATAAATACAACATGATATTTGCAATCCCATTTAGTATGGTTTAAAGTAACTATATGTTCCATGAGAACTCCTTTTTTATTGAACTTTGGCGGTTCATCTAAGGAGTTCTCTTTTATATTCCCGTATATGTCAAACTTTAGGAGTCCTCCGGCAGAGCCGGAGGTTTACTCATGATAATTAGATCAATCGTGTAGAAAAAAAGCGGCCTAAAACTTTTGTATAGATATTCATATAGTCCAAATAAAAATATCGCAAATTGTTTTAAAAATAACATGAAAAAAACGGCAGCAAAAACATCATTTTTTTTAGGGACAGGCGACAACTTCCTTGACATTCACCGAGCTGAAGCTCAGGGCGGTAAGGAGAAATTAGTGCAATGGCAATTTGCCGATAAACGGCTTGAAAAAATATATGACAAAGTTGAACAAGAGACCCGTCTTTCAAAAGAGGACGGGCTTCTTCTTTTTGAGACATTTGATCTTAACGGTGTTGGAATGCTTGCAAATAAAGTTAGAGAGAGACTGCATGGTAAGAAGGCATTTTATATATATAACCAACACATTAACTACACAAATATTTGCAAAAATCGTTGTCTTTTCTGTGCTTATGCTGTGGATAAGGGTGATGCGTCATCGTATTCATGGGATATTAAAGAGATTGAGAAGCGACTTATGGATAGGATTGATGAGCCTATAAATGAACTTCATATTGTGGGTGGCTTGAATCCTGACCTTCCATTTTCATATTTTACAGATTTACTCAAAGCTGTTAAAAAAATAAGACCCAACGCAAAAATAAAGGCTTTCACTTGTGTTGAGATAGACTATCTATCTAATTTGTCTGGGCTTTCAGTTGATGAGACAATTGCGGCATTAAAAGAAGCTGGACTTGATATGATGCCGGGCGGTGGGGCAGAGGTTATGAGCGAACGTGTTAGAAAAAAACTCTTTCCCAAAAAGATGGGTAAAGATAGATGGCTTGAGATAATGGAGGCTGTTCATCGGCAGGGTTTGCCCTCTAATGCAACTATTTTGTATGGTCATATTGAAACAATTGAAGAGCGGGTAGATCATCTTATTTTGCTTAGAGAGCTTCAGGATAGAACTTATATGCTTAATAAAACAGCTTTGTCTGATGCTCTGTTTGAGGGAAAAGGTGGTTTTTCAGCCTTTATCCCATTGGCGTTTCATTCAGCAAACACAAAACTTTCGCATATTCCTTCAACAACTGCTGTTGACGATTTAAAGATGGTTGCAATATCTCGTCTTATGCTGGATAACTTTCCACACATAAAGGCTTATTGGGTTATGATTGGTGAAAAACTTGCTCAAGTTGCTTTAAACTATGGGGCAGATGATCTTGATGGAACTATCATTGAGGAGAGAATTACCCACACTGCTGGAGCAAAATCTGCAAAAGGTCTTACCCGTGCATTTATGGAAGATATGATAAAAAGTGCTGGTTTTACGCCAATTGAGAGAGATTCATTTTACGGAGAGATTAATGTTAAACATTGATTCAACAAAGTTGGATAATATTAAAATGCAATTTACAATTAATAACTCTGATGAGCTTCAAGATTATAGCATGGTTAATAATCAAGCTAATAGAGTAGTTGATCAAGTTCTTGAAAAGATTATAAATAAAAAGCGTATTTCAATTGAAGATGGACTTACACTTTACCATAACGCACCATTTTTGACTTTAGCAAACCTTGCAAACCATAAAAGATTTCAGATTCACCCAGAAAGAGTCATAACTTTTGTGGTTGATAGAAATATCAACTACACAAATATATGTATGTCAGGATGTAAATTTTGTGCATTTTATAAAGAGCCGCAATCAGAACCAATGATTGACAAAACAGTGGCAAAAAAGAGTAGCTACAAAAAAGAGGGAAAATATAATAAAGATGGAGAATATAATAAAGATGGAGAATATAAGAGCGAACAAGGATACGTTATCTCAAAGAAGAGCCTTTACCAAAAAATTGAAGAGACAATTGAGCTTGGTGGAACTCAAATTTTGCTTCAAGGGGGAATGAATCCTGCTCTTGACCTTGATTATTATGTTGATCTCTTAAAATATATCAAAGCCAACTTTGATATTCATATTCATGGATTTTCACCCCCTGAAATATCGTGGCTTGCAAAAAGCTCTTCAATGAGCGTTAAAGCAACTCTTGAAGTTCTAAAAGGGGCTGGGCTTGGTTCAATACCGGGTGGTGGGGCAGAAATTCTCTGTGATGAAATAAGAGAAAAGGTATCTCCAAATAAATGTACATCAAAAGAGTGGCTTGAGATTATGGAGAGAGCCCATGAAATGGGGTTAAAATCAAGTGCTACAATGATGTTTGGTCATATTGAATCCCCAATTCACATTTTTGAGCATCTTGATAAAATTCGTTCTCTTCAAGATAAAACAGGGGGATTTACCGCATTTATCCCTTGGACATTTCAACCTGATAACACGGAGCTTAGTAATTCAATTAATAATCCAATTAGTAAGCAGTGCGATTTTAGTAAGTTAAATAATGAAAATATAGATAGTTATGGCTTTAAAAATTTTAGAATAAAAAAAGCAAGCTCGGTTCAATATTTAAGAGTGCTTGCCATAAGTCGCATATTTTTGGATAACTTTGATAATATTCAGGCTTCATGGGTAACTCAAGGGGATAAAATTGCCCAAACAGCCCTATTTTATGGGGCAAATGATATGGGCAGCACTATGATTGAAGAGAATGTTGTAGCTTCGGCAGGTGTTGATTTTATGCTTCCTAAAGAAGAGCTATGCAGGCTTATTCAAAAGGCAGGGTTTGAGCCAAAACAGAGAGACTGCTTTTATAATCTTATTGGATAAGAAATTGGGTTGTATTTTACTATTAAAGGAGAACACTTATGGAGACAGAGCTTAAACTTAACCGTCGTGATGCAATAAAAACAATAATCTCATCAACTTTAGTATGTGCTACAGGAGTGAATGTTTTAGGTAACTCTGCTTATGCAATGGGGAAAGCAGAGATTCCCCAAGGAGTACAAAAAGTTGAGGGAGATGTTACTATAAATAACATTACTGCAAAGGTAGGTGATATTCTATCTCCTGATGACGTTATTGTTACTGGCAAAAATAGCTCTGTTATTTTTACATTTGGAGATTCCTCTTGCTTGATGAGGGAAAATAGCAAATTAACTGTGGAAAACTCTGAAAAAACTGGAGAGAAAAATAAGTTTATTAATGCGTTAAGACTTATAGATGGCAAATTGCTCTCAGCATTTGGAAAAGGAGATAAAACAGTTGAAACTCCAAGTGCATACATAGGAATAAGAGGAACTGGACTCTATGTTGAGGCTGATCATAAAAAAACATACGTCTGTGCCTGTTATGGCAAAATAACTCTGCGTCATGTTATATATCCTTCAAAAGAGGAGACTATTACAACAAAACACCATGAATATAGCCGTTATATTCATCATGTAGAGGGAAATATCGTGCCTGCCCCTATGCTAAATCATACTGATGATGAACTTGCAATGCTTGAGGAACTTGTTAGGCGTATTCCACCGTTTATAAGTAAATCAGGAAAAAAAGATGGGGGTAGTGGTTATTAACAGTTGTTCTCCAACAGTTTATTGTCATGGTCCGTCTTAAAAATTAAAAATCTGATTATTTATTATTCCAAACAAAATTCTAAAGCAATCCTAATAAAATCCTAACAAACACAAATTATAATCCATTAAAAATTAACTATCGGCTGTCTAAACCATGTTTATACAGCATTGTGTTTATACGTTATTTAAGGATTAACTTTGATTATGGATGCAAACATGAACCCAACAATGTTACTTTTAACAATTTTATTTTTGTCTGTAATGGGATTTGTCATGGGCAAAAGACGCTCTTATGCTGTGGCAAATGATGCTGGAGGAGTTAGTGGACTTCACTCAAGACCAACATACTACGGCTCTTTAACTGCTTTGTGGTGTGCTATTCCAGCATTGATTATATTCTCCTTTTGGCTCTTGTTTGAATCAAGCATAATTACTAACCTCGTTATCTCATCTTTGCCTGACCAGCTTCAAAACCTTCCGGCAGATAGGCTTAACCTTATTGTTACTGACATAAAAAATATAGTGAACGGCAATATAGTATCTGCAGATCCAAATCCATCATTGGTTGCAGCAGCAGAACACTACAAAAAGCTCAACTCACTAAGCCACGCATCTTTAACAGTTATTGTAATAACAATAGCAATTGCTTCCATATTGGTAATACAAAGAACAATAAATCCCAAACTTAGGGCAAGAAACCATGTTGAGCGGGTGGTAAAATATATTTTAATTGCATGTTCAACCATTGCCATTTTTACCACAATAGGGATTGTTCTCTCTGTGCTTTACGAGGCTATAAGATTTTTCAAGATAATCCCGTTATCAGGTTTTTTAACAGGTCTTGAGTGGAGTCCTCAAATGGCAATTAGAGCTGATCAAGTTGGCTCTTCTGGTTCTTTTGGAGCTGTTCCTGTTTTTGTTGGAACAATGTTAATATCTGCCATTGCAATGTGTGTGGCTGTTCCGATTGGGCTTATGTCTGCAATATATCTCTCTGAATATGCTAACAGAACATTTAGATCAATTGCCAAACCTCTTTTAGAGATTCTTGCAGGTATTCCAACTGTAGTTTATGGATTTTTCGCAGCTTTGACAGTTGCCCCAATGATACGCGATCTTGGTGGATTTTTCTGGCTTGATGTCTCTTCAGAGAGTGCCCTTGCGGCTGGTCTTGTTATGGGAATAATGATTATTCCTTTTGTCTCATCTCTGTCTGACGATGTTATCAACGCTGTTCCCCAATCATTAAGAGATGGTGCTTATGCACTTGGAGCAACCAAATCTGAAACAATCCGCCACGTTGTTATTCCAGCCGCCCTTCCCGGAATTGTAGGGAGCGTTCTTCTTGCTGTATCAAGAGCTATTGGTGAGACCATGATAGTTGTTATGGCTGCTGGACTGGCTGCAAACCTTACCATTAATCCTCTTAAAACAGTTACCACAGTAACCGTGCAGATTGTAACTCTTCTTGTTGGAGATCAGGAGTTTGACAGTCCAAAAACTTTAGCAGCTTTTGCATTGGGTCTAATGCTTTTTATAGTTACTCTTATCTTGAATGTAATTGCCCTTGTAGTGGTTAGAAAATACAGAGAGCAGTATGAATAAACGATTATAATTGAAAGATTTGACAACTTTTTAAAAGTTGTCAAATCTTTGGTCAAACAAAATATAAGGAATAATTTTATGAGTGAAACCAACATTGATATTGTTAATAAAGGACTTGGAAAGAGATACAGGGCTGAAAAACGATTTAGGATTTATGGAGTTTGTGCAATTGCAGCAAGCCTTATATTTTTGGCATTTCTATTTATAAGCATTAGCTCAACTGGATACACAGCATTTCAGCAAACCTTTATACGTTTATCAGTATATTTTGACCCTGAAATTTTGGGTGATACTACAAATAGAGAGGGTCTTGCATCAGCCAATTTTCCAGCAATTGTTAAACAATCTCTCTTTAAAATGTTCCCTGAAGTTCAATCAAGAGGTGAAAAAAAACAACTTGCATCTCTCATAAGTTCTGGTGCGTCATACTATATAAGAGATATGCTTATTGAAAACCCTGACTTTGTTGGAGAGACAATCCAAGTTTGGCTTCCAGCAGACGATGATGTTGATATGCTAATTAAAGGGCATTCTGACAGAGGTTTAGTAGAGGCGGAACGCCGTCTCAATGATAGACAAATTGACTGGATCCAACAGTTAGAAAAAGATGGAAGCATAGAAAAACGTTTTAACAAAATCTTCTTTACTGTTGGAGACTCTCGCGAACCAGAACTTGCTGGAATATGGGGTGCTGCTTCAGGCTCATTTTTTACGATGGTTATAACTTTATTGCTCTCTTTTCCAATTGGAGTTGCAGCAGCAATCTATCTTGAGGAGTTTGCAAAGAAAAACAGATGGACAGACATTATTGAGGTAAATATCAACAACCTTGCTGCAGTTCCATCTATTGTTTTTGGTCTTCTTGGACTTGCTGTTTTTTTAAATTTTTTTGGAATGCCACGATCTGCCCCGCTTGTCGGCGGACTTGTTATGACTTTGATGACTTTGCCAGTTATTATTATTGCAAGCAGGGCATCCCTTAAATCTGTTCCCCCTTCAATAAGAGAGGCAGCCTTAGGTGTTGGAGCATCTCAAATGCAGATGGTTTTTCACCATGTTTTACCGCTCGCCCTTCCCGGAATGCTGACTGGTGCAATTATTGGCATGGCCCGTGCACTTGGAGAAACCGCCCCACTTCTTATGATTGGAATGGTTGCATTTATTGTTGATGTTCCGTCAGGATTTACTGACCCTGCAACCGCCTTGCCTGTCCAGATATATTTATGGGCAGATAGCCCTGAAAAAGGTTTTTTAGAAAAGACTTCGGCGGCAATTATGGTGCTTCTCACATTTTTGATAGCCATGAATGCTTTAGCAGTAATATTGAGGAAGAAATTTGAAAAAAGATGGTAGAAAAATAGAGACTTATAGCCGTGGTCTCTATAGCTGAAATAAATAGTAATTAAACATTAAAAAACAAACAGAGGAGAAAACATTACATGAAAGGTAAAACATTTTTCGCAGGCTTAGGAGTTGCAGCAGCACTAACGATTGGTGCAGCAACGTTTAACAGCAATGCAATAGCAAGGGATTATATCACTGTTGTCGGCTCTTCAACGGTTTACCCTTTTGCAACAGTTGTAGCAGAACAATTTGGTAAAACATCAGGATTTAAAACTCCAAAGATTGAATCCACAGGCACAGGCGGCGGAATGAAGCTCTTTTGCTCAGGCGTTGGAGTTCAGCATCCTGACATTGCAAATGCATCAAGAAGAATAAAAAAATCAGAGTGCGAAACGTGCGATAAGAATGGAGTAAAAGAGATTATTGAATTTAAAGTTGGTTATGATGGTATTGTTCTTGGTGCTTCAAAGAAAAGTGCTGCTATTAATATTACAAGAAAAGAACTATTTCTGGCTCTTGCTGCCAATGTTCCAGAGTCAAGTGGAGCAGAATCCCTTGTTCCTAACCCATATAAAACTTGGAAAGATATTAATCCATCTCTTCCAGCTAACAAAATTGAAGTGTTGGGACCACCACCAACATCAGGAACAAGAGATGCCTTTCTTGAGCTTGTTATGGAAGTAGGCGGTTCTGAATTTGCTTGGATAAAGGCTCTTGAAAAGGCTGATAAAGATAAATTCAAATCTATCTGCCACACAATAAGAGAAGATGGTGCATATGTTGAAGCTGGTGAAAATGATAATCTGATTGTTCAAAAACTTGATGCAAATCCAAATGCGTTTGGTATCTTTGGATTTAGTTTTCTTGACCAAAATACTGACAAGATTCAAGGAACTTCTGTTGAAGGCGTAGCCCCAACTTTTGAAGCAATAGCAGATGGCAAATATACTGTATCTCGCCCACTCTATCTTTATGTTAAAAAGGCTCATGTTGATGTAATTCCCGGTATGAAGGAATACCTTAAAGAGTTTTCAAGTGAAAAGGCATGGGGAGAAGATGGATATCTTAGCGAAAAAGGGTTAATTCCAATGCCAGAAGATGAGAGAAAATCATTTAGCAACGCTGTTCAGACTCTGAAAGTCCTCCCTTGTGGAGAGTTAAAATAAGATTTTTAAGATGATGTTTTTAAAGATTTGACAACTTTTTAAAAGTTGTCAAATCTTTATATTATATTCCCTAATATTCAAGAGTGAAATATAAGATAACCATTATTATCATAGAAAAAGAGAGGGCGAGTTGGAGAAAAAAAGAGATTTTATTAGCAAAAAAGAGCCTCTTGTTAGTCGTGAGAACAGAAAAACAGTGGGGTATCCTAATGTTGAAAATCCTCGCATGACATGTAGAAATGTCAATGTATATTATGGAGATAAACAAGCAATCAATGATGTAACTCTTGATATTGGCAGAAACGAAGTCATTGCAATGATAGGACCATCTGGTTGTGGGAAATCAACTTTTCTTAGATGTTTGAACAGAATGAACGATACCATTGATTTTTGTAGTGTAGTTGGCAATATTTCATTAGATGGAAAAAATATCTATGATAAAGATGTTGATGTAGTTCCTTTAAGGGCACAGGTTGGTATGGTTTTTCAAAAGCCTAATCCATTTCCAAAATCTATTTATGAAAATGTGGCTTATGGACCCAAAATACACGGTTTCGTTCAAAACAGAACAGAAACTGACGAGATTGTTGAAACATCATTAAAAAAAGCAGGATTGTGGGAAGAGGTAAAAGATCGATTAAACCAACCCGGAACCAGCTTGTCAGGTGGTCAACAACAGAGGCTTTGTATTGCCAGAACCATTGCCGTTGGTCCTGAAGTTATCTTAATGGATGAACCATGTTCTGCCCTTGATCCAATTGCAACTGCAAGAATAGAAGATTTGATTGATGAATTAAGAGAGAACTTTTCTATTGCCATTGTAACTCATTCAATGCAGCAGGCATCAAGAGTCTCTCAAAGAACAGCATATTTTCATCTCGGTGATCTAATTGAAGTTGGAAGTACTGATCAGGTTTTCTTAAATCCTCTGCATCAGTTGACAGAGGATTATGTTACAGGACGGTTTGGATGATATAAAATAGTTATAACATATTATATTTATCTTATGGTATTGTATAAGGTCAGGTACTTGTTTGTATTTGACCTTTTTATTTTGTATTAGATACACGATTCCCAAACTATTCAAGCAATTTATCAAGGAGACAAATGATAAAAGAGACGATTCTTATTGTTGATGATGAGGAAGATATTCTTGAGCTGGTAAAGTATAATCTTGAAAAAGAGGGCTACAAAACCATATTAGCCCTTACAGGAGAGGATGCCTTGAAATTGGCAACCGATATACAGCCTGATTTGATTGTTCTTGACCTTATGCTTCCCGGAATGGATGGGTTTGAAGTTACTAAAATCCTAAGAAAAGATAGTTTAACTGCCCATATTCCCATTGTAATGCTTACAGCTAAGGGAGAGGAGTCAGATATTGTAACAGGACTTGAGCTTGGGGCAAACGATTATATGTCAAAACCTTTCAGCCCAAGGGAGTTAGTTGCCCGCATCAGGGCTATTCTACGGCGGATTCCCATTCAAAATGAGAGGAGTAAGACCTCTGACGAAAATGAGCATACCATTTTGGGGGAGATGGTTATCGACCACAGAAGACATATTGTCAAAATAGCGGAAAACCCTGTCGATCTAACCTATTCGGAATTTGAATTGCTTGTATTCCTCTCTGCTAAAAAAGGGTGGGTGTTTACACGTAGTCAGATTATGGATGCAATTCATGGCGATAACTATGCAGTAACTGAGAGAAGTGTGGATGTTATAGTTGCGGGTTTGCGCAAAAAACTTGGAACATTTGCCCATTCAATAGAGACAATCAGAGGGGTTGGATACAGGTTTAAAGATGATAATAGTAACTAAAAGAAGAAGAAAAATACTGTGGCAGATTTTCCCATCTTTTTTAACCATTACGCTTCTGTCACTTACGGCTGTAACATGGCATTCAACAACCTTTTTCAAATCCTTTTTCCTTGATAACACTGAAAAAGAGCTGAAGACCAGAGCTGAATTTGTGAAAAGGGAAATTCTTTCATGCTATCCTGATTTTGCTTTTACTTCATCATTTGCTTTTAGTTCACCTAATACTAATATGAATACGGAAGATATTGACCGTCTCTGTAAAGAGATCGGTCAAACCACGTCAACAAGAGTTACTATTATTCTTCCATCAGGTAAAGTTGCTGGCGATTCTATTGGCAATATTAAGACAATGGAAAACCATAAACACAGATACGAAATTGCATTGGCCTTGAAAAATAAAAAAGGGGTTTCGATTAGAAAAAGTGCAACTTTGGGCGAAAGTATGATGTATGTTGCCATGCCTGTGGTTAATAAAAATAGAAAAGATGACGTTTTATGGATTATAAGGGTGGCGATTTCAATAACATCGATTGAAGAACAGATAAACTCAATACAGGAAAAGATATTTTTTGCCCTTCTGATTACAGTTACTGCAGCAGCAGTTGCAAGCCTTTTTGTAGTAAGACGCATCACAAGACCCATTGAGGAGATGAGAATAGGGGCAAACAATTTTGCAAATGGTAATTTAACCAATTTACTTCCTTTTCCAGATTCAGAGGAGCTTTTTCAGCTTACCTTGACTATGAATACTATGGCACAAGGTCTTGACGAGAAGATAAGAACACTTGAAGAACGAGGTATGGAGCTTGAGGCTATCCACTCAAGCATGAAAGAGGGTGTTATTGCAGTTGATCCAGACGAACTTATAATCACTGCCAACAATGCGGCGGCTGCTATTTTTGGTCGTACTGCTGAAATGATAAAAAGGGGCAATATCTATGAAATAGCGAGACACTATGAGCTTCAAAAATTTATCAGAAAAGCACTTTCCAATCCCGAACCAGTTGAAGATGATATTGTAATTTCAGGGACTGAGGAGTGTATTTATAATGTTCACTCAACAACCCTTTGCAACTCGTCTGGGGCAAGACTTGGAACGCTGATTATTTTTCACGATATTACGAGAATAAGAAAACTTGAAACCATGCACAAGGATTTTTCAGCAAACGTTTCCCACGAGCTTAAAACCCCACTCACATCTATAAAAGGGTTTGTAGAAACTCTTGAAAATCTCATAAGAGAACAGAGGGTTTATCAATATGATGTTGAAAATAATGACATTGACCTCAAGAATGAACAAGCCATTAAATTCATTAAAATCATTCAAAAAAATGTAGATCGTCTTATTGCCCTGATTAATGATCTGCTTGCACTCTCAAGAGTTGAACGGGAGGAGGGAACTCCTGCCCGCCTTGAAACCCATGACATTACCCATGTTATTCAGGAGGCAATTGATGCCTGTATGCCACTCAGCGTTGCTAAAAATATTACTGTTGAGAATGTTTCAAATAATAAAACTATAGCTTTGATAGATCCCATTCTTATGGAACAGGCGATTGTCAATCTTCTTGACAATGCAATAAAGTACAGCAACGTAGGGGGCAAAATTGTTGTAACCACTGAAACTGTTATCTGGGATAAAGAGAGCCTACAAACTCAAAAAGAGAATGGAAATATAGAGGTAAAACAAAATATTGAAAAAAATATTCAGAAAAATAGACAAGCCATTGTGGTAGGTATCACTGATTATGGCGTAGGCATTGGCAAGGAGCATCTTACCAGAATTTTTAATAGATTTTACAGGGTTGATAAATCAAGAAGCAGAGATATGGGTGGAACAGGTTTAGGTCTTGCAATTGTAAAACATATTGTAAGATACCATAAAGGAGAGATTTCTGTTACAAGCACTTTGGGAAAAGGCAGCACATTCAAAATAGTCTTGCCATCTGTTTTTTGAGATATTATGACAGGTAGGCGTCAGCTTTGGTAATAGCAGATAATTATTTGGTTCTAATTATTTTGCTGGATTGGACTATTTACGGTCCCAAGAAATTTATGGCGTAGTCGTTCAAAATGTTCTATTAGCTGGGTTCTTCTAATTGTGCCAAATTCATTTGAATTCCCTGATGAGAAATATCCAAGAAGCCTCTCTAACTCTTTGATAAATGCAGTAACTTCTTCACGCCAGTCATTTCTTAGGAGAACACTATACCAGAGACGAAATGTTTGTGAGTATAATCTTTCAGAAACATCTGCCAGCACCTGATTTCCTGAAGCATCATGAATAAGGTTTCTTAATGTGGTGTCTATTTCAGTCAGAGCTTTTGGGTCATCTATTTCCAGAAGAGTGTTGCATTTTTCATATAATTCTTTGAGTTTTGTAATGTGTTTGGAAGCAAACTGCCCCTCTGCCAAGCTGGCTTCAAAAGATTCGATTTCAAACCGTACTTGGTAAACATTCATGATACGACTGAACTCAATTTCGCTGACCATACTGCCTGTTCGGGGAATAACCCTTACAAGCTGTTCCCATTCTAATCGACTGAGTAAATCTTTTATTGGTGATCTACTTACACCGAACTCATCGGCAAGCACCTTTTCATTCAAAATATCTCCTGGTTTGTATTCTAAATACATAATGCGTTCGCGTATAATTTGATAGATTGTCTCTTTCATCAATAAACCTTATTAGAAGTATTAAAATCTGTAGCATATCATTGATATGCCAGTGCTATTTCATCTAATTAACTTACACCAGCTATAAATTCAAGCATTTTCCTGACTCTAATTTATTTTAATAATTTCTAATTAGATTTTTAAAATATTGCTTGACATAGAAATAATTCTACTGATATGCCAGTAAATTATTAGTAATTTTTTTGTGATATATTATTAAAATTTTAATTCATATTTAATACAACAGTTTTTCACAAGGGATAAATAATGACTCTATTTTCTGTTAATAGGCTTCAGCAGGCATGGTATGGAGAATCAATTGGTATTTTAATACTCGATGCTTCTTATCCTTGTATTCCGGGAAATATAGGCAATGCAACTACATTCCCTTTTCCTGTTAGGTATGAAAAGGTTGAAGGAGCATCTATTGACAGGTTACTCAATCAACAGGATCCCAGCCTTGCTGTCCCGTTTATTGATGCTGCCTTAAGACTCTATAATAGCGGTGTGAAGGCAATTACTGGTGCTTGCGGATTTATGGCCTTGTTTCAACAGGAAGTTTCTCAACATCTTGATATTCCTGTATTTCTCTCAAGTCTGTTGCAGATTCCCTTTATATACCAAATAACAGGAAAAAAAATTGGAATCATCACTGCAAATGCATCTTGTTTGCAACTTAAACATTTTACATCAACAGGTATCTCTGACAGCATTCCTATAGCAATCGCTGGTATGGAAGAGCAGACTGAATTTAGAGATGCTATTTTGAAAGAGAAGGGAACTTTAGATTCTCTTAAGATACAAGATGAAGTAGTGGAAGTGGCAATTGCTCTTCTACAAAGAGATCCTGATATTGGTAGTATTCTTCTTGAGTGCAGCGATTTGCCACCTTATGCACACGCTGTTCAGAGGGCTGTCGGGCTTCCAGTTTTTGATTTTTTCACCATGATAAATTATCTACACACAGCACTTGTGCGAAAACCGTTTAACGGTTTTATGTAATAGAGTCCCTCAAAAATTTAATTAACCATTTTATTTTACTGGATAAAAAATGAGTTCTACAATAGACCAAATAGTCCCTTTGTTGTGATAACTGCTATACTTCTAAGGGCTTACTAAAAAACAAACTTATATTATTACAGATACTTGAAAGTATCTTTATCTAAAAGGAAAGAGTATATGGAAGATAAAAAATTAACTCACGGGCTATGGGAGAAAACTGCCCCAGCATTACAATCTTTTGATTTAATTAGAGGAGAGAATACTACTGATGTCGCTATTATCGGCGGCGGATATACAGGATTGTCAGCAGCACTGCATCTGGCAGAAGAGGGAACTGATGTTTTGCTCCTTGAAGCAAAAGATATTGGATTTGGTGGGGCAGGCCGCAATGTGGGTCTTGTCAATGCGGGACTTTGGCTTATGCCTGAAGAGGTTATTGCACGAGTTGGAAAAGAGATGGGCGAAGAGCTAATTCGCGTTCTGGGGGAATCTCCTGACCTTGTTTTCAATCTCATTGAAAAACACAAAATAGAGTGCGAGGCTGTCAGAGCAGGAACTCTTCACTGTGCCGACTCTCCTTCAGGATATAGTTCTCTTAAACAACGCGAATCACAATGGCAGGAACGTGGGGCGCCTGTAACACTTCTTGATAGTGAAGCTGCAGCTTCACTTATAGGCAGTAAAGCATTTGTAGGAGCACTTCTTGATAAACGTGCAGGTACAGTTCAACCACTTGCCTATGCTTACGGACTTGCTAAAGCTGCCCATAATGCAGGGGCAAAACTCTACACAAATTCTCCAGTTATATCAATCAACCGTGATAACAATGTCTGGATACTTCATACCCCGTACGGAATGGTAAAAGCTAATGCAGTTATCTTGGCGGTACAGGGATATGCTGATAATGCTTTTAAAGATATGCAGCAGAACCTTATCCCTTTTAACTATTTTCAGTTTTCAACCCCCCCTTTGCCAGAAGAGGTTAGCAAAACCGTACTTCCAGAGAGACATGCTGCGTGGGATAACAATCTTGTTCTATCGTCATATCGTATGGATAAGGCAGGTCGTCTTCTTGTTGGCAGTGTTGGGCAAGTTGATAATTTTGCCTATTCGCTTCATAAGAACTGGGCAGAAAGAACTGTTGAAAAAGTGTTTCCTCAAATTGGAAAAGTCTCATTTGAACATGCGTGGTATGGCCGCATTGCTATGACTACAGACCATATTCCAAGATTCCATATTCTGGGACCTGATTTTATAACTGTTACAAGCTACAACGGCAGAGGTATAGGACCTGGAAGTGTATTTGGAAAACTTATGGCCCAATACATCAAAAAAGGCCCGAAAACAATTATTCCTCTACCGCTGTCTAATCCTGAAAAAGTAAGTATGCGAAATCTTCGCGGCCTTTTCTATGAAGCTGGTGCAAGAATATATCACACGGCACAACGTCGTACCGATTTATTTTGATTACCTTAATCTTTTAAACCGTAAACAAAATATTTTTATATAAAAATTTAGGAGACGCTATGGATTTCAAACTTTCAAAAGAACTTGAAATGTTGAGAAAAGCAGTAAGTGAATTTGCAAAAAAGAAAATAGCCCCCAATGCAGACCAGTGGGATCATGAGCATCACTTCCCATACAAAGAGGCAGTAAGACCAATGGGAGAGCTTGGTTTTTTCGGTACTGTTATTCCTGAAGAGTATGGCGGAGATAATATGGGGTGGCTTGCAGCGATGATTGTAACCGAAGAGATTGCAAAAGCATCGTCATCTTTAAGGGTTCAGGTCAATATGCAGGTGCTTGGCTGCGGCTACACTATATTTAAATACGGGACAGAAGAGGCAAAACGCAAATATGTTGAAAAACTCTGCACTGCCGAGTATGTGGGTGGTTTTGGTATAACTGAATCTGATGCAGGCTCTGATGTAATGGCAATGTCATCTACCGCCGAAGACAAAGGGGATCACTGGCTCTTAAATGGCTCAAAAACATGGATATCAAATGCCAATTTTGCAGATGTTTTGATTTATTATGCCTATACAGACAAATCAGCAGGTAGCAGAGGGTTGTCTGCTTTTGTGATTGAACCCAAAAATTTTGCAGGTATCACAACCTCTTCCTTAGAAAAGATGGGTTCTCACTCTTCACCCACTGGTGAGGTTTTTCTTGATAATGTAAGGGTGCCAAAAGAAAATATTCTTGGAAAACCAGGTGATGGGGCAAAGATTGTATTTAGTTCTCTTAATCAGACCCGACTTTCTGCTGCTGCTGGTGGTGTTGGTCTTGCCCAGGCGTGTCTTGATACCGTAACAAAATATTGCAATGAACGGCAGCAGTTTGGTAAAAAGATCGGAGAATTTCAGATGAATCAGGATCTGATAGCACAGATGGCAACTGATATTGATGCTGCCCGTCTTCTTGTTTACAAAGCTGCCTGTGAAAAAGATGATGGAGAGCTTAACAATGGTCTGAGTGTTGCAAAGGCAAAATACTTTGTAGGTGAAACCGTAACAAAATGTGCCAATTATGCAATGAGAATAATGGGTGCTTATGGCTATTCAACTGAATACCCAGTTGCAAGATATTACAGAGATGCCCCAACCTATTATATTGTTGAAGGCTCAACCAATATATGCAAATGGATAATTGCTCTTGATCAGCTTGGCATCAGAAAAGCAAATAGATAATTTTTGGAGAAAATATGCGACCCTATTTTGAAAACATGCCCCTTTTCGGGACAGAACTCAGTGAAAGTACCATTGAAAGAACAGAAGAGAATGTTCAGGCATTTATTGAAGCTGAGAACGAGATTGATGCTGCGATTGAGAAGGTTAAAAATGCCGGCTTTTCAACAGAAAAGATAAATGCAAGGGGTGAGATGACTATATGGCAACGCCTCGAATATCTTGTTGATGAGGGGACATGGACACCACTGCATACACTGTATAATCCGGCAGACAATGAAGAGGGAACAACCAATGTCATTGACGGACTTGGAAAAATATCAGGTAAGTGGGCTGTCATAATAGGGTTTGACAACAAGGTTATGGCGGGGGCATGGCTTCCCGGACAATCAGATAATATCTTGAGGGTTACGGATCTCGCAAAGCGTTTGAACATACCTTTAGTATGGCTTGTCAATTGCAGCGGGGCGAAACTTCCTGAGCAGGAGAAGTTTTACGCCAACCGAAGAGGTGCCGGTGCCCCATTCTTTAGACATGCAGAGCTTGAACAGATGGGAATTCCCATACTTGCCGGAATTTACGGAACAAATCCGGCGGGCGGCGGATACCAAAGCATCAGCCCGACTGTTCTTTTTGCCCACAAAAATTGCAATATTGCTGTAGGTGGGGCAGGAATTGTAAGTGGCATGGCCCCACGAGGTGGTTTTACAATGGATATGGCTGAACTTCTTGTGGAAAAGGCAAAGGCTGACAAGGCAAAACCGCCAGGCTCTGTGAAAGTCCATTACGATGAAACAGGCTTTTTCAGATATGTATTTGAAGAGGAGCAGGGGGTTCTTGATGGATTGAAATATTACATGCAGGATATGCCCGCCTATAATCCTGAATTTTTCCGTGTATCTGAACCATCGCCTCCAGCCTTTCAAGAAAATGAGCTTTTAAGACTTCTGCCTATGGGTCAAAAAAAGATTTACTCTTTTGATGAAGTTCTTTCAAGGCTTGTGGATGGGGGAGAACATTTAGAGTTTCGTCCTGATTATGGACCTGAGATGTACACAGGTCTTTGCAAGGTTGATGGTTTTCTTGTTGGCTGTATTGGCAACCGTCAGGGCTATCTTGGAGATGGTTATCCAGAGTATGCCGATTATCCGGGTATGGGCGGCAAGCTCTATCGTCAGGGATTGATCAAGATGAATGAATTTGTAACCCTGTGTGGCAGAGATAGGATTCCCATAATCTGGTTTCAGGATACTTCAGGCATTGATGTTGGAGATATTGCTGAAAAAGCGGAGCTTCTGGGTCTTGGACAATCGCTTATATATTCCATTCAGCAGACAGATGTTCCAATGATGCTTGTAGTGCTTAGAAAAGGTACAGCCGCAGCCCATTATGTTCTTGGTGGTCCTCAGGCAAATAGACATAACGCCTTTACCATTGGAACTGCTGCAACTGAAATCTACGTGATGCACGGAGAGACAGCAGCGGTGGCAACCTATGCAAGAAGACTTGTAAAAGAAAAAGAGGCGGGAAAAGATATGCAGCCCATCATTGACAAAATGAATGAGCTTGCCAAAAAATACCATGATACATCAAGACCTCTGTTCTGTGCAAAAAATGGTCTTGTTGACGAGATTGTAAAACTTACAGATATTAGAAAATACATGCAGGCATTTGCTGGTAGTGTCTATCAAAATCCCAAGTCAATATGCCCGCAGCACCAGATGATTCTGCCAAGAATTATTAAAGGATAACAAATATCTATCTTATAGCTTACTCTTTTTCCCTGTAAAAAGAGAGACAATTCCTAAAGTCATACCTCTCCATTTAACTTCTTCAAATCCTGACTCCTGAATAGTTGATGCAAATTTTTCAGGAGTCGGAAAATTTAAGACAGATTCTGGCAAGTAGTGGTAGGCTTTTCTATTTTTAGAAAATATAGAGCCTATGGCTGGTAAAAGACGCTTAAAGTATAAAAGATAGATATTTCTAAAA
The DNA here is from genome assembly GCA_015231615.1 of Desulfamplus sp. GTDB lineage: Bacteria > Desulfobacterota > Desulfobacteria > Desulfobacterales > Desulfobacteraceae > Desulfamplus. Next base: position 3,008 of record JADGBE010000015.1, on the reverse strand, counting down.
AAACCTTCAGGTGGTGATGTCAGTTCAAGTATAGAAAGAGTGCCACCGTTTTTTAGAGTTCTGCGAAATTCTTTTATAGCACCTTCTCTGTCCATAATATTTCTAATGCCAAACGCAATAAAAACTGCATCAAATATTTGATCTTTAAATGGAAGGGTAAGAGCATTACCAGCAGCAAGTTTTATAGAAAGCTCTTCTTTGGCGGTAACGTTTATAGTAAGCCCTTCTTTGGCGGTAATGTTTATAGTAAGCTCTTCTTTGTTAGATTTTATAGTATCATAATATGTTTTACTACCAATATTGCCTTCGCTTTCTCTATTTTTAATAATCTTTTTTTTCCCAAGTTCAAGCATTTTAGGGGAAAAATCAGTTGCAAAGATGTTAGCCCCATTACCTTTCTGTTTTTTTATCTCCAAAGCAACATCACAGGTGCCACAGGCAACATCAAGCACCATACTTTTATCAGGAAGTTTTGCCTCTTTAACCATCTCTCTTCTCCATACAATATCTTGACCTGCACTAAGAAAACGGTTGAGAAAATCATATTTAGAGGCAATACTGTCAAACATATCTTTAATAAAATCAAGTTCCACGCCCATTATTGACAATCCTGTATTATGAGTTAGTTTACAGTGTTTAAAAAAATTACTCGTTTAAATTTAAAATTAACGCTTTTATAAAATTAGTTTGTTTATCAAAGTTTGCCTGTTTGTCAAATTTAAAATGATTTAAGGGAATAGTATGTCAGAGAAACGTGATTATTATGAGGTACTCGGAGTCTCAAGAGACGCAACAAAGGATGAGCTAAAATCAACATACCGAAAACTTGCTATTAAATATCATCCTGATAAAAATCCCGGAAATAAGGAAGCCGAAGAGAAATTCAAAGAGGCATCTGAAGCCTATAGTGTTCTTTCAGATGATCAGAAACGGCAGCTTTACAACCAATATGGTCATAAGGGGCTTGAAGGCTCTAATTTTTCTACTAATGTCAATTTTGAAGATATATTCTCAGGATTTGGTAATATTTTTGAGGAGTTCTTTGGCTTTAACAGTTCAGGCGGAAGAGGTGGAGGTGGGGGGGCAAGAGTTCAAAGAGGAGCTGATCTTCGCTATGATATGACCCTTGAGTTCATGGAAGCTGCTTTTGGTATTGATAGAGAGATTGACATAAGAAAATATGACGTGTGCGATATTTGCAATGGAAATGGATGCAAAGAAGGCACCCAACCAGAAGTATGCTCACAGTGTCATGGTACAGGGCAATTTGTGCAAAGCCAAGGTTTTTTCAAAGTTAAGACTACCTGTCCATATTGTAGAGGTAAGGGTAGATCGATACCTAACCCATGTAGCAAGTGTGTCGGATCAGGAAGAATGGAGATTACAAAGAGAGTTGCGGTAAAGATACCGGGTGGTGTTGATACTGGAGCAAAACTTAGACTTACAGGTGAAGGTGAGGCAAGTATGTCAGGTGGCCCACCGGGCGATCTCTATGTATTTATACAGGTAAAGCCCCATAAATTCTTCAGGCGTGAAGGCAGTGATATTATATGTGTTGCAGATATATCATTTATACAGGCAGCACTTGGAGATGAAATAACCCTACCTACGCTTCAGGGAGAAAAGAATCTTGAAATTCCAAAAGGTACTCAGTATGGAGATACCTTCAGGCTAAAAGGAGAGGGGATTCCATCACTTAGAACGGGAAGAAGAGGCGATCAAATAGTTCAGGTAAATGTAAAAACTCCCACAGGGCTATCAAAAAAACAGGAGAAGCTGTTACAGGAGTTTGACAGACTTGATGCTAATAAGATAACCAACAGACTCAAAAGTCTTTTCAAAGGATTGTAGCCTTTGAAATTTTATCTTCTGGGCAAAAAGAATCAATTTAATAAAAAAATAGTGTTAAGGAAGTAAAATACCAACATATTATTGAAGATAACATATAAATATGTTTGGAAAAAAGGAGTTCTAATATGTTTGAGTTAAAGGTAAAGACAAGTTTTGCTGCGGCACATAAATTGACAATGGTTGGACAAAAATGTGAAAATCTACATGGACACAATTGGGATATTGAAGTTTATGTTGCTGGGGATAAATTAAACTCGGCTGGGGTTCTTGTAGATTTTGGAGATATAAAAAAAGGGGTCAGAGATATTATGACAGAGCTTGACCATAAATATCTTAATGAACTTGAAGCCTTTGAATCTATGCAACCATCGTCAGAACGTATTGCAATATATATTGCACAAAAACTTGAAAAGCGTCTTAAAGAGCTTAATGAAAATATAAGAATCTCAAGGGTCTCTGCATGGGAATCAGCAGATTCTTGTGCAACCTATATTCCATAAAAGATACTGTAAACTGGATAAGCTACCCGCCGTGCGACAGGTAGCTTAAAAACATTACAACGCCCCAAGTTGCGGGTTATGAATCCGAGCTTCGCAATCAATAATCAAACGCACCAGCCTCCAACTCACTCTCTCTAATTTTGCCTGTAACATCACTATTAAATCAGTCCACCATACCAATGTTTTATTGTAACTACTCAGGCGTCTAACGTATTGAAATAACAGGATAAAAAATTTATAGTTTTTATCAAGATAATTTTGTATCCATATAACATATTGAAATTATTGACTGACATAAAATTTACTTGAGTTAATCCTGTTCAGCCTAAAATCAATATTGCTTAATATTTACAATATGTTAAGTCAATTTATATATGCCTGAATAGTTACATTTAACAGAAGGGGCAGAACTGTTGTTAATACTCGATGTTCAAGTTTTTAGTTATTGACTTTTGGGCAAGGACTGGCAGTGGGCTTAAACTGTTCTACAATTTTTTCCAAATAGATTCTTTGTGTTCCATTTATTGATTCTTAAACTCGATGATCAAGTTTTTAAAGTTAGCTCAATTTTGACTTTGATGGTATAGTGGCTGAAAAAAGAAAAAACTAATCAACCCTAAGAGAGCCCATTAATCATGATATTAACGAAACCAGTGC
>JADGBE010000159.1 GCA_015231615.1 Desulfamplus sp. | reverse complement strand
AGCAACTAACCGTGATCTTGAAAAAGCTGTTGCTGAAGGGACATTCAGAGAAGACCTATATTACAGATTAAGTGTTGTAACCATTACTTTGCCGCCACTTCGTGAACGAAAAGGCGATATTCCTATTTTATCTAATTACATACTGACACGCCTTGCAACTGAGATGGGAATTAGCAATCCCGGAATATTACAAGAGGCTATGCAAAAGCTCAACTCCTATGAGTGGCCCGGAAATATCAGAGAACTTTCCAATGTTCTTAAAAAAGCGATGATATTTAATCGAGGAGGGCATATTCAGCTTGAAGATTTAAGTATCAATGACTCTGGCTCTTGTATGGGATCAAAAACAGATGCACTAAATATATATTCAATAAATAATTGTAAAGAGAGCGTGCGGCAATGGATACGTCAAACCCTTTTATCAGAAAAAGAGGAGACCCCTTCTGATTCAAATCTTTTTGACTCTTGTTTAGATTATGTTGCAGAGATGCTTATTATCGAATCGTTGAACATAACTTCTGGCAATCGTTCCCGGGCCGCCAAGATACTTGGTATCTCAAGACCTACATTTCATTCAAAAATTGAGAAATATCAGATAAAAATAGGAAGTAGTGTTGTAAAAGATTGATAACCTATAACTTTTACACTGTGTAAAAGTTTTTTCCACAATAAGTAAAAAGAAGAACCACAAAGGTTCAATCTATCAGCAATTCTAATTTTGAAAATGTTTTACCACAATTTTTTAGCCGAGCGATAAATCGCACGGCTAAATTATAAGAAAGTCCACTAAAGTGGACTAAATAATAGTCAGCTTTAGCTGACTTCTGGTATGTTAGCCCTGAAATTTATTTCAGGGCATTAAAAAATTAAGGTACTATCAAGCCTTTTAGTTTATGGCATATTAATTGCTCTACCTATTATTAAAGTTAAAATGACTGTTCCACTAAGAAAAATCTGTCTTGAGTATATTTAAGGGACAAATAATAGGAGGCGACTATGTATCAATTCAAAAAAGTTATGGTGTGTGTTGATCTATCTGAGTATTCAAAGGAGAACATATCTTACGCTGTTGAATTTGCAGGCACATCTGATGTTGAGATACTTCTTTATAATGTAATCAACCAAAGAGATGTAGATGCGGTAGAAAAAGTAGAGAGAATGTTTTCTGATAAGGTAAATGCTGATAATAACTATAGAGTCAGTGTAAAACGCTACATTGAAGATGTTACAGCAGAACGCTACAGAGAGATGAAGAACCTTGTTCAGACACATTTTCCAGATATGAAAGATGCTTTTTCATATCTGGTTGGTGTAGGCTATCCGTTTGAAGAGATTTTAAAGACAGTTGAGCAAAAAAATATCGATCTAATATTTATAGGGACAAAGGGGCGGGGTAATATTGCAAGAACGCTTCTTGGTTCTAATGCTGAAAAGGTCTTCCGCCATGCAACAGTTCCCGTTGTTAGTATAAGAAATAGGGACAGATCATGGTGGGGCAGAAAACAGGAGGTGGCTGATGGAAAAAATTAATAGGATATTGGTTGCCTTAGATTTTTCGCCATACTCAAAACAAGTTCTTGGAAGTGCTATAGAAACTGCTAAGAAAACAGGGGCAGAAGTTTTAATTGTCAATGTAATCAATAGAAGAGATATTGACACTGTAAAGAAAATTTTTGAAAAAGAGCAGCCCGGGACATTTTCAATTCAAAAATATATGTCAGATGATCTTGGAAGACGCTCAAGACTTATTCAAGAGTTGATAGTTGAGTGTGGTGGAAATAAAGACCAGATAAAAACACTGTTTATGGAAGGTGTTCCATTTGAGCAGATACTTAAAGCAGTTATTGACGAAAAAGCTGATCTAGTAATCATGGGTAAAAAGGGAAAAACTAACCTTGCAAGTGTGCTTTTTGGTGGTTGTGCTGAAAAGCTATTTAGACATAGCCCTGTGCCTGTGTTTAGCATAAGGTAACTTATTATTACTCTAAGCGGCATAAATTGAGTTTTTTATATTTAAGTAGGACGCCGTCCGGCGTCCTACAGTTTAGGCAGAACTAAATTTATGACCTTGAACAGTATATATGGAGTTAAAAAAGGCGAGTTTTCAACTCGCCTTTTTTGTTTTTGTAAATAGTGCTTGACTATACCTTAGGTTTATAATTACAAAACAACTATCCAATGTAATTTATCTTAATGCAAAGAACAGGCCTTTTTACCGCATATCCGGATAGGAGTATTTTATGAGAAAAACCGGTTATTTACACGACATGAGGTATTTACTGCACGACACAGGTCCATATCACCCTGAGATGCCAGAGAGACTCATAGCCATACATAATGGAATCAAAGATGGTGGTCTTTTGGATCACCTAACCATTATCCCAGCCTCACGGGCTGACCTAAAATGGATAGAAACTGTCCATGAGAAAAGTTATATAAGACGTTTTGAGGAGATGTCCTTCTTTCAGATGTGAAAAATTCATACCTATATGCACAAAACAGGCTTATTGCTGCTGTAGGACTTGAAGGTCATGTTATTGTTGAGACCAAAGACGCTGTTTTAGTTGCTCCAAGAGATCAGGTTCAAGATGTCAAAAAGTTAGTTGCCCAGCTTAAAAATAGCGGAAGAGGCGAGGCGGTCTTTCACAGTAAGATATTTAGACCTTGGGGTTCTTATGAGACAATTGACATAGAAAACAGGTTGC
>JADGBE010000158.1 GCA_015231615.1 Desulfamplus sp. | reverse complement strand
CTTTAGAGGAAAAAGTATTACAACGAACAGAGGAGTTAGAAGCCACGAAAGCAAGTCTTATTATTGCCAAAGATTCTGCCGAAGCTGCAACTCGTGCAAAAAGTGATTTTCTTGCCAACATGAGCCATGAAATACGAACCCCCATGAATGCCGTTATCGGATTAAGCCATTTAGCACTCAAAACTGAACTTAATCCAAAACAAAGAGACTACATAAATAAAGTCTATCTCTCTGCACAAAATCTTTTAGGAATAATTAACGACATTTTAGATTTCTCAAAGATTGAGGCTGGCAAGCTAAACATGGAGTCAGTTGAGTTTGATTTAGGTGATGTTTTAAGCAATATTGGCAGCTTGGTGATTTTAAAAGCACAGGAAAAGGGTCTTGAGTTGCTCTTTGCAATAGATTCTGATGTGCCAACAGCGTTAAAGGGTGATCCATTACGATTAGGTCAAATTCTTCTCAATCTTGCCAACAATGCCGTAAAATTTACGGATCAAGGTGAAATCACGCTATCCATTACACCTCTTCAAGTGGATAAAGAGACAGCGTTTATCCGTTTTGCTGTTCAAGATACAGGAATTGGTTTGACCGAAGAGCAGCGGAGTAAATTGTTTCAATCGTTCCAGCAGGCTGACGCCTCAACCACCCGTAAATATGGTGGAACAGGGCTTGGACTGACCATCAGTAAGAAACTTTCCGAGATGATGGGCGGAGAGATTGGAGTTGACAGTATAGCGGGTCAGGGAAGCACATTCTGGTTTACTGCCAAGTTTGGGCGGCATGATAAAATTGAAAAGCGTCTTCTTGTTCTTCCAGAAGATATTAAAGAGATGAGAATGCTTGTGGTTGACGATAACGAAGCCTCACGTCAAGTTTTGAAAAGTTATTTACAACAATTGGGTTTTGATCCTGATACAGCTTCATCAGGTAAAACAGCTCTTGAGATGATTAAGGCTGAAGCTGTTTCAGGTCAACAGCCTTACGGTCTCGTGTTTATGGACTGGCAGATGCCGTTAATGGATGGAATTGAGACTGCAAGACAGATACAGCATGATTCAGAGCTTACAAAAATCCCCAAGATTGTTATGGTTACAGCCAATGGAAGTGAAGATTTGATGGGGCAGGCAAAACAGATAAGTCTTGATGGATTCTTAATTAAACCAGTAACTCAATCTCTTTTATTTGATGCCGTGATGAATGCTTTTGGAAAGGCATTAGATAACAAAATCGACAGAAGCATAAATAAAGCCGAACTTCCCAATGGCTTTAACGATATTCGAGGTGCCCGCCTGCTTCTTGTGGAAGATAATGCGATAAATCAGCAGTTAGCAATTGAACTCTTAGGTGATGAGGGCTTTTACGTTGATGTGGCAGAGAACGGCAAGATTGGTCTGGAAAAATACAAAGCTTCAATAGGAGCAAAAAAAGACGAACAAACTGACGAGAAAAAAGATGGAGAAATTGCGGGCAGTGAACAACCCTACGATGTTGTGCTTATGGATTTACAGATGCCAGTTATGGACGGACGAACATCAACCAAAGAGATACGGAGTTATGAAAAAGAGGCTGGCATAAGTGATGAGACTCCAATCATCGCCATGACCGCAGATGCAATGGCGGGGGTTAAGGAAGAGGTCTTGAGTATTGGTATGAACGACTATGTAACCAAGCCCATAGAGCCGTCAGAGGTGTTCAAGGCGTTAGTCAAATGGATAAAACCAGATAAACGTCCTCTGCCTGATGAATACGTCAAAAAAATAAACAGGAAAATAGAAGGGGCATCTAATGAGAGTGCTACCGAAATTCAAATACCCCATTTAGATGGAATCAACACAGATATTGGACTCTCAAGAGTTAGCGGCAATAAAAAACTTTATCTGAACTTACTGACAAAATTTCATCGTGATAATCAAGATACTCTCCAAAAGATTAAAGATGCGATTGAAAAACAGGATCAGGAACTTGCTGTCAGACTTGCTCACACAGTAAAAGGGGTATCTGGCACAATTGGGGCAACTGATTTACAGTCAATCGGCGCAGAGCTTGAGGCAACACTCAAATCAGATGGTTATATAGATGACACCAATTTATCCCCATTAATAGATAGATTTGACGCAGCATTACGCAAAACCCTTGAGGTGTTAGCCTCTGTTGTATCTACAAATTCAGGACAAAAAGAGGGGCGGTCTAAAGATGGTGCAAAACAGGGAGATTCTAACCAATTATCCGAATTTATCAAAAAACTTGAACCAGCCTTACAGAAGAAAAAACCCAAACCATGTAAAGAGATCATGGAGGAGATAAACGCATTAAGTTGGTCTGATGGATTGAAGTCAACATTGGGGGAACTTGATCGATTGATTGGAAAATATAAGTTTAAAGAGGCTTTGGAGATAGTCGAACAGCTAAAGAGTAATATTTAAGAAAAACGAGCTTACAGATAGGATAAGTAGCTGGACAAAAGTTTTTACCCATTATGAGAATGTTATTGAATGACTTTTTCCTATATCCATTAACACTTTGTTCCTACTGTAAATAAATCCGTGCTACTACGCAGCTAAAAGCGAGTCAGCATCAGGTAGTTTAATGCGTTTGTTTAACCATTGACTTTAAGTATCCCAAGAGCTTTACTTCCCGATTCACTCCAACCATACCATTATCTTTCTGCCTACGCCCGATAACAATATCCACCCCTTTTTCCATACGACCACTGCCAATAGTTTTACCT
>JADGBE010000157.1 GCA_015231615.1 Desulfamplus sp. | reverse complement strand
CTTCAAATTGAGTGGCACTATATTTACCATTTTCTCCATAAGCCCAATAGACGATCTTGTCATGGGCAGAAAGAGTCGGATCATTAAACACTATGACAAGAGAACCAAGCAGTGAGACGACATTCATAGCAGAGCAAATTATAACAGATGTAGTTGACCATCACGATGGTGCAATGAAAATAAGGATAGCTCAATTACGACATTAAAGTTTAGGGGTTCAGTGCTTGAACTTTATTGATGCTGGTGATAATGAAAGAGCGTTGGATTCTTAAATCATTTTTAGTAGTAAATGGTCATTGCTACCAGTTTAAGCTCAACCAGATATGTCCAAAAACCTTATTCTGATTAAGGAAGAACAGAATGATTATTGATGCACATTACCACCGTGACGAAAGGCTTGAGAGTATTGACAGACTGGTTGGACAAATGGAACGTCACAACATCGACAAGATCGCCCTTATCTCCACCATGGTTGATCCTTTTTTTGTTGATGGTATTCCCGAAAAGCTTGCCAACATTGTTAGGAAGGCTCTCCAGAGCAAATGGAAGTCAATAGGTTTGCTGATGTACAATACTACGGTCAATCAAAAAGGTCAGTTCTCAATTCTTGGAAAAGTGTATAATATTTACTCACGACCAGACGATGAGCTTGTGGCAAAGGCGATTGAAGCTCATCCCAGCAAATTTTACGGTTGGATATTCGTAAATCCAGCTGCGGAAGACCCTGTTGCAGTTATTGATAAACGTGCAGGAAATCCGTCATGGATAGGTGTAAAATGTCATCCATTTTGGCATCGATACCCAATTAAAATGCTTGATGATACTTGTGCTTATTGCGTTGAAAAAAGACTTCCTATTTTACTGCATCTTGGAGGCAACAAAGAAATGGGAAACTTTCGCTATCTTCCTGAACGTTATCCATCTTTAAAAATTATCTATGCACATGCAGGTGTTCCTTATTACGGAGAACTATGGGCTTATATTAAAAACAGACCGAACATTTTTGTCGACATATCAAGTCCATATCTTGATGAGTCGTTGAGAATTGCGACCCTTAAAACACTTGGTGCTCACAAGTGTATTTATGGAACGGACGGTCCTTACGGTTATCCTGATACTGATGGTATGTACGACCATGGAGCTATATTGTCGGAAATAGACCGTTTTCCGATTAACGACAAAGAAAAAGAGTTAATTTTGGGAATCAATTTTATGGAGATAATCGGAATTTAATTCTACTTGGGCTTCTGATATTAACTCAGAAAAATTGAATCTCTCGCAACTCATCAACTCTTGCATGGTCATATCGTGAGCATCAGCATTACTTATCAAAGCTGTCAATACGAATATTATTCCTATGAGTCTGTCTATAAATCTCTTCATTTTACCCCTCCTTTTTCATTTTATATATCTTTATGAAAAATTGATACTGTCGCTAATGTTTAATGAGTGTCAAAAATCGAACCTGTAAATCAAATTGTGTAAATGTTCAAAGAGCTATAAGTTAAAGTAAAACTTAAAATGAGATTCAAACAGACAGTTGTCATTAGTTCTCATGTTTTTCAGAAAACAATTAACGGCACACTTCATACTTTATCCAACCTTTTTTATCCTGTTTGCACTGCTGCTGAATTTTGCCCCCAGGGGACAATTTTGGTTTACAAATAGTGCATCTCTTTCCAACCTCAAAGCCCCAGCACCCCTCCTGTTTTTCCAGTTACTTTCAATAATTTCATAGAGATATATTAATGTAATCATATCAATATGTTCAATCATATTGGTTCAGTAGTGTCCGGTTAGGTTATTGCATGTCAGATATTTGTTTCAAAAATTCTATTCCATAGATGCCTTAATGGACATTTTTAATAAACATGACAAAGTTTATTGGTTAGTTTTATTATTATATTAAACAAAAATATAGTTAGTTTTATAAAAAATAGTTCCAAAAAATCATCATGCAAGAACCTAACCGGACACTACTGTGACCAATCAATATTTCCTATTCTTTTTTCTTTTAAATTGATTCCATAAAGTGGATTTTTTATAAACTGTTCGACACTCTCTGTCTGACCCTCATCATTCCAACATGTAGGGTTATAATCGTTTACACTTATTTTTGGCATTAAATCTGGAAAATACTTTTGCATACTTTTTACCATACATGATTTCACATCAAGTATATATTGTTTTAATTGATTCAACGGGGCTTCAAAAACAACAGCATCATAATGAGGTATTAACAAATTAAAACTTCCCGACTCTAAAGAGTCATTTATCATCACTACAGCATTTTTAAATACAGATGATGCACTGGCTTGAACAGGAAAGTTTTTGAACCAATTGTTTTCCCAATATGTCGGTTCTACATATCTTTTTAAACGGTATCTTTTCAATCCAGTAATATTAACAGAATACCCGTTTGTTCTTCCAAATTCTTCCGTTTGAGATAGAAATCTCAATAATGCCTGATAGCGATTGAAAAGAGTTGCTAATAAAGATTCTGTTTCATTTATGTTTAAACTCAAACGTTTTGCTAAAGTTTTCTTTGAAAGACCATATAAAATTCCTAAAAAGATTATCTTGGCTTTTTTTCTTGAAGCAGCATCTTTTTTCTTGAAAAGAAAACTACCAACTGTTTGATATACATCACTATCGGTGAATGTCAAGGAAGTTGTCGCCTGTCCCTAAAAAAATGATGTTTTTGCTGCCCTTTTTTTCATGTTATTTTTAAAACAATTTGCGATACTTTTATTTGCAATATATGACTATCCATACAAAAT
>JADGBE010000156.1 GCA_015231615.1 Desulfamplus sp. | reverse complement strand
GCACCGTTAGGACCAAGATAGGCAAAGAGTTCTCCCTTTTTTACATGAAGGTTTATATCTTTTAGGGCATGAACTGATTTGTAGATTTTATTTAGATTTTCAACTTTAATCATTTATTAAAAACCTCTGAAAGCCTATCAATAGAGACCTTTTCAAGCTCTCCTCGTTTTTGGGCAAGTTTTAGCGTATAGTCTCCCATAACCCGATAGAGTCTTGAAAAATTTGGTAAAACTTCATCAATATCTTTTAGATGTTTTTCCACAATTGCAAAATCACCCCTTGCAACTGGACCTGTAAGAGCTGCAATAGTTCCCCTTGTCTTTATGTTATTTAAAGTTCCCTGAATCAGAGGCTCAAGGATTGTATATGCTTTATCTTCAGAGAGATTTGCCTCTTTTAGAAGCTCCAAAGCACAATTTTCTAAAGTAACAAGATAATTTGAAGCAACAACTGCGGCAGCATGATAAAGGGTTTTAGATTTTGTTGGGATAGTGAAGTAGTTAGCACCTAACGCATCAATAAGCTCTTTGCCAATGGTTAATGCTTTTTCGCTACCTTCAACAGAGACATTGATCCCAATAAAAGGGGAACTCTGACCTAAAGTATAAGGTGCAAAACTCTGGAGCGGATGAATTGAACCTGTATCTGCCCCATTATCAGAAGCAGATGCTAAAACACATGAAGATAAAGCACCGCTACAGTGAAAAATAGTTTTTTGAGAAATATTTACTAAAGGGTTGGAGCTTATCTCAAAACATACATTTTGGATAAGATTATCAGGGGTAGTTATAAATATAATATCTCCTAACATAGAAGCTTCAGCAGGTGAAATGCACAATTTTACATCTTTAGAGTTATAGCTATAAATATTTTGCCCCTCCCCGCCCATCCCCAAGGGGAGGGAGTAATTATTCCCCCTCTCAATTGGGGAGGGGGGCGGGGGTGGGACAACAGGAATTGCCACTTTATTTATATCTTCTTTAGAGTTGTTTCTCCCCTCACCTTTTGTTGATAAAATAGCCTGAATAGTTTTTTGAGCAGATGAGGGGGTTCTGCTTGCAACGCCTACAACATTGTAACCCGCCTTTGATAGGAACACAGCCAATGAAGTCCCTACTCGCCCACATCCAATAATCGCAATTTTTTTAGGTGTCATCTATTTATTGTCCTTGTCATCTATTCATTATCTTTTTCATCAACATCATTATTATCAAGAACTTTGCGGAGTTCAGAATTATCAAGCACTTTGCGGATTGCATCCGAAATCTCCTTAACAGTAAAAGGTTTTGTTAGAACAGATTTAATGCCTATTGATTGAACCATTTTAATAGAAACTTGCTCGGAAAAACCTGTGCTGATGATTATTGGAATATCTGGGCGTATTTTTATAAGCTCAATTGCCAATTGATCTCCAGACATCTTAGGCATTGATAGGTCTGTTATTACAATATCAAATTGATAGGGGTTGGTGCGGAAAGTCTCAAGAGCTTCAATACTCCCAACTATTGGAACAACATTATATCCAAGATATTCTAAAATACTATTTTCAGTCTCAATAACGCTCTCTTCGTCATCTACAAGAAGGATACACTCATTTCCATTGGGAGTAATAGCTTTCATAATTGTATTTTCATCTTCTTCTGCATAGCTCTGAATCACAGGTAGATAAACAGACAAAAGAGTGCCTTTATTAGGTTTGCTGTAAATTTTAATAGCACCATTCATGCTTTTAACAATGCCATGAACCACAGAAAGCCCCATACCAGTTCCTTTGCCAACCTCTTTTGTTGTAAAAAAAGGGTCAAAAGCCTTTTCCATAACCTCTTTTGTCATGCCAATGCCTGTGTCTGCAAAAGTTAAAGAGGCATAAACTCCCTCTGGTAAAGGCATTGTCTCTGTTTTAAAAGCATCTTTATCATCGGTTAATTGATGTTCTAAACTGCCTTGCCCCTCCCCATCCCTCCCCAAGGGGAGGGAGTAATTATTCATCTCTACATTGGGGAAGGTGTAATTATCCCCCTCTCCATTGGGGAGGGAGGCGAGGGTGGGGCTAATAGGAATTGCCAATTTATTTATCTGGGGGTTTAATACGGTTTTATTAAGTTCAACCTCTTCAACTATTACAGTTAAAACTCCCCCTTTACCTTCCATAGCGTGAAAAGCATTTGTAACAAGATTCATAACAATCTGATGGATTTGTGTAGGTTCAGTATTTACAAGACCGCAATTCTCTTTTATCTCCTGTCTTATCTCAATAGTTGCTGGTATGCTTGCTCTGATAAATTTTAGAACCTCTTTAACAATTGGCTGAATTTTCATTGGGGCAATTTCAGTATTAGTTTGACGGGAAAATGTAAGTATCTGCTTTACTAAATCTTTAGCTCTAATTGCTGCTTTATTTATCTCATAAAAGGTGTCATGGAGTGGATTATCCTCTGGAGTTTTATCTAAAAGCACTTCAGTATAGCCAAGGATAGGGATCAAGATGTTATTAAAATCATGGGCAATACCTCCTGCTAAAGTTCCGAGAGACTCCATTTTATATGCCTGCTTTAGCCTATTTTGTAGGTCATCTCTCTCTTTTTCATTATATTGCCTCTCTATCTCACCTGATATTTTGGCGGCAATTATGTTCATTACCTCTTTGGTGCGTTTTGTTAGATTGAGCTTGTGGCGAGAGATACAGCAAAGAATACCTATTGGCTCGCCTTTACGATTTTTTATTGGAACGCCAACATAGCCAACAGCTCTCATGTTAATCAAATCTAAATCATCAGGAAACGCCTCACATAAACCTTCTGGGTATGCACAGT
>JADGBE010000155.1 GCA_015231615.1 Desulfamplus sp. | reverse complement strand
CCCTTAGACACTATAGAATCTTCAATTGAATGGACAGGGGCAGTTAAATGTTGCAGCTTGTTAAGGCAATAGTCATCCATGATCTCCTTGACCGAAATCCCTTTATTTACCTTGTATATATCAACCAGACTATCTTTTAATATGTGAAAGGATATTTCACCAATATTCGCTATAAACAGCAAATCTATCTTGTTCGTAATAGCAACCCTTGCGACCTTTACACCGATATGTTTTGTTTCAGAAAGGAATTCATTGGTGTAGAAATCTTCAATCGTAATCTGTTTGTCTCTTAATTTTAAAAAAACAAAATAAGGTGATCTTGAAAGATGCCTGAGGAGAATATCCTCAGGCAGTCGATTTCTTAACTATTTATCTTTTTCTTCGTCAGGTCTGGTAGATGACTGGCCACCGCCGCCTCCACCTTGACCTTGACCACCACCTTTTCCCTGACCACCACGGCCTCCGCCACCTTGACCGCCTCCACCACCTTGACCACGACCTCCGCCTTGACCACCACCACCGGATCCTTTACCACCTCCGGTATTACATCCTCCACCGCCTTTTCCTGCTCCACTACCCTGACCCTGTGGGCCTGTTCCATCTTTGTTCGGCATATTAAATCTCCTTAAATTTTGTATAGCAGTTGTTTTATTATTCAGTGTCAAAAAAGACACTGATATTTAAGGTGTGTCTGCTATATTCACACACCTTAAAAATAAGTGTTCGCGATCCGTGTGCGTTTTTTTAGGAATTATTCGTTATCTTAATTTCTAACAATGAACGATAATACAGGATAGATAAGTTTGATCTTTTTTCTTACAGCATCAACAGCTTCTATTCCTTCACAATCTGAAACAGTCAAAATCTTAATTTCTATCGGTTTACACAGGAGGCTCTTTATTCCAAGCAGAACGCTGAATCTGCCTGACATCATATAGTCATCAAGATGTTGACGGTTGTCCCATTCTGAAATGAGATTGAAAATATTTTTGTCTTCAATGTCGCAGTAAATGCCATAGCTCAGACACCCGTTTTTTTTACCAAGTGGTTCAATCAATGAAATAAGCGTTTGAAGAACCTCTTTCTGCTTTTCAGGGAAAACTTTCATGATTGTTCTGATTATGTCCATCTCTGATTCCAGAATTTCTTTATTCGATCATTTAATGTCTCTCGAATTTGTTTTTTAAGCCGTTAGTTTTTTACTACGCTTCTCTTTCTACCGCTATCCTGTTTTAATATCCCCTGCCATTTGCAGCAGGGGATATTCTTCGTCTTATGTTTAGTTCCGCTGCTTTTCAACTTCTCGATATCTAAGTCTGTTAAGTTCTTGTTCTTGTGAGTCTAACTGTTTGCTTCTGTTGTTGATTGTCTGTTCTTGTTGCTCTAACTGTTTGTTTCTATTGTTGATTGTCTGTTCTTGTTGCTCTAACCGTTCTCTCCGGTTGTCGATTTTCTGTTCTTGTTGGTCTAACCGCTGGGTTCTGTTATTACGCTCTTGCTCGTAATCTCGTCTATCTTGGCGGTTATCCCTGTCTCGTCCACGATCTCTGTCTCTTTGGTTAGAATCACGGACACCCCAATTGTGCTGTTTTTCCCAATACCTGCTCTTTTCCCATTGATTCCAGTTGCGTTGAACATTATGGTAAGGAGTTCGTTGTTGGTGCCATTTCCGCCCCTGCCAACGATTATGTCTGTAGTCGTTTCTCCAGCGTGAGGGTACATGTCTATAAAAAGAGGGAACTCTTTTATAGTACGCCCAACCTGAATCATAGTTACGCGAACGATACCAACGTCCTTGTGATGGACGCCACCACCATCCATTGTAGAAAAATATCTCCGCATCTACATCAGGTGCAACGTAAATATTTGTCCCTGGCAGCACTACAAGCTCAGGTGATGATTCAAATACTATGGAAGGCAGAGAAAGGCTAAAGCCTATATGGCTTCCTGCCATTGTTGGAACAGGAGCAAGTGCCAATGCCAAAAGCAATGTTCCTGAAAGTAGTTTTTTCATTTTGTTGTCTCCTGTGAATCAGTTGTTAAATTCCAACTGTACTTTGATTGGTTCTTTTGTATATATTCAGTTTTTTCTGTTTACCATAATCAGTAATCCAATGCCTCCCACAAGCGTAACAACTCCAATGATCTGGGACAACGGAGTAGAGATGGTTATTATTCCGGCTGTTGGCATTTCTGAGGCAAAACTTGCGTTGAGCTTCACGCCGGGCATGATTATGCCCATGCAGTTGGGTCCAACAATACGAAGTCCGCCAGCATAAGCTATTTGCTGAATCTTTTCCTCTATCTCCCTGCCTTTTTCACCGATCTCCTTGCCTCCGGCTGAAATAATGATGACACCCCCCACTTTTTTCTCGACACATTCACTTACAATATCAATAACCGTATGAATCGGTGTGGCAATAATGGCAAGATCCAATTTTGTTTGAAGTAGTGAAACAGATTTAAAGGCGTCATGCCCGTGGATTGTTTTATGTTTGGGATTTACCGGGGACAACATTCCTGAAAATCCGCCATTAACAAGACTTTTCATCAGTGCATTGCCGATTGTTCCTGCTTTTTCGCTTGCACCAACCACTGCGATATGCTGCGGTTTAAAAATGCGATCAAGATTGTATTGTCCCATCATTTTCATCCTTTCTTTTAGTTGTTCCATTACGGTCAAGCAAGATGCCAGTTAAGCCCTTAGACACTATAGACTCTTCAATTGAATGGACAGGGGCGGTTAAATGTTGCAGCTTGTTAAGGCAATAGTCATTCATGATCTCCTTGACCGAAATCCCTTTATTTACCTTGTATATATCAACCA
>JADGBE010000154.1 GCA_015231615.1 Desulfamplus sp. | reverse complement strand
AGATTAAAAATGTTTCTCTTCTCTATTTCTATCTATTTTCATTCAAGCTGTTAAAAGATGCTTTCCTTTACCCTCAATTGGTTTTTTACCCGCGATTTTTGCAAGAATTCTTCCTTGTCGTGCCATTCTATCAGATGTAAGAGAAAACAGAAGCCCATCTATTTTGCAGAAGAGTTCAGTTATTCTATTTTCTTCGTTTTGAAAGTAAGGATTCATAATTTCTGCAACTTTATCTCCAGCCTTTAACATCTCTCCGGGTCTTCTTAAAAAATTGACAACTCCTGAAACAGGAGCTTTTATATGTTCAACTCCACTTAAAGGGGTTGCATCTATTTTTAGCTCTGGCATTTTTAATGGAATATCACCGCTTAAATATCCTTGCTGGTGAAGAAAAGAGTAAAGATTTATAGCATCTTGCCTGTTAAGCTCTTCAGATACATCTGCCTCCCCACGATATTCAATAGTAGCAGCAACGCAAGATGGATAGATTGGGTAATCTGGATATATCTCTTTTAATTTACACCAGATTTTACTGCACGCCTCATCATAAGGGTCGCCTCCTGACTCATTTGCTAAAAGGATTGCCTCTGCCCCTGTCCATGCCGCAAGCTCGTATGCAGATGAAAAAGATTTTTTTGAATTTAGATTTAACTCTAAATTTGAGTTTAAGTTTGAATCTGAATTTGAATCTGAGTTAGACCAAAGAGATTCGCCTGTATAGATGTGCATTATAGCCTGATTGTCGCAATGAAGATCAAGCACAATATCAGCGTCAAACGATAGAGAGAAAAGGAGCTTCTTTAAAGCACCTGCCTCATCTTCTGGGTGAAGATTATCAATTGCTATCTTCATTGCATCTCTTATTAAAGCTCTATTTTTATCAGGATCATTGGTTAGCTGGGTTTCAATTATTTTAGCTGTATCTTGAACAATATCTGGAAAATTTCTGTTAAAGTTGATTCCATTTGAAGTATCAAACCTGCCTTGAAGCCTCTCATAAAACCACTGGTCAAGACCTATTGGGTTTGCTGCTGGAACACAGATAATCTCACCTCTAATTTTGTCTTCACTGTCAGCAATATCAAGTAACTCAAGAAGATAGTGCATAACCATATAGCCAGGTGCTTCGTCAGCATGGAGTCCAGACTGAATATAGGCTTTTGGGGAAGATGTCACATTACCATAATGGATTGAGTTTATAAACCTTCCAGAACCTGACATTGAGAGTTGTAAAAAATGCTTTTTTATTGTTTTTGTTTTCATATAAAGTCAGACATTTTCTTGTAGAGTGTTGCACATTCATCTGGCACAAGAGTTTCCATATTAAGAAAGGCGTGGATCATGTTGTTAAAATGGAGGTGTTCTGTATCTATTCCTATTTTTCTGAGCTTATCAATATAGGCAATTCCCTCATCTCGCAAGGGGCAGAACTGAGCTGTAACAACAAGAGTGTCAGGCATGTGTGGTGTAATATCCATAAAAAGAGGTGATGCAGCTTTACGGCTTTCATCTTTTTGAAAATAGTGGTCAAAATACCACGTCATTTTTTCCTTTTCAAGCAGATAGCCAATACCATTCTCATCAACTGATGAAAATGACATGGTGTAATCCAAAGATGGGTAAATCAAGACCTGTTTTGCAATCCTAAGCTCTTTATCATACTGGGACAAATGAGATACAGTAGCACAAAGAGCACCACCTGCACTGTCTCCTGCTAAAGTAAGATGATGAAGATATTTCAAAGACAAGGTATCAAGAGTTGGGCAGATGTTTTTTGCAACATGGTATGCATCCTGAACACCTGCAGGATATGGAAACTCAGGGGCAAGACGGTATTCCACCGAAACCACAATATGGTTAGTTGCAAGGGTTATTTTACGGCAGATAGGATCGTAAACAGAGACACTTCCTGCCATGTGTCCGCCACCATGATAGTAGATAAGCACGGGAAGAGGTATATCGGGGTTAGGATGATAAATTCTCACTGGTACAGGATAGTTGCTACTATCCACAATTGCATCTGCAACAAAAGCAATCTCAGGACTATCCAGCACGAGCGATCGGGTCAGATTCAACATTCCCTCCCTTGTATTGTCAGGAGTAGGCTTATAACCACGCTTTTTGAGTATTTCCATTCCTTCGTAAAAACGATTGAGCCACTCTTGCAATCTGGTGTTGGGGGAGAGAGTTGTTGAATTGCTTATACTTACTTTATCTGATGGAAAGGTATTCATCTATTCTATTCGCCATAATTTGAAATTTGTTCCCGCATTAGTTTGAAAAATTTTCTACTTCTGCATATTCAGTAAGAAATTGATTTAGTTTTGCCTAAACTGTAGAGACGCACGGCCGTGCGTCTCTACTCAATTAATGCCCGATTAGAGTATATCTTTTCATGGTCTTGTTATAAGGTTTGGTCTTTCAAAATTTTGTATAGACCTTCCTGTATTATTTTGCAATCTATTATGTCCGCCATAGTTTGACCGTGGCTGGACATCCCTCTGTTCTACCGCTTGAAATTGAGGACGGTTATTACGCCTCTGTTCGTGGTTATTCCTAACATTAGCTCTATTCATATCTTGTTCTTTTGACTGTGGCTGAAAATCCCTCTGTTCCACCTCTTGAAACTGACGGCGGTTATTACGCTCTTGACGGCTTTTATTACGCTCTTGTTCGTTGTTATTCCTAACATTAGCTCTATTCATATCTTGTTCATTTGACTTTGGCTGAAGCTCCCTCTGTTCTACCGCTTGAAATTGAGGACGGTTATTACGCCTCTGTTCGTGGTTAAATATTTTATGACGGTTGTTGTAGTTCTGTTCTGGGGCAACTCTA
>JADGBE010000153.1 GCA_015231615.1 Desulfamplus sp. | reverse complement strand
ACTTTTCAACGATCCGAAAGAGGGCAAACGCTGAATATTTTGACGTCCCAACTCAATCCTTTAAAAATGCTATATTAATAACAAAAATAGAATGTTGCAAGCCCCCAAAATCGATATAATGTCTATTGAAAAAGCTATCCAGAAATTCGGATTTGCATTTTTCAGGCAAACAGGAAGCCACCGCATTTATGTAAAAGATGAGCTGCAAGTGGTGATTCCTTTTCACAATCAGGACTTGAAAAAAGGTACACTTTATCAAATTATTAAAGGCACAGGTTTGACAACTGAAGAATTTAAAAAATTGTTATGAGCTTTCATGTCGGGATAAAAATACAACCGCCTTTCCGTGAGAATCGGGGAGGCGGTTTTTTTTGTGGTGTAGTTGTCTGAATCACGGATTGCTGCTGATTAGGGGATTTCACGGATGGTCTGAATCAGGATGGTCAGGATGCAAGGATGTTTCAGGATTGGGTTTATCCTGCCTTGTCCTTTTATCTTGGGTATCCTGATTCTGAATTCATGTTGTCTTTCTGATTGGTCGTGGTTATAATGGGATTATACATTAACCATTTAGTAGGAGGTGGGTTATGGAACAGGCATTAACATTAGATGCGGTCTCTTTTTTCAAGGAAGTTAGAGATTTGTATAAAGAGACAGACAGAAGAATTAAAGAGATGTCGCAGGATACAGACAGGAAGTTTCAGGAGACTGATAAGAAGTTTCAGGAGACTGATAAGAAGTTTAAAGAGACAGATATACTGATAGGCAGACTTGGCAACCGTTTAGGAGATTTTGTTGAGGGAATGGTAAAGCCGTCAGCAGTAAAGATTTTTAAGGAGCGTGGAATCAAAGTGCATCAAGTATCTCGTGATATTAATGCCGAGCGTGACGGAGGAAGGATTCAGATAGATTTGTTGGTTGTAAATGATATTGAGTTGGTAGCTGTTGAGTGTAAGAGTTCGCTTTCAATAGATGATGTAAACGAACATCTTGAGAGGCTTACAAAAGTAAAAATATTGCTTCCGCAATATAGAGATATGAAAGTAATGGGGGCAGTTGCAGCGATGGTTATTCCTGAAAATGTTAGTAGGTATGCTTATAAAAAGGGGCTGTTTGTGCTGTGTCAGAAAGGGGATAGTATGGTTATTCTCAATGATGATAAGTTCAAGCCTGCTTTGTGGTAGAAAAAAGGGATAAGAAATAGAGCCGCCTTTCCGTAAGAATCGGGAGGCGGTTTTTTTTGTGGTGTGGTTGTCTGAATCACTGATTGCCACGGATTAGGGGATTTCACGGATAAGTAATCAAAGGAATTGGTGTAATCAGGGTAATCGGTGGTTCAGAAATGTGAACGAGGACGGGCTGATGTGAGGCTTGTTCCCGTTTTTTGTTTTTGTGGGGCTGTTGTTTTTGTGGTGGTTTGTGGTTATAATGGGATTATACATTTAACCATTTAATTGGAGGTGGATTATGGAAGAGGCATTGACATTAGATGCACTCTCTTTTTTCAAGGAAGTTAGAGAGATGCAAAAAGAGACTGAGAGAAGGTTTCAGGAGACAGAGAGAAGGTTTCAGGAGACAGAGCGTCTGATGAAGGAACGCTCTGCTGAAACTGAACGTCTGATGAAGCAGCAATCACAGGATACAGACAGGAAGTTTCAGGATACAGACAGAAAGTTTCAGGATACAGACAGGAAGTTTCAGGATACAGACAGAAAGTTTCAGGATACAGACAGGAAGTTTGATAAGACAGATATACTGATAGGCAGACTTGGCAACCGTTTAGGAGATTTTGTTGAAGGAATGGTAAAACCGTCAGCTGTAAGGATATTTCAGGAGCGTGGAATCAAAGTTCATCAGGTATCTCGAGGTGTTGAAGCTGAGCGTGATAAAAAAAAGATTCAGATAGATCTGCTGGTTGTAAATGATGTTGAATTAGTAGCTGTTGAGTGTAAGAGTTCGCTTTCAATAGATGATGTAAATGAGCATCTTGAGAGGCTTACAAAAGTGAAAATATTCCTTCCGCAATATAGAGATATGAGAGTAATGGGGGCAGTTGCAGCAATGGTTATTCCTGAAAATGTTGGCAGGTATGCTTATAAAAAGGGGCTGTTTGTGTTGTGCCAGAAAGGGGATAGTATGGTTATTTTGAATGATGATAAGTTCAAGCCTGCTTTGTGGTAGAAAAAAGGGATAAGAAATAGAGCCGCCTTTCCGTAAGAATCGGGAGGCGGCTTTTTTTGTGGTGTGGTTGTCTGAATCACGGATTGCCACGGATTAAGGGATTTCACGGATGGTCTGAATCAGGATGGCAGGATGAAAGGATGTTTCAGGATTGGGTTTATCCTGTCTTATCCTTTTATCGTGGGTATCCTGATTCTGATTATTTGCCTTTCTGATTGGTCGTGGTTATAATGAGATTATACATTTCATTTAACCTATTAACTGGAGGTGAGTTAATGACCAATTATTTTTACAAAGTTATTATTGCCCCACAAGAAGAAGGTGGCTTTACAGCCTATATTCCGAGTCTTCCTGGATGTGTATCTGAAGGTGAAACCTATGATGAAACAGTTTATAATATCAAAGAGGCTTTAACTTTATATGTGGAAACTCTGAAGATGAGGCAGAATCAAATGATTGAAGATCGTGTTCATATAACCGAAATGTGTGTGAGTTTATGAGCAAAGACTTACCATCGTTGACACCTAAAAAAATTAGACATTAGACATTATACCGATTTTAAAAATCTTGAATTGTGACTTCCTTCCAAGGGCGGAATTTTAATCTCAAGTTGTGAAGCCCACAAGCAATCTCCATAACCAGATCTCTAAAACCTCTGACCCAG
>JADGBE010000152.1 GCA_015231615.1 Desulfamplus sp. | reverse complement strand
ACAACATTGACGCTAAGGCAGGTCTTCAATTTAACCATAAGGATCAGGGAGATAATAATGATGATAAAATAGACAGCCGTTTCTACTGTCAGATTATTTATACAATATTCTGATGCCAAACCCCTATGCACAGCTCTATAACGGCATAAATACTCTCTCCTATTTATCGCCGTTGTTATTATAAGTTGTGCATAGCCCATCCTCAGATCAGAAAACCCCGTTTAATTCAACATAATATCCAGCTTATTAAAGCCAATAAATAAATATACTTTGAACATTCATAAATTTAGTTTTTATGCAATTTTTCAGCCGAGGGCTTTAGGGAACAACAATCGTTGTTCCCTCTTGGGCGATAAAAACTCAAATTAAGACAGTGTAGAGTATAAAATATCGTAACTTTGATCTTCTATTTTTAAGCCGGCTCAATTATCTGCTGCAAACTAAAAAGCGTTTTTTTAAAAAGGGGCTATATGACCATAGGCTAAATATGACCTTTTTATATAGTTTTTGACAACGGTTCTTGAATTGGTCTTTTTAACGTATTCTGCTTATAAATCAGAATGATAGATATTGATTTCCAAAAGTTGAAACCATGGCACAAAGATTGAACTATATAAAAGCAGCAAAGCCGATAGATCGCCTTTGAAAACCATAAAGGCACTCCATAAATCAACATAAAAAAGGGAGAAAGTATCATGAATCAAGCAATTTTTATCAGGCGTCTTTTTGTAGTATTGGTCTTATTTGCATTTCTTGCAGGATGTTCTTCAAGTCGTAAACAGGAGAGCACTGGGGAATACATTGATGACTCTATACTTACCACCAAGGTTAAAGCGGAAATCTTTAATGATCCAGAACTTAAAGTGCTTCAGATCAATGTAGAATCTTACAAAGGAGTTGTACAGTTAAGCGGGTTTGTAAATTCAGCACGGATATCAACAAGAGCTGCAAGATTAGCACAATCAGTTAAGGGTGTAAAAGGCGTAAAAAACAGTATTATAGTTAAATGAGCTGATTAGAGCTGATATGTTCTGTATAGAACACTATTTTAGATGTTCAACACTATTTTAGACTGGAGAAAAAGTCATGTCACTTGGCACAATTTTAATCATAGTTTTAGTACTTGCACTTTTGGGAGTAATCCCCGTGTGGCCTCACAGTGCGTCGTGGGGATATATGCCCAGCGGTGGAGTAGGGCTGATAGTGCTTATTGTTGTGGTACTGCTTTTATCAGGAAGACTGTAAGCTGTAGTAAAGTCAACTCTTATAAAGCAGTCAGAATAAGCTTAAATTTAAACACCAATTAACATTAATCCCCGTCAATTCACATTAACCAACATTAATCAACATCAACTAAAATCAATATTAATTGAGACAGGAGCAACACCATGAAATCAAGTACAAAAGACCATGCGGAAGGTACGATACACCAGGTGAAAGGCAAAATCAAAGAGGCTGTAGGAAAAACAATTGGAAATCGTGATTTAGAAACTGAAGGTAAAAAAGAGCATCTTGAGGGAAAAGTTCAGGAAAAAGTCGGCGACATCAAGAAGGTTCTCGATAAGTAGCATCTCCATTTTTGTATGGTGATGGTTGTAAAGCAGTCACCTGCCGAAATTGATGGCAGGTGACCAACAATAAAATTAATGAAAAGGGGTGTAAAATGAAAAAAGCAGCATCAAGTAAATCAGCAGCATTAAAGAGCGTGTTTACAGCCGTCATTGTTCTATTTTCTCTGAGTCTGATGACAGGATGCGGTGCTGGTTTACAAAACAGAACAGAGTATTCACGCTATCCTGCTGAATTAGTCCAAGTTGATAAGGCTTTGGAAGAAGCCCGCAAGGCGGGCAGAGATAAGGAATGTCCAGAAGAGTTCAATGAATTAAAAGCAATGGTTGATAAAGCATATGAAATTTACGATCCCTGCTTCAGACAGCCTGCTATTGAGATGGCTCAATCCGCGATCCTCAGAATCAATGCTCTTTGTCAGTCAACTACTACTCAAAGCACTCAATTTTACTATGAGCCTAAGGTGGTTACCACAACAGAAGGGGTTACTATTCTTGCTTTTGAAGATATACATTTTGACTTTGACAAGTCAACACTTACACCTGAAGCACGGACAATACTGAAAAGAAATATCCAGATGCTTAAAGACAATCCTCAGTCTGAAGTCCGCATTGCAGGCTACACATCTGCTTCAGGAACTGATGAGTATAACCAGAGTCTGAGTGAAAGAAGAGCAACTTCTGTAAGGCAATACCTTATTAACGAAGGCATAATTACACCAGACAGACTTACAAAAGTTGGCTATGGTGAAGAAAATCCAGCAATCTACGAACCATTACCTAAAGAGATATATTCACCAGAAGCAAAGGCAAACATGAGAGTTCTTTTTGAAATTATCGTAAGATAGACACATCTTGAAAAGGAGAAAAAGTTCCATGAATAGAGCATATTTTATCGGGCATTTTTTTATAGGACTTCTTCTGGTTGCTTTTATTGCTGGCTGTTCAGGAACAAATAATCGGACAAGCACCGGAGAATATACAGATGATGCTTTACTTTCCGATGAGGTCAAGACAGAATTCTTTCATGATCCTGCAATTAAAGTCTTCCAGATCAAAGTCGAATCTTTTAAGGGATTCGTTCAGTTGACTGGCTTAGTGGATTCTGCACAGACCTCAGGCAGAGCTACTGAAATAGCCAAGTCAGTCAGAGGGGTCAAATATGTTAAAAACAGTATTGCACTCAAAAAAATAGCATCACAGGAGACAACAAAATGAAAAAATTACTTTCAGGAACATTGCTTTTAGCATTGGCACTTGCTCCTGTTCCAACAATGGCACAAAGCCATATAGGCTTTAGTCTTTCTCTACCTTCCATAG
>JADGBE010000151.1 GCA_015231615.1 Desulfamplus sp. | reverse complement strand
ACGATACTTTTCAAGCTGCCTTAACAATTCATTAGGGTTATAAATTCCTATTTCAATAAATTCACTATGAATGGCAATAATTTTATCATTAAGCTTGACCCATGGTGGTATCATTTCCATAAAAGCCTTCCATTCACGAGCCTCTTCAGGTGTTTGTGGAAGAGGTTCATAAATTTCAATCGCCTTTCTGTATCGTTTTCGAGCTTCATCAATTTTTTGATACTGCTCTTGATAATACTCTTTGGTCATACCAGGTATAGTTAAACTACGCATACATCCGATAATTTGGCATATCTCAATTTTAATATTTTGAGTCTCCTCAACGCTTGGCAATCTTATAGCTCCAATTTCGTTGATTGATTCACTATTCTTGACAACCCCATAATAGCCAATATATCCCAATATCAGAGCTATCAAGGCAACCGACAAAAAACCGAGCATTAGTTTTGTTCTGAGCTTGAAATTCCTAAACATCTAACCTCCTTAAAGTTATTATTTGTTTAAATCTTTTTTTCATCTAAATTTCATAATAGATACCCATGAAATCTATTATGCTCAATAATAACCTTTTACTGTTAGAGGCTTATTAGGTTTATGTTAGTAGAATATTGGATTGTAAAAAATATGGGACTCTAAATTTTTAAAGGATAGCTCTTCTTTTTGGGTAGCACCACATTTACCCCTGGTCGGCTAAATGTGGCATAAGAAACGCTCTTTCACCCATTTTGTGTTTTGTTCAGAATCAAGTATTTCAATACCTATGTGCAAACAACGGAAATACCAAATAGAATGTATTGAAGAAATGGGGTTCAAAAAACCATTTTTTGAAAAACCTACGGACTGGATGATAGTAGCTAAAGATGGCTATGCCTATGTTTCGATTCCAGTAAAAAAATAAGCTCACAATCTCCACTCTTTTTCTCAATAGGAGTTCCGCATGAAAATTTATCTTGATAATTGCACTATCCAGAGACCTTTAGACGATAAAAAGCAATCAACAGGTTATGGGAACTATACAGAAGAAAAAGAGAAAATGTTTGAAGGTATGAGCCTTGAGGATATTGTTGCTGAAATAAAGCAGATGCGAGAGGCAAAACCATAAACAAAAATAAAAATTTCTTGGTTAAAAATATCGACATCACAAGCAAAAACGACAAGGAGATAAAAAATGGATACACAAATATCACCAACTATTCGAGAACAGGTTATTGTCTTAGCAAACACAATGCCGATTGACAAATTAGTAAGTTGGTATGAATACGGCTTATTCATCCAATCACGCTATCAAAATATATTATCGGATAAAATAATTCAAAATGACGACTTTGAATTAATGGACGAGATTCAACAGTGGGAAGCTGCAAGCGATGAAGATGCGTTGCTATTTGAGCATGTTATGGAAAAAGAGAGTCTCTGATGGCACGAGGAGATGTTTTGCTTATCAGATTACCAGTTACTAATGGAAGAGAACAAAGTGGACAGAGACCAGCAGTGGCTGTTCAGACAGACATAAAAGGCTCTCCAATGTTGATGATAATACCTGTTACATCTAATTTAAGTGCTTTGAGGTATAATTTTACTGTTAGTATAGAACCCACAACCAGTAATGGTTTGACTTTACCATAACAACAACACAAATTTCTTGGTTAAAAATATCAACGACACAGCAAGAACAGAGCCAACTAAACTATTTTTTAATTTAGGAGATAATAATGCCTGTTATCAGTCGATTTCTTGGAATCATTATATCAATGTATTGGCAAGATCATTTACCGCCACACTTTCATGCAAAATACAGTGAATATGAGATCACAGTAAACATTAAAAATGGAGTGATTGAAGGGCGATTTCCAAAGCGGGCTTTGAAACTTGTAATTGAGTGGTATGAGTTACATAAAGACGAATTATTAGAAAATTGGGAACTCTGCCAACAACAAAAACCAACAAAACTGATACAACCATTGGAGTAAAATTAGAATGATAATGCACGTTAAAGATGCAAGATATTTTAATGATTATAAGATAGAAGTCTCTTTTAATGATGGGCGAAAAGGTGTTGCAGATTTGAGTAATATTTTGGGAGGCATTTTTGAGCCACTTAAAGACAAGTCTTTGTTTTCTAAGTTCAATGTAGATGAAGAGCTAAATACTGTTACATGGTCTAACGTAGCAGATATTGCACCTGAATATCTTTACTTTTTAGCGTTTAAAGATGAGCCTGAACTTGCGGAAAAGTTCAAACAATGGGGATATATTTAAAATAAATCTTACTGTAAATAATTCTGTGAGAGTGTGCAGTGTATAATACATGCTATCAATGATTTACATAAAAAAGTTATAAGGCTTTTGGGAGGAGCTTCTTGTGAAATATATCAGCTTTCTACAAATTGAGGCTGCTCAATGTCGGTCTTAAGACCGCTCTATTTTTATATGCGAAACTTGAGTAATGATAAAAGCATAATTTTTAGTTTATGTTGTTAGGGGTTAATAATTATGAAATACTGCCAAGAATTTTAACACGAGATTGCTGAACAATCTACGTTACGCCATCAGTAATGAAGTCTAAACCTAATTAATGGAAACTATTGATAATATGATATGTTCGTTCAGATTTAACTATTTGTTTTATATTCTAATTATTACTTTGCTGCTCTGTTTTGCAGGAATATGTTTTATTGCTGACCCAACATCAGCTCAACTATCTGGCTCTACCCAATCAATAACCCTCACCATTGACCCTGCTTCTGAACGGAAACCAATCTCACCATATCTCTATGGAATAAATATCGCCAACTGGTGCCCATCGTATTACACCCATAGCGTTGAACAGAGGCTTCGAGATGCTAAAGTTGAGGTTGTCCGTCTTGGTGCAACCAACATGGAGCGTTATAATTTTAAAA
>JADGBE010000150.1 GCA_015231615.1 Desulfamplus sp. | reverse complement strand
AGTAGGATTAGAAATTTGTTAAGTTATACTATTTTTGAATAAATTTTTAGAAGATTCAGTCTGATTTTAAGTTTATATACCATTTTACCAATACATCTCTTAAAATATCTGAACGTACTGGTTTAGCAATATAATCATTCATACCGCTTTCAATACATCTTTTATGGAAACCTTCGATAGCATGGGCTGTCATCGCAATGATCGGTATATCAGGATTTAGTGTTTTTACTGATCTGTTACGAATCATCTGCGATGCAGATAGACCATCTATCACAGGCATCTGAACATCCATAAGAACCATATCAAATCTCTCTTTCTGAAGCTGTTCTATAGCTAATTGTCCATTTTCAGCAGACACAACTTCATGCCCCATCTTTTTGAGCATCATCTCTGCAAGTTTACGATTGACTGGATTATCTTCAGCAAGCAATATTTTGGCAGAAAATTCATTTTTGATTATTCTATTAGAATGCTCTTTGAGCATACTTTTATCTTGTTTTTCATCATTTTGCTGCTCTGCAATAAGACTATTTTCCACTTTTTTATACTCAGGGGCATCTAAATTAATTGTAAAATAAAAACAGCTTCCAATCCCCTGCTTGCTTGTAACTCCTATATTGCCTCCCATCATTTCAACAAGCTGTTTTGATATGGCAAGTCCAAGACCTGTGCCTCCTATCCCTCGAGTCAAAGAGTCATCAACTTGTGAAAATGGCTTAAAAAGTTTATCCTGCTCATCTTTAGAGATACCAATACCAGTATCTTTAATTTCAAAACGCAACCTGCACTTTTGGATAGCTGTTTCTGAGTTTTTTTGCTTATAGTCTATATTAGGTTCTGATTTAGAGTTATCAACAAGGAACGCTTTTATACTGATATTCCCTTTTTGAGTAAACTTTATTGCATTACCAATCAAATTTGTTAATATTTGTCTAAGTCTATGAGGGTCTCCTACGCAGAACTCTGGAATATTGATGTCTGTATCCAGCATTATATCAAGATTTTTTTCACGAGCAGCAAAACTAAGTAAATTTATAACTTTTTTCATCTCTTTTATCGGAGAGAAACAAATAGGTTGAAGTGTAAGTTTGCCAGCCTCAATTTTAGAAAGATCAAGTATATCGTTAATCAGTTGTAATAGAGTCTCTCCGCTATTTACAATGGTAGTTGCATACTCACTCTGCTCAATTGTAAGACCTGAATCTACTAACATATCTGCCATTCCAATTATGGCATTCATAGGGGTTCTGATTTCGTGACTCATATTAGCAAGAAAAGCACTTTTTGATCTTGATGCACTTTCTGCTTTCATAGCATACTCTTCAACCTGCTTTAAAGCCTTAACCAGTTCCACTGTTTTGCTCTTGTGTAACTCTGCAAGAGCAAGTAAAAGCTCTTTTATAGTTACAACACCAATAAGCTCCTCATCAGCCTTCCTAACAACAACAATATCATCATAAACTTTCACCTCATTCCTTTGCATTGCAGATGCTGCTGCTTGCTCTAAAGGGGTTTGAGGATCAAGTATTATAGGGTTTGGATCCATAAGTACAGAGATATTTCTTCGGCAGTAGAGGTCATATCCAAAACGAGTGCCAAGCAGACTATCTAAATGGTGGCTCATAACCAGCCCTACTGGTTTAAAACGATCAAGCACAACTATACTTGTGATTGGAAGTTTGTTGTGTAACTGTTTTTTTATATCAGGTATAAGTGTTGAGGTAGCACCACATTTAACCGTGGTTTAAAACGTTCCCCATTTTTTAATGAGTTCGAGCGTTTTTTTACTTCTTCGCCCTCTTCCTTTGAAAATCCATGGTTGAGGAGGAACTTTGTATTCCAACAGCTCTTTAACACTCCATAGATGATCGGTAATACCAGCTGCCATAGCAGGAGTTGTGGGCAATTGAGAAGATAGTGAACGATGGACTGTACAAAAGTTATAGCATGTTCCGACCCAATAGACCGTAGACTCAACTATCTCCTGTTTATGAAAAAGATATCGGCTCTTGCGAGCAAAACCAGCTATGGATTGTCTCAACGCAGCATTGAATCTTTCAATGCAGGCAGTGTTGACTACTCCTCCTGTGCTGGTTTTGAGTGCCATGCCTATTTGAAAAAAAGACCCGAAGCAGCATAGACACTTGTGAACTCCGTGACATACATATCGTTTCCCTTTGGAGCTATATGATTTGACGACTTGAGCTAAAAAGATGGTCTGGGGAAAAATTAGGCTGGGACGTCCCCGTTTTCCTTTGACTCCTTCAGAAAAGCTGAATGCCTTTTTGACCGCCTTTATATAAGTAACCAGACCATCTGTTACTAATAAAACTTTTCCTGTGCAACAACGTGCTGTTCGCTTCATCATGGCGGTTATCAAATCACATCCCCGACTACGACTTACTTCAGCCCCCAACCACAATCTGGAAACAGGGGCTATTGACATTGCTATCCACAAGACCGCCGAGATTATCTTGAGTCTTAGCTCATCAGACTGAACTTGTTTATGCTCAAGAGGTTGTTCTATCAAAGCTTCATGGACTGCTTTTGCATGCTTTCCACTTTTCTGCTGCCAGTCTGATATAGTTCGTTCGTCAAGCTCATAAGCGGCAACAATGGCTGGAATGGGGCATCCGTGTGATAAAAGTTTCATTACAGTCACCATCATCGCCTCTGGTTTGTGTAAACGATATAACGCACTACCTTTTCGCTCGCTGAATGTCTTGCCACACTCTTTACAGCGATAGCGTTTCTCTTTTTGGGAGTGAATTGTGATATTGCCTTTGCCTATATGACCACGGGCAACACAATCCTCATTGGGACAGAAAACAGTTTTTGGATTCATAAGAACTCATGCATTAAAGGTTGCAGAAAGTTCTTAAATTCTTCATCTTTATAACAAATTCAAGTCCAACCACGGTTAAATGTGGTGCTACCAGAGTGATAATTTTACGTATTGATTCTGGAGATAACCAGAAACTTGATGCTTCTTCGATTTCTTTTTTCATCTGATCTTCAGAGAGTCTTATACCAAAAAGTTCTACTTGTCGCTGCTCCAGCTCTT
>JADGBE010000014.1 GCA_015231615.1 Desulfamplus sp. | reverse complement strand
CTGGAGACAGTGTGCAGTGTATAATACATGGTATCAATGATTTACATAAAAAAGTTATCAGGCTTTTGGGAGGAGCTTCTTGTGAAATATATCAGCTTTCTACAAATTGAGGCTGCTCAATGTCGGTAAAAAGTGTTTAGAAAACATCCCCCTGACCACGTTTTTACTTTACAATGGGCTACAGGCCAAAATCATTTTTTTAGAACAATAAAGTATAGTCTGCCTATCTGTTTCATATAGCCAGCAGCAAGTTGTGCATAATTTCCATGTCCAAAAAAATAGTCCGCTCTTCCAGAACCTTTAATTGCTCCGCCAGTGTCTTGATTAAGCACAAATGCTGAGTAGTTTTGCCATGCAATGTTATCTTCACGGCTTGCCCATGTTGGAATAGTTGTCTCCATAAAACAGATTGAGCCTTTAGGTAATAAGGCTTTATCTGTTGCAATAGAACGCATACGAGTTACTTCAACTCCAAGACACCCAACTGGACCGCCATCTCCTTTTTGGAAAAATACAAAACTTGGATTGTGATTTAGAACTTCATCAATTCTTGTAGGGTTATCGTCAAGCCATTTACGAAGAGATTGCATAGTAACATCCTCTTTTAGCATCTCTCCTTTATCAGCTAAATATTTTCCAATTGATCTGTAAGGACGACCATTTTTTCCACTATATTGAACCTTTAACGTTCCACCTTGCTTTAATTCAACCCTGCCTGAACCTTGAATTTCTAAAAAGAAACGGTCAATTTTGCTGTTTACCCATGCAAGTGGTTTTGCATATTTTTCAAATTTAGAACCCATTAAATCAATTTCAGCTCTGGTATAGTAAGGAATCAACTCATTTTTACTGTTACGCCTTGCACCTGATGCAGGTGTACCTCTATATTTTCCCGAGAATCCACCTCTTGGAACTTCTATTAAATTATTAGGCTTTGAGTATATAGGATAGATATAATCCCCCTCTTTTATTAGGCTACCTTGTAATGATGGTTCATAATAGCCTGTAAACAAAACAGATAAATTAATCTCTCTGTTTTTTACATCTAAATTTGATCGCGAATCATCTCTTCTAACTGTTGTATAAACGCTGTAATTCTTATTGATAAAACTATTAATCTTGTAAGCTGATGGAGATGTTTCTAAAAAATCAAGAAACCTCTTTGCAGATAGACGCATAAACGCTGCGTCATATTTATCATTACCAAAATAGAATTTTGTCGATTTAGGAATCCTTCCGTAGTAGATAATGCTTTGCTTTAATGCCCTCTTTAATCCCTTTTTTCCATGAATATCTTTTGAAAAATCAGGGTATTGCTCTTTTGATAGTTTATAAAGTGGATAAGATGGGGTTATACCGTTAAAATATTCAATTGGCTTTTTAAATGCAGATGGCCCATAAGGTTTAACCCCTTCTTGCTGCGGCTCTATTTTAACTTGTTCTTTTATCTCTATTTTAGTTCTATCTTGCTCTTTAATTGGTTGTTGAACAACTACAGCCCGACTGCACCCATTTATAAAAAAACAGGCACTTAGAATAAGTGTGGTAAATATAAAATATCGTGTTTTACTTAGGTATTGCGTTCTACTTAGGTATCGTGATTTGCTTAGAAATAGTGTTCTATTTAGGTTCTGTTTTATCATGGGTTATCTTTTATAATTCATTATGGGTATCTTCTATAAATATCTCTCTGCAAGATAATCTCCGCTTTTACCACCAGATTTGCTTTTAAGGTGAATATCAGAGATTACCATTGCCTTATCATAAGATTTGCACATATCATAAATCGTTAAAGCTGCTACAGAAACAGCGGTCAAAGCCTCCATCTCAACTCCTGTCTTTCCAGAAACAGATGCTTGTGCCTCAATTGTTATAGTGCTTTGAACATGATCAGGAAAAAAATCCACACTTACATGCGTTATATTCAATGGGTGGCACATTGGAATTAAGTCTGATGTTTTTTTGGCTGCCATGATTCCAGCAATTCTTGCTGTTTCAAGCACATTGCCTTTTTTGATAGTGATGTTAGTTATATTTTCCAATGTATCTGGTTTCATCTTAACTACACCGCACGCTACAGCAATGCGTTTGGTTGTATTTTTATCATCAACATCAACCATTCTTACACTACCATTTGCGTTAATATGGGTAAACTCTGTCATATAGTTGCCTTATTTGTTATAAATTTACCTTTATCATATTCAACAATTCACCATTAATTTCTTGCCTATTTATATTGATACTCTTTTGAAGGGAAGAGACCACCTCTTACTTCATCAATATATTGTTTTAAGCCTTGCTTTGCTAAAGAGTTAATATCTGCAAATTTTTTAACAAATTTTGGAACAGTTCTATTGCTAATACCAAGCATATCGTGAATAACAAGAATTTGACCATCACAATCAGAACCAGCTCCAATTCCGATAGTTGGAATCTCAAGAGTTTTTGTAATTTTAGCAGCTATTGGAGATGGTATTCCTTCAAGCACAACAGAAAATGCTCCAGCCTCTTGAACTTTTAACGCATCTGCCATAAGCCTATCTTCATCACGTTGCACCTTAAAACCACCCATTTGGTGGACTGATTGAGGTGTTAATCCAATATGAGCTTGAACAGGAATAGAAGCTCTTGAAATAGCACTAATTACATCACAAACAGCGGCTCCTCCTTCGAGTTTTACAGCAGAAGCTCCAGCCTCTTTTAAAAATCTACCAGCATTTTCAACAGCCTTTTCAATAGATGTTTGATAAGACATAAATGGCATATCCCCTATTACCATTGAATATGAACAGGCTCTTGATACCATTGAAGTGTGGTATAAAATTTCTTCCATTGTAACTGGAAGTGTATTCTCTTTTCCCTGAACAACCATTCCAAGAGAATCACCAACAAGAATAATATCAATACCAGCAGCATCAACCATGCTTGCAAACGGATAGTCATAAGCTGTTAATGCGGTAATTTTTTTCCCCTCTTTCTTCATTTTATAAAGCGAAGTTGTTGTTACTCTGTTTTGCATGTTCTTCTCCTGATTTTTTATATTGTTAATAGTTAGCGGTTCTTACCATTTATTAAACTCATCTTCAATATCAATTACAGCAATTTTAACTTTAGTTAGCAATGAAATAAGCAGAGACGCTGGCCGTGGTCTCTACTATCAGTTTTTTTTGCAATTAGGCGTTTAGGGATTAATTAAATCTCATTCTTAAGATAAAAGAGGTCGCCTAAAGCAGACTATATACATAAGATTTAGTCATTGACTATAAAACATATATCCGAGTATAAAAGAGTCTTATTTTCATCGTCTTCGGTTTAATTACAACGCTATAAAGAAGGCAAATTTTATTTAAAATGGTGAGGAAAAATGATACAGACCATAAGAGGTTTTAGGGACATATTACCAGAAGATATAGCTATTTGGCAGGCAATTGAAAAGACAGCCTCAAAGCTCTTTGAAGATTTTGGATTTAAAGAGATTCGTATTCCAATTATGGAAAAGACTGAACTCTTTGCCCGCAGTATCGGAGAGACAACTGATATTGTTGAAAAAGAGATGTACACCTTTCCAGATAGAAAAGGCGATAAATTAACTTTAAGACCAGAGGCAACTGCATCGGTTGTCAGAGCATATATACAGCACAATATGGGGGCATCTGACTCTGTTCAAAAACTCTATACAATAGGACCAATGTTCAGACGAGAAAGACCACAAAAGGGTAGATACCGTCAATTTTATCAAATTAATGCTGAAGTGTTTGGGATTGAATCACCTTATATTGATGCACAGCTTATCTTGATTTTAAATGAGCTTTTTAAACGTCTCGGGCTTTCTGAACTAAAAGCTCATATAAATTCACTTGGGTGTAAAGAGTGCAGACCAACCTTTCAAAAAGAGCTTTTAGGATTTTTAGAGGGCAAAAAAGAGCATCTTTGCGAGAATTGTTTAAGGCGTATGGATAAAAACCCATTGCGAACCCTTGATTGTAAAGTGCCTGAATGTCGTGAGGCTCTTAAAGATGCCCCTTCAACTCTTAATCACCTTTGCGATAACTGCAAAGAACATTTTGAGACTGTAAAAAGTGTGCTTACAGAGCAAAATGTAGAATTTACAGTTGATAAAACATTGGTGAGAGGTCTTGATTATTACTCAAGAACTACATTTGAAATTCTAACAACAGCATTAGGTGCCCAAAGTGCAGTTGCAGGCGGTGGAAGGTATGATGCCTTAATAAAAGAGTTAGGTGGCCCAGAGACTTACGGAATAGGTTTTGCAATAGGTTTTGATAGGCTTGCTGAGATTGTTTCACAGATGATAAATAGTGCAAATGTTGAAGGCAAAGATGGTTCAGCTACGATCTCTGAGGGTAATACTGATACGCTCTCTCAGAGTAATACTTCGTCTGATTTTATGAATTTTTTATCTCCAAAAGTGCCAGATATTTTTATTATTCCGCTTGGAGAAAAAGCAATTCGTCTTTCATATATGTGGACATCAGCTTTAAATATTGCTGGTATCAGAACTGAGACAGATTACAGCGGCAGAAGTCTTAAGAGTCTTATGAAACGAGCTG
This sequence comes from Desulfamplus sp., assembly GCA_015231615.1. Classification (GTDB taxonomy): domain Bacteria; phylum Desulfobacterota; class Desulfobacteria; order Desulfobacterales; family Desulfobacteraceae; genus Desulfamplus. Next base: position 62,796 of record JADGBE010000014.1, on the reverse strand, counting down.
ATAAATTAAATGCCGCAAATGTTCTTATTGCAGGCGATAAAGAGATTGAGGATAATGCCTTGGTATTAAGGAACATGAAAACTAAAGAGCAATTTTTTATCACAAACGATAATCCTGTTGAGCAGATTGAAACGCTCTTAAATAGAGTTTAATTTTAAAATTAAAGATAGAGAGTTATTTCTATGAGAACATATACAGCAATTATTGAGAGATGCAATGAGACTGGTCTTTATGTTGGTTTTGTACCAGGATTCAAAGGAGCTCATTCACAGGCTGAAACTTTAGATGAACTCAATAAAAATATGAAAGAGGTAATTGAAATGCTCCTTGAAGAAGGTGAACCACAGATTGAGACTGAATTTATTGGGACACAAAACTTGATGGTGGCTTAGAGATATGGGTACATTTCCTGTACTCAAGCCAAAAGAGCTTACCGCAATACTTAATCATCTTGGCTTTTATGAAGTCCGTCAAAAAGGTTCTCATAAACAATTTCGTCATGTTGATGGTCGAGGAACAACGGTGCCTTTTCATGTGGGACGAGATATATCACCTCTTTTACTAAAGCAAATAATTAAAGATATTGGTCTTACAGTCGAAGAATTTTTAAAACATATATAATAAAACAAATGAGGAAAAATTAGGTGGCAGATTTACTTGGAAATATGAGAAAAACCCACAACTGTGGGGAGTTAAGAATAGGCGATGTTGGCAAAGATATTGTTTTAATGGGTTGGGTGCAAAGACGCCGTGATCACGGCGGAGTTATTTTTGTTGATTTTAGGGATAGGGCAGGGCTTACTCAGATTGTCTTTAATCCTGAAATCTCCCAATCAGTGCATGAAAAAGCACAAGTTATAAGAAGTGAGTTTGTGCTTGGAGTAAAAGGCAAAGTTGTTGCCCGCCCATCTGACATGGTTAATAAAAATATGGACACAGGAGAGATTGAGGTTTTTGTAGATGAACTAAAGATTTTGAGCCATGCACAGACTCCAATATTTCAGATTGAAGATAGAGTTGAAGCATCAGAGATAATTCGCCTTCAATACAGACATTTAGATTTACGCCGTCCTCAACTTCAAAAAAATCTTATAGCAAGACATACTGCTGGAAGGGCTGTTAGAGAATACTTAAATGATAGAGGGTTTCTTGACATTGAGACCCCATTTCTTACAAAAAGCACGCCAGAAGGAGCAAGAGATTATCTTGTGCCAAGCCGCGTCAATCATGGTTGCTTTTATGCGTTGCCACAATCTCCACAGCTATTTAAACAACTTTTGATGATAGCGGGTTTTGAAAGATATTATCAGATTGTTCGTTGCTTCAGAGACGAAGATTTAAGGGCAGACCGCCAGCCAGAATTTACCCAGATTGATATGGAGTTATCATTTGTTGGCGAAGAAGACATAATGGAGATAACCGAAGGGTTGATTAAAGAGGTTTTTAAAAAAGTTCGTAACATTGATGTTCAAATACCATTTGAGCGTATTACATATAAAGAATCAATGGATAGATTTGGTATTGATCGTCCAGATATGCGTTTTGGTTTAGAATTGCACAATGTTTCTGACATTGTTAAAGATGCAAATTTTAAAGTCTTTGCATCTGCTGTTAAAAATGGCGGTATTGTTAAAGCTATAAATGCTAAAGGTTGTGGCGGAGTTGATGGAACTTCTGGTATGAGCCGAAAAGAGATTGATGAGCTAACCGCATTTGCAGCAATCTACAAAGCAAAAGGGCTTGCATGGATTAAAGTTAAAGATAATGAATGGCAGTCTCCAATTGCAAAGTTTTTCACTGAAGAGGAGAAATCTGCGTTAAAAAAACGTCTTAACATGGAAGTTGGAGATTTAGTCTTCTTTGTTGCTGACAGCGTTAAAGTAACTAACGAGGCGTTAGGACAGCTAAGAAACGAGCTTGCAAGAAGGTTAAATTTGATTGATAGCAATGTTTATCGTTTTGTTTGGGTTACCCATTTTCCTCTGCTTGAGTATGATGAGACGGAAAAACGGTATCAGGCTTTGCATCACCCATTTACAGCACCTCTTGAAGAGGATATGGATAAACTTGAATCTGACCCGTCCAATATCCGTTCAAGAGCTTATGACATGGTGCTAAATGGAACAGAGATTGGCGGTGGAAGTATCCGTATCCACTCCACAGAGCTTCAGGAGCGTGTGTTTAATTTGCTTGGTATCGGAAAAGAAGAGGCACAAGAAAAATTTGGATTTTTACTAAATGCTCTTGCTTCTGGAACACCTCCGCATGGTGGGCTTGCATTTGGATTTGACAGGCTTGTTATGCTTTTATGTCAAGAAGATTCAATTCGTGATGTTATTGCATTTCCAAAGACCCAAAAAGCAACCTGTCTTCTTACTGATGCCCCATCAGTTCCAACAATGGCACAGTTGCAGGAGTTATCAATTAAAGTGTCAAAACTTGAAGGTGATGGATAAATTTTATTTTAGAGTTTTATTTTTTTAGTTGTAGGGGGTAAGTAGGGTTTAACCATGGTTAAACCCTACTACTCCTGTTTTGAGTATAATTTAAGATGAACAAATAATTAAAGTCAAACATGAATGAAATATACCTTCAATTAAGGGAAGAGGCTCGAAATATTGTAGCATCTTTACCTCTTCCTCAATTTTATCAGCAGTTTCAAAGAGAGATTGACTATTCTCGTCAGATGCTAAACTCACACCCTATGTTGGTTAAAATTAAAGAGGAGATAACCCCATTAATTGAAGATGATTTTGGTCATGGTATGCGTCATTCTGATTTGGTGTGTATAGATGCTGGGGCAATAGTGCAGATTGAGATACAGAATCAAGAAAGTAGTAAATTGTCATCTCAATCCTCTCAAATAAAAGAGAATGAAAATAGTGATATTGTAATCAAAAGCAATATAAAAATAGAAACCAGCAAAATTGAACAAATCTTACTGGTTCAGGTAGCTGGGTTACTGCATGATATTAAAAGGAAGGAAAAACACCACTCAGCAGAAGGTGCAAAATTTGCAAAAATATTTTTATCAGATGGAAAATATCCTCTTACAGAAGAGGATATTGAGATAGTTTGTTGTGCAATAAACGAACATGAAGCATTTCAAAAAAAGCAAGAAGATCAAGAGAAGATAATGGGCAATGGTAATATCTTGTCAGATAAGAACCAAAATAAATCTCTCATATCTAATGCTCTTTATGATGCTGATAAATTTAGATGGGGACCTGATAATTTTACCCATACTGTTTGGGATATGGTAATGTTCTCAAAAGCACCTATCTATGAATTTATAAAACGTTATCCTATTGGTATGAATGCTTTAGAGCAGATCAAAAGTACTTTTAGAACAGAAACTGGCAAATTGTATGGTCCCAATTTTATCAATATTGGAATTGAAATAGGTAATCGTCTCTTTAAGGTAATTGAAAAATTAAATTTAACTCCCGATTAAATGTTGTTTTGGCAACTATCAATAATGTTCTAACAGTTCGTGAAAATATTTAATTATATCTTTTGAGCATTATAAGCTTTGTTTTTTTTTACACACAATATTGGAGTATTAAAGACAAGGGCAGAAAGTTCATGGTCACGCTCACGCTGAACTTCAAGCTGCAAAGATTTAGTATCAATTTCAAAATATTTTGAAATTACCTCTATAATATCCTTCTGAAGACTCTCAAGTGTCATCTCATTGATTTCCAGCTTATCGTAAACAAGGGCAAACTGTAACCTTTTTTTGGCAGTCTCCTTACTGGATTTTTTTCCTGAAAATTTTTTCATAAATCCGTTAAGCATGGAATCCATCCTCATTTAGTCAAACCTAATTTTTGTGTAATTTTGCTCCAAATTCCAGTTTTCATAGTAGGAACTTGTATGGGGAGGTCTGTCTCTCCATTAATTCTCTTTGCAATTCTTCTAAATGCCTGACCAGCAAGAGATTGATTTTGCATAACTAAAGGTACACCAGTATTTGTAGAGATAACAACCTGATCATCCATTGGAACAAGCCCAAGAAGATCAATAGAGAGAATATCCATAACATCTTCGTGGCTCAACATATCGCCCCTTACCACCATTTCAGGTATGATTCTGTTCACAATAAGTCTTGGGGTTATTGAGCGTGCATACAAAAGACCAATAACTCTGTCAGCATCTTTGATAGAGGAGACATCAGGAGTACATACCACAATAGCCTCATCTGCAGCTACAACTGAATTTTCAAAACCTTTTTCAATGCCAGCAGGTGAATCCATGATAACATAATTGAACTCGCTCTTTAGCTGCTTTGCAAGCCTCTGAACTCCAAGTGTGGTTAGAACATCTTTGTTATCACTTTGAGATGCTGGAACCAAAAATAGATTCTCAATTCTTCTGTCTCTTATCAATGCTTGAGATAGGTTACACCTTTTATTAACCACATCAACAATATTAAATACTATTCTATTTTCAAGTCCTAAAACAATATCAAGGTTTCTAAGACCAATATCCATGTCAATTACAGCAACCCTATTTCCTTCAAGGGCAAGGGCAGCACCAATAGATGCGGTAGCAGTTGTCTTACCCACCCCTCCTTTACCTGATGTTACTACAATTATTTTGCCTTCCAATTAACACCTCATTTACATTATCAATATTATTTTATTAGGTATTATAAATATCATTTTATTAGTAAAATTTGGAATAAATAATAAATCAATTTGAAATAATTACATGATAGTTGGCCACGGAATTTTTCCAAATGGCTGAGTTTTAATATAATCTTCAGTAATAATTTTATTATCTTTTACAGTTGCATACACTATTTTGCCTGAAAGCTCACTATTTATCTCCATAGATACCACTCCACCTATTTGAATATTTGGTGGACGAAAATCAAGAGCCATGACAAAAGCCTCATCATCATCAGGGTAACCCGCATAAACTGGTGCTAAAAGAGAACCAAGAACAATAATATTACCACCAGCAGTCAGTTCTGCACCCGGATTGACATTGCCAGCAATTACGAGGTGTCCTTTTGTATCTATTTTTTGACCAGAACGGACTCTTCCTGTGAGTATAAGTGCATCGCTTCTCTCGTTAATCCAGCCTTTGTTATTGTTTGCACGGATATTGTTTTCAATATTATGTTGTCCGTCAAATCCACTAACGCTGTTTGAAGAGCTTTTTTGATTTAATCTTGTAATGCTTCCAACATCAAACTTACTTTTTAGTAATAGTTTAATGTTGTTTACCAAAGCATCATATCCCTCAATATTTCCAATATCAATAACAACTTTTGCATTTACAGTAAGATGTTTGAGACGTCCAAATAGATCAGATAGCTCTTTATATATTTCCTCTTCAGGAATGGCAGGATTGATTGTAACTAAAAATCCATCTCCGACCCCCTTTAGTTTAACTGATGGTATTGATGGGGCTACAGCTTCGTTTTGCACGATACTTAATTCCATTTCATTGTGCTTATTCATCTTGTTATTTTTTAACCACATTGTCTCTATCTTTTAATAATGCAATAATAAATTTTGTTTTTTACTATAAAAAACCACTATCATGGTGTCAAGATGGAATATTTGAACGGTTAATCAAAATTTAATTATGCTTTATAGCTTTTAATAAATTTTTCGTAATGTATCCTGCATGAATATGCAAAATCTTCAGGATAATGCCCATTAATCCATCTTAGCTGTGCTTCGCTAAACGCACCAGGTGAATCTGGCATTTTAGGCATAAAAGAGTATAAAAGTCGCTGATCTTTGTCATTAGAGTCAAATCTTTTTGAAAACTCAATTGATGTTACCATGCTTGCACCCATGTTTTCGAGAATCTTTAAAGCTGTAAGGATTGCCTTATCTAATGAAGCTCTCATCGTTGTATTTGCCTCAAGAATATTTCCACACTCTTTAATAGCCATAAGTTGAAGCTCCCATTGAGATGTTTGAGCTTTTGGAACAAACAACATTATATTATCATCTTCATAAACAATAAGGCTTGAAGGTAAATTCATCGTATTTTGGTGAATGTTATCTTCTTTTATATCTATTCTTTTATTTGTCCTTATAGCCTTGATATAACTATCAAAAAAAGGTTTGCCAGTTATATTTTTGTAGGATTCAATAAAATCAGCAATCATATCACCACAAGCAAAAGATAAGAAAGGTTTATGTTTTGCTTGATTAATGACTTGACTCTCTCTCTCTTTTATAGCGTCATTATTTGTTGCGATAGAACTTTTAATCTCTTTTGGAATCATTGCATATTGTTGATGAATCTGCTGATGTGAGGCATGAAGTCTGTAACCAGATTGAGCATAACCAAACCCAAAATTCCAACCCCACAAAGAGCCGTTAAAAGATAATTTTGGCTGATTATTGTTTTCAAAGTTTTTTTGGCTATTTGTTTCAAAAATTTTATGCTCATCATTTTTTTCAAGAGATTTATGATCAATATTTTGAAGAGTTTTGATAATTTCTAATCTTAACTGTTCAAGGTTATCTGGTGGTATTGTTCTACAATCTGAAGAAAATGAGATATTTAATTGCTCTGCTAAACGCAAATATGTGCGTTGATAGTAAAGATGACGCATACCAGCCATATCAGCCATTGTCAAAGAGTTTACGCTATATCGCACCGTGTCATCTGCTGTATTTGCTGCAAAGTGTCCCCACGGAATGTAGCTGTTTCGCCTTAAATATTCAAATACATGGCTTTTATTCTTATTCTGGTTATTGATTATATCTTCGTTTGAGTTTGCGGTTATGTTTTTTAAAGAGCTATCTAATTCGTTATATTCAAGCCACTCTCCTGTTATCTCACTCTTTCCTTGAATTCCGGGTTTTAAGACCATAACCCGCTTATAGGTATCTGGTAGATAAGGGTTGTTCACAATAATTTCAAAGAGCGTATGATCATGTATATCTGGTATTACATCTCCATTTATACCTTTTTTAAACATAAGACCAGAAGGAACTCCATTTTTATCAAAGATAATTGTGCAACAAAGAGGAATAATAGCAAGTAGATCATCAGGGTCTGTTGAGCTTTGGGCAAGGGCAATCTTAATAGGGTAGGGTAGGTTAGTAAAAAAGTCTCTCATAAAAGAAGTATGAGTTACTTTTTCTTGATGCTCCTTCTTCTGCTCTTCCTTACCCTTCTTATTTTGTTGCTCATTATTTTCCTCATTAAGTTTCTTTTGAAATAGATTCTTTAGCGTTTGGCTAAGTGAACAATCGGAAGGCTTTGGAATATCTATCTTTTCAGGTTTACCAACATTTTTATCTGCCCATGCTGAATTAATATAGGTTGTTCCTCTAAAAGGAAAAGCATTTGGAATTTCATAGATAACATCAGCCTCTGGCTCTTCAACCTTATCACAAGGAAAGTTCACCTCATTTTTAACCACCGTTCCATCTGGCAATTTTCCAAGAGATTCAACATAACTATTTTTTCTTAAAAGTTCGACATTAAAGGCTGGTCTGTGAATACCGACAATAAATTGTCCATCAGCAGAAACGCAACTCCTTAAAGTGTTCTGAATAGCTTGTTGCATTGAGAAGCTCTCCCTTATTTTATCCTGTCCACACCAATTGCAATATTAAAACAATAATCTCCCATCTTCTCATAATTTGATAGAAGAGATATATATAGCAGTCCAGCATCAACTGAACAACTGCTTTGTCTTAGCCTCTCTATGTGTTCATTACGCATACGCTCTCTCATGGAGTCAATCAGATTCTCTTGAATTTCAGCTTTTTTGAAAAAATCCTCATGCCCTTGCTTATCCTTCATTGCGTTTACGACCATATCAAAAAATACATCAACCTCTTTTGCGATAGATTCAAGATCATTAAGAGCACCTTCGCTTAACTTAATATTATTGTTATACATTCTCTCAATTGATTTTGAGGCATTTTCCATAGAATCGCCGATTCTCTCAAGGTTATTTGTAATACGCATCATTTCAGAGATTTCATTGGCTTCAAATTCATTTACACCGCCTTGATAAACTGTTGTCAAATATTGCGTAATTACAAGCTGCATCTTATCAATATGCTCTTCTACAGCTTCTCTTTCTCCTAATTTATCATCGTCTCTAACTTTGATACATTGTGAAAGGTTATGCAGACGGTCTTTTGTGAACTCAGCCATTTTAACAACTTCTCCCTGAACTTTAGCAAGGGCACCAATTGGAGAGTCGATAAATCTTGTGTCAAATATTGGAAGTTTATACCGCTCTTTCTTGCCCTCTTTAGGTGAAAGCATGATGGCAGTTTTAGTAAGAATTGGGAGAAACAAAAGAAAAAATGAGGCGTTAATTACATTAAAAAGAGTGTGTCCATTGGCAATATATCTGCCAACATTAAGATATTGACCATCAGTTGCCATAGCTACGTCTCCAGCCCCCATTTTAATGGTGGCGAATTTCACAATGGTTATAAATATCGGAAAAATAGTTACTATCATACATACTCCTATAACATTAAAAAGAGTATGGGCACGGGCTGTTCTATGGGCACTTAGACTTGCAGAGCCAATTGTTGCAAGCTCTGCGGTTATGGTTGTGCCTATATTTTCACCAAGTACAAGAGCCATAGAGGTCTCAAAACTTATTAAACCTTGGGTAGCAAGTGCCATAGTTACGCCAACTGTTGCAGAAGATGATTGAACTATTATAGTAAGCACTGTTCCAACAAAAACGCACATCAGAACTCCGAAACGGGTGTCTGTATTAAATTTTGTAAAGAAACCTACAAATTCAGGATTAGAACGAATTGGGGCAAGACCATCGCTCATTACCGTCATTCCGTAAAAGAGTAAACCAAATCCTAAAATAATCTCACCAATATAACGGTAGTTCCGCTGCTTTGAAAAAAATTTAAGAGGTACTCCAATTGCAATAGCTGGTAAAGCGGCACTTGAGAGTTTAAATGCTATTAGCTGGGCGGTCATAGTTGTTCCAACATTTGCTCCAAGAATAACACCAATTGCTTGTTCAAATGTCATCATACCCGCCCCTACAAAACCAATTAACATAACTGTAGTTGCAGAAGAGGATTGTATAACAGCAGTAACACCAGCACCAGTTAGACATCCAATTACACGATTTGATGAAATAGCTCCCAAAATTCTTTTTATTCTGTTTCCAGCAGTCATCTCAAGACCTTCTGTCATCATCTTCATGCCAAGTATAAAAAGCCCCAAACCTCCTACGGTCTGAATAAGGATTTCAACCAAATTCAATGTTAGCCCCCTTGAAAAAGAAAAACAAAATTCTCTTTTTTATGAAAAAAATATTAATAGTAATAGGTAGGGAATAACGATCGTTGTTCCCTACCAGAACAAGCCCCTAAAACAATAAAACAAGCAGTCTAATAAAAAACTAACAAAAAACTAACGCAATTCTAACAAAACGTGGGGACTATATTTTACTTTGTCATTTTTTTCAATTCAGAAATCTTTTTTATCTCATGCTCATTATTAATACATGGAAACAGGGCGTTATTAGTAAAAAAAGGCTCATTCTCTAAATCAAATCGTGAATAGCTAATAGCCTCCTCCCACATCTTGGTGTGAGGTATTGGGGTGTAGTAAGCAAGAACTGGAATAATACCAGTTTGTTTAACAATCATAATAGAGCGTTCAACATCATCAAGGTTTTGATTTGGAAGACCACACAAAAGATATGCTCCAATCTGATCTTTTTGAAAGCCCGCCTGTTTCAGCATTGATACTGCATTGTAAAACTCATCTTGTTTGACTTTAATATCTTCTTTTCGGGAATTTGAAAAATTGGTTGTCTCAAGACCAAGACGGACAGTTTTAAAGCCTGTTTTAAACATCAAATCAGCAGTATCTTTGTTAATCTGCCGAATGTGCAAGGCGTTTGGAGTGTGAAAGGATAGGGGAGGAGAAGATTGACCAGACAACGAAGATAGGTAGGAGAGTGAAGATTTGCTGGAATATGAAAACATATTTGCTGAAGAGTATTTTGATTGAGAATATACAAGAACTCTTTCCAGCAAAGGCAGGATATATTTTTCAGGATTTATGAGCAAGGCATCATCATAAAAAGCAAAATTATGGACACCATAATTTTCATGCCAATGGCAAATCTCTTCAAAAACAGATTCTGGTGATCTTCGCCTCATTGTTGGTTCAAGAAAAGATGATGCACAGTAGGTGCATGAAAATGGACAGCCTCTGGAGGTTAAAATCGGGGCGTAAGTTAAATTTGATATAAGATCAAGGGCGGGGTAAGGCAGTAGATCAAGATTCTTTTGCCCATCTTCGTCTCTTTCCAAGGGGAAGGAGTAATTATACCCCTCTTCATTGGGGAGTGGGCGGGTGGGGGCGAAATGAACGGCTGATTTAGAATGAACCTTGAGTGAAAAACCCGTATATCTCTTAATAATATCATAAATCTGCTCTTCACCCGCCCCTGTTATAACCTCATCTGCCATAGAGTGTTTAAGGGCATGTTCAGTGCAAAGAGTTGCGTAAATCCCGCCAAGAACGACTGGAACATCTGGAAATATCTCCTTTATAATTGAAATTGTCTCTTGAACACCTGATGCCCAATAGGTCATAATAGATGTAACTAAAATCAAGTCTGGTTTTTTCTCTTTTTGAACTCTTTTCAAATCCTGCTTAAGCCAGTCAGGCTCAATGCCATAACGTGAGAATGATTTACCTGCAAACATGATTTTGTCTGAAGATAAACTTTTGGTTGATGAGAACTCTTTTTTTGAAATTCTAACCCCTTCTGGCAATGGTATTGCCTTTTTCCTAAAAGGACCTCTCCCATCTCTTAATATTTTAACCCCATTTCCTTTATTGGTCTGATTATTCTCTTCAATTGCTTTGGGGTGAAACCTGTTAAGACAATCTAAAAAAGAGACTTTTGCCCCACCTTTTCTTATAATTGAGGCAAGCTGCAACAATCCTAAAGGTTTTGCCCAAAAATCAAAGGCTGCAAAATCATGTATCCAAGGGTTTACGCAAAGTATGTGGGGGAAATTATCAATCAAAATAACTCATTGAAGTTTTTTTAAGCTCTTTTGTGCTAAATAGAAGCGAGTATTCTTTTACACCTGTTGCCTCTGATATTCTTGCAGCAATGGAGTAACAGGTCTCTTCATCTGGACCATGAACCATAGTGTATAGATTATATTGCCATGTTGGGGCTGGATTTCTTCGGTAGCAATGAGTTACTTCGCCAAAAGATGCCATAATTTTTCCAACCTCTTGAACTTTCTCTTCATCAACGTTCCAAGCAACCATAGCATTAGCTTTAAATCCTGAATTTTGATGCTTAAGAGTTGCTCCAAAACGTCTAATAATGCCACGTTGGCTTAAGCTCTCAACTATCTCAAGGTATTGCTCTTCAGAGATTCCAATATTTTCTGCAAGTTCAAGAAAAGGGCGATGGGTTATTGGAATATTGCCTTGAAGTGAGGAGATTACTTTTTTTTCGATTGTTGTTAACATTTTTATCTCTTTTTTATAAAATAGGTTTTAAATAAGTTTTTGTGAAATATTCAACCCCTTTATTATTAAAGTGCATGTGGTCATAAAAAAAGTGTCTATCTTGCATTTCATCAATCAAGTTATAATATTGAAAACTCTCTTGCTTTCCTATTTTGCTATTAGTCTCATTATTATTAATATCATTGGCTCTCTCTTTATTGATTATCTTTTTAAGTTTTGCATCAACTTCTTTGGCTCCCGGAAAATCTCTCATCAAAATAGGAAGCATTATATATGTGATTTTGCTATTATGCTTTTTCGCCAATCCGTTAATATCATTTATAAATTTGCTATAGTGTTCAAATTTATCAGGCTCGTATAATCCAAGATAGTGTTCTCTTGCCTCTTCAAGTTTAACAGGATCAATTGCTTTAAGGGTTAGCTTATCAAGGTTTGGGGCTGCGTATTTGCTGATACTTTTCCAGTCATCAACCGCTATCATCTGCAAATATGAAGTAATTCGTTGTGATGGAAAGCCATTTAAAATCAGATCAAAAAGAATATAAATCTCAAAAGGTTCATCTTTTAAAAAAAATGTGTTGTTCTCATTATTTATGGGACAGAAAAAAATCCAAGGGTCAATAAAATAGATAACGTGATTAGCTCTGTTTCCTCTTCTATAGAAATGGGCAAGATGAATCTTTGCTGGCATAAGACCACCTCCACCACCTTTAGAGAGATTTACAACTTTTCTGCCAAGAACACTCTCCATCGTCAGATGGTTTGAATCACGAGAAAACACTCTACCTCTTGAAGTGCCAAGAATTGCCACATCATAATGTTCATTTTCACCTGTTACAAGAAGATTTGACTCTGTTTCCCAATTTTTGAACTTTATATCTCTGTTGCTGCCTGAAAAGAAGAGGAGCAAACTCAACATAATAACAAGATTTAGAATAGAGAATATTATTATTTTTAATATAATTTTTTTTGATTGGCTATCCAATTAGTATCACCTGATTTTACGCCTTAAGCCAAAGCCATGGCTCGAATTGATTTGATATAGAATATTTAAGCCTTAAAATTGAAAATAGATAAACTCTTGTTTTACACCAAAAACTGTTGAAATGATGACCGCCCACAGTCCTAAAGTGTAGATAGACCAACGTGCTACAAATGGCAGGTTTCCAACATAGTTCTCAATTTTGATTGTCTGCTCTTTGAACTCAACAACAATAAGAAAGAGTATAAGAGCTAAACTAAGAATAAATGAAGATGGTTCAACTACAACAATATTCTCAATAAGAGATGATGAGTTTTTAAAATCAAATATAAACATCTTACCTGTTATTGAAAATGCGTCAGAAACAGTATTTGCTCTAAAGAAAATCCACGCATAATTAACCAAAAACAATGTTATTGCAACACGGATAGCCTTATAAAAGGTGGTGTTTTCAATACTATTCCAAGTAGTTTTAAAAATATTGCTGAAAAATTCTTCAACAATATTCTCAATAATTAAATAGAGACCATGCAAACCGCCCCATATTACAAATGTCCAATTAGCACCATGCCAAAGTCCACTCACTAAAAATGTGATAAATAGATTATAGTAAAATCGCCATTTTACAACTCTCTTGCCTCCAAGAGGAATATAAACATAATCTCTAAACCATGTTGAGAGCGATATATGCCACCTCTGCCAGAATTCACGCAATGAGGCTGCAAAATATGGGTGTCTGAAGTTTTCAGTTAGTTCATATCCCATAACTTTGGCTGTTCCAATAGCCATATCAGAGTATCCCGAAAAATCACAATAAATCTGAATTGTAAAGAATATTGAGGCAATAATCAGAGGAAATCCTGTGTAATCGCCACAATTATCAAAGACCTGATTAACGTAAACTGCAAGTTGGTCAGCAATCACAACTTTTTTTATCATGCCCCACAAAACCAACCTAAGAGCGTCAGTTGTATTTGAATAGTCAAATGAGATTACTTTTCTAAACTGAGGTATAAGTTTTCCAGCTCTCTCAATTGGTCCAGCAACAATTCGGGGCCAAAAGGCTACATAAAGGGCAAATATACCAAGATGCTTTTCTGGCTCGATTTTGCCTTGATAGATGTCAATTGTGTAGCTAACTGTCTGGAAGGTGTAGAAAGATATTCCAACTGGCAACATAATGTGGAGTAAAGGGGCTTCATATCCAGTAAATAGATTAAATTTAGCTGATATTTGAAAAAGAGATGTGGTGAAGAAATTAAAGTATTTAAAGAAGAGTAATGCACCAAGATTGGCTACAAGGCTTGCGATTAGAAAATGTTTTTTTCTCTTATTGCTTAACGCACCTTCTATTTTCAGTCCTGCATACCAAGTAATCAATGTAGAAGTTGCAATAAGAAGAATATACCCCACGTTCCAGCACATATAGAAATAGTAGCTTGCAGCTAAAATCAATATCCATCTGAATCTGTGGGGCAAAGAGAAATGAAGCCCTGTTAAAAGGATAAAAAACAGGGCAAAAGATAGTGAATTAAATAACATTAAAATCTCACATTTGGGATATAATAGTCAGATTTAGCTGACTTCTGGTAAGTTTAACCCTGAAATTTATTTCGGGGCATAAGATTCAAATTGCTGGTAAGTCCTATTAAGAGCCTGTTTAAATATTCATGCTCTAACGCCGCATTCAGCGGCTTGTCCGCTTCAATACCTCGTTAGCTAAATAATTTTTAAGAATAATTAGAAACAATCCTAAGCCAACCAAAAAAACTGTTAGGCTTGCAAAAAAATGAAATACCCATAATATTCCTTCGGGTGGATTCGGAAGAGGTAAGGCAAAGTACACTCCGTAAAAGTACCCAAAAACTACAAGAAAAATTCCAACTAAAAATCCGCTAAACATGGATGCCAAATTATTGTAAAGCACTTTTATTATCCCAACGATGATAGCTATTTGCATTAACCCTATGCCACCACAAAAACTCCACAGAAACAAAGATGCAAAAAAGTTATGTATATTTACATCTTCCGGTGGTAAGTCGGGATATGGAAATGAAAATATCCCACAAAGAAAACTAAATATAAAAAGAAACACTCCTGACAAAAAAACATATTTTAATCGAATTCTGTTCATACCGTGTCCATGCTAACCATTGATTATCAGGTCATTCTTACCTGATAATACCTTCAATTCCATATTATCAAGGAAGCATTTCCTTGATAACAACTTATCAGGTCAATTTTCCCTGATAAGTTGATTTTAGCACTAATATCAGGGAATGTTATTAAAAAGCATTATTAAGACTAATGGATAACTTAATCTATCCTGTAAAATATCAAGCATTGCAAAACCGTTATAATCAGAATATAATGTTTAAACGTTAAAGATAACTTTTAAACAGGTTCTAAGAGGTTATACTATTTAACAAGCCTTACAGCTATAAAACTTGCATTTCCTCTTATAAAAAGCAACTGAAGAGAAGCCCCTTTTTGAGTTTGCTTCAATATAGAGTTATACTGATTTATATTGTCAACAGGTCTGTGATTTACCTCTCTTAAAACATCTCCAACCCTAATACCAGAAACCGCAGCCTTGCTGTCAGGTTCAATGTCAATAACAACAAGACCTCTTGCTCTTGGGTCATAGCCAAATCTTGAAGCAATCTCATCATTAATAACACTTAAATTCATACCCAATTCATCAAATTGCCCGTTTTCTGATTGAGATTGAGATAAAGATTGTTCAAACTGCTCAGAGTCATTTCGTTTTGTCAATGTAACTTTAACTGTTTTTACCTGTCCATCACGAATAAAGGTAATATCAACTTTTTCTCCAACAGCGTGTCCTGCAATAGAAGATGATAAATCACGGCTTGATTTTACAGGATTATCATTAACTTTTATTATCATATCACCCGCCTTTATTCCAGCCTTGTCTGCTGGGTGATCCTTATAGACTGTCCCAACTAATGCACCTTCACGGTTTGTAATTCCATAATATTCGGCAAGTTCTTTAGTAATATCTTGAATTGCAACACCAAGCCATCCTCGTGTAACTTCACCTGAACTCTTAAGTTGCTCAACAATTCCCCTTGCAAGGTCAGAAGGAATGGCAAAACCGATACCTTGTCCAGATTGTACTATAGCTGTATTTATTCCGATTACCTCACCTTCAAGATTAAGAAGAGGTCCTCCGCTGTTACCCGGATTAATTGAGGCATCTGTCTGTATAAAGTCATCATAGGGGCCAGAGCCAAGGATTCTTCCTTTAGCACTGACAATACCAGCAGTAACAGTCTGCTCAAGACCAAATGGACTTCCAATTGCAACAACCCATGTTCCAACCTTTAAATCAGAAGAGTTCCCAAGTTTTAGAGAGGTAAGACCTTTTGCATCTATTTTAATTAATGCAAGATCGGTTTTAGGATCACGACCAACTAATTTTGCACTATACTCTTTGTTATCATACATCTTTACGCTTATGCTATCTGCACCTTCAATAACATGGTTGTTAGTTACAATGTAGCCTTCAGGACTTACAATAAAACCAGAGCCTAAGCTGTTCTGCTCATGCTCTCTTGGTTGTTGTTTCATAAAAGGTTCCATGAATTGACGGAACATCTCATCTCCACCAAAAGGTTGACCAAAGAAATGGTTAAAAACTCGTCCACCACCTTTAAGGTTTTTTGTCGTTCGTATATTTACAACAGCAGCTCTTGCCTCGTCAGCAATATCACTAAAAGTTGCTGGCACCATAGGAACTGATTTTGAAAATGAATTATCTGGCAATGCTGTAAAACAAAGCACCACAAACATAAACCAAACCATATTAATAGGTTTAAATACAAAATTTTTTCTATAATTTCTTTCAAATCTACCTGATACATTAATTGGATTTTTCATAAAAATCTCCTTAAATAAATATGTTTTCAATAACGCTACCGTTTTTTCTAATAACTTTTTACTCACCAATAATTTTCACAAGAACCCGTTTTTTTCTTCTGCCATCAAATTCGCCGTAAAATATACGCTCCCAAGTTCCAAAGTCAAGTTTTCCATCAGTAACTGCAACAACAACCTCACGCCCCATTATCTGCCTCTTTATATGGGCATCTGCGTTGTCTTCATAGCCGTTATGACGATATTGAGAGACTGGCTCATGCGGAGCTATTTTTTCTAACCACACCTCATAATCGTGGTGAAGACCAGATTCATCATCATTTATAAAAACTGATGCTGTAATGTGCATAGCATTGCACAAAAGCAGCCCGTTTTTTATGCCACTCTCTTTAAGAATCGCCTCAACTTGTGGGGTGATATTAATAAATGCACGTCTTGTTGGAACTTCAAGGAAAATCTCTTTTCTGTAATGTTTCATAGTTTTTACCTCAGACTGCTTAAAAAGATTAAAAATCTAACCATCTTCAACTATAAGAAAATATAGACAAATAAGCATAGCTCAAGTTGAAATATACCTAACAACATCTAAATTGCCACATATAATGCTAATTTAATTACGTCTTGACAAGGTTTATAACATCATAATAGGTTTATTTAATTAAACTTCCTGTGGAACTAAATTTTTATCTAATAAAATCAAGGGTCAAATTCGGTTTTTGCAGGAGGTAAATTTAATTTTAAGAGATTTTTTATTTATGAAACTCCCCGCCGCAAGCGGCGGGGTATCTTAAAAACATTACAACGCCCCAAGGGGCGGGTATTAACCTGAGCTTCGCAATAAATGCTAATTAACAGTTTTATAGGAGGTAGCACATTATGATTGATACAGACAAATATTGCCCAGAATATCTTTTATCCAATATCCCTGAAATTTTTGATATTGCCCGCCAATACGATGATATTAATGAATTTCGTAAAAAAGCAGCAGAATATGTCCATACAATGCAGTATGAGACTTTCAATGACTTTGCCTCATTAAGTGAAGGGAGACTTATTCGTGTTAGGGATTGTGCACAGGTTATCAACCAATTTTTTACATTCCGTTCAGAAGAAAAATCACAGTTTTCTGTTGCTCAGGCAATATCTGATATTGCCCGCAATGTTCCAAGACCTGATTTGACACCAGCATTTTATGCAGAAATTTTCTATCTTTTTTTAGGACTTCATGGAAGAAGTCCACGCCCGAAATTTGCTGATTACCATCTTGCTTCAAGTGAGATGGAAGGTAGAGAGGCTGCTATAGAGAGAAGCAGCCAGCTTGATACTCTGTCAGAAGAGGTTTCAAAATATATGAATAGATATTCTGATGGACTTGAAAGTACCTCTGTTGCAAGAAGAGAGAAAAGGCGTGATCATATTCTGAAGATACTCAATGGCTCTTTAGAGAACTGGTATGACTGGAGATGGCAATATAGCCACGTTATGCGGGATGCGGATAAGATTCAGCAGCTTGTAAATCTTACTTCTGATCAGGCACGAGCTTTGAGAATGGCAAAAACTGTCCGTATCCCGTTTGGCATAACACCATATTATCTCTCTCTTATGGATGAAGACCCTGATTCAGGAAGGGATTGTGCGATAAGGGCACAGGTGCTTCCCCCTTCAAGTTATGTGGATCAGGTATCGGAATATGGTAAAAAAGATCGTTCTTGTCTTGATTTTATGCGAGAAACAGACACCTCTCCGATAGATCTGATCACAAGGCGTTATCCGTCTATCTGCATTTTCAAGCCATTTAATACCTGTCCTCAGATATGTGTATATTGTCAGAGAAACTGGGAAATAGAAGATGCTATGATGCCAGGATCAATGGCTTCAGAAGAGAAGATTATTGATGCTTTAAAATGGATTAAGGAACATCCTGCTATTCATGAAGTTCTTATCACAGGGGGCGATCCTCTTGGAATGGATGATGTGAATTTTGAGCGGATTCTTGCAGGGGTTGCAGAGATACCTTCTGTGGAGAGAATCCGTATTGGAACAAGAACTCTTGTAACAGCACCCATGAGAATTACAGAGAATCTTGTCAATATTCTTGATAAATATAAGCAATCAGGGCAATGTCAGATTGCAGTTGTAACACATATTCAACACTCTTATGAAATTACCCCTGACACAGCAAAGGCTGTAGAGATGCTAAGATCAAAGTCAATCTCCGTTTTTAACCAGCTTGTCTATACATTCTTCACCTCACGGCGTTTTGAAGCAGCTTATCTTAGAAGAAATCTTACCCGTATAGGAGTTGAGCCTTACTATTCCTTTAATACAAAGGGAAAAGAGGAGACTCTTGAGTATCGCGTACCTATAGCTCGTCTGCTTCAGGAACAAAAAGAGGAGGCAAGATTACTTCCCGGTATTTCACGAACTGATGAAGCTGTTTATAATGTTCCTGGAATGGGTAAAAACTATCTAAGAGCAAGACAGCACAGGGAGCTGATTTCTGTTCTTCCTGATGGAACAAGGTTATATGAATTTCATCCATGGGAAAAAAATATTACCAGAGGCATATCCACACATATTGGTCAAGATGTTCCTATACTTGACTATCTTATCAGGCTTAATGATGCAGGTGAGGACGTATCAGATTATGAAACAATATGGTATTATTTTTAAGACAAACACAAATAGAATATAAAAACTATTTGCCCCCCTGCAAAACGCATTTTTTATCTAATACAATTAAGAGTTAAATCCAAGTTTTGCAGGACATTTTTCCTATTAAAATAAACAACCACATACACTTTGAGAAATATATGAAAAGCTATAGGTCATTAAGTGATAATAAAGGATTAACCAAATTCGGCACCTTTGGGGGTGTTTTTACCCCAAGTGTTCTCACCATACTTGGGGTTATCATGTTTATGCGATACCCTTCTGTAGTAGGGTATGCTGGTGTTTGGGGTTCTCTTCTTATCTTGCTTGCTGCTGAATCAATATCAGTCATTACAGCTCTTTCTCTTGGGTCTGTTTCAACCAATATGCAAGTCAAAGGAGGAGGTGCTTATTACTTGATTAGCCGAAGTCTTGGAGTTGAGTTTGGCGGAGTAATAGCAATATTTTTTTATATAGCTCAGGCAGTTGCTGTAACCATGTATGTTATTGGTTTCACAGAAGCACTCTTTTCTGCATTTCCAGCAATAGGTCCCTGGTTTCGTATAGTGGCAACATTTACCAATATAGCGGTATTATGTTGTGTCTATATCGGTGCTGGTTGGACTATTCGTGTTCAATATATCATTTTTGCTATTCTTATGCTCTCTATTGTATCATTTTACATAGGTGCGTGGGAAAATGTTTCAATGGAGATATTAACTGCAAACTTACAACCTGACTGGCAGGGAGATTATTCATTTTTCACCGTCTTTGCCCTATTCTTTCCAGCTGTTACAGGCATTATGGCTGGGGTGAACATGTCTGGAGACCTTAAAGAGCCGAGTAGATCAATTCCCAAAGGTACATTCATGGCTATTGGATTCACTGCCATAATTTATATAACTATTGCTATCCTTTTGGCTGCAAGTAAAAGCAGACCCGCTCTTCTTAGCAGTACTTTTGTGATAAAGGATATTGCCTGGTCAGGAACACTTATTTATGCTGGAGTTATCAGTGCCACATTATCATCTGCATTAGGTAGTATGATGGGTGCACCTCGGATTTTACAGGCATTTGCAAAGGATAATGTATTCAAATTTCTTAATATTTTTGGACATGGAAGTGGTTCTTCAAACGAACCACGCAGAGCCATTATCTTAACTTTTGTTATTTCTCAAATTGGTATCATGGCAGGCGATCTTGATAGTATTGCACCAATAATTACTATGTTCTTTCTAATGACTTATGGAACTGTTAATCTTGCATGTTTTTTTGAGGGTATTTCTCGCAATCCAAGTTTTAGACCAACATTTCGTTTTAATCACTGGTCTATTGCACTATTAGGTGCAATAGGTTGTTTAGCTGTAATGTTTCTTATCAATATTATCTGGGCTACGGTTGCTATGGTGTTGGCATTTGGAACTTATTTACTTATAGTGCGTGCAAAGATAATAGTCAGGTGGGGAGACTTAGGGAGTGGTTTAGCATTTGAACAGGCTCGTAAAGCACTCCTTAAACTTGAACAAGAACGGTATCATCCTAAAAATTGGCGCCCATCAATTCTTGCCTTAAGTGGAGGTGCATGGGATCGACTCCATTTAGTAAGATATGCCTGCCTTTTGTCTGCTGATCGAGGTATTGTCTCTCTTGCACAAATAATTGGGGGAAATATAGAAGAACGTTTTATACTAAGAGATAAAGCTGAAAAGATGATGCGCAAATTTATCTTAGAAGAGAGATTACCAGCTTTTCCAGTAGTAATAGTTGATGAAAATTTTTCAGACGCATTAAAGGCATTATTACAGTGTCACGGAATTGGTGGATTGAGACCTAACACACTTCTGCTTGGTTGGAGTGCTGATTCTAAACGATTGCAATCTTTTTCTTCAATTCTTTGTCTTGCTAAAAAGATGAACAGGAGCATTCTTGTAATCTGCTGCGTTCAAGAAGAGGAAAAATGGGAGGTGCCAGAAGGTAATATCAATGTATGGTGGTCTGATTCCAACAACGGTCAATTGATGCTATTGCTGGCATTTCTTTTAAAAGAAGATAGAGAATGGTGCGATCGCTCTTTACGCATTCTTCGCCCTGTTTCTCCTAAAGCTGATGTGGAGAATTTAACTAAAGAGATGAACCAAATGCTATCAGTTGCAAGAATACAAGCTGAGATTGTTATCCTGCCAACTGAAGATCCGATTTCAGCGGTTCGTCAGAATATAGATTTTTCGGCTGTTCTCTTTGCAGGTTTTGAACCACCTGACGAAGACCCTGAAGGGGTTACAGCATCTAAACTTGAAGAGATAATTAATCTTCCTGGTGATGTGATACTTGTTTATAATGCAGGAGATGTCTCCTTAATGGCGTGATTTGTAAGTTCTATACAACTGTTCATAAGATTTCCAATATCTGTTTTTTGCGGAGGTATAAAATGATTAAACATCTTTTTTGGCGACCAAGTGCTTCAAATCTTGCAAACAGGGGAATCTGGACACTGACAGTGTTTATACTCCTTGTAATAATAAGTTATCTTGATTTTCTTACTGGATACGAGATTGAGTTAAACTTGCTTTATGCTATTCCTGTGTTAGCGGCTGCTTGGTTTACAAATTGGCGAATTGGATTAGCATTAGCATTTATGAGCCCTATTATGCTTGTCTTTGTAAGAGTCTCTAATAGTTATTACTACTCTCATTGGGCATACTATATCCTGAATCCTTTATTAAAATTCTGGATATTTGCAATGTTGGTATATTGGCTTCATACATCAAAAAAATATATAGTTCGTATAAAAGAATTAGCTCATACTGACGGTTTGACAGGAGCTGCTAATAGGCGTTTTTTTATGGAGTTGATGCAGGCGGAAATAGAGCGTTCTAAGAGATATAACCATCCTTTTACCATAGTTTATTTTGATCTTGATAATTTTAAAGCCGTTAATGACAAGTTTGGTCATTCTGTTGGAGATAGAGTTCTCCAGACGACAGTTACTTATATCAAAAACAACCTTCGCAAAGTTGATGTTGTTGCAAGGCTTGGTGGTGATGAATTTGCGTTATTGTTACCAGAAATCGGAGAAGAAGCAGCACGAATAGTTGTCTCGAAGATTCAAAAGGGGCTTTTGAGAGCAATGGACAAAAATAGTTGGGAAATAACATTTAGCATAGGTGTATTAACATGTAAGAATCCTATATCAACACCTGATGAGATAGTGAAGATAGTTGATGAATTAATGTATTCTGTAAAGAATCAAGGAAAAAATGCGATTCATTATTCAGTAATACCTAACCAGAACACTTTGTAACCAAATAGATTTTTATGATTTTCTTGCCTAACTAACACGAACATTATAGGTAAGAATATAATGTTTAATAATAAAAGAGATTTATTTGCGTCTCTTGCCTAACTAACACGAACATCATAGGTAAGAATATAATGTTTAACGCGGTTTTACCTAAGGAGGGAGATATTATGTATATCAGAGAAAGTGTAAGTCTTAATTTAAATATTAGAGGACTCGAGCAATCTCCGACAATAGCTATAAACGAGAAGAGCAAAGAACTGCAACAGGGCGGTCAGATTGTTTATCGTCTCGGATTAGGTCAATCTCCTTTTCCTGTACCTATTTCTGTTGTTGAAGCACTAAAGGCAAATGCCCACCAGAAAGATTATCTTCCTTCTGCTGGACTTATTGAGCTTAGAAAAGCGGTATCAAATTTTCATCGTCAGAAGACAGGGGTGGAATTTTCAGAAGATAATGTAATCATAGGACCAGGATCAAAAGAGTTGATGTTTCTGCTTCAGCTTGCTTACTATGGCGAACTTATAGTGCCAACGCCATGTTGGGTATCCTATGTGCCTCAGGCAAATATTATTGGCAGAAAAGTACGGCTCATACCCACACGATTTGAAGATAGATGGAAAGTAACTGGAGAACTTTTGGAAGAGTATTGTGCAGAGGAAAAAGATGATTTGCGTCCCAGAATTCTTATTTTGAACTATCCAGCAAATCCAGATGGTTGCACTTATTCTGAAAACCAACTTCAGGAGCTTGCCGATGTTGCCAGAAAATACAAGGTGATTCTCCTTTCAGATGAAATTTATGGCGAAATCCACCATCAGGGAAGACATATCTCTGTTGCTAACTTTTATCCTGAAGGAACTATTATAAGTTCAGGCTTGTCAAAATGGTGCGGAGCAGGAGGCTGGCGGCTTGGAACGTTTACATTCCCTACCAGCATGGACTGGCTTGTATCTTCTATGACAGCACTGGCAAGTGAAACCTATACCTCTGTATGTGCCCCTGTTCAATATGCAGCTATCAGGGCATTCAACGGAGGTGTTATTATTGAGCGTTACCTTTGGCATGTTCGCAGAATCCTTGCCCATATTGGAAATAAATGTGCACAGATTCTTTCTGATGCAGGTGTAAGAGTCCATTTCCCCGAAGGGGCATTCTATCTTTTTCCAGATTTTTCACCTTTTAAAGATTTGTTTGCCAAACGCGGGATTAGATCAAGTTCATCATTGTGTGAAAGACTACTTCAGGATACTGGCGTTGCAACACTTCCGGGAAAGGCTTTTGAACGTCCTGCAGATGAGTTGACTCTCCGTTTAGCCTATATTGATTTTGATGGTGCAAAAGCACTTACAGCAAGTGAAACTATTCCGCTTGATCAGCCTCTTCCTGATGATTTTGCAGAAACATGGTGCAACAATACAATTAAGGCTATAAATCTTATGGTTGAGTGGATAAAACAATGATTTTTATGGTTGAATGATAAATCAATAGAAAATTTTTATTGCGAAGCTCGGTTTTAATACCCGCAGCTTGCTGCGAAGTCAGCTTAAAGGCGGCCGTTCCCGAAAGGGAAAAATTCCGTAATACCCCGTCCGCTGAGGCGGGGATAGGAATTTTTAGGTCGCCGTATTTTATCAAAAAAATAAACATTAAAATTTATATATGAAAGATAAATAATGACCCTTTTATTCAGCTACAGATCAATTTACAAAACTTATGGCGAAGAGGCTCTATTTGAAGACCTCTCCTTAAACATCAAAGCAGATGAGCGTCTCGGACTCATTGGCGGAAATGGCAGTGGAAAATCTACCCTTTTGCGATTGATGGCAGGGGAAGCCACAGCAGATTTGGGTGAAAAATATTTAAAACAGTTCACAAAATTAGTTTACCTACCTCAAGAAGATCGCCTAAATCCAGATAAAACAGTTGAACAGACACTCTTTGATGGTCTCTTAGATGAAGATATTGATGAACAAGAACGATACTTTAGAGTAAAACGTATTCTTGGTAAATGTGGCTTTGAAGATGAGCATTTAAAATGTTCTCAGCTCTCTGGTGGGTGGCACAAAAGAGTTGCCATTGCCCGTTCGCTCTGCCTTGAACCAGATATTTTGCTTCTTGATGAGCCTACTAACCATTTAGATATAAAAGGTATTTTGTGGCTTGAGGAGATTCTTAAAAATTCCAAATTTGCATCTGTGGTTGTAAGCCATGACAGAGCTTTTCTTGAAAATGTCTGCCAAAGGATTGTTGAGCTTGGAAAATGCTATCCTGAAGGATTGCTTACATTAAATGGTGGCTATATAAAATTTTCAGAATATAGGCAGAGTTTTTTAGAAGCCCAATTAAAGCAAGAAGAGATACTTTCAAATAAGATGAGGCGTGAGACAGAGTGGCTGCACCAAGGGGCAAAGGCAAGGACAACAAAGGCAAAATATAGAATTGATCAGGCAGAAAAAATGAGGCTTGAACTTTCTATGATACGACACAGAAACCGTCAGACAGGGACAGTTAATATTGATTTTGACTCAACTGAACGGAAAACAAAGCAGCTTTTGATCTGTAAAGATATTTCCAAGTCTATTAATGGCAAGAAGCTATTTGAAAATATTAACCTTAAGCTCATGCCCGGAACACGACTTGGTCTTATGGGTGAAAATGGTAGTGGAAAGACCACATTTATGACTATTCTTGAGAATAGAGTAGCTCCAGATAGTGGCATTGTAAACAGGGCTGAAAATCTAAAAATAGCAGTTTTTGATCAAAATAGAACAAAGTTAGACCCTGATATGACGCTAAAAGATGCCTTAAGCCCTGCTGGTGAATCAGTAATTTATAAGGGTAGAAGCCTTCATGTTGTCTCTTGGGCAAAAAAGTTTCTATTTACGCCAAGTCAGTTGAGTTTGCCAATTAGACGCCTTTCTGGCGGAGAAAAGGCAAGAATCCTTATTGCCAATTTGATGCTTCAACCCGCTGATATTTTACTTCTTGATGAGCCAACAAATGATCTTGATATTCCATCTCTTGAGGTGCTTGAAGAGAGTTTGCTTGAATTTGCTGGGGCTGTTGTATTAGTTTCGCACGATCGATTTCTCATGGATAGAGTTTGTAACTCTATCCTATATTTTGACGGCAAAGGTGGCTCTGGCATATTTGCTGACTACAGACAGTGCTTAAATCAACAAAAAAATGAGCTAAAAGAGAAACAATTGCCATCTAACTCTGAATTAAGTTCTAAATTAAATTCTAAAGAAAAATCAAAAGAAAAGAAAAATACCCGAATTTTTTCGTATAAGCATAAATTTGAGTTGGGCCAGATTGAGGATAAGATTCTAAAAGCAGAGTCTGAACTTACAGCTATTCAGGCACAAACAGGCGATCCTGAAGTTATTAAAAATCCTGATATGTTGCATCAGGTATGTATTTTGCTTCAAAAAGCACAAGAAGAGGTTGATTCCCTTTATGCAAGATGGGAAGAGTTAGAAACTCTTAAAATGTCAAATGGATAAAGATAATATAGCTTTCCAGATAATTATTTTGCCCCTCCCCGCCCTCCCCAAGGGGAGGGAGTAATTATTATCCCCCTCTCCATTGGGGAGGGGGCAAGGGGGTGGGGCAACAGGAATTGCCAATTTATTTCAAAGCTTCAAAAGTTAAGGATTGGACATGGCTTCATATAATTTGCAAAATAATTTAGATAGATATAAAAAACCAGCAATTTTTATAGATAGAGATGGCACTTTAATTGAATATGTTGATTATCTTAATAATTTAGAAGATTTGGTATTATATCCTTTTTCTTATGAAGCTATTTCTATGATTAATCGCTCAGATTATCTATGTATAGTAGTAACCAATCAACCAGTAGTTGCTATGAACTTATGTGATATTAATATGGTTGAAAAGATGCACAACAAAATAGAGTCTCTTTTAAAACAACATGGCTGCTACCTTGACCATATATTTTTTTGTCCTCATCACCCTGACAAGAGACATTTTTCTAATAATGAATATTCTGACAATGTTCATTTGGAAGAGAATCTAATTTATAACAAAGAGTGTGAATGCAGAAAACCAGCTATTGGTATGATAGAAAAAGCAAAGTCCATATTCAATATTGATATGGAAAAATCTTGGATAATAGGAGATACTACAAGAGATATTCAAACTGGTATAAATGCTGGTATTAAAACTGCTCTTGTAAGAACGGGCAAGGCAGGAACAGATAATAGATATAAAGCAACCCCTAATTTTATTTTTGATAACTTAAAGGAAGCTGTTAATTTTATTCTAACATATTGAAATAACTTTGTAAGCCTATAAAGAGTACAAAATAATGGATAGAGAAACTGAGAATACTTTAGTTGTTGATCGCAAAGAGTATTAGTGGGAATCTAACTTTTTAAACCATTTATCTCTTGTTGATTTAGAAATCGCCACTCTCCTTGTTTAAGTCCACCAATTTTTATTGAACCTATCCTCACTCTTATAAGCTCTTTAACGTTATTGCCCGTCTTTTCAACCATTCTTCTTATCTGGCGATTAATTCCCTGTTTGAGAATTATCCTGAATTTATACCTTGAAAGTTGTTCAACTTGGGCAGCTCTCGTCCTTTTTCCATCTAACATTATTCCAACAGCCATCTTTTCAAGAGCAGATTTAGAGACAGGCTCAACAGTGGTAACAATGTATTCTTTTTCATGGTTGTAAGATGGGTGGGAAAGTTTATTGTGAAGCTCTCCATCATCAGTTAAAAGCAAAAGCCCAGTTGAATCTTTATCAAGTCTGCCAATTGGATAGATTCGGTCAGGAATATCAATAAGATCAAGAACTATTTTTTCACCAACATGAGAATGAGAACAAGATGCAATAACATCAAGAGGTTTATTTAGTGCTATATAAATTCTCTCTTTTTCTGGAAAAAATTTAATAATTTCACCTTGAAATTTTACCTCATCATTTTCAACATCGATTGATGTTCCAAGCTCAGTTACAACAACGCCGTTAACTGTAATTAATCCAGCTGTAATATACTCCTCACCTTTTCTTCTTGAGCAAAGACCTGCTTGTGAGAGAAATTTCTGGAGACGCATCTTTTTACTCCCAAGCTCTTGTTCAGGTAAATTTTTAAGATGCACTTTTTTGCTCCCAAGCTCTTTTTTAGGTAGATTTTGTGTAACCCGATTTATTGTCATGATCTGTAGTTTGCATTAATTTTAACATAGTTTTCTGAGAAGTCGCAAAAATAGTAAAAATCGCTAAATTTTCCCATATTAAGATTGAGAAAAATATCAAGTTCGCTCTTTTTCATAACCTCAGCAGCCCTCTTTTCTGCATCAACTCCCTGCCACACCCCTTTTTTTACTAACACAACATCACCAAAAGTTAAATCCATCTTATCAGGATCAACCATTGCACCTGATCTTCCAGCAGCAGCAGTGATTCTTCCCCAGTTTGGGTCTTCTCCATAAATTGCTGTTTTAACAAGATTTGAGTGGGCCACAGCTTCAGCAGCTTTGTAAGCATCGTTGGCAGTTGCAGCACCGGTTATCACGATTTTAACAAGTTTAGTTGCCCCCTCTCCATCTTTTACAATCATCTTGGAGAGTTCTAACATCACCTCATTTAAAACTTTTTCAAACTCTAAAGCATCATCACTCTCCTCAACTACAGCATTGGACATGCCGTTTGCCATAGCAATAACAGTATCGTTAGTGCTTGTATCGCCATCTACAGATATTCTATTGAAAGATTGATCGCACGCTATCTTTAAAGCAGATTTTAAAAGTGTTGAAGATATATCAAGATCGGTGCAGATAAACGCAAGCATTGTAGCCATATTAGGTCTTATCATGCCAGAACCTTTAGCAACGCCAGCAACTGTAAACTCTTCTCCCTTTATTTTATGCTTTTTCACAACAACTTTCATTGCAAGATCAGTTGTCATAATTGATTCGGCAAAATCTTCAAGCCCTTCAACCTCAGATTTGCCAATTTGAGGTTGCGTCTCAATGTTTTTTGACAAAATATCAGATGTCAGCTCTGGCATTGCCCCTCTAAATTTTTCCATAGGAAGAGGGGCACCAATTACCCCTGTAGATGCAACCATAACCAACTCTTCAGGAATATGAAGAGCATGGGCTGCAAGTCTTGCCGTCTCTATTGAATCTCTTAACCCTTGATCTCCTGTAAAACAGTTTGCATTACCACTATTGACAACAACTGCTTGGCAAAGCCCTGATTTTATTCTTTCACGCCCCATAATTACAGGGGCTGCAACAACCCTGTTTTCTGTAAAAAGTGCTGCTGCCGATGCTGGACGGGTTGAGAATATAAGACCTAAATCCTTTTTCCCATCTTTTTTGATACCAGCGACTATCCCTTTGAATTTAAAACCCTTCATTAAAATATCTCCTTTATTTATAGCCAGCGATAAATCGCTGGCTAAATTATAAGAAAGTCAACTTTAGTGGACTAAATTATTGTTTTATATAACTCTATTTTTTTGCTATATATTATTTTGTAGTTATTAAAGCACTTATTATTAAAATTTTTTATCAGAAAATAGTAAAATTATAAAAGGATTATTGCAGTTATGGAGGAGAAATTAAAAAAAGGAAGATGTCTATCTTGTGGAAGTCCTCTTATGCTTAGAAAAACTTGAAGAAGTGTATATTTAATTTGCAGGTCATGCAAAACAAAATATCCTGAAGATAAATATAAAGATTTGATGGACGACTACATGGAAGAGATACTTGCAAATGTTCCGTGTAACAGATTGTAGTTGATTATGCTAAGAACATAGACAATTAATGTCAGATTGAAATTCTTGAGCAATTACATAATTTTTTTTAGGTTGGTATAATATCATGGAGAAGACGATCTATTGTTTAGTTATATCAGTGATGGTAATTTTAGCGTTTTTGATACTTTATGGCAAAAACGGTTTTATGGATGGTCATCATCTAAGATTGCAGGAGCAGGCTATTATAAGCGAAAACCTTGCAATAAACGAAGCAAACAGGGTGCTTGAAAGAAAAATCGATCGTCTTAAGAGTGATATTACCTATATTGAACATATTGCAAGACATGAACTTGGCATGGTTGCAAAAGATGAGCTGGTATTTAGATTTCAAGATATAAAAGAGAAGGAAGAGAAGGAGTAATATATTTTTATAATTATCACATAGTCTTTATAAGAGGTTTGACAATTCATAAAAATTGTCAAACCTCTTTTTGTTTATGGTGTGTCTATTTATCTATGAATTAGCCATTAATAAGATTTCTAAGTTTACCAGAACATTTGAATGTTACAACCCTTCTTGCAGGAAGATTCATCTCCCTATTTGTAGCTGGATTTCTACCTTTTCTTGATTTCTTTTCATTTACACAGAACTTCCCAAACCCGCTTATCATTACATCATCGTTTTTTGTAAGACTATCTTTAATAATTTTGAGTAAATCTTCCATTATGTTATATGCGGTTGTTCTTGAAATATTAAGATTTTGCTGAATTTTTTCTGTTACGTCGGTTTTGGTCAATGCCATCTTTAATCTCCCAAATCAGCACTATTATTTTATTTGTTCATCTCATAAGTTTCTTTTAATGATAGAACATAATTTTCCCAAACTCTCTTAAAACGCTCTTTATTAAGCTCTGGTTTTTTAATCATTTTAAGAGCAAATTCCATCTGTTTTGCACTACTGCTACTCTTTGAGTATAGTTGAAGTGCAAATTTTGAGAAATCTCTTACCATAAAGTCAAAAATTTGATCCAAAATATCGTTATCAAGACCTCTTAATACTGCATTTTCAATAATAAGCTGTCCGTAAGCTACGAGGGTAAAAAGTTCCCCAAGAATTAAGAGAAAATCAATATCTTTGCTCTGCTCTTTATCTGGAGAGGCAGAGATAAGCATCTCTTTAAGAACCGCTATCTGCTCTCTAAAGATTGCAATATTTGGCAGATCAACGCTTGTGTATGCTTTATTAAAATCGTGGAAAACTGTCTTTCCAAGACCTTTTGTTGCCCCTTGGTTAAATAGAAAATCGTCATTTGCTGGCTTATCAACTGTTGGAATTTCAGGCATTTGGGCAGGTGCAAAGAGATAATTTGCCATAAATTTGATTATCAAGGCCATATTTACATGCACTGTTCCTTCAAGTTTTGGAAGTGCCCGAATATCAATAGCAGCCATTTCAAAGAAGGTATCTTTTTCAAACCCTTTTGCCGCAATAACGTCCCACATAAGGTTTACAACCTCTTCACCCTGAGTTGTAACCTTCATTTTGGTTAGAGGATTATAGAGCAGATAGCGTCTATCTTCTTTTGAGGCAGTTCTCATGTAATCAGCATTTCTTCGAGCAAACAACTTCATAGCTGTTAAACGTGCAAACGCATCTGTCATAAGAGCTTGAACATGGGGGAAATCAGTAACAAACTTGCCGTAGAGATTTCTCTTTGAGGCATGGGTGATAGCTTCAAATAAGGCGTGGGAGCAGATTCCAATTGATGCCCAACCAAGATTATATTTTCCAACATTGATGGTGTTTAAAGAACAATCCCAAGCATGTTCGCCTCTTGAAAGTATATCAGCATCAGTTACAGGATAGCCATGAAGCCCAAATTCAGCAACATAGGATTGGCTGCTAACAACATTTTTAACTAAATCATAGTTTTCATGTGTTGGGGTTGCGGTAAACCAAACATACTCATCAGTGTCAGTATCTTTGGCAAATACAGAGACAAAACTCGCTTTATTGGCATTTCCAATATAATACTTACCACCGTCTGCCACATATTTTCCTTCTGACAATTGAGTAAGGGTCATCTCACTTGAATAGAGATCCGCACCATGCTCTTTTTCTGAAAGTCCAAAGGCAAATATCCCACCCTCTTCAAGAAGTTCGGCAGTCTTTTTCTTTACATCTTCATTATTACCCATCCAGATAGGTCCAAGACCAAGAATAGTTACCTGCCATGTGTACCAGTATGGAAGTCCATAAAATCCAAGTATTTCGCTGAAATCACAGTTTCTGGTAGTATCCCATCTGCATCCCTCTTTTCCATACTGCGAAGGTGTCAAAAGTCTATAAAAAATCTTCTCTTGTTTAACAAAATCAAGAAAATCGGCATACCAGACTCTTGCATTGTAATCCTCTGTAAGTTTGTCTTTGCCTTTATTCTCAAAGAAATTAATGGTTTTTTTCATAATTTCTCGTGATTCGGCATCAAGGTATTCAAATGTTTCTGTTCTGGGGTTAAGAATTCTCATTTTATTCTCCATTAGTTTTAAATAGTAAGATAAAGTGAATGTTAAAATTTATATTAAATCAAAGTTTGTAGAAAAAACGGTGTTTCTGTTAAATCAGTAAAGGCACAATTCTATAATTAAAGATGCTTTGTCAAGTGTTTTATTGCTATATTTTTCTCGGCAGAAGTTTTTGAAGCGTCATAGCAAGAGCGTTAATTGATAGAGGTTTGGCAAGAACTGCATCAATACAAGAAGCATTGGCTTTTGAAGTTGTTGTTATATCGCTAAATCCTGTTACAAGAATAACTGGAAGCTCGGGGCGAATTGCTTTTATCTTTTCAGCAAGTTGAATCCCTTGTATATCTGGCATTGTAAGGTCTGTTATGACAAGATCAAAAGCATTAGGGTTTTTCTGAATAATCTCAAGAGCATTTTTTGAAGATTTAACAGCCAGAGCTTCATAGCCTATCTTTTCAAGCATCATCTTGCCTAAATCTACAAGCATCTGCTCATCATCAACAAATAGAACCTTACCTTCGCCAGTTTGAATTGGCATTCCATCAGCAACTATTTTTTTCTTTTCAGGAAACTTTCTTGGAAAACAGATAGTTATCTTTGTCCCATTACCAACGACACTCTCTATCTTTATACCACCATGAGAGCGTTTAACAATCCCATGCACAACAGATAATCCAAGACCTGTGCCATCTCCTCCTGTTTTTGTTGTAAAATATGGGTTAAAAACTTTTTCTATTGTTTCAGGGGACATACCTTTGCCATCATCTGCTACAGATATTTCAACATATTCTCCATAAGCAATACCAATCTCTCGTGAAAACGAAGCATTAGAATTATCCAGAGTAACATTTCTGATTCCAATAATAATATTCCCTTGACCGTTCTCCATAGCCTGCATGGAGTTGGTAGCAAGATTCATAATTATCTGGTGAATATCAGTTGGAGATGCAAGGATATACCCAGCGTCTTTATCTATTTTAGTAACAATATTAATTGATGATGGAATAGAGGCATGAAGTAATTTTACCTTCTCTTTAAGCATTGAAGAGACTAATACTGGAGTTTGCACAGCATTTTGCGACTCTCGTTGTCTGCTAAATTCAAGAATCTGAAGGGTTAAGTTTTTTGCCCTATTACACCCGTTGATTATCTGCTGAGTGTAACGCATACTTTTTTCATTCCCACCAGCATCCATCTGAAGCAACTGGGCGTACCCAAGAATAGAGCCAAGTATATTATTGAAATCATGGGCAATACCACCTGCTAAAGTTCCAAGTGCCTCAAGTCTTTGAGACTCTTTTAGGTTAAAAAGAAGTTTTTCTTTCTCTTTTTCAGCAAGTTTTATTCCTGTAATATCCTTATCTACCCCCCGATAACCAGTTATAGTTCCATCTTCCTCATGCACAGGTTTTCCGCTCGTCATAAGATAGACGTTTTTGCCATCTTTTGCTATTTTGATAGTTTCAATATTCGTGTAGTTGTTACCCAAAGAAATTTGCTCATCAATTACTTTAAGGGCATTATCTTTTGTCTCTTGGGACATAAGGTGAGAAAAATGTTTGTGGATAAGTTCAGATGCTGTGTAACCTGTAAGTTGCTCAACATTATCAGAAATATAGGTGTATTTGCCTAAATCATCTGTCTCCCATATCCAATCACCCGTGCTTAATGCAATATCCTTAAATCTCTCCCTACTATCTCTAAGTGATGATTCCACAATTTCGCGATACTCTAACTCTTTTTGAAGCCTTGATTTTAATTCAAAAGAGCGAAGTGATGCTGTTACAAGAGTGTGTAGTTTTTGAGATGTAAGTTCAGTTTTTAGCCTGTAATCATTAATATCATAATCTTCAATAACCTTTTGCTCTGGTGCTTGTCCGGGCTGTCCAGTTCTTATGACAATTTGAGCTATACTGTTATTTAACTCTTTTCTGATATAGTGGATAAGTTTCAGACCAGCATCATCACTCTCCATAGTAACATCAAGAAGAATCAAGGCAATATCTGGGTTATTTTTAATAGTGGTTGCTGCCTCCCTTGATGAGAAGCTGTGAAGAAAAAAAAGAGTTCTCTCATGAAATGAGTAATTCTCAAGAGCCTTTTTTGTGATATAATGAACATCTTTTTCATCATCAACAATGAGTATTTTCCAAGGTTGAATAGAGTCGTTAGCTTCAACTTCATTATCTTCAATTGTTTTACCAGAATGTTTTAGTCTATTATTCGAGGGTAAATTAGAAGATACTTCATCAGCAAATACAATTAAGTTGGGGTCTGAAGATATGCTTGAGTTGGGGTCTGAGTCAGAAGTTATAGGCATCTTTTTTACAATCCCTTCATTGAAAAGGTAGCTAAACAATTGTGGTAAGATAACAAAATATAATTGTTTGAACTATTATTAGATAAGAGAGGTTTATGTCAAATATTTTCTTAGAATTACTTATAAAAGGAGTTGTATGATACAGAACATTCTTACTGGCTATATTCAAAAGGCATTGTTTAACGCAGAGTATGATAAACTTGAAGATGGCACTTTCTATGGTCGAATTCCATCATGTAAAGGTGTAGTAGCTTTTGGTAAGACTTTACGTGAATGTGAGGACGAGCTTCAAGCGACACTTGAAGATTGGATTTTAATTGGATTAAAATTAAAACACAAACTACCAATTATTGCTGATTACGATCTAAATAAGGAACCTACTTATGAGTCAATGGCAGCCGTGTAAGCGGCGGGTTTTTATCAAGAAATTACGTTCTCTTGGATTTGATGGTCCTTATTCTGGTTCCTCGTCATCAATTTCTGGTTTATGAAAAGCATCGAATGAGCATACCATCAAATTCAGAATATTCTGTTCCCCAATTACATATTATGTTGAAAGAAGTTGAATCTATTATTGATAGAGATATTGCCGCAGAAGAGTGGAATAGTCTTTAACAAAATTGTATAGGAAATAATTTAAGATAAATCTATTTTAAGGATTTTATAACAATGGAATCTTCTCTAAAAGCACTATCTGCACTTGACGGCAGATATGACAAAATGACAGCAGAACTAAAAGATATTTTTTCTGAATATGGATTGATACGCTATAGGGTCTATGTAGAGCTTGAATGGCTTAAATTCATAATTAAAGATTTAAAGCTGACTACCTTATCGCCTGAATTAGCAAGGCATAAACCCGCAGGTGTAGATAAAATTAAGGTTGGCATAGATGAGAACAGATTGGATAAAATACAATCTATTCTGGATAATTTTAGTGAATCAGATGCACAGAAAATAAAAGATATAGAAAAAACAACCAACCACGATGTCAAAGCAGTTGAGTATTTTATTAAGGATAAATTAGTAGAGCTTGGGCTATCTGATATTATGGAGTGGGTGCATTTTGCCTGCACATCAGATGATATAAACAATATATCATACTCACTTATGGTAAAGCAGGGCAAAGATGTTGTGGTTAAATATCTTTCTGAATTTGTTGAAAAAATTGAGGAAAAAGCTCTTGACTATAAATCAATCCCAATGATGGGAAGAACGCACGGACAGCCAGCAACACCAACAACTGTTGGTAAGGAGTTTGTCAATTTTGCGTGGCGTCTGAGTAGAGAACTTGAGATTCTAAAAGATGCAAAGATAGAGGCAAAAATAAATGGTGCAACAGGCAACTACAATGCTCACTATTTTGTCTTTCCTGAAATTGACTGGATTGAAGCTGGACAAAAATTTCTTTCAAAATATCTTGGGCTTGAGCCTATACTGTTTACCACCCAAATTAACCCGAATAGCTATCTATCTTTTATCCTTCACGCTATGGTCAGATCAGCCGCAATTACAGTTGATTTTGACAGAGATATGTGGGGCTATATCTCACTTGGGTATTTTAGGCAACGACTCAAACAAGGGGAGACTGGCTCTTCAACCATGCCACACAAAGTAAATCCAATTGATTTTGAAAACAGCGAAGGAAATATGGGGCTGTCAATCTCAATTATGGAGCATCTTGCAGTAAAACTTCAAAAATCTCGTTTTCAGAGAGATTTGACTGATAGCACTGTTTTAAGAAGCCTTGGCTCTGCTTTTGGTTATTATCTTATTGGAGTTAAAAATGCCATAAAAGGGCTTGGAAAAATAGGTCTTGATACAGATACCATTTCTAAAGATTTAGAGGCTAATCAAGAGCTTTTAGCAGAGCCATTCCAAACAGCCATGAGAGTTTATGGAGAGGATAACCCTTATGAGAGACTAAAAGAGCTTACGCGAGGACAAAAGATTGGAAGAGGAGAGCTTGATTTATTTGTAAATAGCCTTGAGAAAGTTCCTCTTAATTTTAAAGAGAAGATGAAAACGTTGACCCCTTCTAACTATACAGGTCTTGCTGAAAAACTTGTGGATCGCTATTTCTCAAAGTAGATAGAATAAATAATTATTTATAAGTAAATGATACATTTAGTTTTTTAATATTTTCTGAATAGATTTGACAACTTTTTAAAAGTTGTCAAATCTTATGAAAATACAAATTGTGATATTATTTTAAAGTAGCATTCCAGTCGATCTTTTTTGTAAGCCTCTGCCTTCTCTGTTCAGCAAGAAGTATCTCTTCTATATCTTCCTCTTCCTCCTTTTCAAACGGAAAAAGAGTTTCAAATTCTGTCTTTTCAATACCAAGCTCAAGAAAAAATGGTCTATGACTCTCAGTTTCAAAAGAAACACGCCTGTATTCAGGAGTATCAATTTTTGTATCTATCGAGATGACAATATCTTTATTGATAACGAGCATTTTGGGCACACTTAGCTTAATTGAGACTTGAAGTTCCTGTCTCAATTCAGTCTGAAAACGCCCCATAGCCTGACTCATGAGTTCACCTAAAACATTGGCAACATCATCAGATGTATGTAAAATCGAAAGCTCATCTCTGGGCATACCCATGTTTATCATGTAGCTTGTATAAATTTCCATTGAAGCTTCTGCTGTGAAATTCATAATTAAAAGACCTGATAACCCACCTTCAAATACGGTAAAACAGCCAATGTCTGGTTTTAGACATGTTTTGTTTATTTTTTGTACAACGGGAGAGAATGTTATATCTTCTCCAGATGCTTTGGTTAGAACTTTCTGAACAGATTTACATAGAATAAGCAAGATATCGTCTGTTGACTGAATGACTTTCTCGGTCATACGTGTCTCCTTGTTATCAAAAATATGTATGAAGTAGCGGACTATTTCTTAATGTCCATCCAACAATGTTTAAAGTCTTATGACTTCGGGTCTCTGATTGCAGTGTTCCATGAATTTTAGCAGATCATTTGATGAGATTGTTGTGGTTGCCGTATTGACCAAAGGGTGAAAATTGAGAAGAGTGTGTCCCATCATCTCCTCGTCAAGCACAATTTTAACACTATAGTTTTTTATATTAATTACAGCAAAAGGGGTAACAGCACCCGGTGTAACTCCTAAAACCTCTTCAAGTAGCTCTGGTTTGCCAAAAGTGAGATTTTTTGCATCAATCTTCTTTGCAATATCCTTGATATTTATCTCTTTGTCAGAGAGAGTTATCACTAAAAAGAGATTATTTTTTTTATCTTTAAAGAATAGATTTTTGCTGTGAACTCCCTCAATCCCTTTGTGGTGCTTATCAGCCTCCTCAACAGTATAGACAGGTGGATGTTCATGGTTCTTATAATTTATGCCAATTTTTGATAATACATCTAATAACTCTTCTTGCGTTTTTAACATTATTTAGCTCCAAACATACTACAAGGTATATCTTAAATTGACCTCCTACAGAACTCATTTTTATCCAATAGAATCAATGGGTAAATCTAAGTTTGCAGAAAATCTAATATTAATATTCAAAATTTGATGCTATTAACTTCTATGACGCGCAGCAAGCCCTTGTAAAAATTTTTTTAGATATTGATCTCCGCACTCTTTGTAATTTTTATGCCCCTCTTTTCTAAATAGAGCTGTAAATTCCCCTTTTGTCATATTGACTTTTCCAAGCCTGAAAATCTCCATCATCTCTTCTTGTTTAAGGTCAAGGGCAATTCGTATTTTTTTCAGTATAGTGTTGTTACTCAATATTTCTGGTGGTTTAGGCTGACTATTTTTGCCATCGCTTGCCTCTCGTTCTGTCTTAAGAGTTGGCTTAGAGTCTGTAAATTTTCCTCTCTCCATAGATTTTTCATTTGACTCTGATGTTTCATAGCCTTGTCTGCCTCTATTGTATATTATCAATCCATTGAAAAAACGTTCAAGAAGAGCTGTAGAACAAGCCGCATACCCTTCGTCATCTCTTTTTTTAAGGAGATTTAACAACTGCGGTCCATCTATTTTACACTCTGCTATTTTGAAAATATTGAGCATAGTTAAATCTGGAATATTTAAGGCATACCTAAACATTCGCAACACATCATTGTTTTCCATCTTAATTTTTATCCCGTTGTTATCTCATACCAAACTAAAGAGATCATTTAGCACAAAATGGTGCAACTTTAGCCTGTTTAATATCAATTTTTTCCCATACATTGCCGATAACGTATGGCTCGCTGTTTAACCACTCTGCTTTTAATGCCTCAATTGAATCAAATTCGCAGACAATCATAGAACCACACATATTGCCTTTGTCATTTAAGATAGCTGCTGCATAAAGCCATTTTCCTTGACAACTCATCTCAGAGGCAACTTTTAGGTGTGCTTCTCTTGCCACCATTCTTCTCTCAAGAGCATATTCATCTGTTCCATCATAACCTATTACAATAAACTGCATAAAATCACCTATCTGTTTAATATCAATCCTAATTTCTAACACTGTTAAGAGAACAATAATTTTTAAAAATTTTGAGTATCTATATCTGACATTAAAATATGGTTCAATATAAAAAAAATTAAAAATTATTATTGACTATAAAATTTTATAGTGTAATGAATACTTATTCATTTTTAAAAGTAAGGATAAAACTAAATAATAATAGATTGTTCATGTTATTCGCAGCTAAACTAAGCAAAGAGTGATATGAAGGACAATTCATAATAACGACCGTAAATAACCAATCAAACGGGTAATCAACAAAAAATAGAATCAGGAGAGGATTAAAACAATGGCACAATTTATATCAGACCGTAGAGACATTGACTTTATTTTGCATGAGATGCTTGATGCAGAATCTCTTTCAACAAAACATGAAAAATTTGAAGAGTTTAATAAAAAAACCATTGATCTTATTGTATCTGAGGCAAGGAACCTTGCAATAAAAGAAATTCTTCCAACACAGAAAGAGGGTGATCAGCAAGGGTGCAAATTAGAAAACGGTAAAGTAACAACTCCTGAACCATTTAAAAAACTTTACGATGTTTTCTGCGAAGGTGGTTGGCTTGCAACAACAGAGTCCCCAGAATGGGGTGGTCAAGGTATGCCAAGAACCGTTGCTTCTGCTGCTGCTGAATATTTCAACGGTGCTAACTATCCATTTATGATGTATCCGGGTTTGACACATGGGGCTGGAAAACTTGTTGAAGAGTTTGGAACTGATGAGCAAAAAAGACTTTTCCTCAACAATATGTATTCAGGAAAATGGGCAGGCACAATGCTTTTGACAGAGCCAGGGGCTGGTTCTGATGTTGGTGCTTTGACTACAAGTGCAAAAAAGAATCCTGATGGCACTTATTCAATTACTGGAGAGAAAATATTTATCTCTGGCGGAGAGCATGACCTGACCCCAAATATCATCCATCCTGTTCTTGCCCGTATTGAAGGGGCACCTGAAGGAACAAGAGGAATTTCTCTATTTCTTGTGCCAAAGTTTAGAGTAAATTCCGATGGTTCTCTTGGTGAATTTAATGATGTTATCTGCACGGGTATTGAGCATAAAATGGGTATTCATGGCAACAGCACATGCTCATTAGCACTTGGCAGCAACGGCAACTGTATCGGCACTTTGCTTGGAGAAGAGAACAAAGGCATGAAGGCAATGTTTGTAATGATGAACGAAGCCCGTCTGCTTGTAGGTTTTCAGGGTTTTTCATGTGCAACATCATCTTATATGTATGCTGTTAATTATGCTAAACAGAGAGTTCAAGGCAAAAGCCTTCTTGATATGATGAATCCTGATGCCAAAGCTGTTACAATCATCAACCACCCTGATGTTAGAAGACAGCTTATGAAGATGAAGGTTTTTGTTGAGGGTATGAGAAGTATCCTTTACTATGTAACCTATTGTGCAGATATGGCTGTTGTTGGTGCAACAGAGGAAGAGCGGGCAAAATATCAAGGGCTTGTTGAGGTTCTAACCCCGATTGCTAAAGGTTATGTTACTGACAAATCTTTTGATGTTTGTAGTCAAGGTATGCAGGTTTACGGTGGATATGGTTTTATTGAAGAGTACCCAATGGCACAGCTTCTCAGAGATTGTCGTATTACCATGATTTACGAAGGGACAAATGGTATTCAGGCTATGGACCTTCTTGGCAGAAAACTTGGCATGAATAAAGGAAAGCCTGTAATGGATATGTTTGGTGAGATGCAAAAGACTCTTGCAGCAGCTAAAGAGATTCCAACACTTGCCGCTTATACAGAAAAAATTGAAAAAGCATTTAACAAATTGGCTGAAGTTGCCCTTCACATGGGCCAGACCGCAATGTCTCCTAAAGTTCTTAGTGCCTTTGCTAATGCTCACCCATTCCAAGATGCAACTGGTGATGTTGTTCTTGCATGGATGCTTCTTTGGAGAGCTACAATTGCTGCCCAAAAACTTGAGTCAGCAAAAAAGAAAGATAAACCTTTCTATGAAGGTCTTGTTAAATCACTACAGTTCTTTGTTGAGTCTTATTTGCCAATCACAATGGGAAATCTTATTGCAGTTAAAAATACAAGCGGTGCTGCTGTTGAGATGGACGAGGCTTCTTTTGCAAGCTAAAGTATAAAAGTTTAAGATTTAACAAAAAAAACGTAAAGATTTGTGAAAATCCAAACAATCAATATTTACGAGTAGAGACGCACGGCCGTGCGTCTCTACTTTTAATAACATAGCAAGGATACCCTAATGAAATAGGAATGACATACTAACTAACCTAACAATCTACAATCACAGCATAAATCTCAAGCCCACCATGAAATATTGGCATTATTGATTTTCTCCCATGCAGATAGGTTATAAATTTCTTATCAGGAATAATGACCCCTGCTCTCCAACCTTTAAAGTCTGATTTAAGTTTTCTTCCAATATCAAAAAATATCTTTTCAATATCTTCGTTTTCTCCAATACGTTTCCCATAAGGTGGGTTTAATACCACAAATCCTTTATTACTATTATTTGTAATTTTTTCAGGCAAAATATCGAGGAAATTACCTGCTACGGTTTTAATTGCTGATGAAAATTTGAATCTTTGAATCATCTTTTCAAACTCTTGCAGAATGAACGGATCTTGATCAACTCCGAATATGAAAGGATTATTGCAAAGAGCATCAGGAATTATAATGTTCTCTGATGCTCTTTTTTTCATATAGTCCCACTGCCCTTTGCTAAAACATTGCCAATCTTCAAAGGCAAATTGTCTAAAAAAACCTGCTGGAATATTGAGTGCTACCATTGCGGCCTCAAGAGCAAAAGTTCCTGAACCACACATTCCATCAATCAATGGAAGGCTATTTGCTCTAAATATTTTAGAGTTCTCAGATAGCGAATTATCACCACTTATCAATGTTTGAGACTCTGGATATTTCATGGCTGAGAGAATTGCAAAAGCAATAGTTTCACGAATAGGTGCTACCCCAACGTTTTCTTTTAATCCTCTTTTATGTAAAAGCTCTCCACTACTATCTATAGAAACTTCAAAAAGATCATTTTCGCCACGAATCATAATTGTCTGCATAGCAATTTTAGTTTTTTCGTTATCTCTGGTTTTGGCAATATTAGTAAGGCTATTAATCTTGACAACACTACTAACATCACTACACTTTTCTTTAATTGCCTTTTCTGCCCTTTGGGCAATTGCATCTGTGTGGTAAAGTCTTGAAGAGTTGGTTGAAACTTCAACATGTACGTTCAGAGATGGTTTAAGATAAAGCTCCCACTCAATCTGGGTGAGCTTTTTTTCAAGAGTTCTAAAATTTTCAGCCTTGAATTTTGTAATTCTCATCAAAATTCTTGATGGAGTTCTAAGGTAGAGATTGGCAGCATAGCAACCTTGAACGGTTGATGTAAACTCAACACCTCCTGAAAGCATGACAATATCTTGAAACTCACAATTTAATATCTGCTCAGATAAAAAGATTATCTCTTTGTGGCACATTCGTTTAAGTCCTGGCGGACAAACTGCAAAAAAACGATGTGTTCTTGCCGTGATTCTTCTTTTTACCCTCTTTTCTAAGGGACTCTTTGTTATCATGGTTAGTTATAACTCCTGTTGTTACGGCCATAGTTGACAAAAGCATTGCACTTGTTTATTTAACATTTATAACTGCAATTTTGGAGTAAATATTGATAAAGATTTGTTAATATTTTTTAATTACCAAATATGCGACTAAAAATTTATATTAGGAGAAAAGAGAATGAAGATATTAGTTAGCTATGATGACCAAGTAAGAACATCAACACTTATGGATACGGCACTAAGAAGAGCGCAACAAGCAGATGCTTATATCTTTTTTGTAAAAACATGTGATCCAGATGTGCCACAAGAAGAGATTGCTGAGGTTGAAAAAAAACTTAATTACCATAAAGAAGATTTTGAGCAAAAAGGGGTTAAATGCGAAACTCATATACTTATTCGTGGCATTGCCCCGGGCGAAGATGTTGTTCAGTTTGCAAAGGAGAAAGGAGTTGATGAGATTATCTACGGCATGAGAAAAGAGTCAAGGGTTGGGAAATTAGTTTTTGGTTCTAATGCTCAATATATAATTTTAGAAGCTCACTGCCCAGTTTTAACAGTAAAATCAATATAGATTTTAGCATATTTTATATATACTCAAGCGGGATAAATTGAGATTTTATATTTAAGTAGAGACGCCGCCGTGCGTCTCTACAGTTTAGGCAGAACTTTAGTTTATGAGCCTGAATAGTATAATAACTACACGCTGTAAGAGGGCTGCGATGGTATTTTTAACTTCTTAAGAAGTTTATCAATGGGAATGCCATCTTCATTATAACCCCTTAATTTATAATACTTTGCAAGCATCTCTTTAAGTGGAACGATTCTTCTTTTCTTATCTCTTACGATTGTCTCCATAAGCATTCTATCTGGCAGAACATCATCTCTGCCTCTGATTCCTTCCCTTGTATTCATATATCTTTCAAGAACATGAATCCGTTCTCCAGATTTGAGAAACTCTTTTGATGACATTTTAATTCCAGTAATTGAAGAGAAAAGATCAGGATAAATAGAGAAATCAAAAAGAGTCATAGCAACTTCAGGAAGCCAAAGCATCATGTTTTTTAGAATAAATTTTGGTGTGTATTTTGTAAGCATTGGTTGAAGGGTGTAGGCATACATGGTGAACTGACAGGTTTGGAGTGCATTAACACTGCATGTCAAATCCTCGACAAACTTCACAAACTCTGGTTTGGAACGGGCAGTATCTGGTTTCAGAAGCCCTAACAAAACCTCGAATGATACAAGAAATGCAGAGAGATGACATGCCCCTCTGTTTGCAACTGAATATGCAAGCCCCTGACCATAAGAGCCTCTTGGGTCATATCCTGCCATTTCAAGACCTTTTACTTGAATTGCAAAACCTTTTCCTCCATATTTATGAGATAAAGCTCTTGAGCCAAGCCCCATCTCTTTTCCAAATCCTTCACCTTTTGCAATACTTTCCAAAGCCTCTTCAATTCCATTAATTGAACCAAACATCAGAGAATATTTGCGTGTCCCAGATTGAGTTTTGTCTAAATCATCAGAGGAATTTTCATTTGCGGATAACTCATTTGGCTTTGAATTTTTAGAAGAGACAAAGAGATCAGGTGAAACTAACCCTTTTTCAACTGCTTCCATAACCCATCCAAGTGTTCCACCTGCTGAAATTGTGTCCATTCCAGCTTTGTTGCAAATATCGTTAAATCTCGAAATTGCGTTTGTATCAAAGACACCAAGATTTGAGCCAAGAAGTGTGAGTGTCTCATATTCAGGGACAGGGGACTCTTTCCCGTTAAATGTACCTTTATGTCCGCACATTATTGAGCATGGCTTACAGGTATGAACCTTAGTGTCATGTTTCTCTTTAATCATCTCGCCTGATATTCTAAAAGCGTGCTCATGATCACCAAAAGAGTAGTTCCAGACAGGCAGCATCTTCTCCTTGTTGACAAACTTAACATTGGTTGCAGTACCAAATTTACCCAAGGAAATTGTTACGGCATCATTTTTTATAAATTGAGTTGCCTTTTTCTTAACCTTTTGAAATTTTTCAGGCTCTGCTGGAACAATTTTGTAATGGCTACCTTTTGCAACAACTGCTTTGAGGTTTTTTGAACCCATAACAGCTCCAAGTCCACCTCTGCCAAGAAATCTATGCCCTGATGAGATATTTGCAAATCGAACAAGATTTTCTCCAGCAGGACCAATTGCAAGTGTTGCCTCTTTTTTAGATTCAGTTTTTGAAGAATTTAAAACCCGCTCTTGAGTTTCTACGGTATCAAGACCCCACAAGTCTGTAGCGTCTCTAAACTCTACAGTGTTATGGTCAAACCAGACAACGCATTTATCTTTTGATTTTCCACGAATTACAAGTCCGCCATATCCTGCTGTTTTAAGCTGAATACCAAAAGGTCCGCCGCACGATGCTGTTGCAATGATTCCAGTCAACGGAGATTTAGAGATTGCCTCAAATCTACCTGAACATGGGGCACCAGTTCCAGTTACAACACCTGGCATAATTATAAGGATATTATCCTCAC
This sequence comes from Desulfamplus sp., assembly GCA_015231615.1. Lineage (GTDB taxonomy): Bacteria > Desulfobacterota > Desulfobacteria > Desulfobacterales > Desulfobacteraceae > Desulfamplus. The sequence goes on along the minus strand of JADGBE010000014.1, from coordinate 18,313 downwards.
CAAGTGGATCAACCCCTGGTTTTAAGCGGTCGTAAAGAAGTTTCATTCCCAAACCTTTACCGCCAAGAAACATCTTTCTATCTTCGATTGATGCTTCAGAAACAGACCACGATTTATCTGTTAGATTAATCTCAATAATTTTATTTGAAAAACCTTTTATCTCTTCCATATTTTTATCCCGCTTATTAAATTTAATAATTTATTAAAAAGCCTTTTTCAAAATAGCAAGGGCATCATTTACGTCCATCTCTCTTGGATTCATAACAATACTTGGGTCATTAATAGCTGCTTGAGCAATTTCAGAAAGTTTATCTTCAGTTACGCCAGCCTGTTTTAAATTTATTGGAAGACCACACAGCTCATTTAGAGCTTTACGTAGCTCTACTATATAGTTAATTGTCTGTTCTGCTCTTCGAGACTCTGGCGTTCTTGCATAAACTTCATCACCAGCAATATGAAGAAGAAGTTTTCCTATATTTTCACGACATTTTGGCAAATTATATTCTAATCCAAATGGCAAAAAGATATTCATAGCAACACCATGAGGAATATGACAGATTCCGCCAGCGGCATGACCTAAGGCATGAACCACACCAACCATTGAGTTTGAAAATGCAATTCCAGCCATAGTTGAGGCATTTGCCATTGCAAGACGCACCTGAGCGTTGTTTCCATCGCTTACAGCTTTGAGAACATTTTCACAAATAATCTCAATTGCAGCAACTGCATAAGCATCGCTCATTGGGTTTTTTTGAAGATTTATGTAAGATTCAACAGCATGACTCATTGCGTCCATTGCAGTTGCAGCAGTCATTTTAGGGGGAAGTGTTAATGTCATTCTTGGATCAAGAAGTGCAATATCAGGCAGAAGATAGGTTGATGCAAATGGCATTTTAATGTTTCGTTTAACATCAGATATTACAGCCACGACAGTAACTTCCGAGCCTGTGCCTGATGTTGTTGGAATAACTACAAGCGGCTTCATCTTTTTCCTAAGCACTTCAGCACCTGAAAATTTAAGAAGATCATCAGAATTTTCAGTAACCAAAATATTTACACCTTTTGCAGTGTCAATTACAGAGCCGCCACCAAGGGCAACAAGAGAATCGCATTGGTTTTGTCTAAATATAGAGGTTATTTTTTCAACAACTTCACTTGAAGAGTCAGGGGGAACATCATCAAATATCGCCCCGATTGTCATGCCTGAACTGCCAAAGCTATCAATAAAAATTTTTACAAGACCAGCACCAGCAACCCCTTTATCCGTAACTACCATTGGGCGTTTTGCCCCGAGTATCTCAAGTTCTGATGGAAGATTGTCAAGGGCTTTGTTGCCAGATATTATTTTTACGGGATTGTGAAACTCATAGTATGAAGGTAGCATCTTTGAACTCCTTTATATTCAAAAAAATTATATTTTACATTATTTAAATTTTATTATCTTACAAGTAATATGCATTATTTAAATTTTATTTTCCAAGCAATATTCCAAGTGTGTATAGCCAAACTCTAAGCCCAGCTCTTTTTAGCGTCAAAGGCGGAACTCTTTTTACAAGCCTTTTGACTATAAATTCAGGATAGAGAACTGACATCACAATCACTAAAACTCTTGTAAAAACAGTGGCAATTCCAAGATCTCCTTTAATGCTCATTCTCCTTTCTGCAAATGCCTGATGTGAACCCATTTGAGGGGTCATAATCATAAATGCAGACTCAACATTTTTAAAATATATCTCAAAATCAGCCTGTTTTAATTGCGAGCCTTTAAATTCAAGCATATTATTTTTTTTCTCAAGACCCATATATGGTCCGTCTGGCATAACCTTCATAATCAATGTAAAACCATCACGCCATGAAGAGATCTCTTTTCTTATCTCTTCGTCATGCTGTGATGCAGATTGAAACGCTCTTCCCAGAACAATAAAGACAATCTTAATCACAAGGATTTTAAATCTCTTTATGCCCGGAACTATAGGACGATACTGAACAGCCATTTACTGCCTCCTTAACTCCTTTAGGTTTAAATTTGTCTATACTCCAACTAAATCAAATAAGTGTATTGAAATCACTATGATAAACATTGTTTAATATAATGATGTACTCTGTTTAATATAGCATAACTTTTGTGTCAAGATGCAATCTATTATTCTAAATAAGATACTCTTATACTCTTAAATTGGCATGAATTGGCTTGAACAGCATATCAAAAAAGATTTAAGAAAATCATATTCAATAATCTAATCTGACAACAATATTTTTTATCCAGCAACAAATTGGAAAATAGCCCTTATAACTGGATATAGTGTCTCATTTAATAATGCCAAACCATTAATTTTCATCACAATTAAAACACCCACAAAAATATATGGAGTTATCCTGATAAAGTATCTATTGATATTTATTATTTTTGTATTTGCAAAAAGGAGATTAAGAAAAGAGGTGGGTAAAAAAGCAGAGATTATAGAAAAGAGGATATAAGCTCCAGCAAGAGGCGGGACTGGAACAAAGTTATAAACAAAAACCATGATATTAACAGCCACTACAATGGAAAAGACCTGATCTTCAAGATTCCACTTTTTCATTACAAACAAGATACTTGCAGCGATGCTTGCCAAAAGTAGATTACCAAAAGCACCTGTAAATCTGATTATCGCAACGGCAATTGCAGGGCGTTTAAATTTAGAGGTATTAATCTCAATCGGTCTTGCCCAGCCAAATCCAGCAACTGCAAAACATATAAGTCCAGCAAGGTTTATATGCAAAAGAGGATTAAAGTGAAATCTATCTTTAGCATCATCTTTTATGTCTCCTAATATCGTTGCCATGAATGCTTGAGCTTCTGCATTAACAGTTATAGATAATAGGATTGCCACAAAAAAAATGACCATTTTGTCAAATTCAAGGTTAGAAAAATTTAAAATAAATGGAATGTCTATGGGTAGAGATTGGGAAATCGGCATTAGAAGTTGAATACCTTTTTTATATTTAAAATATATAACGGTACAAAATAGTAAGGGATAAGCTAAAGTTGCTTATCCCTTATTTAATTATGGCAAATATTTGAAATTAACTCTAAATTTAAAAATAATCAAACTAAATGACCGCAATAATCTTAATTATTCTCGTTGAGGCGATTATACAGCAGCAACACTACTTTACGCCACCATACTGTGGTTTTGTTGTAATTCTTGCTAAAAGAACACCACCAACTAACAAGGCACCTGAGATATAAAACGCATAGTCAAGGCTTCCTGTAACATCTTGAATCCAACCACCAAGTCTTGCCATGAAGAAGCCAAGTCCCCAGCCGATGAAAACTAATCCATAGTTAAAACCAAGATTTTTTGCACCAAAGAAATCTGCTGTAAAGGATGGCAGCAACGAGAGTCCTCCACCATACTGCCAATATGCAACACCAACTACAAGGAAGAGAAGGAAGAGATTTGCTGTTGAGATAACATAAGGTAGCAAAAAGAGACAAATAGCAGATACACCGCAATTTAGGCAATAAGCATTAAGCCTTCCGATTTTATCGGAATAATATCCTGTGCCAACACGTCCTGAAGCATTAACAAGTCCACCAAAAGAGACCAGTAACCATGCGTTTGCCACGAAAAATGGCATATCTTTTGCTGTACTCATCAAAAGTCCGTTGGCACTGCTGATGATTAAAAGACCTGACTGTGTAGTAAGAATAAACATCACCACAAGGGCATAAAACTGCCATGTTTTCATCATGTCACCAGCTTCCCAGTTATGCGTCTTTTCTGTCGCACCTTTTTGTCCAGAATTGTTCAGATTAGCAGGAGGGATATAACCGGCGGGTGGGGCTTTGAGCATCTGACCCGCAATAATAACTATTACGGCAAAAAAGATTCCAAGGTAGATAAAACTGCCTGAAATACCATAATTTTTAAGTAGATATGAGCCAAGACCGCCAATATAAAGGGCAGCACCTCCATATCCACCAACAACAATACCAGCAATAAGCCCTCGTTTTTCAGGTCCAAACCACTTTAAAGCCGCTGGCGTAGGGGCAGCATAACCAATACCCATACCAGCACCGCCAAGAATTCCAAAACCAATTATAAGCCCTGTGTAACTCTTCATCATGCCTGCAACAATACAACCAGCAGCTAAAAGAAGACCGCCTACAGTTGCTCCAAATCTTGGACTAATTTTATCCTGAATTCTTCCGCCCGGAATCATAAGAAGGGCAAAAATAATGACGCACAGAGAAAACGGAGTTGCAGCCTGTGCATTTGTAAGATAAGTCCAGCCCGCATTTATTCCGTTTACATCCATTGCCTGCCCTGCTTTGGTAACATCAACAAGGGCTGATTTCCAGATACTCCACGCATACAAAATACCAAGACATAGGTTTATAGCTGTGCCAGAAAAAGTTGTTATCCAAGCCTGTGTTGGAACTTTTTCAATCGCTTGTGTAGCCATTTTTAATCTCCTTGATTAGATTCGATTTTATAAAAATAAGTGATAACTGTTAAAGATAAATGATAGATTTCACAAATTTTTAGCAATTGTCAAATTTTATTTTTATTTATATGCAACTTGTTTTGTTTGGAGCTAATTTGCCTTTGGACCATAACCAACTTTACCGAGACTCTCTTCAATCTCTTCAAGAATAAGCGGATCATCAATGGTTGCTGGAACTTTATACTCTTTTTTGTCAGCAATACTTCTCATTGTTCCCCTAAGAATTTTTCCTGATCTTGTTTTTGGAAGTCTCTTAACAATAGTGGCAGTTTTGAACGCTGCAACAGGTCCAATCATATCCCTGACCATCTGAACAGCCTCTTTTACGATTTCAGCATGATCTCTTGTAACACCAGCGTTTAACACCAAAAATCCAAGAGGCACTTGACCCTTTAGTTGATCTTCAACACCCATTACAGCACATTCAGCTACATCAGGGTGATTTGCAAGCACCTCTTCCATAGCCCCAGTTGATAGTCTGTGCCCAGCAACATTTATTATATCGTCTGTTCGCGACATAACATAGATATAACCATCTTCGTCAATAAAGCCGGCATCAGCAGTTTTGTAATAACTTGGGAACTCTTCAAGATATGCTTTGATATACCTATCATCATTTTGCCACAAAGTTGGAAGTGTTCCGGGAGGAAGCGGGAGCTTGACAACAATGGCACCAATTTGTCCTACTGGAAGAACGTTGCAATCAGCATCAACAACCTGAACATTCCAACCCGGAACAGCTTTGGTTGGAGAGCCAGCCTTTACAGGAAATCTCTCAATTCCCATGCAGTTTGAAGCAATTGCCCAGCCTGTTTCTGTCTGCCACCAATGGTCAATTACTGGAACATTTAAGTTTCTTTCAGACCAATGAAGAGTGTCTGGATCAGTTCTTTCGCCAGCAAGGAAAAGAATCTCAAACTTTGAGAGATCGTAATTTTTAACCAATTTAGCCTCTGGGTCTTCGCGTTTGATTGCACGAAACGCAGTTGGAGCCGTAAACATAGATTTAACTTTATATTCTGAAATAACTCTCCAGAATGTTCCAGCATCAGGAGTGCCAACTGGCTTTCCTTCAAACATCACAGTTGTCGCCCCTTTAAAAAGGGGGGCATAGACAATATAAGAGTGTCCAACAACCCAGCCAATATCTGACGCTGCCCACCAAACATCACCCTCATCAATGTTATAAACAGCCTTCATGCTCCACTTTAAAGCAACAAGGTGACCACCATTATCTCGAACAACGCCTTTAGGCTGACCTGTAGTTCCAGAGGTGTAGAGAATATAGAGAGGATCAGTTGCCTTGACAGGAACGCAACCGTGCGGCTTTGCATCAGACATTAAGGTTGCCCAATCATAATCTCTGCCATCTTGAAGAGATGCTATCTCCATTGGACGCTGAAAAATAATTGTTGCATTGGGTTTGCTTTCAGAAAGGTCAATTGCTTTATCAAGGAGCGGTTTATATGGAATTTTCTTTTTAACTTCAATTCCGCACGAAGCAGATATAATAACTTTTGGTTTAGCATCGTTAATACGGGTTGCAAGCTCGTTTGGAGCAAATCCACCAAATACAACAGAGTGAACAGCTCCTATTCTTGCACACCCAAGCATGGCAATTGCAGCTTCTGGAATCATGGGCATATAGATAATTACCCTGTCGCCTTTTTCCACACCCATTGAGTTTAAGACCCCAGCAAATTTTGCAACCTCATCTCTCAACTCTTTAAATGTATAGGTTTTCTTGGTATCTGTAACAGGGCTGTCATAAATCAAGGCTGTTCTATCGCCATTTCCTTTATCAACATGAATATCAAGAGCATTGTAGCAGGTGTTCATTTCGCCGCCTGTGAACCACCTGTAAAAAGGTTTATTGGAATCATCAAGCACCTTATCCCATTTTTTATACCAATGGCAATCTTCTGCAACAGAACCCCAAAAGCTATTTGGATCATTTAGCGATTTTTCGTAAGCATCTTTATATGAATTTGACATGAATTTAAGTCCTTTTGTATTAAATTATGATACACGATTTTATTTTGATTTTTTAATTTTTATCGCCCTGAGCTAAAGCTCTGGGCTACATAATACAAGCCCTCTTAAGAGGGCTTTTTTATTTTAGCCGAGGGCTTTAGCCCCACGGCTAAAGGATTGATAAAAACTAAATTTATGATCATTTGCATTATAATTTAAGAATAGCTTACGATTTATCAACAAGATTTTTAATGGATTCAACAACTTCAGGGTTTGCAAGTGTCATAACATTTCCAACATCGCCTTTATTGGAGATAGCTCCAAGAACTCTTCTCATAATCTTTCCAGAGCGGGTTTTTGGCATATCAGACACAATCCACACCTTTCGAGGTTTGGCAAGTTTTCCAATCTTCTGACAAACCATATCGGAAATCTTCTGGGCAAGGGCATCACTTGCCTGAATTCCGGGTTTCAGGGCAATATAGAGATCTGGCTCTTTACCTTTAACCTCATGGGCAACTGGCACAACAGCGGCTTCAGCAACTTCCTCCACAGCAAGGGCAGCAGATTCAATCTCTTTTGTGCCAAGTCTGTGACCAGATACATTGATAACATCGTCAATTCGTCCAAGAATTCTGTAGTAACCATCCTCTGACCTTGTGGCTGCATCGCCTGCGATATAAGGCCAGTCTCTCCAATCCTTGCTTTCTGGATTCTTGCAGTATCTTGCAAAATAGGTTTTTACAAATCTGTCTCTATCGCCCCAAACTGTCTGCATCTGACCAGGCCACGGATTCTGGATACAAATATTGCCAGCGATTCCTGGTTGAGTAATCTCTTCTCCGTCTTCGTCAAAAATAATTGGATGAATCCCCGGAACACCAGGTCCTGCACTACCTGGCTTCATCGGTTTAAGAGCAGGAACAGTGCTGCAGAGGAATCCACCAGTTTCTGTCTGCCACCAAGTATCTACAATGATAGCCTCCCCTTTGCCGACTGCGGATTCATACCATTTCCAGACAACAGGCTCAATTGGTTCACCAACAGTTGTCATGTGTTTAAAGTGATAGTTGTATTTTGCAGGTTCATTTGGTCCTATTTTTCGTAAGGCACGAATTGCGGTGGGGGCTGTGTGGAAAATATTGACATCTAAGTTTTGGGCGATTCTCCATGAACGACCCGCATCTGGATAGGTGGGGACACCTTCATAAATTACGGTTGAGGCACATAGGGCGAGCGGTCCATAGACAATAAATGAGTGTCCTGTAATCCAGCCAATATCAGCCATACACCAATAGACATCTGTTGGGTGAATATCCTGGATATATTTTGACATTGCAGTAACATAAGCAAGATAGCCACCTGTGCCATGCTGGGCACCTTTTGGTTTTCCTGTTGTGCCACTTGTGTACATTAAGAAAAGAGGGTCTTCAGAGAGCATCTGTTCAGGCTCAATTCTTGCTCCATAGTATTTTTTTAACACGTCATTGACAAAATAATCACGACCTTCAACCATAGGTGTTTCAGATGATGCTTTGCCCGGATAACGCTGCCATACAAGCACCTTATCAACAACTTGACCATCTTTTGCGGCAAGGGCTACTGCTTCGTCTGCGTTGATTTTGTGGTTCAGAAGTTTGCCTGACCTATAGTAGGCATCCATGCTGATAAGGACTCTTGATTGTGAGTCAACTACTCTATCTGCACAGGCACTCGCAGAAAAACCTCCAAATACAACAGAGTGGATAACACCAAGCCTTGCACAGGCAAGCATTGTAATTGGAAGCTCAGCAGACATTGGCATGTGGATTGTTACTCTATCACCACGTTTCAGACCTGCGAAATCGCGAAGAACGGCGGCAAATTCATTAACCCTTACATAAAGCTCCTGATAGGTGATATGGTCAACTCTCTCCTCTTCAAGTTCAGGAACAAAATGAATAGCGGTCTTATTTTTGTTATCTTTAAGATGACGATCAATGCAGTTGTAGCTGGCATTGATTTTACCACCCTTAAACCATTTCCAGCAAGGGGCATCGCTTGTATCCAAGACTTTATCCCAATATTTATACCATGTTAGCATCTCTGCATATTCGATAAAGCAGTCTGGAAATTTGTCTAAGCTGAAACGTTCATAGATGGCAGGGTCAGTTACGTTTGCCTGACCGATAAACTTTGATGATGGATAGTAGTAATCTTCTTCTTGCCAGTGTACGGCAATCTGTGCCTCGGTTGTTTCTAAAACATTTGTGTCGCCCATTGATTTTTTCTCCTGCATTTTTAATTATTTTTTTTAAGTACGAAATTACATCTTAAGTGTGAAATTACATCTGTAAGTAACTTAAGTTAATGGTTAAAAAAATAGCTTTTACGGAGTTTGAAACAACTTCTTGAAACAACTTAAATTTTTAAAGGACGTAAGATAAAATTGAAGACTATTAGGGTAAAGGTTTAAGACTTTTTGTAATTTATTTCGTAATTATTTGAATTTTTAGGGCAACCACCTCCTTTATAAAGGTTGAGTTTATAATTTTAAGGAGCCTAACTATAGTTGAACTCCTGCAAAACCCATTTTTTATTAAGTAAAACCAAGGAGTTAATGCAAGTTTTGTAGGAATCTGCATCTGCTCTAATAACAATGGTTTAGAATGTTGGGTTAAAAATATTTTATATTGATTGATAATAATTGAAGGAGATTCATAAAATTTGTTTGACTATAAAAAGGAAAAAAGGATTAGTCAATAATTTTTTTTAAAAAAATGAATTAATTTAAGACAATAAATTGATTTTTCAGAAATGTGCTTAATGTAAAATTTATGAGTCTAAAAAGGGTTTGAATTTTATTATGATTAGTTGATTTTATAAATTATATCAGGTAAGAATTCTTCAAAAAAATCAAAATGCAAATGTTCAATTCAAAATTAGATAATTGTCAACTTAAAGGCAAATGATGATAAAATAAAAGCAAATTTAAGAACGTAAATTTTAAAAAGGGGTAAATTTAAAAATGAAGAATCCTGAACTAAACTACTGGAATCACCGTTTAACAAAAGTTAAAGAAGAGTTGGAAGATAACAATTTTGAGGTTTTCATAGCACAAAATGGTCAAGAGGCAAAAGAGACTGTCCTAAACCAAATTATTCCTTCCCTTGAAATAAAATCTATCTCATGGGGTGGTTCAATGACCTTTATCGGCACAGGTCTTTTTCATGCACTTAAAGATGATGAGCGTTATCAAGTTATCAATACCTTTGATAAAACTATCTCAGTTGAAGAGCAGATGGAACTTAGAAGGCAATCTCTTCTTGTCGATCTATTTATAACAGGCACAAACGCCATAACTGAAGATGGAAAACTTGTAAACCTTGACATGATTGGAAATAGAATTGGTGGGATAACTTTTGGACCTCGCCATGTAATTATACTTGTTGGAAGAAACAAAATCTGCTGCGATCTTGACGATGCAATGTATAGAATCAAAAACTATGCAGCACCTGTAAATACTATGAATCTTGATAAAAAGACCCCATGTAGCCATACAGGATTTTGCCAAGACTGCCAGTCACCAAACAGAATATGCAATACATGGAGCATTACAGAGAAATGTCTTCCTGCGAAAAGAGTCAAAATTGTTCTGATAAATGAAGACCTTGGTTTTTAAGAGTTTCAACTATGAATCATAATAATATTCAAAAAATAACGGTATTTCAGCAAAATGGCTCTGCAATGAGCAAAATTGCGGGAATTAAACGGTTTGGCGGTAACCATTTTGTTCTTGAAATTATCAATATTGAAGGAAATCTTCCAAATCTTATTGATGATGCGTCTCAATATCTTCCGACAAAAATTGATGCTGATCTTGTGCTTGATTATCTAAAACACCCTGATCTTTCAACCGATCTTTCGCTATTGTGTCAAAAGGCAGGTATTCCTGTAGTTGCTTCTGGCAAAAAAATCACACAAGGTAATTCATTTACCCCATTAACATGTTGTATGCTTCCACGCGATGAATCTCTTGGAGAATATGGAAAATTGTTTGGCTCTCCTGAAGTTGATTTGACGATAAAAGATGGAAAAATTGAGAAAGTTGATGTTATTCGTGGAGCACCTTGTGGTGCAACTTGGGACGCAGCAAAAAAGATTGAAGGGCTTGATGTTGAAGATGCTAAGATTCGATATGGTCTTGAGGTTCAATTTTTTTGTAGTGCCAACCCCGCAAATTGGGATCCAATAAATGGTAAGAGTCCTGTCCATATTGCTGCTGATATTCATGGTATGGCATTTAAAAGAGGTCTTAAAAACTTATAGTGTAAGTATAGTTTTCCAGATAATTACTTGCCCCTCCAGCCTCCCCAAGAGGAGGGAGTATATTATCCCCTCCCATTGGGGAAGGGGACGGGTGGGGCAATAGGAATTGCCAATTTATTTATCTGGAATACTATAGTAGAAAATTATCATTAATTTTAAGGATTATAAAATGGAAAAAAAATTTATAATGACAGCTTTTGGCAAAGATAGACCCGGTATAGTTGCTGATGTTTCAGGAATTATCTACGAGAATGGATGTAATCTTGAAGAGTCTCAGATGGGTCTTCTTGCAGACGAATTCACACTGATTTTACTTTTATCAGGACAGGGTGAAATGCTTGAAGAGAATATTTATAGAGACTGCAGAAGACTTGAGAAAGAGAAAGGGATTTCAGTTTTTATACGTCCATTGGATTTTCACCACGTAGATTACAAGGTTAATGGTAATAGACACACAGTATCTGTTGAAGGAATCGATCAAGCAGGCATTGTATATAAAGTTAGTAAGCTCCTTGCAGATAATGGTATTAATATTGTTAAGCTACAATCTCAAACAAAACCATCACCTGAAAGCGGAACAGCTCTCTACATTATGAATATTGATGTTATTTTTCCAGATTCTGTTACAATAGAGAGTGTAGAACGCGAGCTTGAGAATATTGGAAAAAAGCTTCATATTGAAATATCGTTAGATTAATTAAATTAATCAAAAAAATGGGTGGAATTATATTTATGAATAACTCAGAAAATAGCGATAAGAGAGATTTTGATGGCGATATTTTGATTAAGAATGGCAGAGTTATTACAGTCGATTCTCAAAATAGCATCATTGATAATGGAGCAGTATTAATAAAAGCAGATACTATAATTAAAATTGGCAATAGTGATGAAATGGCAGGGCTTAATGCTGCGTGTGTTATTGACGCGGAACATGGAATAATAATGCCGGGTCTTGTAAATACCCATACCCACCTTCCTATGTCTCTTTTTCGTGGATTTGCTGAAGATATGCCCCTTATAACATGGCTTAACGACTACATGTTCAAACTTGAAGCCAAATATATTAAGCCTGATACAGTTAAGTGTGGAACGTTGTTATCTTGTGCCGAGATGCTACTTTCAGGAACAACTACCTGTTGCGATGGCTATTTTCATGAAGAGTCAGTTGCAGAAGCTGTAAACGAATCTGGTATGAGGGCGGTTCTTGGTCAAGGGGTAATTGATTTTCCTGCCCCAGGAGTTGTTGATCCATCTTTAAATATTGAAAACGCTATAAATTATGCCAAAAAATTTAAAAATAGATACCCAAATATCACCTCTTCGATATTTTGCCATTCACCCTACACTTGCTCTAAAGAGACTATTGTGAATGCAAAACAGGCAGCTCGCGAAATAGGTGTTTTGTTTCAGATTCATGTTGCTGAAACAAAAGCAGAGCAAGACCAGATAAGGCTTTTCCATCAAAAAACACCTGTTGAGTATCTTGATAGTCTTGATGTTTTAGATAAAAATACATTGATAGTCCATGCTGTGTGGGTAACAGATCCAGATATTGAGATTATCAGAGAAAGAGGCTCATCAATATCTCACAACCCTGAAAGCAATATGAAACTTGGATCAGGCATTGCCCCTGTTTTTGATTTTATTAGTGCTGGTATCCCAACAGGTCTTGGAACAGATGGCAGTGCAAGTAACAACAATCTTGATCTTTTTACAGAGATGGATACAGCAGCAAAGCTGCATAAAATTCATCGTTATGATTTTGGAGTTTTAGATGTCTTGTCAGTTGTTAGAATGGCAACAATAGAGGGTGCAAAGGCAATTGGTCTTGGTGATATTACAGGTTCTATAGAGATTGGGAAAAAAGCTGATATTATTATATTAGATACCCATAAACCTCATTTAGTCCCTATGTATAACCCAATATCGCATCTTGTCTATTCTGTCTCAGGAGCAGATGTAAGAGATGTGATAATTGATGGGAAGATTGTTTTAAAAAATAGAAAAATCAAAACACTTGATATTGATTCTATTATGCTTCAAGCTACTGAATTTGCTGGGAATATAGTGTTGTAATACGACATTAATTTATAGATAAAGGACGGTTTGATAATGAAAATCATGGTTGGATATAATGGTGGAGAGTCAGGAGAGCGGGCTTTAAAACTTGCAAGAGATTATGCCCTGCTTACAAACGCTTTTGTTCATATTATCACATCAATGGAAGGCGGAGAAAATGAAAAAGCATCAGATATTATTCAGGCTGAGAAAGACCTTAATTTTGCCAAAAAATTAATGGAGAGTTCTGGTGTAAAATTTTTGGCACACCAAAGTGTTAGAGGCCTTTCGCCAGGGGAAGATATTGTCCTTTACGCAAAAGAGAACGAAATAGACCATATTTTTTTAGGAATCAAAAAAACATCAAGAACCCAAAAGATGATACTTGGCTCAACAGCAAGGTTTGTTATATTGAAAGCAAAATGTCCTGTAACTTCAATTAAATAGACGCTAAAAAGCAAACCCTAAAAAGCTACAGCCTCGTTTAAAGCAAATTTTCTTTTTTTAGCTCTTTGATTTTATCCCTAAGTTCAGCCGCTTTTTCAAACAAAAGATCAGCGGCTGCCTTCTTCATCTCCTTTTCAAGCGTTTTGATAAGCCGCTCTATTTTTTCTGGTCTATTATTTTCTTTGATAACTTTAGCTTTAGACTCTATTTTGTCATAAGAACTTAATAACTCCTGCACTTGAACTTCATCTCTGATAATATCTTGATGGTAGTCAACCTTAGATTCAATCTTTTTCTCCATTGTGTAATCGAACAACTTTAGCTCTTTTTGAATGGTTGACGGAATAATGCCATGTTGTAGGTTATAATCTCTTTGAATAATTCGTCTGCGATCAGTCTCTTCCATTGCCTTTTTCATAGATGGAGTAATTTTTTCAGCATACATTATAACTTTGCCATCAACATTTCTTGCAGCCCGTCCAAATGTTTGAATCAAAGAGCGATATGAACGCAAAAAACCCTCTTTATCTGCATCTAAAATAGCAACAAGAGATACTTCTGGAATATCAAGCCCTTCTCTTAAAAGATTGATGCCAATAAGCACATCAAAAATACCTTTTCGTAAATCCTGAATAATGTCAATTCGTTCAACTGTCCCAATATCAGAGTGAAGGTATTTAACTTTAATCCCAAGAGTTGAAAAGTAGTCAGTTAAATCTTCTGCCATACGTTTGGTAAGGGTAGTAACCAGAACTCTTGTTTTTTCACTTTTATTTGCATGATTTCCAGATTCAACCGTTTGAATCTCAGATGAGCTTAAAACACCTCTATTATTGATAGATGTTATATTATCAAAATTTGGTAGAGAATTAATAGGTTCTACACGTTTTAGAATCTCTTCATAAAGATCATCAACTTGATGTTTTGCGTCTCTAATCTCAATTTCAGGGTCAATAAGTCCTGTAGGTCTTACAATTTGTTCGGCAACTCTTCCCCTATGCTCAATAAAAGTTGCTATCTGTTCTGCAACTCTTCCTCTATGCTCAATAAAAGTTGCTATCTGTTCCGCAACACTTTCGTCATTCTTAGTATCAGCTATATTTTCTTTAGCTTTTTCAAGTTCATAGTCTGCTGGTGTTGCAGAGACATAAATAACCTGAGAAACCTTCTCTTTAAACTCCTCAAACTTTAAAGGGCGATTATCAACTGCCGAGGGAAGGCGGAATCCATAATCTACAAGGGTAGTCTTTCTTGAGCGATCCGCCTTATACATTGCCCCAATTTGAGGCACTGAAATATGGCTCTCATCAAAAAATAGCAAAAAATCGTCAGGAAAATAGTCAAGCAAGGTAGGTGGAGGCTCGCCCGCCTTTCTGCCTGTCAGATGTCGTGAGTAGTTTTCAATACCTGTGCAGTAGCCAATTTCATTCATCATCTCAAGATCGTAGCGGGTTTTCTCTTCTAATCTCTGGGCTTCAAGAAGTTTGTTCTCTTTATAAAAATACTCAAGTCTAAGGGCAAGCTCCTCATTTATAGCTTTTACTGCCCTCTCTCTTGTCTGTTGCATTGTAACGTAGTGAGATGCTGGAAAGATCGCTGTTTTACGAAGGGAATTAATAATATCTCCTTTAAGCGGATTAATTTCTGATATGCTTTCAATAGCATCTCCAAAAAAATCGATCCTAAGAGCTTTGTTATCTTCATAGGCAGGAAATACCTCAACTCTGTCGCCTCGTACTCTAAATGTGCCACGATGAAAGTCAACATCATTTCTCTCATACTGTATATCCACTAATCCATTTAAAAGAGACTCTCTTGCAATCTCCATATCAACACTAATCTCAACCCTCAAGGCAAGATAATCTTCGGGTGCCCCAAGTCCATAGATGCAAGAGACACTGGCAACCACTACCACATCGTTTCTTGCAAGAACAGAGCGTGTAGCAGAGTGTCTCATTTTATCTATCATCTCATTTATGGCGGAATCTTTCTGGATATAGGTATCGCTTGATGGAATATAGGCTTCTGGCTGGTAGTAATCATAATAGCTTACAAAATATTCAACTGCATTATGGGGAAAAAGAGAAGAAAATTCATTATATAACTGGGCTGCAAGAGTTTTATTTGGTGCAATAACCAATGTTGGTTTTCCAACCTTGGCGATTATGTTTGCCATTGTAAAGGTTTTGCCAGAGCCTGTAACTCCAAGCAAAACCTGATGTTTTTCACCTTGCAAAACACCTTTTGCAAGATATTCAATAGCTTTAGGTTGATCTCCTGTGGGTTTAAAAGGAGATACAAGAAGAAATGTAGTTTCTTGGGAATTTTTAATTATATCATTCATATTCGGTTTATTACGTCTTCCTTATTTATAACTCTTTGTCACTTATCAAGAACTTTCTTAAAGCAAACTCTCTCAAACCCCAAAGAGACTACCACAAATTTATGCAGCCTTAAATTTCCATATTTCTCCTCAAGCTGCCTGCCGTATTCAGAAACCTGCTTTTCTCCATCATTTAACTGTTCAACAACTTTCGGTAACTGGCCCAACTCTTCTTCAGTTAAATTTTTCGCCTGTTCACCTGTCATCTGGGCATCTTTGATTCTAACACTCTTTAGATGCACAAATTTAAACTCAATCAGCACATCAAAAATTTTGCCGTGCCTTTTATCTGGTCTGATAATCATGGTTAAATCTGCATATCTTCTCTCAATTTCTGGTTCTGAATCCATGATATAAAGCAGATCGTTATAAAGCAGAGTTAAAAATGCTGTTTTAACTGTAAGTTCATTTGCCCAGCGGTAATCTCGGTTTGCAAACACTTTAAAATATTTGTCCTCAACAAATTTGCACAATGGGGCAATGTCGCCTATTTGATAGACCTTTTCTGCAGCCCATTTACCTTCGTCTCTTTCTGCTGGAACAGGCAGAAGCATTCTGCATATCTTATCAACATAAAGACTTTTCATTACCATATTTGGAACTTTAAGAGAGGTTTTCAGGGTCTCTGTATCATCTGAAATTGTGAGAACTCCAAAATAGTAGAGAAATGATGCCAAAAATGTGTAGTCTTGCGATGATTCATTTAACATATCATAAATTCCAAATCGGTCTTGAATCTCAGCAATAACAACCTCTTGATTTTTCTCCATTAAAGTGAAAAGAAGGTCTCTGCCGTTTGGAAGGCGGGCAATATATTCTAATTTTGATTCATCTGCTGCAAGGTTGGAATCAAGCATTTTTCGGGGGTATTGGCACTCTTTTTGGAACTGCTTAAAAAAGTATATTGAAAGTGTGGGATTATAAATATAATCATTTTTTTTATGACAAAATTTGTAGCCATTATAGTAAGCTCTCATAAGCTCAACAGCTTCGCCAACTTTATTCTCTTTTTCTTCAAAGCCACATGAGTCAACAATATTTGTTATAACTTCCTCAACTTCGCTTTGTGTAAAACCGCATAAACTATTAAATTCAGGCTCAAAATAGATATTTTCTGCAACATTATATCCGCTTGTAATATCACTCATAACAACTGGCGACACACCAGTAATAAACACGCGGTCAAACATGGTTGACGTGGTTAAAGCCTTGACAGTTTTGAAAAATGTCCGCAATGGTCCTTGTTCGTGAACTAAAGATTGATAACGCTGATTGTGGTTCTCTCTGCCAAAATCTCTATCTAAAATCTGAATACCCATCATTACTGTATTGGCAAAGTTGTCGTATTCGTCAATCAAGAGATATATTGGATACGGAGTTGCTGCTGCGGCATTGGCTAAAGATTGTAAGGAAAACAGGGCATTTTCATAGTTTATATTGATGTTGGGAATATCAAAACCCTTATATTTATAACCAGTTTCAAAACCTTCTATCATAACATTTATGTGATCAAACAAAGATTGTCGAATCTGCTCAACTGTGCCAGTTGGATCAACGCACGAAAAATCAAGTTTTAGGATAAAGTAGGAGTTTCTAAGCGGCGTGGGATTTTTCCCGATTGCAAGATGACCAAAAAGCTGGTCAAACTCATCTTTTTTAGAAACATCGTAGTAGTTCTCAAGCATGGAGAGCAAAAGAGATTTGCCAAATCTGCGGGGACGGATAAAAAGCTGAGATTTTGAACCTTCAAGCAGAGGGATTCTGTCTGTTCTATCAATGTAAAAACTCCCCTCTTTTATCATGCCTCTAAAGTCGCTTGAGCCATAAGCAAATTTCATAATAAACCTCCTTTTCCAAAAATAAGGGGTGCATTGCCCGCACCCCTATAAAATTGAATATAATAATCTGTAGTGTGATCACAAATACTAAATAAGGTTACTTAGCAGCTTTTGGAGAGAGATAAAGTGAGCTATACTCTGTAATTTTATAGATGCTTCCCACTTTTTTCGCACTGGCTGGTCTTGCACTGTCTGCTCCAAGTGTCTCTACAAAAACCTTGATTCTTACCAATCCATCACCGCCTGAAGCATAACTGTAAGGATTTGTAAACATATTAAGAGTATATGGCGGACCTGATGGAGTGTATGAATTTGTTGGAGATGCACCTGCAAAGTAGATTAGTGGAAGATATGGATATTGTTTAAGATTCTCTTTTAATCTGCTGATGCTGCCTGTTGAAATTATACTGCCTTCATAACTTCCTTCAGCAGTTGAATCAGATATAAGCGGGTCTGTGCTGGTTGCTGTTAAACAGGTTCTTCCTAAAACAGAGTCCTGCTCGTAAATTCGCATTGCTAAGATCATCATTACAACTGCACCTTGAGGCGTGTGGGCTATTTGGCTCTGCAATGCTAAAAACTCATCTAAGGTATTGGGCATACTATTTATGGTTATTGATGTTATAGATTGATTCTCATCATACTCTGATTCATTAATATCTCCTGATATTTGAGCATCAACAGAGCTTGGCATAAGAGCCAACACCTGATCAATCGTGCCAATCTCTAAGACGCAGTGGTTAGAGAGGGGACCAATATAGACAACTTTTGCCGTATTGCTTTGTAAAGTGGCTAAGATTGCATCTGTTCC
>JADGBE010000149.1 GCA_015231615.1 Desulfamplus sp. | reverse complement strand
CTGTCTCCTGAAACTTCCTGTCTGTCTCTTGAAACTTCCTGTCTGTCTCCTGAGACATCTCTTTAATTCTTCTATCTGTCTCCTGAGACATCTCTTTAATTCTTTTGTCTGTCTCTTTATATAAATCTCTAACTTCCTTGAAAAAAGCAACCGCATCTAATGTCAATGCCTGTTCCATAACCCACCTCTTACTAATATGGTTAATGTATAATCTCATTATAACCACGACCAACCAGAAAGGCAAATAATCGGAATCAGGATACCCAAGATAAAAGGATAAGACAGGATAAACCCATCCTGGAACATCTTTGCATCCTGACCATCCTGATTCAGACCATCCGTGAAATCCCTTAATCAGTGGCAATCCGTGATTTTGACAACTACACCACAAAAAAAACATCTCCCCGATTCAGTGAGATGACTTCATTTATCCACTTTACTTCTTTACTTTCAGCTTGACGAACAGATTGAGTAATGCTTAAAATAAAATAAAAAATAATAACAATAAAAAAGGAGATTATAACTTATGACAACTTTAGAACAAATTCAGGAACAGATTATTTTTTTGCCGTCTAATGATAAAATGAAACTTTTTAAATGGTTTGCGGATTTGGATGACCAAATGTGGGATAAACAAATCGAGAAAGATTTTCAGGAAGGAGGGACAGGAAGCAAACTGCTTGAAAAGATTAAAGCTGACTTTGCAGCGGGGAAATGCTTAAAATGGGATTAGAGTCTTATACCCACCCAGATTTTTGGAAGTGTTATAACAATCTGCCAAAAGATATTCAAAAACTTGCGGACAAAAAATTTGAACTTTTCAAAAGTAATTCATATCATACTTCGCTGGGTTTTACCAAAAAAGGCAGCGTATGGACTGCAACAAAAAGACAACCAACCCATCTTCTGAATCACTGATTCCCACAGATTAAAAAAATCAGTGAAATCCGTGCAATCAGCTTAATCCGTGATTCAGACAAATTATCCACCTGTCTCCAATTCTCCCGTAGATAATTCAGTAATAAAGAGTATCAGGTGAAATATCAATTTCATCATTCCACGCAACTGTGCCATTAAAAACATATGCTTTAGCAAATAAATTATCTTCAATTAATGGTGCAAAAGCAGGATAAGCCAAATATGGACGCATATCAAATAATTTACGTTCACCGTTTGCAAAAACTATATCTAATTTGTAATCTTCTATTAACGGCTTAACTTTTATAACATCTGGACGCATGATTCTCCTCCTAAATTATTAACGTAATGGGTCAATTTTAAAAGGTGTCTGACCAGTAGATGCAAGAAACCAATCAGCCATAAGCTCGTCATCGTGCAATTCAATCCATGCTTGAACAAGTTTCATCTGTCTTTTTGGCAGACTGCCTTCTAACAATTCTCCATCTGGAATAGCAATTACCGCATTAAATTCGTTATAACGAACATGAATATGTGGTAAATGATGTTTCTTGGTATCTAATACATAAATTGATACCAAAATCCCATAAAACATACTTATCGTCGGCATATCAACTCAACTCTCCTTTAAAAGATTATTCATACTACACAAAATAACCAACCCCACCAACTCAGTCAAGAGCAAAAGACCATCCCATCTTCTGAATCACCGATTCCCACAGATTAAAAGATTACACAGATTAAAAAAATCAGTGCAATCCGTGCAATCAGGTTAATCCGTGATTCAGACAACCACACCCCACAAAAAAACCGCCGCCCGATTACTCGAAAAGCGGTTTAATTTAATAACTTACCTTAATTCGTAAGCAATTGTGTCAGCACTTAAATCCTGTTCATCAGGCCATGCGATTCCACAAAAAAAAGGCTTTACCTGTTTAAAATAATTTTTGTCCTTTAACTGTTTAAACACACCTTTTTCAAGATATGGCTTAACATCAAAAGTTCCAGATCGTCCATCTGACAATTCAACTGATAATGTATAATCATTATTTGCATTCACTTTTATTACTTTTAGCATTTTTCACCTCAAAGGTTCTATTTTATGTGGTTGTTGACCTGCAACAGATAACTTCCAATCAGCCATTAAATCTTCTTGATGAATTTCAATCCATGCTTTTATCAATTTCAGCACCCAGCCAGTCAAGGCAAAAAAACGGAAACAAGCCCACATCAGCCCGTTCCCGCCACACCATTTCTGAATCACCGATTACCCTAATTACACCAATTCCACTGATTATTTATCCGTGAAATCCCTTAATCAGTGGCAATCCGTGATTCAGACAACCCGGAACATCAGCATCAGAATACCCAAGATATAAGGATAAAGCACGATAAACCCAATCCTGCTTTATCCTTTAATCCTGACCATACTGATTCAAACAACCTCACCACACCCGTGCCTTAAACTTGCTGTCATTTCGGATTTCCATTGTATCACCACTCTGGCACAGCACAAAAAAACCCTTTTTATAAGCATACTTTCCAACATTCTCCTGCATTACCATTGAAGCAACTGCCCCCATTACCTTCATATCACGATAATGCGGAAACATCTTTTTTACTTTAGAAACTCTTTCAATATGTTCGTTTACATCATCAACAGATAGATTGCTTTTGCACTCGACAACTACAAGCTCACCATCATTTACAACCAATAAATCAATCTCAATCTCATCTCCGTCCCGCTTAACATGAATATCACGGGATACTTGATGCACATCAATTCCCCGTTCCTGAAACAGCTTCACGGCTGCTGGTCTGACCATCTCCTCTACAAAGTCCCCGAGTCTATTGCCTAAATCTCCTACTGAACTATTTACCTTTTCAATTTTAACTGCCAAATCTTTAAACTTACTATCCGTCTCTTTTGACATCTCTCTAAACTGTCTGTCCGTCTCTTTATATAAATCTCTAACTTCTTTAAAAAAAGCAACCGCATCTAATGTCAATGCCTGTTCCATAACCCACCCCCAATTAATCGGTTAAATGTATAATCCCATTATAACCACGAACAGCTAAAAAGACAACCACCCCACTTCTGAATCACCGATTCCCACTGATTAAAAGATTACACAGATTAAAAAATCAGTGAAATCCGT
>JADGBE010000148.1 GCA_015231615.1 Desulfamplus sp. | reverse complement strand
CAAGATTAACGTCATCAAAGTTTATCGGTTCATCTTCTAATTTAGTTACAACCACCATATCAAGCAGCTGTGATTTTAAGGAGAGGTCAAACTCAACTGTTACTTCGCACTTAAGCCTCTCAAAAAGCGGGGCAACCATCAGCCCCCAAAGCCTGTGCCAGTTTGTTTTATTATCTTTGTCTGTGTTTGTGTTATTTTTCATGGTTGTAATGTAATCAGATAAAGGAGATTTTGCAAGGAGAAATTGGGAAAGGCAGATAATGCATGTTCCCTTTTTTACTTTTTGTGGGTGGTTGTGTTTAATTGTCTGAATCACGGATTGCCACTGATTAAGGGATTTCACGGATAGGTAATCAAAGGAATTGGTGTAATCAGGGTAATCGGTGGTTCAGAAATGGGGTGACGGCGAAGATGTCTTTTGCTCTTGACTGGGTAGGTGGGGTTGGTTATTCTGGTGGTATGAATAATCTTTTAAAGGAGAGTTGAATTGATATGCCAACGATAAGTATGTTTTATGGGATTTTGGTATCCATTTTTTTTGAAGATAATGAAAGGCATCATCTGCCCCATATTCATGTTCGTTATCAAGGTATGAAAGCATCTGTTTCTATCAACGATGGTTCTTTGCTTGCTGGCAATATTCCTCATAAGCAGTTGCGAATGATTCAAGTTTGGGTAGATATTCATAAAGAAGAGCTGCTTGCTAATTGGGAGCTTGCTGTTTCTGGTGAAGAGCCTTTCCGTATAGAACCATTAAGATAAGGAGAATCAAGAGATGCAAGAGCTATTAGATGTTATAACTGTTAAGCCTTGCCATAATTATCAATTGCTGCTTGAATTTGAAAATGGTGAAAAACGCCTGTTTGATATGTCTAATATAATTAACAAACGTCCATTTAACAGGCTGAAAGGTTCTGGTTTTATGGCAGCACGAGTTGATTATGGGACTGTTGTGTGGCCTGGGAATATTGATATTGCCCCTGAAACTCTATATGATTTGTCAATCAGCATTTGAGAGTGGGAGAATTGGAAGGGGGCAGAAGGTAGATAATGCGTGTTCCCATTTTTGCTTTTTGGGGGTTGGTTGTGTTGTCTGAATCACGGATTAACCTGATTGCACGGATTTCACTGATTTTTTAATCTGTGGAATCTTTTAATCTGTGGTAATCAGTGATTCAGAAATGGGGTGGGTGTTTTTTTTATTTAATCTGCTTCTCAAGCTCTTTAAGCATGACTTTCAGCTCTTCAATGCTTTTAGCTCTTAGCTCTTTTTTGGTTGTTGTTTTACATTTCAAGATTTTTTGCAGTGCTGTGATGCTGCCGATTAGTTCGCCTTTTTGGATTCCTTTTTCTTCGCCTTCTTGTCGTCCTTTGTCTTTTCCTAACATAAACTGCGCAAGAAACTCAGGAGGAAAATGGTCTTTAAGAAACATCTCATGTGTGTATGGCATATTAACCCCCCTCTAAAGAATAGTGGTTATAAAGTTCATTTAAGTATGAACTGACTTTTTTAAGCAGCCAGCCGTCTTGTTTAAGGCGTTCAGTGCTTTTTACTATCTGTTCTGGTTTATTTGAAAATAGCCCCAAAATCGGGTGATCAAAGTCATTTGTAACGATGAAACGGGCAGGCGTAAACACCTTAAAATCATAAATCCTGTTATCAGAAATGCAATCAAGAAACTCTGTATTTTTGTATCTGCTAAACAGCTTTTCTGGAAAATGGTGCGTTATTGTCAGTCATCAAAGCCATGATTGAGGCAGGAAAAGTGCGCTCAACTGTGTCGGCACTGGCAGGCGGTGCTGCTTTAGGATTCGATTTTAGCGGTCATCAATTGAGTTTTTATATTCACATTTTTGCTTTGATTTGATAATATGTTTTTATGACAATAAAACTTGAATTCACATCAGAAATAATAGAAGAGATAAACTATGAACGTTACCATCATCCTGTTCCACTGGTACAGAGAAGGATGGAAGTTCTATGGCTGAAAAGTAATGGTCTTGGTCATGCGATGATAGCAAAACTTGGTGGAATATCTGAAAATACGATGCGAGAGTATTTCAGACTGTATGAGGAAGGTGGAGTTGCCAAGCTAAGAGAGGTGAACTTTTATCGTCCTCAAAGCCAGTTGAATGCTCACATTAGCACTTTGGAAGAATATTTCAAAGAACACCCTGTTGCAACGATAAAAGAAGCCCAGAGCAAAATAAAAGAGCTGACAGGAATTGAACGGAGTGAGACCCAAATAAGAGAATTCTTTAAAAAAAACTCCATTTTAGTTGCAGGAAAGTTGCAATGATTCCAGCCAAAGCAGACCCTGACAAGCAGAAAACATATCTTGAAAATGAGATGTTACCTCGCATAGATGAAGCTAAAGCAGGAAAAAGAGCTGTGTTTTTTGTAGATGCAGCACATTTCGTTCTTGCCCCATTGTTAGGTTTTCTATGGTCTTTGAGCCGAATTTTTATTAAAGCTCCAGCGGGTCGGAAGCGTTTCAATGTATTAGGAGCATTAAATGCTGTAACGCATGAACTTATAACCGTGACAAACGATTCTTATATTAATGCCCAAAGTGTCTGTGAGCTTTTACAGAAGCTGTCACAGCTTAATCTTGGAATCCCCATCACGCTTTTTTTAGATAATGCTCGTTATCAGAAATGTGCATTGGTAAGTCAGGTAGCAAATTCTCTTGAAATAGAGCTTTGCTACCTGCCAGCTTATTCGCCTAATTTGAATTTGATTGAACGAGTATGGAAGTTTGTAAAGAAAAAATCTCTGTATTCCAGATATTACTCAGAATTTAATGCTTTCAAAACAGCTATTTCAGATTGCTTAAAACAAACCCATTCGACCTACAAATTGGAATTGGATTCGCTTTTATCGTGCAATTTTCAGCTCTTTGAAAAAGCTCAATTACTGACCGTTTAGAGTATATATTTTTAACAAAAAAAATATAGTAATAAAAAGGAATTATGCGAGTTAAGCACTCTTTAATCAGGAGTATCCTCCTGAAAATAATAGGTTTATCTACTGCCGTAATTACTGGCATTGCTTTCTTCTCCTATTTTCACGTT
>JADGBE010000147.1 GCA_015231615.1 Desulfamplus sp. | reverse complement strand
ATGGTGATGTGCAGGTCAGGTCATAGAAGTGCTGCATCAGTGAATCGTTTGACAAAAGCTGGTTTCACTAATGTTTATAACATAGTTGATGGGTTTGAGGGTGATAAGGTTGATGGTAAAAGAAATAAGAATGGCTGGAAAAATTCTGCTGCACCTTGGACATACGATTTTGACCCTAAGCTAATCTATGCAACTGAAAAATAGTGATTTGTAAGAATAATCTCAATATTATTAGAGCCTGTAATTTCACAGGCTCTATCCCACCAATAATTTAAAAATGAAACTCTCCGCAGCAGCGGCGGGTATGAATTAGAGCTTCGCAATTAAAATTTATGAAAAGTATGTTATGATAAAAATAAAAGCTCTTATTGAAAATAGAAAGTCAGATAACCATAATAATCTTGAAACTGAACATGGTCTTTCACTATACATTGAACATAACAATCAAAAAATTTTGTTTGATACAGGTGCATCTGAGGCATTTGGAAGAAATGCCAAGAAACTTGGTGTTGACCTGACTCAGGTTGATATGGCTATCATTTCTCATCACCACTATGATCATGGTGGTGGACTCTCATTTTTTCTTGAAAACAATGTAAAGTCTAAAGTCTATCTTGGTAAACAACCATCTGGAGATGCTTTGTTCAAAGCATTGGGAGGGATATTAAAAAAACATATTGGATTGGACAAACAAGTTTTTACAAAATATCCAGATAGGTTTTTATTTCTTAATGAAATGGCTGAGATAGCTCCTGATGTATTTATTATAACCGACATCTGTAATAAATATCAGCGTCCTAAAGGAAACGATAAGCTGATGATTGAACAAAATGGAGTTTTGAGACCCGATAAATTTGAGCATGAAATTATTGTTGTATTAAAAGATGAAGAAGAGTTAGTTGTATTAACAGGATGCTCGCATAACGGCATTCTAAATATGGTTGAGACAGTTACTCAAAATTTTCCAAATATACCGATTAAAGCTGTGGTAGGAGGTTTTCATCTTGCTGGTATTCCAATAGAACATCTAATGCCAGAGAGCCGTCAGGAAATTGAGGCAATAGGAAATCAGATGCTCAAATATCCAATAAAGAAAGTTTATACAGAACACTGCACAGGATTAAAAGGTTATCAGATTTTAAAGGGAGTTATGGGTGAGAAGTTAGAATATATAAATACTGGGGCATGTATTGATATTTGACGTAAAGCTGGTGGACTCTTCCCACTGGAGATATTGGTTCTTAATACGCTCGTTTTATGCTGGCGTTACTGGATTTTGGTGTTATTAAATTCCTATTTAGATTCAATGTCTGAATTTGTTATTGTCAAAAATTGGTTAAATATCTTTACTGATTCTGCTGCATCATCATCGGATATTTCAATTTCAGGAATAATAATATCCTCATTGTCATCATCAAATCGCAATAGTTCTGATATTGGTTTAATGTTATACTTTTGATTTTTTTGTTCTACACTATCATTAACATTAATGTCAGTGTTTCTTTGTGATTTTATATATCCATCCAAGATAAAGTCAAGGGCTTCATGCTGTGATAACCGTTGCTTTTTGCAGATTCTATTAATTTCATCTTGAAATCTGTTTGATAAGAAAATGGTTTTTGCAATATACCCTTTAGCCTTCATTTCTTCTCTATGCTTGTGAACCCTTACTTTATTCATATATCTGTATTCTTTACCAGTTTTAAGATTCATCTTTTTATCTCCATGTAATGTTTATGTAATATTAGTGTTAATGATTTGGAGTATAAAATAAAAATGAAGCTCATGGCAATATATGCTGTAGAAAAATGAGGGAGCTTGCAAAATAATAAGGCTGCTTGATTGACTCAGGCAGCCTTATCAGTTTTTTATCTTTTCATGGTTCTTTTATCAGGGTTGTGATTTGCGTCTTTCAAAATTCTGTATAGCCCTTCCCGTGTCATTTTGTGACCTATTCTGTCTGCTATAGTTTGAGTGTGGTTGAAATTCTCTCTGTTCTACTGCTTGAAATTGACGATGGTTATTACGCCTCTGTTCGTGGTTATCCCTTACATTACGTTTATTTGCATATTGTTCATTTAATTGTGGTTGATACTCCCTTTGTTGAACATCTTGATATGGACGGCGTTTGTTGTATTCCTGTGTGGGGAGCAACCTCTCATTACGGTTATTATGATTTCGTTCATGTTCCCTTGTGTTAGGGTTAAAATTTTGAACACTACGTTCCTGTT
Source organism: Desulfamplus sp. (assembly GCA_015231615.1). GTDB lineage: Bacteria > Desulfobacterota > Desulfobacteria > Desulfobacterales > Desulfobacteraceae > Desulfamplus. The sequence continues at coordinate 843 of JADGBE010000147.1, read as the reverse complement.
CATGGTTGAATATTTTATGACGGTTATTGTAGTCCTGTTCTGGGGCTGCTCTATCATTATGGTTGTTATAATTTCTTTCATTTAATTGGGGTTGATACCCTCTTTGTTGCACTTCTTCATACGAACGGCGGTTATAATTTCGTTCATGTTCGTTCCTTCGAGGCTTTAAATCATGCCCCCCCCAATTGTTTTGATTTTCCCAATACCTGCTACGCTCCCATTCCTTCCAGTTTCGCTGAACATCACGGTGATGGGTTCGCTGGTGATGCCATTCCTGTCCTCTCCAACGATTATGCCTGTAGTCATTTCGCCAGTCTGAAGGAAGCTCTATATAGAAAGATGGCACTCTTTGATAATATTCCCAACCCGTATCATAGCTTTGTGAGCGATACCAATGTCCTTCCCACGGACGCCACCACCAGCCACCGTAGAAAAATATCTCCTCCTCTACATCAGGGACAACATAGATATATGTCTCTGGTATTACTATCAACTCAGGAGGTTCGTAAAATTCGATTAACGGGGGCAGAGAAAAGTTCAAGCCTATATGTACTCCTGCCATAGTCGAAACAGGAACAAGTGCCAACGCTAAAAGCAATATTCCCAACAATAACTTTTTCATTGTATTGACTCCCATCTAACCCAAAGCATTTATTCTCTATGATGATTGGAAACCACATCAATTGAGGGATAGTGTCCATTCCCAATCATCCCCGTAATATCCTCATTGTCATCATCAAATCGCAATAGTTCTGATATTGGTTTAATGTTATACTTTTGATTTTTTTGTTCTACACTATCATTAACATTAATGTCAGTGTTTCTTTGTGATTTTATATATCC
>JADGBE010000146.1:2047-3069 GCA_015231615.1 Desulfamplus sp. | reverse complement strand
ATAAGACATCATCAATATTTGAAATTAAGTTCTATCCACATAAGGATAGCAAGACATGGATTTTTAACTATGATGAATTTTACAAGCTCATTTCGGATGCAAAAAATAGGTTAGCTGAGGTTGAAGGGGTAATGATAACATAACTACATAACTGCGATTTCACCCAATAGAACTTCCCTTTTTTCAAATGGCACTGGCACTATTGCCTTGATCAGTTAAATGTGAGCATCTAATATAATTTTTTGGATACTGTCAGACCTGCAAGACCTTAATTTTATTATAAAATACTGAGCGTATGTTCACTTTTTGGTTTGTATAAAAAGTTAACTGCTGGAAAAAAATCAACTTGTGACACATCTAATCCACCTGTGTCTGATGATAACTGTGCTTCATTTAATATGTTTACAAATATCCTGCATATTCCATGTTTGGATTTAGGAGAATCTTACTGACTGGACTTAACATTGCAGGGTCAGCATTTGGAAATTAAAGATTTTGGCACTAATTAAGTGTGATAAGGCATTGTCAACAATGGCAATGCCTTATGTTTTTGAGATGACAAATAGTATAATAAACTGCCCAACTTTTACATAAAACTTGGGCAGTTACTCACCCCTATAAATTTCTTTGCAAAAGCCTCTCCATCTTTTTTGATTTGGAATAGACCTATCTTATAATTAATTTCCGTATGCTCGGAAAACCGTTTCTCTGTCCATTTACCTGAATTATTCATTTAAACATTTCTGGTTTGTTTATTTTGCATTCAATTTTGAACAGCCTGCCACTCTTTTTCAATAGACTCACATAAGGCTTTAAGCTCGCTCATTTCTTTTGCAATCAAATCTTCTTTTGAGGAAATAGGTTTCTTTAGAATTTGTTGAAGTAGTCGGACACGTCCTATCAGCTCACCTTTTCCTATACCCTCCGCTTTACCCTCAATCTTACCCTCAACCTTTCCTTCAGCTTTCCACTGCTCTGTCCATTCAGTAATAGTTTCTGCTAACATAGCATCTACCTCCAAT
>JADGBE010000146.1:1565-2040 GCA_015231615.1 Desulfamplus sp. | reverse complement strand
GTTCTTGAAATTCTGGAATACTATCATTTTTTAACCGAGACTTTAAAAGACGGCTCAACCACATTGCAAACGTCCGTCTTAAACCTTGATTCTCAGGCTCTTTAAGATTTTGATGCAGCCTTGATATATGCTCTCTTATCTCTTCTGGAGTCTTGCAAAACTCAAAAGCAATTAACTCTGCTGTAAGGTTGAATGTTTTAGTTTGAAACTCTTCTAAGTTTTCATCACCAACCCTGCCCTCATCAAGCAGCCAATAAGAAAGATGTGGTGTAAATTTTGCTAAACTTTCATGCACAGGGTTAATTAAATCTTTGATCTCACAAGGGCTTTTCCATGCTGGTTTACCATTATAAATAACCATTGGCACGACTGGAGGAAGAGCATCACCTCTTTTAAGACTCTGGCTGCGTATAATGTCCTGATACAAAAGCCCGATGTATGTCATTATTCGCACTGCCATAAAATAGTCATCTGA
>JADGBE010000146.1:0-1532 GCA_015231615.1 Desulfamplus sp. | reverse complement strand
GGCTTTAGATTTACGAGCACCTGCAATAGATGCCTCTTTAACAAGTTCTAACGCCTCTTTCTTCTGACTCTGGCTAATCAACCTTCCTTTGACTCCCCCCAAATACAATCCTCTTTTACAAAGCCAGTTAGCAAATCTCTTACCAACTCTGGATGAGAAAATAGCAGCTTATAACCTGTGTCATGTTGGTTATTATCTTTTTTAGGTTGTTCTTGAGCCATAACCCTTCTATTTGTAAATATAAGTTGCTGTTAAACGATAATATTTTTTATTCATTATTTTTGTAATTATATTCACAAAAGACGTATAACATCAAATATTATTTTTCAAAACACAGTCTCTGCATGTCTGCTGGTATGATGTTAAGATATTTGATAGTCATAGCTCTATCTTTCAAAACTCATTAATGAAGCTGAATCTGAAACTCAAAAGACCAACTTGCAGGGGGAATAAGGCATCAAGCCTTGACTGGATTGACATTTGATAAAATCCTATGACGGATTTACCCTAAATGTTTAATTATACCCTAATATCGCCGCCAGCAGGCGATAGCCAATTTTGTAATCTTGCAGGTCAACAAGTTGTAGATACTGCATGTTCCACTATTTTTCTACCAAATATCTGAAATATTACTTACTGTAAATATGAGTACTCGATAATTGTGGAAATAATATAGCACGCCTATAAACAATCAATTCGATTAATATTTTTATACTAAAAATGGTTAAACTTGCTTTCTAACTCCTGCCTCTGAAAGAATCCAATCCTTGCATCAAAGCAATATTCAACTCCCACTCCGATTCGCCACTCCAGATCGTCTGAAGCTGCGTTAATTGAACAAAAACTACCTGCCGAAAGATGATCTGTCATCAATTTCCAGCCTTCAAGTTTAATAGAGCCAGCAATTCCTGTAGAAGATTCTCCTTTATGTGTTCCATGCAGCTCATCAATAGCAACTGCTGTAAATTCATCAATAATTTCATAATGAACAGGATATTTTGGAGCATCTCCGTTTTTTTCTTTCATCCAGCCTAAAGAGAACTGCAAATCCATCAGATAATCTTTGCATGAGGCACTTTTATATCGAAAAAGAGGACCTGCTGTGAACATAAAATCAGGGCTGTAATATCCACCGTGTCCAAATGTGTAGAAATTGCTGTTATGCTCAAAGTGCATCCATGTTGCATAGACACCCAACGTCATTTCATCACCATTTTGCATTGCAATGGTTTTGCCTGAAGCAGCATTCAACTGATATGAGCTATTCTGCCATACATTAAGACCGCGATACGCATCAAAGCCACCATTTAATGAAAACCAGTTGTTCTTCCCGAATGAGATATTTCTGCCCATAACTAAACCATTTTTGACTACCCGACCCCATTCCTGATTACTGTATGGATCATCAAGCCCTGATATTGATAAAATCGAGTTTTAAGTAAGGATCATCTTTTGAATTTGCACGAACAAGTAAAGACTCAGAATCTGATGTTATAAGTCTATGCTCAACGCTATCAATTGCTTTATGATTA
>JADGBE010000145.1 GCA_015231615.1 Desulfamplus sp. | reverse complement strand
ATCTGGTCTTGATATTCCGCTTACACTGATAAACGAGATGAGTTCAAAAATCCCTCATATCTGCTCTTTAAGTCCAGGTGGCAAGGATCATCTTGTTGATCTATATTATGCAGGCGGAATACAGGCAGTTCTTAAAACCCTTTTTGATGCTGGTATGGTTGATGAGTCGTGCATCACCGTTACAAGCAAAACAGTTGCAGAAAATATAAAAAACGCACGAGTTAAAGACTCAAATGTTATCAGACCAATAAGCGATCCATACCATAAAGAGGGCGGACTTGCTGTGCTGTTTGGCAACATTGCAAAAGAGGGGTGCGTAGTAAAACAGTCTGCTGTAAAAAAAGAGATGCTCTGCCATCAAGGACCAGCAAGGGTTTTTGATTCAGAAGAGGCTGCAACTGAGGCAATCATGTCAAACACCATTAAAAAAGGCGATGTGATTGTAATTAGATATGAAGGACCTGCTGGAGGTCCTGGAATGAGAGAGATGCTCACCCCAACTTCAGCAATTGCTGGCATGGGTCTTGATGGAGATGTTGCTCTTATAACTGACGGCAGATTTTCAGGCGGCACAAAAGGTGCATCAATTGGGCATATCTCGCCAGAAGCAATGCAAGGAAGCGTCTTGGCAGCAGTTGAGGAGGGAGATCAAATTAAGATTGATATTCCAGCAAAGTCAATTGAGCTTTTGGTCTCAGATGAAGAGATAAATAAAAGATTATCGCATTGGAAACGTCCAGAGCCTAAAATAAAAACTGGTTACATGGCAAGATATGCAAAACAGGTTACATCTGCGGGCAATGGGGCGGTGTTTCAATAAACATGGCATAAGAAGGTTATTGGTATCAAAATATGATAAATTTAAAAAACCGATTTAAAAATATTGCTATTGATTGTTCTTGGTCATTTACTGATAAAACAATAAAAGACACATCTTATATTACACATGCTTATTATACCTACCCTGCAAAATTTATCCCTCAACTTGCATCACGATTGATAAATGAGCATAGCAGTAAAGGAGATATAGTTATTGATCCTTTTATGGGTAGTGGTACAACTGTTGTTGAGGCGATTATTAATAATAGAATAGGAGTTGGGACTGACATAAATGAGATTGCATATTTACTTACAAAAGTTAAGACTACCACTATTAATATAGACGATATTAATAAAGAATTTAGAAATATTCAGCTTAGTTTGGAAAGTAGATTCAACAATAGTTATGATACTTCTTTTGAGGAGGCTAATAAGATAATACCTAAAAATGATAGAATTGATTATTGGTTTTTGCCCAAACAAAAAGAGAAATTATCAATTATTTTTGCAAGAATTGCTGAAATAAAAGATGAGGATATTAGAAATTTTTTTCTAATTGCATTTGCTCAAATTTTAAAGTCTTGCTCAATTTGGTTACAAAAAAGTGTCAAGCCAACAAGAGATCAAAATAAAAAATTGGTTGAGCCAATGACAGCATTTATTAATCAATCAAAAAAAATGCTCAAAAAACATTCTGATTTTGAACAATTACTGCCTTATGAAGTTAAACATAACATTGATAAGTATAGAATTGTAGAGTGTAATGATTCTCGCAAATTACCTTGTAATGACAATAAAGCATCTTTAATTATAACCAGTCCCCCCTATGTAACTTCTTATGAATATGCAGATTTACACCAATTACCATCTTTATGGTTTAGCTATTTAAAGGAACTATCAGAATTTAGACAAAAATTTATTGGTAGTGCTTATAAAAGCTCAAAAAAATGTGACGTAAAAAGCTCTTTAGCAGAATTAATTGTAAAACAGCTTGGAGAAAATAAAAAAGGACGAGAAGTCCAAAGCTATTTTGCTGATATGTTAGAGAGTTTTATTGAGATGAAAAGAACTTTGAAAAAAGGTGGAAGAGCCTGTATTGTTATTGGTAACACTCAATTTAAAGGAGTAGAAATTATGAATGCCGAAGTTTTTCAAGAGCAATGTGAAAATATTGGTCTTAAAACTTATGATGTGATTCGTAGAGAAATTCCATCTAAAATGTTACCTTCCACACGAGATATTAAAACAGGTCAATTTGTGAAAGCAAATGATAAGAATCTGAAATTAGCATATCCAACAGAGTATATTTTAATAATGGAAAAAATATGACCATAAAAGATTTGATCAAATTGTATGAAACACGGAAGAAAATATATGGCAAGGAAGCATATCGTTATATCTCAAGCCTTTTAGCAGAGGCAAAAACGCAACATAAAAAAGATTTTAAAGGAGCTGATCATGAACAATCTTGGAGGGCATTTAAGGGAAAAAACCTTGAAAAACTTATTGAACACATAATTACTGACGAAGTTAGAAGTTTAGGACTTGAAGTAGTAAATGGCAACTCCCTTGAAAGAACTAAAGGAGAGAATCTTTCAAAAGAGATGAGTTTGCTAAAAAGAAACTTGCTTATTGACTATGGAGAGTATGGTTCTCACCTGCCAGATGTAATAAAAAATGACGCGAGACGTATTCCTCTTAATAATGATAGTGTTGATTTTGTTTTTATTGATTCTCCATATTCAGACAATATTAGTTACTCAAATGACATTAGATGTATTGGGAAAATATCCTGTGAAAAACAGGAGTTTTTTGATGAGTTAGAAAAAGTTGCTAAAGAAATTCATAGGATTTTAAAACCTAACAAAGCAGTGGGCTGGTTAATTGGTGACCAGTGGAAAAAGAAGAAATTTATACCAACAGGTTTTCTACTTTACCAACGATTAGAAAAATATTTTGAAACCATCGACACTATTTGTGTAACAAGACGTAACCAGACTTCTAATACAGATATATGGCACAATAGAGCAATACAGTTTAATTTTTATTTAAGAGGCTTTAAATATTTATTCATAATGAGCAAAAAATAAATATGGGTATTTTAGAACTTTAGGAGAAAAATAAACAATGAAACTCAAAGGTGCAGAAATCCTTATAAAGATGATAAAAGAGGAAGGGGTTGATACAATATTTGGCTATCCGGGCGGTGCAGTTATTGACATTTACGATGCACTTACCAATGAGCAAGAGCTAAGACATATTCTTGTTCGCCATGAGCAGGGGGCTGTTCATGCGGCTGATGCCTATGCAAGGGCAAAAGGCGGGGTTGGTG
>JADGBE010000144.1 GCA_015231615.1 Desulfamplus sp. | reverse complement strand
AGTTAATAGATGAAAAAGAAGCACCCTACTAAATACTGATGGAACTCATTATTCAGTTTTACAAAAAACGGACTACCACCCAGCCACTGTTAGCACACCAAAGGCTAAACCACCAAAGCCACTACAAACTAAAGATAGGTCGTTGTCGTCTTCTGCTAACTCTAAAGATAATCCTCATAACCAAGACGTTGATCATCTCATTAGCTTATTGCCTAAAGATAAGCTGACAGAAGAGTTTACTCCTCAATTTAAATTGCTATTTGTTAAAGCACTTAGTAAGGGCTTTAGCATTGAGTATATTGCATTAGCTATAACTTACACTATAGACCACTCTAAAGGTTCTATCTTTGAGTTTAAGAGCTATCTAGGTAAGACGTTGGATAATAACTATCACGCTGGTTATGTCTCTAAACATGAGGCTCTAAGAATAAAACAGGAAAAACAGAGGCAGGCTGAAGCAGATAGAATAACAAGAGAACGCTTAAAGGCTCAAAAAGAGAGAGAAGAGTTAGAGCAGATAAGAATTGAAAATGAATCTCGTCAACAAGCACTTGAATCTTTAAAAGCTCTAAATCCAGATCGTTATCGAGAAGTGCAATATCAAGCTTTAGATATATTGGAGCGTCAAAGACCAACCTACAGATATGATGCTAATGGTGCTTTTGTTAAAGCTCAGATGTCCATAATCTTAGGTTTATAACGCTTTAGGGATATAGATCAGTTTTACTGGGGGCTGGGAAAAAAAGCCCACTGGAGAGTTAAGAGTTCATCTAACTTTTACTGATTGTTCGAGGTGGGGGCGGTATTGGCTTGTTTAGTCATTAACTCTTGCAATTCTTTATAGAGCTTTTTGCGTTTAAAATAGTTCACAATAGAGAATATGCCCTCAAGGTTTTGGATCTCTTGTAGAAGCCATTTTATACGTTCTTTTTCAATACGGCATTCTTCTGGACTTCTACCATCAGTGAGTAATAATAGCTGCCCTTTTAGGTGTTCAGATAAATGTTCAAGCTCTATAATACGCTGCTGATGTTCGGCACGTTCTTTAATGCGTGCTTCTTTTTCATCTATCAACTTTTAACTATACTCAGGTCAAATGACATAGAATTTAGAGGTGGTTCTATAGTGTTTATACACTCGGTTGCATAATCTATTGTGGTTGTTTTACCATCTCGTAATTGTTGCTCAAGGTTAGCTTTTATTTTTCCCATTAATAAGCCTTGATCCTTCATCTGCTTGATTTTAAGAAAAATAACATAGCCACTTTGGTCAAAGATTATGCGGTTAAACTCACCTTTTTTATAATGTGGTTTTAAGATAGAGTCCATGCTCTTTAAGCACTTGCGTATATACGGAATGGTCAAGCCTGTGGCATTTGAGAGAGCTTCTACTGTAAACATAGGCAGTTTTTAATTTATTATTCGTTTAGTATTAGGTAGTAAATCACTTGACAAAAGTAGTAGTAAAACACTATAACTTATAGTATATAGAATAATATTAAATATTAATAAAATCAAGACTATAACACGTTTAACCAGTATATAAGCAAATAGTAAGGAGTCCCTTTGAATACATCTGAGCTTATCCATGAACTTCAAAATAGAACCAAGCTGACACAGCATCAAGCTACTGAGGTTGTAAAACTATTCTTTGATGCTATCTCTGATGCACTTGCAAATGGTGATAGGGTTGAGATTAGGGGCTATGTTCCTTCTTTGTTAAAGAATATGAATCATACATTGGCAGGAATCCAAAAACAGGGGAGCGGGTAGAGATACCAGCTAAAAAGCTGCCGTTCTTTAAGTGTGGTAGAGATTTGAGGGATAGAGTTAATAGCCGTTAATCATTATTATATTAAAGGTATAAATTATGGTAGATGTAATAAGAAAACGTAAGAAAGCTGAATCAGAGCCAGTTGCTGAGATTAAAGTTGAACCTAAAGAAGAAAAAGAGGTTGAGCCAGTTAAACAAGCAGAGGTTGAGGCTAAAGCTAATGCAGAGGTAAAGCCACCACCACAGCCTAAATCACCTAAACAGCAGAAGCCACAGCAACCTAAACAACAGCCTACGCCTAAGAAAAAGACTTTTTTTCAACATATTGCAGCAGAGTATGAGCCAGATACAAGATTTGTTTTTCAACTTAAATCAGGTATTATTGTGGAAGGTGTAATAGTTGATGAGGAAGGAGGTTATGTAAAGGTTGATGATGCCATCCTTACAAGTAAGCATTCACGAGTTAAAACTGAGTGGGTGCGTATGGAAAGAAATCAGATAGGACACTTTCATTCTTTTACCACTGATATTGAGCTAATCGAACCAAAAGGTGAATAATAGAGTTAGCATTAGATTTTATACTCACCTTTACAGGATAATATCCTAAGGATAAAAAATTGCAATTTGAGATTATCGGACAGATAACAGATATAGAAATCATTGCTGTTGAAAACACAATCAGGGATTTGGAGAAAATTAATAGACTCTATGGTAAAGGTAGATGGAGAAAACTAAAAGGTATTGCGGTTGTCATGACAGGAGATTATACAGGAAAGGCAGAGTTACACTGGTATGAATCACATGGAATTGGCAGAAGAGGAATCAAGATAAAGAGGTTTATATGAAAAAATTTGTGCTTTGTCTCAATAATGATGGCTATGATGATATTCAGAAGTGGAAAGTATATATGGTTGTTGAACCTGATGAGAAGACAGACAGAGGCTGGTTAAGGCTTATTGATGATTCAGGGGAAGATTATCTATATCCTCCTGAATGTTTTGAGGCTATTGAGATACCCGTTAAAATTCAGGAAGCTATGGCTGCATAATTGGTTTTATTCCAGCCACTATAAATATAATGTTGCTGTTTAGCTTGAATCCAGCATTATATAAAAATGAGAGAAAAACAGCGATATTTTGAGATCAGGGGTAGCTCATTTAGTGTCATTATCATCGGTCAATTTTTCAACTCTAATTTACCTCAGACAGACTTTCTTTTGGTGTAATAGCCTGTAATTGACTCCAGCCTGAGTGTGCAGCGTCTTGGAAGGGGCGTTATGTGAACTTTTCCAGATTACAATCTATGGGTATTTTAGACAGATTATGTAATCATCTCTTTAAATCTGGTATATTCCTTTAATGAAAAAATATAAAACCAAGTGGTTTA
>JADGBE010000143.1 GCA_015231615.1 Desulfamplus sp. | reverse complement strand
TTTTCTGCCGTAGGCTAAAGCCATCGGCTTAGGCAAGAAAGCCCGCTTAAGCGGGCTTGCATAAATTTAGCCCATAGCTTTAGCTTAGGGCATACAATTATAGGTCTATTATGGCGTTTTGGAGACTTTTTTATCATATTGTATGGGGTACTAAAGATCGTCAGCAAATTATTACTGAAGATATTGAAGAGCCACTCTACCAATATGTGGTAGGTAAATCAGATTCTTTGAAAAGTATAGTTCATGCTGTAGGCGGAATGGCTGATCATATTCATTTAGTCGCATCAATTCCGCCAAAGTTATCAATTTCAGATTATGTGGGCAAAATAAAAGGCGGTAGTTCTCATTTTGTTAATCATAATTTGGGCATTAAACGGCAGCCCTTTGCATGGCAAGGAGATTATGGGGTTTTCTCTCTTGGTTCTAAACAATTAGAAATTGCAGTGAATTATGTGATTCACCAAAAAGAGCATCATTATTCTGGAACAATAATAAGCAGTCTGGAAAATATAGATATTGAGCAGCCGTAGGCTCAAAGCCATCGGCTTGGGTAAAATTTAGCCCTGAGCTTTAGCTCTGGGATATTAAGGGAAGTTGAAACTGTGATATATCAATTGGAATTTAAACCTAAAGCAGTAAAAGATTTACAGGTAATTCCTCATATAATGCAGTCGCGTATTCTTGAGAAAGTAGAATTGCTTAAAGAAAATTTACAAGGTGACATTAGAAAATTGACTGATTTTACTCCAGAATATCGTTTGCGAATTGGCGATTACCGTGTTTTGTTTGAAATTGAGCAGCAGAGTGTTGTTATTTATCGTATTCGTCATAGAAAAGAGAGCTATTCATAAAATAAAAGGAGGCAAAAAACATGCTGGCATTACATCCTGAATTTTTAACCAGAGAGGGACGCAAAGTATTTGCTGTCCTACCGTATGAAGAATTTTGTCGCATTCAGAATATCTTGATTGATTTTGAAGATTTGCTGGAATTGCGTCAAGCAAAAGCTGAAGAATCTACAGCATCTACATATTCATTGAAAGAGGTTAAAACTCTACTTGGTATTACCCCATAGCTTTAGCTTAGGGCGATTTGAAGCTTTTAAACATCTTTTCTGCCGTAGGCTCAAGCCATCGGCTTAGGCAAGAAAGCCCGCTTAAGCGCAGGGCTGTTAAGTTCTTTTTAAAATGTTGACAGAGTAGGTAAGTTTTCATAGACCATTTCAGAGTTGGAATGATTATAAACCTGAAAAACATGGAGACTATTATCTTAATATGAATTTAATCGAAATGCTTGAGACATTACCAGATTTTCGCAGGAAACAGGGTCAGCGTTATCCGTTGGCGGTCATAATGGTGATAACAATTATGAGCATTATGAGCGGAAGGTATAGATATAGAGAAATTGCCGCCTTTGCAGAAGCTAATAAAAAAGAGTTGTTGAAGTTTTTTGGTTTAAAGAGGAAACGACTGCCTTCTCATGTAACTTTTCGTGAGATACTCAAAGGAGTGAATTTTGATGATGTTCTTAATGGTTTTAATAAATGGGCATCTGAGTATGTTACTATAGAAGCTAAGGAGTGGTTATCATTAGATGGTAAGGCACTTGGTTCAACAGTTACCGAGTATGATTCATCTTATCAAAACTTTGTGTCCTTTGTAAGCGTATTTACTCACAAAAGAGGTCAGGTAATAGCTTGTGGGCTATTAGAAAATAAGAAAAGTAGTGAGATTCCAAAGGTAAAAGAGCTTATTGAGGCATTGGATTTACAAGATGTAGTGTTTACGTTAGATGCACTGCATTGTCAAAAAAACTGTAGAAGCAATAGTAACAAGCGGAAACCATTATGTAATTCAGGTAAAAGGAAATCAAGCCTCGCTGCTTAATGCAATCAAAACAATTGCACGTAATAATGAGCCTGTTTGCAGCAATCAAGAGAGTAATGACTCAAGAGGACGAAAGGAGCAGCGGAATGTTGAGGTATTTTTACCATCTGCGGCTGTTGCTGCATCATGGAAAGGATTAGAGCGGGTTATTCGTGTTGAACGCCGGACGACGAGAAATGGTTATACTTCATCTACAGACAGTTATTACATAAGCAGTCTGAATATTGACGATGCAGAGCAGTTTGGAATAGGTATTCGAGGACATTGGGCTATCGAAAATCGTCTGCACTGGGTTAAGGACGTTATTCAACATGAGGATACCTCACGCATCAGAAAAGGCAATGGAATTGAAACTTTATCATTGCTCAAAAATGCAGCCATTAACATCTGTAGAGAAATCGGCTTTGATTCCATCAAAGCTGCATCAATTTATTTTGCCAGTAATGTCAAAGAACTTTTTAAATATTTTAGAACTTAACAGCCCTGCGCAATAAGGGCATCTGTATTCACTATAACCCCCACTTTCCTTGCCACAATCAACCATTTTCTGAACAGGAACTGTATATTGTGGAGTATCATAACCCGGACGCTTCTGTTTGAATGAGTCCCAGTGTTCTATAAAAATCGTTTTAAAAATATTCTGGTCATTATTGTGGTTGGCAATACTCTTCATAATGGAAGAGTGTGATACAATAAATTATTATAAAACAACAACTATTTGATATAATACCTAAAAAATGGAAATTCCTATACTATTAAATTAGCATCATGAACTTTAACTACAAGTGGAAAACCAAGTGTATCAACAACAATATGACGTTTTCTGCCTTTTATCTTCTTGTGTCCGTCAAAGCCTCTTGTATCAGCCATTTGAGCAGTTTTCACAGATTGGCTGTCAATTATGGCAGCAGACGGTTCAGGCTCTTTACCTAATTGTTCACGCAAACCTCTATGTATTGACATATGAATCAATGACCATCTGTTGTTTTTTTATATTTGCTGAAATAATAATATACACTCTGCCATTTCGGAAAATCATGCGGCAGTTCTCTCCATTGGCAGCCTGTATGCACTATATAAAGAATGGCATTAATAATTTCCCGCAAATCATATTTAGGCGGACGTCCCGCTCTTGACTCGGATAGGACTAAAAGAGGTTTTATTATTTCCCATTGCCTGTCTGTTAAATCACTACTATACTTGGTTCGTTTCATGACTGATTCTCCTGTCTCTAACTTGTCATTATTTACAGGTGCATTATATCATGGAACACCTACTTTACTAATAATT
>JADGBE010000142.1 GCA_015231615.1 Desulfamplus sp. | reverse complement strand
CACTATCTTTTTCAAACTCCAAATCAACTCCTTCAGCAGAGGATTTGTTGCCGTGATAAACTTTACTGCATATGTAAATGGCTAAACCTTCGAGAAAACTACCAAACAATGTCTCTTCCTGTGAAGAAAGATGTGCTTCAAGAATAGTCTTAATAAAATCTCCGGCAGTGGTAATATGTTTTACTTTGAAAAGATAGGGATTTTTACGCTTAAGTACTGCTTTCAATTTGAGCTTCTTCAATCTTTCTAGTCTGTTTTGGTGAAATTTAGGTATATTCTCTTCTACATATTCCGCTATCTGCTTCTGTGTTATTTGATTCATATTGAGCTTCATCCTCGAATAATCTGTATTGGTAATGGGCGATCCTTTTTTGGGCAAGCTGACAATATTCGGGCAAGATATCAATGCCGACAGAATTTCTGTTTAAACCTTGAGAAACATCTGCGGTTGTTCCGGAACCTGCAAATGGATCAAGCACCCAGTCATGTTTTTTTGTGAATAGTTTGATGAACCATTCTGGCAAGGCTTTTGGAAAAACAGCACTGTGGTTTTTATTATAGCATTCAGTAGCAAAATGTAAAACATTAGTGGGGTAAGCCATATCTCGACCCACCCAATTTGAAACATTCTTGCCAAATCCACTATTAACTTTTGATTCGTCTCGATTTAGATCTGTATTACTTAATTTTTTTAATCGGTTCTTAGCCCAATCACCCATAGGTACCATGACTTCTTCTTGATACATGTTGAATTTATTTGATTTGTTAAATTGTAGACATCTTTCCCAAGCGTCTCTAAAACGGTTAGGCCATTTCCCGGGAAAGCAGTTTTTTTTATGCCATACAAATTCTTCTGTCCAGAGCCAGCCTTGCTTACGCAATGCCAGGATTAATTCAAGGACATATGTATGGCGTTCACCATTTACAGCTTTCTCCTTTATATTAAGAACAAACGTGCCATCTGATCTTAGAACACGAAGAAGCTCTTCTGATCTGGGTAAAAACCATTCAACATATTCATTTGGTTTTATACCACCGTATGTTTTACTTCTGCTGTCGGCATATGGTGGAGAGGTAACAATTAAATTAAAAAAATTATCCGGATATTTTTTAAGAATGTTAAGGCAATCACCATTTTCTATTTTTGTCTCTATTGTTTTCATAAGGCCTCCCATATCTGCTCTGATAAAACGGGCTTATTGTAAACTATTATCCCAAAAATGTCTTTATCTATTTGAACACAAGAAGTGGGGAGTTGTTTTAGAAACAGGCTAAAATGGCATTATGCTTCTTTAAGCACTTTTATAGACACCTTCTCAACAATATTTTTCACTTTTTTCTGATATGAAATCATGTGAGGTGCTGACAGATGTGCCTGCAAATCCTCCACGCTATCCCACTTTTCGATGATTGTTACAACCTTGTCGTTTAAATCCTGGGGTGGCAATCCTGTCTTGATGTCAACGGTTGGCATATACTCTATACAGCCTTTTTCTTTAAATACTTCAGGGATATTGGCCTTGAAAATCTCAATAAATTCTGCCAACTTACCCTCTTTTATCTCTATTGATGCAATTACATTGATCATTTTAACTCCTTGTTGGTGCAACGATTGAATTGAGTTGGAATCTTCTTAAACTCTCGTGAGTCATAAATTTTTTGAAAAAATTGTGGTTCTCTGATAATTTCCGTGGTTTTCAGCGAACATTGCTGATTTGTGACAAGTCAGACGTCCAACCATCTTTTGATAAATTTCTAATATTTTAGATAGTTAAGAAAATGAGAGTGAGTCCTTGTTGCAAATGAGCGTTTTTGTCTACCACGGAAAACCTCAGAGAGCCGAAACTTTCTGCCTGTATCCTCCGATATTTCTTTAATTCTTCTGCCCGTCTCTTTATATAAATCTCTAACTTCCTTGAAAAAAGCAACCGCATCTAATGTGAATGTCTGGTACATAACCTGCCTCCAATTAAATGGTTAAATGTATAATCTCATTATAAACATTGACACCAATAAAGGCAAATAATCAGAATCAGGATACCCAAGATAAAAGGATAAGACAGGATAAATCCATCCTGAAAACATCCTTACATCCTAACCATCCTGATTCAGACAATTAAAGCCAACCCCGCCAAACAAAAATAAGCCGCCTTCCGATTCTTACGGAAAGGCGGCTTATTTTTAATTTTCTAAACTACTCTCGCAGCTTTGTTATAATTTCTTCTTTGGGCATCTGGCACCATACAGAAATTTTACTTAAAATATCAGAAAGTGTTCCTTTAGCAACAGGATCGTGATCAGGAACTGTAATTTTGTGTGTTCCAGCAGGCGTAGATTTCTCAAGTCGAACATGACTGCCCCGCTGACGAACTTCAATGTAGCCAAGTTCATTGAGAAGTCGGATAAGTCTCTTGCCCGAAATTGTAGGCAGCCTTTCAGACACAGATTTCTCCCAATTCCATCATGGAAACAAGAGAAGGGACGGAATCATATCCTTTGAGATCAAGAGGTTCGTCTTCAAGATGCAAAATGATCGCTTCTTTGATGTTTTTCACTAAATCATCAAGAGTTTTTCCCTGTGTGAAAACATCAAAATCAATACATTTAGCACAATAAAATTCGCCATCATGGTATATTTCTGTTGTGATGATCTTTTTCATTAATAACCAGCCTACAGTTTTAATTAGTAAATTTTAAAGAAACCATTAATATTCTGTAGAATAACCAACTCCCCCCAGCCAGTCAAGGCAAATAATCAGAATCAGGATACCCATGATAAAAGGATAAGGAATGACAAACCAATCCTGAAAAATCCTTGCATCCTGACCATCCTGATTCAGACCATCCGTGAAATCCCTTAATCAGTGGCAATCCGTGATTAAGACCCTCCCACCACAAAAAAAACCGTCCCGATTTCTCGGAAGCGGCTTCATGTTTCATACCAGAATGAAAGCTCACAACAATTTTTTAAATTCTTCCGATGTCAAACCCGTGCCTTTAATAATTTGATACAGTGTTTCTTTTTTCAAGTCCTGATTGTGAAAAGGAATGACTACTTGCAGGTCATCTTTTACATAAATGCGGTGGCTTCCTGTTTGCCTGAAAAATGCAAATCCGAATTTCTGGATAGCTTTTTCAATAGACATTATATCGATTTTGGGGGCTTGCAACATTCTATTTTTGTTATTAA
>JADGBE010000141.1 GCA_015231615.1 Desulfamplus sp. | reverse complement strand
TATTCAGATAACTTATGATGCCTATACTCAACGATTTAGGCAATTACTAGACGAGCAAACTTTTAAATAGCAATTAGTTACTTCAGAAATGATATTAAATTCTGCACCTTTAGCAAGAAGATATGGAATCATATAGTAATAAGGTGATATATCTGCTTCATATCCGCCATATTCAATACGTTTATCATCAGGTATATAGCATATTAATCCATTAGTATTTCCAAGAATAAAAGTAGTATCTGGAGAATCAGTCAGTTTCTTAAGATTTATTCCAATGCTTGATACAGGAGCTGCTGGAAAACAGATAAAAGTAGAGCTATTTCCAATAGATACAACCTGTATATCTAATGCAAGAGCATTGGGAAAATCTCCATTAGGATATGTTAGGGAGAGTCTTGATGCCCACTCTCTAACAACAGGTTCAGATAAAGGATCATTTTTAATCAGATTAATTTGATTGATATCAGGAATCTTTTTCAACCTCAAATAGATGGTTTTACTGATAGATGATATCTTAGATTCAGTTAACGGCATCATAAGTGAATAATCGCTATCCAAAACCGATTGAATAGACTGAGCCATTACTCTTCCGTTTTTTTGAGCATCTTCTAATCGGCTGCAAAGCACTTTTCCCCCATCAAAAATTGATGATTCTCTTATATCGCCAGATGCTCCTTGCAGATACATGACATGATCTACTTTACCAGTTTTGATAAGCTCATCTCTGAAATATCCTGGAAAATCAGCAGAAATATTGTTTTCAGTTCCAAGACCAGTAGGATGACAGCCATGATTTACCATAATAATTTTCTTATTGCTCTTTTGCTGCTCAAATAGAAAAAATGGGGTGTGCTGGTCATAACTTGCAGTCTCATCGGGCTGGAACTCTATAGTTCCATTTTCTCCAAGTCTGCTGCTTACACCGACACTTATGTCTGTCTTTCCTGAATAGATGTATGACTCCTCAAGGTTATCATGAAGCATTGAGATTGAATTGCCTACAATACCCGCAATTTCCATTGCATACTCTTTAAAAAATGGACCCATCGTCCGGAATGTATGAGACAATGTTCCGGGAGCATAGTGTGTATGTGAAGCATTAAGAATTATTCTCTCTGGAGGAATTCCCCATCCAGAGGCTGTCTTTCTGACAAGCTCAACCATCTCACTTCCAAATCCAAAAATATCTGCCGCAACAAATAAAATTTTTGCTTGATTTTTATCTTCTATTAAAAGCATCTGCATTTTTAAAGGAGAAGCAACACCAATGGCTTTTCTCTCTTTTCCAGCCATTCCCTGAAGATAAACAGGATTGGCATCTGATATTTTAGGCGTGATATCAACCTCTGCAAACGCGGTTCTAAAAAAAGCTGGGGCACTATTTTTAGATTTATTAGATGCGGTAACAGTAGAAGATTGATTGTCTTTAAGTTTGTTGTCTGCGTCAGGTTGGGCAATCTCTTCTAATTGTGAAAAATTATTCATTTTTATCTTTTTGATAGCATCTAAATACTGACTATCATCAGTTAGAATCCACGCAATATTAAGAGAGGATAGAGCAATAGTTATGCCTTGTTCTGTTTTATCCTGCTGTTGTGCAAGCATATTATATGCTGATGCAAGTTCTGATGCACCTTTTATGCTTTCAAGCTGATGCTCAAGGTAGGTTGTTAAAATAAAAGAGGATATTTCAAGAAATTTTCTGCTTTGGTTTTGTGTTAGCAGCGAATCTGCCATACTCACAAGAAATGTAAGAGCAATATTTTTATAATCAGATGGCTGTTCGTCTGCTGTTTGCTCTTTTAGTTGGAGTTTCAGCTCTTCCCATAACTTTGAAAAATCATCTGTGTTATTAATTTGAATATATGCAATAATCAGCCAGCATTTAACTGAAAATATTGCTGATTGAGATGTGGTTGATATTATGCGGTTGTTCTCTTGATTGGTAAGCCTGATATTATTATTTTCGTTATTATTATTTTCATTTTGTTCAAGCAATCTCAGATAGGATTCTCCGCCTTTAATCATCAAAGATGGATCATTTAAAAAATATCCTGCACATGCAAGATCATAAAGCAGATCAATGTCATCTGGCAGTTTTTTCAGCCCTTCTTTAATTATATCAAGAGCTTCATTGTAATTTTTTTGACTGATTAGAGCTAAGGCAAGTATGTGATAGATTGAATAATAAAAACTCAGATCGTTGTTGCTTTTATCGCTATTATTTTTAATACGCTGCAGAAGAGCCAAGCATTTTTTAGCATACTCAATGCCGTTGTTTTCATCTTTTACATTCATATATAATTGGCTTAGATAAAAATATGCAGGGTAATCATCAGGATTTGTTTTGAGCTTTTTATGCAGTAGTTCAATTGTTTCTCTGCATTTATCTTGTATATTACTTCCTGAAAGTTCATGTCCAGCATCTATAAGGTTTTTTATGCTGTTCAGAGATTCAGCAGCCATTGGTTCGTCAGGCTTGATGTTTATAGGTGCGGCTGTTTTGCGGTTCTTTTTTTTTTTCATAAATATTTTTTCCCGTAGGCTTATGTGATTTCAATATTTTATATGGTCTAATTTCATGAAAGTTTTATCCCTTTTTCAAGAGCTATCTGTGCAAAAGGTTCTGCAGGCTTATCAACAATTATTTTATCCGTTTAAGATAACCATCAGGTGCAACAGTTATGAGAAGTTTATGCTGAATACTTTTATCTATTTCAAATTCTGGGTGAGATTTAAGGTATTCCCGTACAGCAGTTTTAGGATTATTACCTCTATCCCAAGGACGATCTGGAAATGAACCAACTGGCATATTTTCAATAATAGTATCAAACGCCACGCAATAACTGCCTACTGTGGTTAAAGGAGCATAAGCTTCAAGTTCAGCTAAAACGTGATCATGCGTATGGTTGGAGTCTAAACATATTAGGATGTTAGAAAAATTAGACGCATAATTTTTAACCTGCTCTACAATTGCTGGATCAATTGATGAACCTTCAATCATATCAATACGGTGGCTCATGGGATGCTCATTTATTGCTTTTCGGTTATGTTCACGAATATCAATATCAATTCCTAACACTTTACGATGAGGCTTTGCAGGGTCAACCATTTGTCCGCTCTCCACAGCATCGCAATAGTCAAGCAGCGTAAGCATTGAAGCACTCATAATAAGTGAACCGCCGTGAGCAATGCCAGTT
>JADGBE010000140.1 GCA_015231615.1 Desulfamplus sp. | reverse complement strand
AAACCGAAGGGATTAAATATGTGGAACACATGGTGCTTAATAAAGATGCTTCTGAAGATTCTCGTCCTCCTGTAAGTATTGCATATTATCTGCTTGTTAAACCTAAAATAACACAATTGGGTCAAGGAGAAACAGGTGGTATAATTATTGTGTGGACTACAGAAGGTTATGGTACAAAAGAGGGTGTGCCAGCTTCATTGATAAGTGGTTATGATGTTTATGATAAGAATGGTGTTAAACTAAATAATTCTAAGATACCTCTTCCAAATACCCCTGGTTCAGATCTCGCATTGGAAGTTGAATCTATTAAATTCAATGAGCAAGATCCATCTACCATGAGCATAAATGATTATACTGTGGTTATTGAAGATATTTATGGCAACAGATGGCCTGAGATTCAAGAAGCTACTACATGTTCTCGCTACCAAGAGGTTGCTGGAACTAATGGCAGCGTTATGAAAGACACTGAAACACTGCTTGAGTGGCAGAGGTGCAGTTTTGGTCAGACATGGAATCAAGCCACAAAAAGTTGTGATGGAGATGCGACCCTCTTTAGCCCAAGCGATGCTTTAGACATCACTATGGACGGAGGCTGGAGAGCTCCTAAAATTCAAGAGTTATACACTTTGGAATATTGCAATGATAACACCTTCCCAGTTGATAATTCATGGTTTTGGACAGCTTCATGGGCTTATATTAGTGTAGGGGAGCAATGGCAGGATATTCCTTATGCCATGAGCTACGATGAAGGAGCTAAAATGGCAGATGTTAGTAATATGCTTCCTGTCCGCTTAGTAAAATCACCATATTACTAAACAACCACCGGTGGTTGTTTAGTATCCTAAATTATTTAGGAACAACTCTATTATAATTCAGCATATCAGCTGCATGGTCGTTCTCTCTCTTGGTATGACTCATTACGCACAAAACCTCATTCCGCCCAATGTTATTTTGAAGGTAAACTGCATGGGAAATCGACATCTTGGTTACAAACTGGGAATACTCGACGGGAAAAGCATAAAGTGGTGGGAAAACGGCAATAAAAAAATGGTATGAGAATGGTAATAAAAAAAGTGAACGTAAAGTCAAACCAGGTGAATGATACCCTGGCACCCCAATTAAAATTGGAATCTGGCATTGGTGGAATGAGGATGGTTCATGTAAAGATATAGCGAATTTCAGTACTGATGAAAAAATAGATTGTCCATAAAGTGTTGTGCTCTTTATGATTTATAAAGGGTTCAGTAGTAACCAATACTAACCAAAATTTATAATCTTATCTTAATCAGGATAGTCAAAAGTATAACTATCGTTAAGATGGATTTATTTTTTTTATCCTTTTTAAACAACAATGGTTCGGTAATTTTTTTATCGAACCATTAAAAATAATAAAATAGTTAAATAAGGAGGCTTACCATGAAAAAAGGCATTAAATGTTTTAGCAACTGTTTTATAGTTGTGTTTATATTTACTTTGTTTGCAATGCCTCAAGTCTATGCTGGAGATTGTCAAACAGAAGAGGTTATTATTCACCACGAATATCTTGGAGCATGTGATCATACAGACATATCTTATTTTACTCTAACTAAAGATACTAACATCACTAAAATTAGAATATGGTTTGATACAAGTATGGCTGGAGGTATTGATAAAGATAGTATTTTTGTCTTTTTATCTGGTCCTGATGGCTATAGCAACTCAGCATTAATAACCAGTAATGGTCAATGTCAAGGCAGTTGGTGCGAGGGAATATGGAATATTGATCAGATGCTTAAAGCTGGTGATTATGAATTGTTTGATGAGAATATTTCTATGTGTGCCAACCCGTCAGGCGATACAACGCTCATACTTTATGGTTGTGATATTGAAGAACAACTACCAGATGATAGTTCTGTCAATCTGACAGAAGGACTGGTTGCCTACTATCCATTCAACGGCAATGCCAATGATGAGAGCGGGAACGGGAATAATGGCACTGTAACTGGTGCAACGCTGACATCGGATAAAAATGGCATTGAGAATAGTGCTTATAGTTTTGATGGGACAAATGATTATTGTCTTTTCGAGCCTGAAGACAAATTGAACCTTGATGATGCACTTACTATATCTGCGTGGATTAATCCAAAGAATCCAAGTTCCTATTATAATCATATCGTTGATAAGAGCAATCAATGGGCTTTCAGTTTAATAGGTTCTGAATTACAAGTAGCGTTGGTGGGTGTAATACCAAATTCTTGGTGGAATACTGGCATACTGCTTTCAGAAACGACAGGCAATAAATGGTATCATGTCGTAGTGACCTATGATAATTCTTTAATGAAAAATCAAGTTTTAGTTTATGTAGATGGATTTGAAAGTGCTTCTTTGACTGTTGCATTGGCACTACCCCTTGTTAACACTACTTATAAGTTAGCCATTGGTACCCAAGGTCAAAACCCAGGTCAAACTTTATTTCACGGTGACATTGATGAAGTCCGTATCTACAACCGTGCCCTTTCAGAATCTGAGATTCAGAAAATATACAATTCAGGGTCTGAATCACCTGAAGAACTTCCTCCCACGGTGCAAACAAAAACCGCAAATTCGGTCACAGCAACCTCTGCCACAATTAATGGCACGGTAAATCCGAATGGATCAGCCACTTCGTATTACTTCCAGTATGGTACAAGCACTAATTACGGCTCAGTAACTGCCACAGCAGATGCAGGCTCAGGCAGCACAGACAAAACTGTTAGTGCAAATCTGACCGGTCTTACTGCAAATACTACCTACCACTTCCGCCTGGTAGCTAAAAACAGTGCGGGTACTACAAACGGCAGTGATCAGACCTTCAAGACATTGGAAAACGGACTGACAGAAGGACTTGAGCCACCCGATGGTATTTCGGTAGTTGATGACACATCAACCCCTTCAGACGCTCCTGTTTATATGGGAAATATCGTTACCACCGGAAATGTCCCAACCCTCAACGGCATGATGGAGCTTTCAGTTGATTTTCCGGCTTATAGTAAACCGGTTGATATCTGGATATTGATTGCCCTTCCTGATGGGCGTTTTTATTTGGCTGATTCATCAGGTAAATTGCTTGATTTCAATATAGTCGTTAAGCTGCTCCAATCCGTCAATGCTCACATCAAACGCAAATGTTTCTGCAAACGGATCGATGGAATTAGCAGGCCCGTTCTCCACTTTTGAAATTGTTAATGTTCTG
>JADGBE010000013.1 GCA_015231615.1 Desulfamplus sp. | reverse complement strand
TTCAAAACCACTTACTCTTGAAACTATCCTAACTATGCAAAAAGCTGCTTAAGGATTTAAGAATCAATAAATGGAACACAAAGAATCTATTTGGAAAAAATTGTAGAACAGTTTAAGCCCACTGCCTCAAGGCTGATATTTCCATAAAAATATTTTTTGGGGGCTTTTTTTGTTGGCCATACGAGCTTAAGGAGAAACAAGTTGTTGGTGGTAATGTAATTACAGTTATCCAGAAATATGTTGTCATAGCAGAGTAAAAATGATAGTCCAATAATGTTGATAAAATAAAAAAATTAGATTCAATAATTAAACGACCACATTAAATTATAGGTTTGCAAAGGAGGTATAAGTGTTTGATAGTATTATTCAAAATTTATTTAATGCTTTGCAGTGGGGAAGTTTCTACTCCCTTATTGCACTTGGTTACACTCTTGTTTACGGAGTATTAAGGCTAATTAATTTCGCCCATGGCGATATATTTATGGTAGGAGCGTACATTGCCTATTTTATAGCCATATTCTTTTTTAAAGGCTCTCTTGCCCTTTCAGGCACAGCAACTCTTGCTTTAGTAATTCCTTTGACCATGATTTTAACAGCTATATGTGGCGTTACTCTTGAGCGTATAGCCTACAAACCTTTAAGACGAAAAGGTGCAAATCGTCTCTACGTTGTAATCACCGCATTAATGTGTGGGTTAATTTTAGAAAACGGAAACCTTGCCTTTCTTGGTGCAAGTCGTAAAAGTTTTCCTGAACTTATAGATAAGGTTGTCTATAACTTTGGTATGATAAGCATGACCAACCTAAAAATTTGGGTTATTCTCTCCTCAATTCTTGTTTTCCTCCTCCTAAATACGATTATCTCTAAAACTAAAATTGGAATGGCGATGCGTGGTATCTCTTACGATAAATTTGCAATTCCTCTTATGGGTATTCCAATTGACACAATAATAATGGTTACCTTTATACTTGGTTCATCTCTTGCTGGTCTTGCTGGTATTTTGTTTGCTATGTCATACCCAATTCTTGATCCTTTTATGGGAGCATTGATTGGATGGAAGGCTTTTATTGCTGCGGTTGTTGGAGGGATTGGCGATATTAAAGGTGCTTTTGTTGGTGGTTTTCTCTTAGGAATTGTTGAGATTTTGGTTGTTGCTGTCTTTCCATCAACATTTAGAGATTTGATAGCATTTTCAATACTTCTTATAATTCTTGTAATCAAGCCTACTGGACTATTTGGCGTTGCCAAATCTACAAAAATATAAATATATAAGCATATTTGCTACAATTAAAATTTAATTAAAATTCTTGAATAATAAAAAACAAGATAAAAGATAAATTTAAGGATAGTTATGAAGAAATTTTCTATACCTCTACTACTTGCTGCTATTGCAATTGGCACTGTAGTTGCTTCTCACTTTGAGCTTATTGACCTATATATTCAGACAATCATTATGTTTATTGGCGTCAATATTATCCTATCTTCAAGTTTTAACATAATTAATGGATATATGGGCGAATTTGCCTGCGGTCATGCTGGATTTATGGCTGTAGGTGCATACGTAACCTCAATTCTCAATGTCATGCTCTTTACGAGCAGCAAAACTTTTGGCGATCCACTCCTTTCGCCAGAACTTGCTCTATGGTTTTTCCCTGTAACCATGATAATCGGCGGAATTGCTGCATCAATTACAGGGCTTCTTGTTGCAATACCATCTTTTAAGACTCGCGATGACTACCTTGCCATTATCACCCTTGCAGCTAACTTTATAATTGTAAGCCTTTTTATAAATATGGATTCGCTTGGTGGTGCAAGAGGCTTTATGGGCATGAAACAGGTTGTGTTTGCTATGGAAGATGTTGCCTTTATCCCTTGGATGCTTATTTGGACATTTGTCTTTACATATTTTGTAGTATTTCTTATTCGCAGATATGTCTCGTCAACATACGGAAAAGGGATTATCGCAATTCATCAAGATGAGATTGCCGCTGAAATTATGAGTGTAAATACAGATAAGATGAAGCTTGTAGCATTTATGTTCTCATCAGGACTTGCTGGAGTAGCTGGTGGTCTTTTTGCCCATATTTTAGGATATATCAACCCAAACTCGTTCAATATTTTAAAGTCAACTGAGTGTCTTGTAATGGTATATCTTGGTGGTATGGGATCGTTGAGTGGCTCTGTGATTGCAGCCATTCTTTTTACACTTCTTATTGAGAGTCTTCGTTTTATTATCCCAGCAGCAGATACCTTGATTCATCTTATCCCAATCGTGCCTGATACCTTTCATTTAAGTCAGGTGTTAAAATGGGTTATTATTCCTTTTATTCTGATTATTCTTATGCAATTTAGACCCGAAGGAATAATGGGAAATAGAGAACTTTCTGATTTTTTTCCAAAACTTAAAAAATACTATGAGTTCAAGTGAAATTTCATGGAGATATGATTTATGTCCTTACTTAAAATAGACGGTCTGACCCAGCAGTTTGGAGGACTTACCGCTGTATCTAACTTTAAAACAGAGTTTCAAGGCAATGAACTTATGGGGCTTATAGGTCCTAATGGTGCTGGAAAAACAACGGTCTTCAATATTGTCAGTGGTTTTTATAAGCCTACTCAGGGGAAAATTATCTTCAAAGGCAAGTCTATTGATGGGCTAAAACCTCACAGCGTTACTGGAATGGGCGTTGCCAGAACTTTTCAAAATATTAGGCTTTGGCATGATATGACCCTTTTAGATAACATATTAATTTCGCAGCATTATAATCTTGGATACAATCTTTTTGATCTCTTTTTGAGAAATAGACGTTACATGGATAATGAAAAGAGAATGAACAATATTGCAATGCAACTTCTTGAACAGCTTGATCTTGTTCAATTTAAAGATGAAAAGCCTAAAAATTTGCCCTATGGTATTCAGCGTAAAATAGAGATTGCACGGGCTTTATCTGTAAAACCATCACTTCTGCTTCTTGATGAGCCAGCAGCAGGATTAAACTCTTCTGATGTCCAAGATTTGATTAAGCTTATAAGGTGGATTCATAAAGAGTTTGACATTGCAATATGGATGATTGAACACCAGATGGCTGTGGTTATGTCTCTTTGTTCATGGATACAGGTAATTGATTTTGGCAAAACAATCGCACAAGGGACACCCGAAGAGATTCAAAACAATCCTGATGTTATTAAAGCATATTTAGGAGATGATAAAATCTGATGTTACTTGAAATCAAAAATCTATACGTTAAATATGGAAATATAGAGGCTCTTCATGGCATCTCATTTACTGTTGATAAGGGTGAAATCGTTACCTTAATTGGTGCTAATGGAGCTGGAAAAACAACAACTCTTCACGCCATCACACGAGTTCCGCCTCCAGAAGGGTCAAAGGTATCTGGTGGAGATATTTTTTATAATGGCAAAAGCATTTTAAATGTTCAAGCACACTCAATAGTTTCAGATTACCATATTGCACTTGCCCCTGAAGGACGCCATATTTTTGGAAATCTTACAGTTGAGGAGAACCTTAAACTTGCCACCTACTCAAGACCCGACGATGCCTCCATGAAGCGTGATTATGAGCGTGTTTACAGCCTATTTCCAAAAATGGCAGAACGGCGTTACCAAAGAAGTGAAACTTTAAGCGGTGGAGAGCAGCAGATGTTGTCTGTTAGCCGTGCTATTATGACTGCTTGTGATTTTATTTTGCTTGATGAGCCGTCAATGGGGCTTTCGCCTCTTTTGATGTATGATATGTTTAGGGTGTTAAAGCAGCTAAATGAAGGGGGTATGACTATACTTTTAATTGAGCAAAATGCAAATCTTGCCCTAAAATTTGCCCATCGAGGCTATGTTATGGATACAGGCGAGATCGTGGCGAGCGGTACAGCTTCTGAACTTTTAAATAATCCTGATGTTAAAAAAGCCTATTTGGGTGGATAGTTGTCTTTGTGATAATAAGAAACCGCACAAAAATAACTTACCCATTTGAAATAGCTCTGTAATTCCAGTTGTATAGATACTCATTTATGAAATTGGTGCGTCATTTATTTTGAAATGCTTGACATATTTATATTTCATATGCAGGAGACAGTTACTTATTGGGGTTAATAATGTTTTTGACACATTAACTTGATAAGTTGTGATTTAGGGTGTTATCAAGGAAATGTTTCCTTGATAATAGGGAATTTAAGGTATTATCAGGTAAGAATGACCTGATAATCAATGGTTGTGATAACGAAATATACATAGTGAGGATGTAAAAAATGAAAAGGTGTTATATACTGAGCGTTTTGTTTTTTGTAGTTATCATTGGGTTGTGCAGAATTGCACAGGCTGATTTGAATGATGGGCTTATTGCGTATTATCCGTTTAATGGAAATGCTAATGATGAGAGTGGGAGCGGAAATGCTGGGACTGTCATTGGAGCGAGATTAACCAAAGATAGATTCGATAATATAAATAGTGCTTATTATTTTGATGGAAATGGAGATTATATCAATGTTCTGGATTCAAGCACATTAAGAACTAATCAAGTGTCTATATCTGTATGGGTTAATCCAGCAAATGCAACTAAATGGCACCAAGTCATTACAAAACGTTTTGACGAATATGATTCACCTTGGAATTCTTTTATAATTTCCACTACCAGTACAGATACCTATAAAAAATGGATTTTTGGTGTAAGCACTGATGGGAAAAGCGAAGGTGGAATTATTGATCCAAATTTTTTATCTGCAAATCAATGGACACATATTGTAGGCGTTTATGATGGATCTAATATAAAAATGTATATCAATAATACTTTAGTTGGAACTAAAATCAAAACGGGAAATATTCTCTATTCTTCTTTATCAATGAGAATTGGTGCGGCTACAGCCCCTACTCACTCACCTGATATAGCTTTTAAAGGCTCAATAGATGATGTCCGTGTCTACAACCGTGCCCTTTCAGAATCTGAAATTCAAGAACTTTATGACTTGGAAGATAGTAGTATACCAGAGCAAATACACACAACAACAACTTATCCAGCGACTTCAATTACTTCTACGACAGCAACTCTCAGTGGTAATTATGAATTAGAGCTAATTCCCGCTGACTATTCAAAAATGACAGCATATTTTTTTGAATATGGCACTACTACTAATTATGGAAGAATAGCAAATATTACTTCCTCATCTTTTGCATATGGATTTGATTTTTTTTCAGATATCGATAATCTTTTAGCAGCAACAACATATCATTACCGCCTCGTAGTTGTAGACGATTCTGTATATTACTATGGAAACGACAAAACATTTCAAACAATAGCTCTTACAAGCCCATTAAATGTCTCAATTTCGGCGAACCAAACAAGCGGCTATGAACCTTTGGAGGTGTCTTTCTATTCTTCTGTAGATGGAGGAACCCCGCCTTATCAATTCATTTGGGAATTTGGAGACGGGGCATATGGGACTGCTGAAGATAATTCTCAACCAGTAACGTATACATACTCTACTTCAGGTATTTATCAAGTAGCCCTTACAGTTCAAGACATTATGGGACAAACAGTTTCTTCTTCTATTACTATAGTTGCAGAACCAGTTTTAAATGTGGAAGTGATTAATAATATAAATGAAGGTGAAACTGCAACGGTTGAAATCTCTTGGAGTGACGTAAAGAACGCTGAAAAATATGATCTTTTTTTTGCTCCATCTTCAAATTTAGAATTGTACAGTTCTATTCCAATGAATTCCGAGACTAATTTGACACTTGAGATTCCTCAAAATGATCATCATGATTATGCAGTGGCTGTTTTGGCAACAAACTCATATGGTCAAGTATTTTCAAATTTAGCATATCTCCGAACTCCATTAGAAAAAAAATTAGACGTGACTGCAATTAATCAATGTGAATATACATATAAAAAAAATGGTAATGACTATTGTGCTGGTTGCACTCCGACTAGTATGGCAATGATGATTAATTATGTTTCTGAACAACGTGGAGTTGGGTCTATAAATTTTGAAGAAATGTTATCATATCTTAGAAATCTTTTTAATTCTTTTACAAAAGACTCTGGAATAGCGACAAGTACATATTCACAAGATGTTTTGAAAAGTGATTTTAAATTAAATCTTGGTACTTATACTGGGAAATTCATTTGGGGAAATATAAGTGGTTCAATGTCCTGGCAGGATTGGTCTTATACGATTTTTAATTCTATAAACAACGATTATCCATTAGAAGTATCAACAATCGTGGATGAAGGAAACCATAGGTACTCTGGCCATTCTTTACTAGTCGTGGGGTATAAGATGGATAACGATAATAAGATTATAGGTCTCTACATCAATGACACTTGGGGAGATGAAACATATTATTATATTCCAGAATTGACCTCAGACTGTTACACTTGGATAGTTGAGGATGGAACAACAACTATGTGTAACTTAATAAAAATAACAAGTAATTCAAATGATAAGGTTCAGTTTTTAAGCACTTCTGAATATGCTATAATTATTCCAGAGTCTATTTATTTAACGCATAATTAATTTTTTTGAAAGTTGTTTATATAGATGGGGCTTACTGCGAGATTTGAAATATAAAATATTGAACAAAATATTACGTTTGCCGTTGTGGCTCTTGAAATTAAGACATTGGTGTGAAATTTTATCTGCCAACAAATCGGTCAACCTGACCGCGTGAACGGGAGTCGTTGACCGCGGAGGCTGTTGGCGCGGCAGGTTACCTCTGCGTTATCATATAATTACATTTAAGCATAAGGAGGAAAAAAAATGAAATACTATAGAGTATTAATTAGTTTACTAACAATTGTGTTTTTATACTATTTCAGCGGAAATAATATAACATTTGCTGCTAATTTGACATGGCAGACTTCAAAAGCTACTGCTGTTTCTATGGCAGTGGCCGAAGGTAAAAAAATATTGCTCGTTGGTGGAAGAGAAACCTGTGGCAATTGTCAATACATGAAATATACAGCATGTGAATCTGTCTCTCCTCCGATTAAAAATTTAATTGAACAATCATTTATCCCATGGTTTTGTGATGTAGATAATAGCACTGAATGGAATCAATACGCTTCTGGATTAGGAAGTTTTAGCTTACCCCTAATTTGTGTTATTGATCCAACTAAAGAAAACACATATCAAGATCAGACTACGGGAATACAAGAGCTTCAGGCGTTTTATGATCGACTGTTGCAATATGTTAATGATGAAGGAGATGCTAAATATAATGAAGGTTATGAAGCTGGTAAAAAATATTGTATAGACAATCCATCAGCTTGTGGCATTAATTGTGAAGAGCCAATTTGTTCTCAAGTAATAACTTATGCTAAATCACCGAGCGTTGATTGTTGGATTATGTTTCCAACCCCGTGCGGTATCCCTTCTGGTTGGGAAACTTCAAATGAGACACAGTCTAATCTTTGTGGAACAGCAAACTATGAGGCAGGTAAACAGGCATGTATTGATAACCCTGCATCATGCGGTATTGATATTAATGGCTCTGCTACTCCAGCCACAATTTCTGCGGATTTGGATTTACATATTCCCCAGCTTAATTATGTTTCGCCATCTGGCACTATGAATTTATGGGTGAATTTTGAGTATGTAGGGGAAAGCAAAGGCGATTTACTTTGGAAACTCTCAGATTTTGGACAAAAATAATCAATTACACCAAAAAGTTTTAACCAAGCATTTTTGAAATAAAAGGAGATATTAATGCTAAATTCAAAGTATTGACATATTTTTTGATAATGGTATATTTCTTCGCTCAAAAATTAATATATAGCCCTGTATCTAACTTAAGGGTAATAAAATTAAAAATGGTTATTAATAGAGGGGAAACCAGTTGGTTTCCATTATTTTTTTAAAAAACTATACGGAGTTTAAGCAAATGATCTGTACAACTGTAAGAAACGGAGATGAATGTGTTTTTATGTCAAATAGTGGCTGTAAATATAATGGCGGAGAGTGTAAACCTATAGTTGAGAAGTGTGAAGGATGCCAGAGGATTGTAGAAAATGCTAATGGAAAATTCTGCACCGCAGCTCCAGACCCATCAATTAAATGGAAAAATGGTATTTGCAACCTTGCAACCCATGCTAAAGTTGTTGTTGAAGTTAAGAAACAGAAACTCAATCCAATTAAGGCATCAAAGAGAAAATAGGCTTAATATAAATTAGCAACATTAGGAAAAATATCTAATATGAATCCCCTTGCTGCAGAACTAAATACTATTATAGAAAATGTGAATCCCCATATTTTGGAGATGCTATCGGAAATGGGGAAGAAACTCTATTTCCCCAAAGGAATATTAACTCAAAGTGCTGAAGCCAAACAAAAGGCACACAAAATAAACGCAACAATAGGTATTGCAAAGCAGAACAATAGAGTGATGGCACTGCCGTCTATAACAGCTCTTATAAATGGAATCGATCCTGACAATTTTCTACCTTACGCATCATCATTTGGAGTGCCTGAACTAAGAGAAAAATGGAAAAATGCTCTTTTCCAAAAAAATCCTTCTCTTGTCGGAAAAGAGATAAGTCTTCCAGTTGTAACAGGCGGCATTACTCACTCTGTAAGCACTTTTGCAGACCTATGGATTGATGCTGGTGATACGGTTATATTGCCTGATATGATGTGGGGCAACTATAGCATGACCTTTGGCATAAGAAATCGGGCCAAAATCGTGCAATATAATACCTATACGCCTGATCTTAAGCAGATGGATATTGACTCTTTTGAATCTACTATTTTAAGAGAGTCTTCTAATAATAAAAAAATTGTTGTTTTGCTTAATTTTCCTCATAACCCTACAGGATATACACTATCTGTTGATGAAGCAAAGAGGGTCTCCTCAATTCTGATTGGTGTCGCACAACATGGCTCTAATGTTGTAGTTGGCTGTGATGATGCCTATTTTGGTCTATTTTACGAACAAGAGACTATGAAAGAGTCTATCTTTTCTCTTCTTACTGGTGCAGATAAACGTCTTGTTGCTGTAAAATTAGATGGAGCAACTAAAGAGGATTATGTTTGGGGACTTCGCACTGGTTTTGTAACTCACGGAGTTGGTGTAGATTCTGACTCTCCAGTTGCAGCTTCTGGGTGTTCATGTTCCTCTTCTTCTAAAAAACCTTCTTTAAGCGATCTTTACTTTGCCTTGGAGAAAAAAACTGCGGGCTGTATTCGTGGATGTATCTCTAATGCTTCGCATCTTAGTCAATCAGTTGTTCTAAAATCAATGGAAGATGAAAATTATCCTAAATATAAACAAGAGAAATTTGATCTACTAAAGACAAGGGCATTGACTATAAAAGAGGTATTAAAAGACCCTGTTTATAGCGATGCTTGGGACGTCTATCCTTTTAACTCTGGTTACTTTATGTGCATACGCCTTAAAGATGTAGATGCAGAAACATTGCGTCTGCACATGCTTGATAATTATGGTATCGGTCTTATCTCAATTGGAAAGGATAATATAAGGGTTGCATTTTCTTGTCTTGAACAAGAGCAGGTCAAACTTCTATTTGATATGGTGCTTCAAGGTGTCAATGAGTTAAGGAAAGGGAACTCAAATAGCTCTAAATAAATGCCACCTCATAAAGATTCATTCCAAATTATAGAGTAAGATATTGAATTACTCATAATTTACACGCATTAAAAACAGTCCCCTTGCAGGAGCAGTTGCACCTGCAAGGGTTCTATTTTTTGAATTGAGAATTTTCCTAAAATCTTCTGGTGTTATTTTTGATAATCCTACCATTACAAGAGTTCCAACTATATTTCTCACCATAAAACGTAAAAAACCATTACCCACAATTTTAAATATAATATGCTCTTTAAAGCCCAAATCTGCATCTTCATCTAATAAGGCTATTTCGGGAGTAGATTTAATTAAACTATCTGTTTTAAATCTTTTTATATTTAGATACTCCATACTTGCACTGTAGATTGTTCTTATTGTATGGACTCTTGGGCTTCCACTTGCTTCAAATGATTTAAAATCGTGTTCTCCTGTTAGCATATCACAGCAACTATTCATCTTATCCATATCAAGAGTCTGCTTTATATGCCACACATAGTCTCTGCCTAAAGCAGGTGGCAGATAGCTATTTAAAATATGATAGTGGTACTCCTTAGAGATTGCACTATATCGTGCGTGAAAATTATGCTCTACGGTATTGCACGATCTTATAACGATTGGAGTTTTTATTATGCTGTTAACTCCTTTAATAAGATGTTGAGATATTATATCTAATTTATCATTATCTACTGTAGCATGAAAATTTGCAACCTGCCCTATAGCATGGACTCCCGCATCTGTTCTACCTGAGCCAATGACTTTGATTGGTTGATTTAAAATCATGGAGAGTGCTTTTTCAAGCTCTCCTTGAACTGTAATCCCACTTTTTTGAACCTGCCATCCATCAAAATGAGAGCCATCATATTCTAAGGTAATTTTGAAGTTTGTTTCCATTTTCATTGTATAAATCTAAATGAGTATTATAAAGAGTTACTGGATCGATTAATGTGATTTCAATTATCATATAGAGCTAAAAAGTCAACAAATGGGTGAATTGCTAAAGAGTAGTAGAAAAACGTTTGAATCGACCTATCCACGCAAGAAGACGTGGTTTTAAAGTTCTAAGTAAAATTTGGGTAGCCTTTAATGGTAAACAAAAAATTGACAGACTAAAGATGGTGTTATATTAACTTGTAATTTTTTAAACCACTTTTTCAAATTAAATTTTAATTTTCAAATAACATTTTAAATAGAGAGGATTGTATCAATATGACAGAAATAATAAGTGTAAATGCAAGGGAGATTTTAGATTCAAGAGGAAACCCAACCGTAGAGGTTGATCTTGTTCTTGCTTGCGGATCAAGGGGGAGAGCTGCTGTTCCATCTGGGGCTTCAACTGGAACGCGTGAAGCTCTTGAGATGAGGGATAACTCACAAAATCGTTACGCTGGCAAGGGTGTTATGAATGCTGTTGCCAATGTTAATGAAGTTATTGCCCCTGAAATTATTGGATTTGATGCAATGGATCAAGCGGGTCTTGACAGAACCATGATTGACATTGACGGCACAGAGAACAAATCAAGACTTGGTGCAAATGCAATTTTAGGAGTCTCAATGGCTGCTGCAAGAGCTGCTGCAAATGCTGCTGGTATTTCGCTTTTTCGTCATATTGGTGGGATAACTGCAAGAGTTTTACCAGTTCCTATGATGAATGTTATTAATGGCGGGGCTCATGCACCAAACAATCTTGATATTCAAGAGTTTATGATTGTTCCTTATGGTGCTACATCAATTGTGGAAGCTGTTAGAATGGGAGCTGAAACATTTCACTGTTTAAGAGGAATCCTCAACAAGGCTGGTCTAAACACTGCTGTTGGTGATGAGGGTGGATTTGCACCAAATCTTAAATCAAATGAAGAGGCTCTGCAATTTATAGTAAATGCAATTGAGTCCGCTGGTTATCGTCCGGGTAAAGATATTGGAATTGCCTTAGACGCAGCAGCAAGTGAATTTTACAAAAATGGTAAATATATATTTGCTTCAGAGGGTAAAGAACTTTCAGCAGAAGCACTTGTTGATTACTATGAAGACCTTAAAACAAGATTTCCACTCTGCTCAATTGAAGATGGCTTGGCAGAACAAGATTGGGCAAATTGGCAGATGATGACAAAGCGTCTTGGAGACGAGCTTCAGATTGTCGGAGACGACATCTTTGTTACCAATCCAGATATATTCAGAAAAGGTATAGCTGATGGTATTGGCAACTCAATTTTAATTAAACTTAATCAAATTGGCACAGTTACAGAGACTCTCGATACTATTCTTATGGCAAAAACTTCAGGATACACAACCGTCATTTCTCACCGTTCTGGTGAAACTGAAGACTCTTTTATTGCAGACCTTGCAGTTGCTGTAAACAGCGGTCAGATAAAAACTGGTTCAATGTCAAGAAGTGACAGAGTTGCAAAATATAACCAGCTCATTAGAATTGAAGAGGAGCTTGGTGTAGGTGCACTTTTTCCAGAGGAGCTATTTCTTTAAAAATGGGAGAGACAACTAAATATATTTTTGTTACTGGAGGAGTTCTATCCTCCCTTGGTAAAGGGTTGGCATCTGCTGCTATAGGTTTTCTGCTTGAGAGCAGAGGTCTTACGGTAACAATACAAAAACTTGATCCTTATATAAATGTCGATCCCGGTACAATGAATCCATTTCAGCATGGTGAAGTGTTTGTAACTGATGATGGTGCTGAAACTGACCTTGACCTTGGACACTATGAGCGTTTTACCACTGCAAAACTTGGGAAAAATAACAACTTTACAACTGGCAAGATTTACCACTCTGTAATTACAAAAGAGAGGCGTGGTGAATATCTCGGTGGAACTGTTCAGGTTATTCCCCATATCACAGATGAGATAAAACAGTGTATTACCCTTGTCTCTGATGGTGCTGATGTTGTTATTGTTGAGATTGGTGGCACAATAGGAGATATTGAATCGTTGCCATTTTTAGAGGCAATCCGCCAATTTAGAGCAGATGTTGGAAAAAACAATGTAATTTATATCCACCTTACCCTTGTTCCATATATTGGCACTGCTGGAGAGCTTAAGACAAAACCAACTCAGCACAGTGTTAAGGAGCTAAGAAGTATAGGTATTCAGCCAGATATTCTTTTGTGCAGAACTGATCGCTATCTCTCTCCTGAAATAAAGGCAAAAATAGCTCTCTTTTGCAATATTGATAAAGATTCAGTTTTTACTGCAAAAGATGTTGATTGCATCTATGAAGTTCCGCTCGTCTATAACAACGAAGGTTTAGGTGATAAAATCTTGCAAAAATTAAATATTTGGGCGAGGTCACCGCATCTTGAAGAGTGGCGTGAGATGGTTGAAAAACTTAAACATCCAAGACACTCTGTAACCATTGCTATTGTGGGTAAATATGTTGATCTTACAGAGTCCTACAAAAGCCTAAATGAAGCTCTAACTCATGGCGGCATCTCTAATGACACTAAAGTTAATTTGATGTTTGTAGATTCTGGCACACTTAACCAAGATAATTTAAAAGAGAAACTTGAAAAAGCTGACGGGATTCTTGTTCCGGGTGGATTTGGCTCTCGCGGAGTTGAGGGTAAAATTCTTGCGGTTAAATATGCAAGAGAGAATAAAATCCCCTTCTTTGGAATATGTCTTGGAATGCACATGGCGGTTATTGAGTTTGCAAGAAATATTGCTGGTATGGAAGACGCACACGGAGAAGAGTTTGACGAACACACACCATACCCTGTGATATACCTTATGAAAGAGTGGTATGACGAACAGACAAAACAGATGGAAAAAAGAGATACAACATCTGATAAAGGTGGGACAATGCGTTTAGGTGCATACCCATGCCGCCTTGCCTCTGATACCATTGCAATGAGTGCCTACAGAGAGGAAAATATCTCAGAGAGACACCGCCACCGTTATGAGTTTAATAACGAATATAAAGAAAAGTTTGAAAAGGCAGGCTTAGTAATCAGCGGAACATCTCCTGATGGTCAGCTTGTTGAAATTGTTGAATTAAAAGATCATCCTTGGTTTTTAGGGTGCCAGTTTCACCCTGAATTTAAGTCAAGACCCGCAAATCCACATCCTTTATTTAGGGAATTTGTGAAGGCATCCCTTAAACAATCAAGATTAATGTGATTAAATGTATTGTTCTGGTCATAAGTTGGTTATCTAATTTTATTTATCGCCATCGGCTGAAAGATTTAATAATAACGAAATTTATGACCTTTGACATTATACACCTAAAAAATTGTAGCAATAACAATTCTATGATTTCAATGAAGTCTATTATACTGGTTTGATACGAGAAAGCCCCGGAATAAGAGTTTTACTGCTCACAACGCCATTTAACTGTCTCATCTTTTCATGGACAAAGTTTGAGATGACCTCTGCATCAGAACTTAAAAGGTCTCTTGATAGTCGCACTTTTATTAAAAGATCAGCATCTCCATGAACCGCGTGAATTTCAACTATTTCATCAAGCTCAAATAGTTTTTCAATGATTTTATACTCATGTTTGGCACGCACAATCATAAGAACAAAGGCTGTAATACTCTGTTTCATCTCTGGGTATTCAACTTCATTAAGCTCTTTCATCTCTATTCTGAACTCTTCCATTGTTTCAGGTATCAGCTTACCAAGACCAATCCCATATTGGGCAGGTCGTTTACGCTTCCAGTGTCCAAAAGAGATATATACATAAAGATCAGAAAGAGTCCTATCTGGAAATGTCTCTACAATATTACCTCTCTTTATGATTGAGCAAAATGGCTGATAGATGGTCTTATACCAATCTCTTGCAGCAGAAGCAAAAGTTATGGGTGTTGTAAAAGCAGCGGGAGAAGAAGCATTAAAGGCACTATTTAAAAAGGTAGAATCGAAATTGTTTTTAGTGATGCCAGCACTATTTCTTAAATATTCGTGATGCTCGTGTATCTGCTCAAGAAGATTTTGATACTGTCCAACCTCTGTAAGTTTAATACTTCGAGGAAGCCCCGTTCTATCGCAAAAGTCCATCATCTCTTTATAGAGAACATTATCAAGAGTTTCGCTTGATGGAATGAACTCAAGTATTGTGGCAAGAATCTCATCATGGTTGAGTTTCTTTGCAGCAGCAACTCTGTGGTTGCCATCAAGAACATAATATTCATCTTTTATCTGATAGAGCTTAACTGGCGGCAGAGAAGTTCCACAACGCATAGCCTCAAGGATAGCTGTAAACCTTTCTGAAGGGACTTGGCTTTTAAAACGGAACTTATCGTCAAAATCTTGATACCTGCCTACACTTCCTGTAATTTGGCTCAATTTTACTGTCTGAACTCCACGCTCTCGACTGTCAAAAGCACCCTCTTTTTTTTGAGTATTTTCAAATGAGGCAATATCTTTTATATCTGATTCTGATCCCAGCTCCCGCCTTATTTCACTGTTATCTTTATTGCTGATGGCAAAAAAATCACGAAGTTTTGCCATCATTGATTTCGATGATGTTGTAGCCATAGGTATTGATTACCTTTGTTTTGTTTACAGTGGTTATTCGTTCTTCTTGGCAGGTAAAATGCCGATGAATATGCCCATGAATAAAGTAATCAGGCTTATATTTATCAATAAATTTGCAAAATGAACGAAATCCTCTATGACACCTATCCTCAGCATCATGGATATGTCGTGGAGGTGAATGAGTTATCACAATATCTACGCCTCTGTTCCACCATATAGAGAATTTCACTCCTCTAATAAACTTTCTCATTTGAGATTCTGTATATTGGTTCATCCCGCCATTATACCACCTTGAACCACCAAACCCGATTATCTTAATTTGGTTGAATTTCACAATTTTTCCGTGAATATCTGTGCAACCCATAGGGGGTTTTAGATCATATCTGATGTCATGATTTCCACGCACATAGTATAAAGGAGCATTTAGGGAATGGAGGATAAACGAGAGATATTCAGGCGGAAGGTCGCCACATGAAAGGACAAGATCAATGGGGTCAAATTTTTTTTTGTCAAATTCACTGTAAAGTGATGGAACAACAACATCAGAAATAGATAAAATTCTCATGGACTCTATCTTTCTTTATTATTTCCTGTTTTAACATTACTCTCCTCCCCATATATCAACAATTTTCTTGTTTCCGGGATAATCAACAGTTTTGTAGTTTGTGATGCTTGAGAGACGCTGGGTTATTTTTGCAATTCTGTCAACATGCTTTTTTATGGCAACCATATCTTTGCTAATTTTACCGTCATGTTCATGATCCATCATAATAAGCTCTGTATATCCAAATAGTGCCTGAAGAGGTTGATTTAACTCATGGCAAACTGCCCCTGCTATCTCAAGAACAGCTTGAAGTTTCTCATTTTTTATCTTCTCTGCGTCAGCAAGTTTTCTTTCAGAAATATCAATAAATGTTGCAATAATCCATGACATCGGATTATCAGGGTCTGCACTGCTTATGTGAATACTTGCTGGAAATATTGTGCCATCTCTTTTCATAAGTGTGGACTCAATCTCGGTTCTTCTTCCATGAGACAAGTTTGAATATATAATATCGCCATTCTTTACAAAGCTCTCATGGGAATCATAGATCATCTCAGCACTTTTTCCCTCAAAATCTTCCTTTTGTTCATAACCAAAGAGTATTAGCATCTCAGGATTTACCCACTTAAATATTCTGTTTTCAAGAAGCGCAATACCCATAGGGGAAGTCTGTAAAATCTTTTCAAGAATCTTACGCTGCTTTTTGTATGCCTCATCAGACTCTTTTCGTTCAATAGCAAGTGCAATATATTGAGAAACGATATTAAGAATATTTAGATCGCTTTTCTGATACATACTTTGATAAGCATAGCTTTGGACAGAAATTGCTCCAATAACCCTATCTTTAGTTTTTAAGGGGGCGCCAAGCCACACTTTGCTTAAAGTTCCAACAATTGGCATTCCTGTTAAAGCTGCATAGCTATCTATCTCATCTTTATAGAGCATAAGAGGTTTACCACTATGTATAACTCTGCCAGTCAGAGAGGCAGTTTTGCTTAAATTTTTTATCTCTTTTAAATTGCTATCTTTTTGATCAAAGTAATAGGGAAAAGAGATACGATCCTCATCTTCGTGGTATATGGCAATAAAAAAGTTATCTACATTTATGATTTTAGAAAGAGATTTGTGTATAGCTTTATAAAATTCATCAAGAGTTTTTGTTCTATTGACTGAGTCTGCAATCTCAAGCATCACATCTATGGTTTTATGGGTATTTCTTATATCAGGACATTCATTTTTGGTCTGATTTTTTTGTTTCATTGTAACATCCATGCCATACGCGGCATCATTTATAAAAAAGATATTTAATCTTAAGATAGTCTATATTTGTTAAATATTTAGCCATACTTAGAGCCTATATACAGCAAAAGAGAACTTTTAGTTTATACTACATTTTTAAGAACTATCTCATTAAAGGTGTCATAAATCAAGATTTATGATAATGTGCCTGTCAACTTGAAGATAGTAAGATTAATTTTTAGTAACTACCGCCATTCTTTTTTTAGTTTAATTTTTTTATATAAATCAAAGTTGAAGGATTCTATCACATGAAGTCTATAGAAGAGATTTCCCTTCTTTATGAGATAAACGAAGCATTAAATGACAATACAGATATGAAAAAGGCTCTCTACAAGGTTTTAGAGATACTCTCTGAATCTTTAAACCTTGTGCGAGGGACAGTTACACTTCTTGATCCTATAACAAAAGAGATAAGAATAGAGGTTGCACATGGCATTCCTGAAAAAGCTATGAAGCGGGCAAAATATAAACTTGGTGAAGGAATAACTGGAAAGGTTATCCAAACAGGAGAGCCAGCAGTTGTGCCAATTATCAATGAAGAGCCGCTTTTTCTTAATAGAACAGACTCCCATAAGGGAGAAGTTGGCATGGATTACTCATTTATCTGTGTGCCTGTTAAAAAAGGAACCCGTGTGGTTGGTGCTTTAAGTGCTGATAGACCATATCAGGGGAAAAGTGAATTACAGCAGGGCGAGAAGGTTTTATCTGTTGTAGCAACAATGATTGCCCGCCATGTTATTAACCTTGAGCGACTTCATGTTGAAAAGGATAAATTAAAACAGGAGAATACTCGGCTAAAAGGTGAGCTTGAAAATAGATATAGCTTTTCCAATATTATCGGTAATAGCAATAAGATGAGAGAGGTTTTTCAGATGATCTCTCAAGTTTCAAGAAGCAATGCTACTGTTTTAATACGAGGAGAGAGTGGAACAGGTAAAGAGTTGATTGCCAACTCAATTCACTACAACAGCCACAGAAATAGCCACCCTTTTGTTAAGATCAACTGTGCCGCACTTCCTACTAATTTGATAGAGAGTGAGCTTTTTGGACACGAAAAAGGCTCTTTTACAGGAGCATTGCAACAAAAAAAAGGCAAGTTTGAGATGGCCCATAAAGGGACAATATTTCTTGATGAGATTGGCACTATGGATATCTCTGTTCAGGTCAAACTTCTAAGAGTGCTTCAGGAAAAGGAGTTTGAGAGGGTAGGGGGGCATGAAACTATCAAGGTTGATGTAAGAATCATTGCAGCCACAAATAGCAACCTTGAGAGTATGGTTGAAAAGGGGACTTTTAGAGATGATCTCTATTTTAGGCTAAATGTCTTTCCAATTTATGTTCCAAGTTTGAGAATGAGAAAAACTGATGTTATCCTTCTTGCTGACCATTTTCTTGAAAAATATTCAAAAGAGCATTTTAAGGATATAAAAAGATTCTCAACTCCTTCCATTGATATGCTCATGGAATACCATTGGCCCGGAAATGTTCGAGAGCTTGAAAACTGCATTGAGCGGGCTGTTCTTCTATGTAATGAGGGTGCAATTCACAGCTATCATCTACCGCCAAGTCTTCAAACTGGTAAAACTTCACACACTCTTGCACCAATAACTATGGATCAAGCTGTTGCAAATCTTGAACGTGAAATGATAATTGACTCTCTAAAAAACACGAGAGGAAATATAAAGAAAGCAGCCGAGCTTGTTGGCACTACAGTAAGAATATTTGCCTACAAAGCCTCTAAATATGGTGTAGATTATAAAGATTACAGATAACTTGACTTTGTTGTAATGTAAATTGGAAGAAATTTAGCTTTTTCTGGTAGGGTAGGGTGTAAGCATGCTTACACCCTACAACTTATTACCGATAAAAATATAAGTAGAGCGATTAAGTTAAGAATAGGAAAAAATTTAATATGTTAGGAACAATAGTTAATGCAGTTGCGATTATTGCTGGAGGTCTTATTGGAATGCTCTTTAGTGGAGGGATTCCTGAAAGGTATAATAAAACCATAATGCACGCCGTAAGTCTTGCTGTGCTTATTATTGGTATTAAAGGTGCTATTAAAAGTGATGATCTTCTTGTTGTGATATTTAGTTTAGCATTTGGAAGTCTTTTAGGTGAGTTGATGCACATTGAAGATGGGCTTGAAAGGGTAGGGCGTATTTTAGAAAAAAGGTTCTCAAAAGATGAAGATGACGGTCGTTTTTATCAAGGCTTTATTACAGCGACTCTTATCTTTTGTGTTGGTTCAATGGCAATTGTAGGTTCACTTGAAAGTGGACTTACAGGTAACCATCAAACCCTTTTTGCAAAATCTGCATTAGATGGTATCACCTCTATAATACTTGGCTCATCTTTTGGTTTAGGAGTTATATTTTCAGGCTTGCCAATACTCTTATATCAAGGAGCTATAACTATGGCTGCTGTATTTGTAAAACCATTTCTTCAACCGCAGGTTGTAAGCCAGATGTCATCAGTTGGTGGCGTGCTTATTATGGCAATTGGCATAAATCTTCTTGGTGCTGCAAAAATAAGGGTTGGAAGCATGATACCAGCTATCTTCCTTCCTATGATATGGTATATTATTCTGCTGATATATCCATGGTAACCTATATTTTGCAACTGAAAGATTTGATAAATTTCAAAGAGTTCTCAAATCTATTACTATAATTTTCAAAATTAAGGACAAGGATAACCAATGACAACTTTTCCTCACATTTTTACACCAATCAAAATAGGTTCTATGTATGTTAAAAACAGACTTATGATGTCTGCTATGAGCATAAATTTTGGAGTAGATGATAAATGTCATGTTACAGAACAGTTGACCCAATATTTTGTTGAGAGGGCAAAAGGTGGCGTTGGCATGATGCTTGTCGGCGGAGGAAGCGTCCACCCGGGAGGTCAGGAACTTCCTGATTTGCCTGTTTTGTACGAGGATAGTTGTATCCCATCTTTGCAGAAGATGGTTAAAGCTGTGAGAGAGGCTGATCAATTTCAGTCTCACTTACAGTCTCAATCCCAACCTTCTGATAACTCAATATTTAAAAAATCAGAAGATTATAAAGTTAAGTTTGGTGTTCAGTTAATGCACGGTGGTCGTCAATCTTATCTGCCTGAAAAAGTTGCACCATCAGCAATACCAGCCCCAGCAGTTGTTAAAGGTGAGGTGAGAGCATTAGAGATTGATGAGATACGAGAGCTTGCACAGTGTTTTGGAAGTTCTACAAAGCGTTGCAAAGATGCGGGATTTGATTTTGTAGAAATTCATGCTGCACACGGTTATCTTATAAATCAATTTATGTCGCCTAACTCAAATATAAGGCAAGATCAATATGGCGGATCATTTGAGAATAGAACTCGATTTTTATTTGAAATTATTGAAGATATAAAGAAAAAAGCAGGTGAAGAGTTTCCTATTGGCATTCGTATGAATGGTAAAGATTACATTAAAAATGGCTGGGAACTTGAAGATGCAGTTAGAGTTGCCCCGCTTTTAGAGAAAGCTGGAGTTGCCTATCTTCACATTTCAGGTGGTGTTTATGGCTCAACTGAGCTTACTATCCCATCAATGTATTCAGCTCATGGCTGTTTTGTCTATATGGCTGAGGAGGTAAAAAAGCATGTCTCAATTCCTGTTATTACAGTTGGAAGGATAAAATCTCCAATACTTGCTGATGAGATTTTAAGAGATGGAAAGGCTGATGTTGTCTCAATGGGTCGTGCGTTGCTTGCTGATCCATATTTGCCAATTAAAGCTCAACAGGGAAATTTATCTGAAATACGCCCATGTATTGGGTGTTGTTTGGGCTGTATCCATGCTGTTCTTGCTAAAGAGCCGGGGTCATGCGTTGCAAATCCTGATGTTGGAAGAGAGTATAAATTAAAAGAGGAATATCAGAAAGAAAATCCAAGCCCCGCCCCCTTGCCACTTCTTGAAAAGAGAGAGGGGATAACAACTCCCTCCTCTTCGGGGAGGGTAGGGGTGGGACAAACAGACCATAAACTCAAAATTCTGGTTGTTGGGGCAGGACCTGCTGGAATGGCTGCTGCCCGTCTTTTTGCAATCAGAGGGCATAAAGTTTTGATTGTTGAAAAAAAGACCAATTCAGGAGGATTGCTCTCTCTTGCTTCAAAAGCCCCTGGACGCGGTGAGCTTGGCGATATTCTTGAATTTTTCAAAAATGAGCTTGTAAGGCTAAATGTTGAGATACTTTATGGCAAATCTCTTGATGAGGCTATCCTTAAATCGTTTGCTCCTGATAAGGTGGTTATAGCAACTGGTTCAATGCCAGATATGCCTATAATTAAAGGACTTTTTCAAAGTAAAATGGACGTTGTAACCAGTGTGGATATTCTTGAGGATTCAAATCAAATAGAGCAAACGCAAAACGTCAATGCCAAGCAATCTGTTAAACGTGTAATTGTTTTAGGTGGCGGCATGACAGGACTTATCACTGCCGATTACATTGCTTCAAAGGGCAATGAGGTTTATGTGCTAAATCGAAAAAAGAGCTATGCAGAGGAGATGTCGGCAAACGATCGATATTATCTGAGGGAAAACCTTAAAAAGAAAGGTGTTGTGCTGTATAAGAATGTTTCGATTGAAAAATTTACGCCTTGTGGCGTGGAGTTTCATATAAAAAAAGGGGATTCCATTAAAGATGCTGAAAATGTTTCCATAGATGGCTGTGATATGGTTGTGATTTCAGAAAAACATATCTCAATCAGAGATATTAAGAAATTTGAACCTCTAAC
Source organism: Desulfamplus sp. (assembly GCA_015231615.1). Taxonomy (GTDB): domain Bacteria; phylum Desulfobacterota; class Desulfobacteria; order Desulfobacterales; family Desulfobacteraceae; genus Desulfamplus. Next base: position 47,400 of record JADGBE010000013.1, on the reverse strand, counting down.
CAACGCAGAATTTCATTTTATCGGAGATGCAAAATCACCACGTCATCTTATGTATTGCATAAGCGAAGCTGAAGAGATTGCAAGGGGGTAATCAGCAATTTTTCAGTTGATAGATTTGACAACTTTTAAAAGTTGTCAAATCTATGCTGCCAATGTTCAAAATTAAAACCGCCCTAAATCCATAATACACTATCAAGCATAGAGGAAACTAATGGAATATACAGTCAAAGATATTTTACAACTTGAGGTAGCTCCAGCACTTGGCTGCACAGAGCCTACAGCAATTGCACTTGGTGCGGCTGCTGCTGCATCTCTTTTGCTTTCAATACCCAAAAACAAGATAGATTCTATTGAACTTTGGCTTGATCCAAATATTTTTAAAAATGGTCTTGCTGTTGCCATACCCGGAACAGGTGGACTTTCAGGTCTTGATCTTGCATCTGCAATTGGGGCGGTAGCAGGAGAACCAATGCTTCGTATGGAGGTTCTTGTTCCGATAACCGATGATGACGTAAAGTTTGCATCTAAATTTGTTAAAGATGGCAAAGTTAAGGTAAATCTACTTTCTGATCATCGTGGTCTCTATGTAAAAACAGCAATCAAGTCGGGTCAAGATCGTGCTATCTCAACTATTGAGGTTCTACATGATAACATAACAACTCTTGAACTCAATGGAGAACAAATTACAAACCATCCTTTATTGAATAATACAAATAGCAAAAAAGATCATAATGGAAATAGAAAAAATAGAGGCAATGCCGCAGAGCTTGAAAAGAGTTTAAAACAGATAACCATGAGTGAAATCATAGCTCTTGTTGATGAACTTGATAGCGATGACCTTGATTTTATTGAGCGTGGAATTGAGATGAATATTGCTCTTGCAAAGTATGGTCTTGAATACGAGTGTGGTCTTCAGGTTGGGGCAACTTTAAAAAAACTTGCAGATAAAGGTTTAGTCTCAGAAGATATGATCCATAATGCAAGGGTTTTAACTGCTGCTGCTGGAGATGCAAGAATGTCTGGGGCAAGGCTTCCAGCTATGAGTTCTGCTGGAAGTGGAAATCATGGTTTAACAGCTATCATTCCTGTAAAAGCTGTGGCTGACCATGTTCAGGCAAAACGAGATGATCTATGTCGTGCTGTTGGACTAAGCCACATAATGACAGCTTGCATTAAAGCCCACACAGGCAGACTTGCTGCAATATGTGCCTGCTCTGTGGCTGCTGGGGCTGGTGCTGCTGCTGGTATAACACGCCTTCTTGGTGGAACTTCTGATCAGATTGGTTATGCTGTTGAAAATATAATTGAAGACCTTGCTGGTGTTATATGCGATGGGGCAAAGAATAGTTGTGCATTAAAACTTGATACAGCAGCAGGGGCAGCGGTTCAGGCTGCCCTGTTTGCACTTAACGGGCTGAATGTAAAGATGACTGATGGTATTGTTGGTGAGAGACCAGAAAAGACCATAAGGAATATCGGCATTATAAGCTCTCAAGGAATGGTTGAGACTGACCGTGTGATTCTAAAAATAATGGTTGATAAAATTATCAAATAGTTATTCCAGATAAATAAATTGGCAATTCCTGTTGCCCCACCCCTGCCCCCTCCCCAATGGAGAGGGGAATAATTACTCATCCCCTTGGGGAGGACGGGCGGGGGGCTATCTTAAAAATAGTCAGGAAACCGTTTCTTAAGGCGATCAGACACTTTAAGCCCTTGTGCTTCCATCTCTTCCCACATCTGTTTTATATCTCTTATCTCTTGTTCAACTTTAAAAAAACAGTTGACAATTTCAGGGTCAAAATGGCTTCCAGCCCCATTTTTGATCTCCTCAAGTGCCCGTTCTAAACTCCATGGCTCTTTGTATGGTCGTTTCATGGTTAACGCATCAAAGACATCTGCTAAAGCAACGATTCTTCCAGATTCAGGAATATCTTTACCTTTTAGCTGTCTTGGATAGCCTTTTCCATTCCATTTTTCATGGTGAGATAGGGCAATATCAGAAGCCATTATAAATAGAGGAGTGCGTGATTTAGAGAGAATAGTATGCCCAATTTTAGGGTGAGTTTTCATAATATTCCACTCTTCGTCATTTAGAGGCCCTGGCTTTTTCAGTATTGCATCAGGTATTCCAACTTTTCCAATATCGTGCATTGGGGCTGCAAGTTCAATCATTTCTGATTTTTCAACACTCCAGTCAAAAGCTCGCGCTATTGCAGAAGAATAGGCTGCCATTCTCCAAATATGAACTCCTGTATCTGTATCATTGTAATCACCTGCCTCTCCAAGCATAAATACAGCAGAACGCTGGCTTGCCTCAAGCTCTGCTGTTCTTGATTGCACTAATTTTTCACATGCAATCTGTTGGTCATGCAAAGCAAGATGGTTAGCAACCCTTGCCTTTACAATAGCCTTTGAAATTGGCTTTGTAATATAATCTACTCCACCAACCTCAAAACCTTTGCTCTCATCTGAGACATCAGACATAGCAGTGATAAATATAACTGGTATATTTGCAGTTGATTTGTCTGATTTGAGTCTTTTACAGGTTTCATAACCATCCATTTGGGGCATCATAATATCAAGCAGAATAATATCTGGCATAACTTTCTTTGCAACATCAAGGGCATTTACTCCGTTAATTGCAAATGAGAGTTGATATTCTCCTGCAAGTATATGACGCATAAGTTGAAGGTTATTGGGTTCATCGTCAACAATAAGGACTCGCCATTGGTGATCTTTCATAATCTGTTTATGCTCCATATAGGGTAAGGTGTCTCAAGGGGTCAATTCAAGTTTTGCAGGGGTTCTAATTTTTAAAGTCCTCTTTTTTGATCCCAAGCTGTCTCATTTTATTGTAAAGTCCCCTTGGGTGAATATCTGAAACTTTTGCAGCTTGACCTACTCGACCATTAACCTTTTTGAGTATCATTTCAATGTAAATACGCTCAACATTACTTATTACCTCTGCTGTAACCTGAGGTAAAGTTTTATTTTCCCAAGATGCTATGTTAAATATCTGATTTTCAATAGAGAGTTGGTTGTGCTGATTTCCTTCGGGATTGAAGATGCTTTCAGGAAGATCGTTTGGTTTTATGGTGTCTGTTCTGCAAAGAAGCATAGCACGTTCAATTACATTCATAAGCTCTCTTACATTTCCGGGCCAATCGTATCTGCTCATCAACTGAACCGCCTCTTCTGATATGCCAATCACCTCTCTGCCAATTTTTTTCCGAAAATAGGAGATAAAGTTGCGAATAAGTCCCGGAATATCCTCTCTTCTTCTGCACAAAGGTGGAATTGTAAGAGATACAACGCTGATACGATAAAAGAGATCTCTTCTAAACCTGCCAAGCTCTATCTCTTTTTCAAGGTCTTTGTTGGTAGCAGCAATTACACGGACATCAACCCAAATTGGCTCTTCTCCACCAATTGGGACAAATTCATAATCTTGAAGAACTCTTAGAAGTTTTGTCTGTAGATGGAGAGGAATATCACCAATCTCGTCAAGAAATATCGTGCCATTGTGGGCAAGCTCAAATGCACCTCTTCTTGCACGTATCGCACCTGTGAATGCCCCTTGTTCATGTCCAAAAAGTTCTGTTTCAAGAAGCTGCTCGGGAAGAGCGGCTGTATTTACCGCAATAAATGGACCATTAGAACGTGAACCTTCAGCATGGATAGCCTTTGCAAGATGCTCCTTTCCTACCCCTGTTTCTCCTAAGATTAGGAGGGTTGCACTGCTGTTTACAACCTGTTGAACCTCCTCCATAAATATCTGCATCTGCTGGCTATCTGAAACAAAGTCGCTTATCTTAGGCTTTAGGCGACCTTTTCGATCATACCTGTCCATTAGGTTAAACTGTCGTCTTGACTCTAAAATGGTCTCTATTGCTTCAATAAGACTTGTAATTGAGATACCAGAATAGAGCACGGTATCAGCACCAGCAGCAAGCAGTTGTGCATGATCTTCAGAAGAGTCATTAGGATGAAGAACAATGGTTACTGGCTTTTCAGGAAGATTGTTCAAGACCGAAAGCCCTGACTCTATGGGCTTTGGAATTGATGCTTCACTGATAAGAAAGATATCTGCACAACTTCTGACAAGAGATTGCCATACTCCATTATTGCGTCCAAATTTTTTTAGCTGAATATCTGAAATAGCATCTAATCTATCTACAATTCTTGATTCTAATTTCTTGTCCTTTATTGCTAATGCAAGCCTAAGCAGCATGAGTTTTTTCTCCTTGGTCTTAAATCTTAAAAATAGCTTAATTAGAGATATTTGAGATTGTTTAAGGAACATCTCTCGTTAAGGAATGGTATTTTTATGCTACTTTATATCAATAAAAATCTTTTGTGAATAGAAAAAGTATATTGATTGTACTATTCAAGGAGTTTTATCAGCAATAATTGTAGATTTTAACATTTACTCTTTATCAATTATATAAAATTGGTATTATAATACTATTTTGTTTTGATAGTTAATAATATCAAGCTGTTAAATATGCTTATCATGATAAATAACATGTTAATATAAGAAAAGATTTACCTGAAAAAGAAGATTAATGGCTTAAATTCATTTAAAAATTTTATTTAAAAATATTTTTTAGCCATAAAAAAAGTATTTTTTTACTTAAATAGACTATAGTTAAATAAAATAGGCAAAAAGAGGTATTTGTATGCTTATTTTGAATCTATGTTATGAGATATTATTTACAATAAAGTTGGCATAAAAATAAATTACTAATTAAATAAGGATGATATATTATTTTATTAATATGTGGCATTAAAGATGCTTAGGCCATGCCATCATCCACCATAGTTTATTGCGAAGCAGGGTTTATAACGCCCTTGGGGCTTGTAATGCTTTTAAGATACGTCTCTGTGGCTGGAGATTCATTAGAATTAGTATTTAAGTTGCATACAATAGAATAAAATAATCTAAATATAAACAAGGAGAATAAGTAATATGAAAATAGTGCCAATTAGAAAAATTGATCCTGCTGAAGATGTTTGGGGTATCGCATCTTCAATTGATATATATAGCTGTAATCCTGAAAAAATCAGAGACGCAGAATATATAAAACAGTTTGTAAAAGACCTGTGCGATTTAATTGAGATGAAGAGATTTGGGGAGACTCAGGTTGTCCATTTTGGTGAAGATGAAAAAGTTGCTGGATTTTCAATGGTGCAGTTGATTGAGACATCTCTTATCTCTGCCCATTTTGCCAATCTTACCAACACCACATATCTTGATGTGTTTAGTTGCAAACCTTATGACCCAGAAGTTGTTAGAAATTTTGCACAAGGCTATTTTGAAGGCAAAGAGACAATGATTAATGTTACTTACAGACAATGATGCAATTTTACTATGATGCTCTCGGTCATAAGTTTAGTTTTGCATATATACTGCAAGCGGTCATAAATTGAGTTTTGCATATATAAAAGTTAAGTTTATTCTGTTTGAAATATAAATATCAAAAAGGATATATTGCCATGCCACCAAAAATCCGTGTTGTAAAGGATATTGATGAGTGTGCCTTTTTATGGCAGAAATACTACCCTGTTGAGTCTCTCTTTGACATTTGGTGGGTCAGAGAGACTTTTGCAAAGAATTACATGAGAGATATTTTTTTTATTGTCCACGAAGAAAATGGCAGACTAAATGGTCTGCTTCCACTTTGTAAAGTTGTAGAGCCTATTAATGCCTTTGCTTTTTTTCCGGGTGAGATATGGCACAATAGAACATGGATGGAACAGAACAAAATTATTGCTGAAAATAGCGATGTAATGCGGGAGATGCTATTAACACTTTGTTCATTCCAAAACAGTGCAGATATAAGATATTTGTGTAAAACTTCATTGGATAATATTCCATCTGAGTTTAGCTTAAACAGCACAGTTGATGAGACAGGTTATCTATTTTATCCTAAAAATCATGAATATAGTTACGAAAAGTATCTTGGAACTTTTGCTGGTAAATCAAGAAAAAAAATCTTGTCTGAAATAACAGCAATTGAAAAACAGGGTATCTCTTTTAGGTATAACGACCCTGATGACTTAGATACTATGTTTAGACTCAATATCAGCAATTTTGGAGAGCATGGATATTTCCATGATCCAAAGTTTTTACAATCTTTTATTGAGCTTGCTTCAAATTTAGATAAAAATGGAATGCTAAGAGTAGTTACAGTGCTTATAAATGGTGAAATTGCTGCTGTTGATATGGGTGCTATATGGAACAATACCTGTATTATGCTTGCTGGTGGAACTAATAAAAAATTTTTGGGGATTGCAAAACTTATTAACCTTCACCATCTCAAATGGGCATGTTCTGAAAAGATAGAGTATATTGACTTTCTTTGCGGTGATTTTGGGTGGAAAGAGCGATTCCATTTAACTCCAAGAACACTTTATCAAATTATTCTAAAACAACCTTTATCCATTTAAAACGCTATCGGATTTATTATCAATGCAAAGCCAAAGAATCTTGATTGTTGGAACAACATCTGATTACATTGATCTTCTTCGTAAGAAGTATCCTACAAAAGAGCTTGTTTTTATCACAGACTCAACAATTAGAGAAAAGGCAACTGAAGAGAGACCAGAGCCAGATGAAGAGTTGCTATGTGAGCTTGATAGACTTGGGGGAGTTAATAATTTAGCTGCCACTAATGTTACTAATTCTCATTCTTCTACCTTACCTCAAGAGGTCATCAACCTTATTAATAAACATATCCAACTTTATGGTATCACATTAAAGGGTATTGCCTGCTTTGACTGTGAATCAATGGCTCTTACTGCCAAAATTGCTGCTTCATTTAATATGCCCTACCCATCAATCGAGGCTGTGATGGCGTGTAGAGATAAATCAAAAACCAGAGAACTTTGGCACGCAAAAGGAGTCCCAACTCCCAAATATAAAAGAGTAAATTCTGCTGCCCAAGCTGTTGAGTTTTTTAACTCTGTTCAAAGTGTTCAAAATATTAATTTCTCTCTAAATAAGCTTAACAATGAAAATTTATTAGATAAAAATAAAATAAATTTTTTGCGTGATAAAATATCCAAAATAACACCATGTGTTCTAAAACCTGTTGATAGCAGCGGCAGCGAACGAGTTTTTAGGTGTAGCACTGCAAATGAGTGCGAAGCCGCATACAATCTTATCTGTAAACCCCAAAGCTCACCAGATATTATAATTGAGACTTATGTGGAGGGAACAGAGTATAGTTGTGATTTTATAATTGGCGGAACAAAAGATGGCGAAATAAAAGTTCTAAAAAATATATTTTGTAGTGGAGAAGATGTTTACAAGCATGATGTTATTCCGATAAGATTTACACGTAAAATACCTTCTCCTATTCCTGTTTTTGGCACTACTATGGCTTATGAAATTGTTGACATCTCATCTGCTAATATTGATAAATCATATCTAATATCTGTTTTAGAAAAAGGTGCAAAAGCACTTGGTATAACAAGGGCTATCTGTATGGTTGATTTTATTGTAGATGTTCACAATAAAGTGTCGCTACTTGAAATGACACCAAGACCGGGTGGAGATTGCCTTCCTTGGCTTATTCAAAAAGCTATGAACATTGATATATTGAAACTTAACCTTGATTTTGCCTGTTACTCTAACCAGAGTTTTAAGAAAGAAGATTTTAAGTTAAAACATTTACCAACTTGTTATGATAAACATTTATCAACTGGTTGCGATAAATACTTGCCACACTTTGATGATAAACTTATTGGTCTTAGGATTCATGCTAATCAGTCAGGGGTTCTGAGATCAATTGACACTAAGAAAGTTGAATCTGATTCCAGAGTTAGAGAGATTTTCATAAAACATAAAACTCGTCATCAAATTACTCTACCACCTGAAAATTATGATTCATGGAATTTAGGGCATATTATTTTTAAACCTTTTGAAGACATACCCTATAAAGATCAGTGCATGGAACTTTTATCAATGCTAAAGATAGATATTATTGAACCCAAAAGCGAGGACTATAATGGTTGATTTATCAGAATATAAAAATCAGACGTTTCAGCAATTTCAGATATCAACCCAACAAAATCAAGCAACTATTCAGCAGGTTCAAGCTATCTTAAATAAAACAACACAACTTTTACCTGATAAACTTCTGCTTAATTTTGTTGAAACAAATTTTATGAAAGGAAGGCAGATTCTCCATACAATAGGTGGACATCTTACACCTTGTTATCTTTTTGAGCCTGGTGTTATCATAAATAAAGCTAAAATATTTAAGAGAGTTTTTCAGCAACGCCTTCCAGAGACAGGATTTTATTTTGCCATGAAGAGCAACAACTTTCCTGATGTCTCCAAAACAGTTCTAACTTGTGGATTTGGGTTAGATGTCTCAAGTGGTGCTGAACTTGAAACTGCATTAGAGCTTGGTGCTGATGATATTGTCTTTAGCGGTCCTGGTAAAACGGCTCAAGAGCTTGATATTGCAATTGCCAATAATGCAAAGGTAGTTGTATTGATAGACAGCTTTACAGAGATGAAACGTCTTGAAAAGCGTGCTGCCCGTCAAGGTAAAAAAATGAGAGTTGGAGTTCGTCTTACAACTGAGCCTAATGGATTATGGAGAAAATTTGGAATACCTAAAGAAGATTTAGCAAAATTTATTGAGGAGTCCAAAAAATATAAGTATATCAATTTTCAGGGGATTCAGTTCCATTCAAGCTGGAATATGACTCCTGATCGTCAAATTGCCTTTATAAAAGAGCTTGGAGAAACTCTTGCTGCTTTAACTCCTGAAGAACGGCTGATGATAAAATTTATTGATATTGGTGGAGGGTACTGGCCTGAACAAGGTGAGTGGCTTCAACCAGCAGGAACTCCTCAAGGCATGATGCGTAACGCATTGGGAGCTTCTTTAAACCCATCTTCATTAAATCCATTGACTCCATCTTTATTAAATCCATTAACTTCATCTTCATTAAATTCACTAACTTCATCTTCATTAAATCCATTAACTTCTTCTGTTCAAAATAGTTCTAATTATTTGCCTAACACTTCTGGAAATTATGGTTCTGCTGCTGAACCATATCCCCATTATCTTAATCCTTCCACCTCCATTGAGACATTTGCTCAAGAACTTAGCAGTGCTATTTGTGATAACATTCATAATCAAATATCTTGCAAAATCTGCTTTGAACCCGGAAGATGGATATGCAATGACAGTATGCACATTATTATCAAAGTTATGGATAAAAAATATGACGATCTGGTTATAACTGATGGAGGGACAAATGCCATAGGTTGGGAGCGATTTGAGACAGACTACTGCCCGATTCTGAACATATCTCGCCCCGCTTTAACTGAAAGAGAGTGTCTTATTACAGGCTCTCTTTGCACCCCGCATGACGTTTGGGGATATAGCTATTGGGGCAAAGATATTCAAGATGGCGATCTGTTGATGATTCCGGGACAGGGGGCATATACATACAGTTTGCGTCAGCATTTTATAAAGGCTGTCCCTGAAGTTATACCATTTCCATAAACAAAATTAAGATGGAAGTTTTATGGGAAAAATACCGTTGCCATAAAACCTTATATAGATATATAATACAAAATCATATCCTACCAATTAAACATCGTTTCATACCCACCCGATTTACAATCCATCTTACAACTTCTTTTTAATGAGACTGTTTATATCTGTTTGTCAAAAATATAAGAATACTGATATACAATAACTGTTAGTTTTTTAGATTTACAGAATAATAAATCATAACTATCTTAACTCTATTTTAATTTAATGGAAAATAGGATTAGAAAAAATGCAGACCCAAGATTACTATAAAATACTTGAGCTTGATAAAAATGCGACCCAACCCGAGATCAAAAAAGCCTATAAAACTCTTGCCATAAAATACCACCCTGATAGAAATCCTGATGATATAAATGCTTCTGAAAAGATGGCAGCTTTAAATGAGGCTTATGCTGTGCTTTCAAATTCAGAGAAAAAAAGAGAATACGACATCCTAAGAGAACGATTTGGGGAAGATGCTGCTGGTAGATTCCGTCAAAGCAACAGCTATGACGATATTCTTAAAAATTCTGATCTTGAGAAAATTTTTCAAGAGATTGCAGAGGGATTTGGCATAAGAGGATTGAATGAACTTTTTAGTAATGTGAATCTCAATATAAAAAGTGGCAGTTTTAGCAGCACAGATTTTGGCAGTAGAGGCATTAACGGAGGTGGGTTTTTCTTTTTCGGAACATTTGGACAACAGCCAGATGGAGGATATAACAATATATCTAACAATGAATCGGTTAAGTTAAAACCACATCAAAGAGTAATCCGTGAAGTTGGTGGTAAAATTGTTAGAAAAGTGGTTGATAAGTTACTCAATGAAAGTATGAAAAGACTCAATATCTCTAAATCAGACTTAATGGGCTATCCTGAAAAAATGGATATATACGACACTATAACTCTCTCAGCTTCCCATGCAAAAAAAGGAGGTCCATACGCCTATTACCACCAAAAAAATGATAAAAAATTGATTGTCAAAATTCCTGAAAATATTAAAGAAGGTCATAAAATACGATTAAAAGGGGCTGGGGTGGAAATTCCCCAAACAGGAGAAAAGGGCGACCTCTTTCTCACCGTAAATATAAAAGATAGTGTGTTATCTAAGATAAAAGATTTGTTTAACTGATTCAAATGAGTATAGCTCTCCTAAATTATTTGTGGAAATCTTACGAGTAGAGACGCACGGCCGTGCGTCTCTACTTTCAACAAAAACAAAGCAAGGATAAAAGAATGAAATAGGATTATTATATGGTGAAAATGACAAAAATAATGCTTATTGAAGATAACCCTGAAATCGTCAAAGAGCTGAAGATGCACCTTGGATATCTTTACTGCGATGTTATCTCTGTTATTGATTCAGGCGAAAAAGCTATCAGACTCCTTAAGACAACATCTAATAGAGAATTAGAACAATATGAAGCAGCAGCACAAACATCAGAATCATCAATATCAAATAGATGCACAGAATTACCCGATCTAATCCTTATGGATATTGCCCTTAGCCTTGGGACAAATCTTATGAATGCAACCGAGACTGCAAAAGAGATACGCATGTCGTGGCAAATTCCAATTATATTTATTGTTGGGCATACAGACGAAGAGTTTATCTACAATGTTAAATTAGATTTTCCATTTGGTTATATTTTAACGCCAATATCAACAAGAGAGCTTAAAGTAACCATTGATATTGCAATATATAGTGCCAAAATTGAAGCTGAAAAAACTAAAGCACTAATTGAGCTTAGAAGAAGTGATGAAAAATATAAGGCTTTAGTTGATAATATGCCATCTGGCGTTGCAATATACAAGGTTGTTGGAAAAGGTGAGGATTTTATATTTCTTGATGTTAATAAATCTGCTGAAAGGATTGAGGGACAAAAGAAGGAAGAGCTTATTGGCAAGAGCATCTTTGAAGCAAAGCCCGGTATTCGGGAATTTGGTCTTGTGGATACATTCAAAAAAGTCTTACGAATAGGAAAACCGCATCACCACCCAACAAAGCTCTATAAAGATGAGCGAATAAATAAATATTATGACAATTATGTTTACCAACTCTCTTCTGGTGAAATTGTAGCTATTTTTAGAGATGAGACTTTAAAAAAGCAATCTGAAGATGAGATGAAAAAACTTGAAGAACAGCTCAATCAGGCACAGAAGATGGAAGCAATTGGAACTATGGCTGGTGGCATTGCCCATGATTTCAACAATATTTTATTTCCAATACTTGGCTGTGCAGAGATGCTTATTGAAGATAGCCCAAAAGAAAGCACTCAAAGAGAATTTCTTGGCGAAATTTTAAAAGCGGGTCACAGGGCAAAAGAGCTTGTAAAGCAAATTCTCACATTTAGCCGTCAAGAACAACAAGAGGTTATGCCGTTGTCAATTCAGCCAATTGCAAAAGAGATAATTAAACTCTCAAGAGCTATGATCCCTTCAACAATTAAAATAAATCAAGATATTGCAAAGAGTTGCTGCATGGTTATGGCTAATCCTACACAGATTCACCAAGTGTTGATGAATCTTATCATCAACGCATTTCATGCAATGGAAGATACAGGAGGTAGTCTAACTGTAAAGATTTATGAGACTCAAAAAGTTGTTGCCGATACTAATAATAGCTACACCACTAAAGTTTTTAGTCAATCTACACCTTTGTCTAAACAGTTGAATGAAAAATATCTTTGTATTGAGGTTATAGATACTGGCATTGGAATGGAGGAAGAGACACGTAACAGAATTTTTGAACCATATTTCACAACAAAAGAGCAAGGAAAAGGGACGGGTCTTGGTCTTGCTGTAGTGCATGGAATTGTTAAAAGTTGCAAAGGTGATATTGTAGTAAACAGCGAAGTTGGAAAAGGGACATCATTTAAAGTCTATCTACCCGGAATTGAGCCTCAAAAGTTTAATCTAACTGAATCGTTACCGTCCAAAACGCACACAGGTAATGAGACAATTATGGTTGTTGATGATCAAGGTGTTATTGCAAAGCTGTTAGGCACAATTCTTGAGCGAGCAGGTTATAAAGTTTCTATTCAAACAGATAGCCTTGAGGCATTACAAATTTTTAAAGAAAAGCCTGATATGTATGATCTAATTATAACTGATTTAACAATGCCGGGACTTACTGGAGACAAACTTTCTACAGCTTTGAAAGTCGTTAATCCAACTATTCCTGTTATCCTCTGTACAGGTTTTAGTGAAAAAGTCTCTGATTTAAAAAAGAGTGGCTCTGATATTGATAGAGTTGTTATGAAACCAATAATAAGTCAAGATTTGCTCAAAACAGTTAGAGAGCTGTTGGATTGATATAAAAAAATTATGGAGGAGATAAAGAATGTTTAGTAACGTAAGACTTGGAGCAAAAATAGCTGGTGGGTTTTCAATTATTATCTTGTTTGTGGTTATTGTCGCATCTATAGGATACATAAGCTTAAGTGGCGTAGCTGATAGGGCTGACAAATCAGATGATGTAAACTTGATGGTAAAGATGATCCTTGAAGCAAGACGACATGAAAAGAATTATATTATTCGTAATGATGCAAGTTATCTGCAGAAGGTAGATGAAATTGTTAAAAACCTTATAAAACATGCCTCTCATGTAAAAGAACAGTTTAAAGACCCTTTGAATAAAGCTCAAATGGACGAGGTTACTGAAAAGGTTAATATCTACTATCGTGCATTCAATGATTATGTAGAGTTTACGAATCAAAAAAGTGCAATTTTAGCAAAAACTCAAGAAGGTAATGGGCAGAATCTGCAACTTAATCGCAATACCAATTTACAGCCTGATACTAAGTTGCAACTTAATAGCAATTCACAACTTGATAGTATCAGCAAAAAACAGGAAGAGTCTGACGCAATTATGGTCAAAGCTGCCAGAGATGCAATTAAAGTCTGTGAAGATGCTGCCGCAAACCAAAAAGAAAAAATGGAGTCAGAAATATCTCACGCCAATAGTTTAATGTTGATAACGGGCATTTTCGCTGTTTTACTTGGAGGACTGCTCTCTTTTTTAATAACAAGAGCAATTACAATACCACTTAATAGAGTCATTGATGGGTTAAATGATGGGGCAGGGCAGGTGTCATCAGCATCAGGGCAAGTTGCAAATGCAAGCCAATCGTTAGCAGAAGGGGCATCTGAACAGGCAGCATCTATTGAGGAGACAGCATCATCTTTAGAGCAGATATCCTCTATGACAAAACGAAACTCTGAGAATGCAAGTCATGCTGATAAGTTGATGAAAGATGCCAATAGCGTTGTAAATAAGGCAAATGAATCAATGAATCAACTTATCCATTCCATGGAAGAGATTTCAAAGGCAAGTGATGCAATTTCAAAAATTATTAAAACTATTGATGAGATTGCATTTCAGACCAATCTGTTAGCTCTTAACGCTGCTGTTGAGGCAGCAAGGGCTGGTGAAGCTGGGGCAGGCTTTGCTGTAGTTGCAGAAGAGGTAAGAAATCTTGCAATGCGTTCTGCTGAAGCTGCAAAAAGTACAGCAGTTATGATTGAAGGCACTGTTCAAAAGGTAATGGGTGGTTCAGAGTTGGTAAATATAACCAATATTGCATTTAATGAAGTAACTCGAAGCACTACAAAAGTTGGGTCATTAATTGGTGAGATTTCTGAAGCATCACGAGAGCAGGCAACTGGAATTGCACAGGTAAATATTGCTGTTGCTGAGATGGATAAAGTAATACAGCAAAATGCTGCAAATGCTGAAGAGTCTGCAAGTGCTTCGGAACAGATGCACGCTCAATCTGAAGTGATGTTGGGACTTGTTAATGAGTTAATGGTGTTGCTCAGGGGACAACAAAGAGGCTGAAGAGGGCTAAGGAAAGATATACTCTAAACGCCTTATTAGGTTGAAATTCATAGCAACAAAATAAATACCTTGACATAATGAAACTTCTTTTTTAATGATGCCACATTACTTATTGATTATTTTCTTCCATAATACGTCCTCCAAACAAACAGGTTATCTATAACATTATGACTTCTATGACAAAACAACCCGCACTGTCTGTTTACGATTTACATAAAAGTTTTGGCTCTCTAAAGGTATTATCAGGAATATCGGTTTCTGCCTTTAAAGGTGATGTTATCTCTATTCTTGGATCAAGTGGATCAGGTAAAAGCACGTTTTTACGCTGTATAAATATGCTTGAAATACCTGATAGCGGCAGAATTATTGTTGCTGGAGAAGAGATATTGATGAAAAAAAATAGGCGTGGCGAAAATACTCCTCAAAACATGAAGCAGGTTGAACAGATAAGATCAAGATTATCTATGGTATTTCAACAATTTAACTTGTGGTCTCACATGACTGTGCTTGAAAATGTTATTGAAGCACCTGTTCATGTTCTTAAAGTTCCTAAAAAAGAGGCTCTTGAAAGGGCAAAAATCTGCCTTGAAAAAGTTGGGATTTACAATAAAGCAAGCTCATATCCAGCACACCTTTCAGGAGGGCAGCAGCAAAGGGCTGCAATTGCAAGAGCTTTAGCAATGGAGCCAGAAGCTATGCTATTTGATGAGCCAACATCAGCCCTTGATCCCGAGCTTGTTGGAGAGGTTCTAAATGTTATACGTTCTCTTGCTGAAGAGGGGCGAACTATGCTTGTCGTAACCCATGAGATGGCATTTGCAAGAGATGTATCAAGCCGTGTAATATTTTTAAATCACGGAGTTATTGAAGAAGATGGTGATCCAGAACAGGTTTTTGGCAATCCAAAGAGCGAAAGATTTAAGCAGTTTATCGCTGGGATGTAATTTTTTATAATGTTTAATTTTAAAGGAGAAATATCGTGAAAAGAGTTTTATCAAAGGTTAATGTTTTTGTGTTGTGTGTTGTTGGATTGGTTTTAGCTTTTACATTGTCTATTGATAATGTCAGTGCAAAAGAGTGGAAAGAGGTGCGTATTGGAACAGAAGGAGCTTATCCTCCGTTTAACTTTACAACTCCAGAGGGAGAGCTTGCAGGTTTTGATATTGATATTGCAAAAGCACTTTGTAAAGCTATGAATGTAAAGTGTGTTCTTGTTAAACAAGATTGGGACGGCATTATTCCAGCTCTTTTAGCAAAAAAATATGATGCTGTTATTGCATCAATGTCAATTACTGATGAGAGAAAGAAAAGCGTTGCATTTGCTGGAAAATATTACCAAACGCCTGCTAAATTTATAACCAAAAAAGGGGCTGTAAAAGAATTTTCTAAAGAGACTATAAAGGGAAAAATCGTAGGTGTTCAGAGGGCAACTATCCATGACAGCTATTTGACAGACAACTATGGAAAAGATGTTGAGATTAAACGCTATGGCTCTCAAGATGAGGCTTATCTTGATTTAACTGCTGGTCGTGTTGATATGCTTCTTGCTGATAGTGTTGCACTTGATGACGGTTTTTTGAAAAAACCAGAGGGTAAGGATTATGAATTTGTAGGTCCAGATTTAACAGACAAAAAATGGTTTGGAGATGGTGCTGGCATTGCAATAAGAAAAGAGGACAAAGATTTGGTAGATATGTTTAATAAAGCCATTAAAGCTATTCGTGCAGATGGCACATATAAACAGATACAAGATAAATATTTTGAATTTGATGTTTTTGGAAAAGAGTAATTCATTAAATTAGTTGTACGAGTTAAGAGTTTTATTTTTGTAGGGTTTAAGCATGCTTAAACCCTACTACTTCATCCTATCAGAATTACCACCTTGAGTGTATTCTCAACCACAATTAGATTATAACTTTGGTGAATTTATCATGCTACTAAATCTTCATGGATATGGTCCAAGTATTTTAGAGGGAACTCTCTTAACTCTTAAAGTATCAGTTATCTCTTTAATCATTGCAATGGTGCTTGGATTTACAGGTGCTATGTTTAAATTATCAAAATCACGTATTTTGAATTTTATATCACAGAGTTACACAACTATAATAAGAGGAATTCCTGACTTAGTGTTGATGCTACTTATCTTTTTTGGTGGTCAAGTTATGCTAAATCAGATTGCACCTAAATTTGGTTATGACTCATATATAGACATCAATCCATTTATTGCAGGGGTTCTAACGATTGGGTTTATATTTGGAGCATATATGACTGAAACGTTTAGAGGTGCTATATTGGCAGTATCTCCGGGTCAGCTTGAAGCTGGATATGCTTTTGGAATGGGAAAGATAAAGGTGTTTTTTAGAATTTTATTTCCCCAAATGATGCGTCATGCCCTGCCGGGATTTGGAAACAACTTTCTTGTTTTAATAAAGTCAACCGCCCTTGTCTCAATAATTGGTCTTGATGATATGGTGAGAAAAGCATCAATCGCCTCTGGCTCAACACGCCTTCCATTTACATTTTATTTTGCTGTTGCAATAATATATCTCATTATAACATCATTTTCAGGTGTTGTTTTAAGCTGGCTTGACAGAAAGTATAGTGTAGGGGTTTTAAAAGGATAATAGCACTTTTTTTTTGGAGTTTTTATGAATTTTTCAATTATTGCAGAAAATATTGGAATTTATTTTGAAGGGCTTAATAACACTATCCAGCTTGTATCTTTGGCTTTGGTTATTGGTTTCTTAATGGCTGTTCCTCTTGCTGTTATCCGTACATCTAAAAACTATCTTTTTTCTACCCCTGTTAGAGCTTATATCTATTTTTTTAGAGGCACACCACTTCTTGTTCAGATGTTTATGATCTATTACGGTCTTGGTCAATTTGAACTCCTAAAATCTACATTTTTATGGACTTACCTTAAAGAGGCATATTTTTGTGCATTGCTTGCGTTTACCCTTAACACCGCTGCCTACACAACTGAAATATTGCGAGGTGCGATAGAAGGAACTAACTATGGCGAAATTGAGGCTGCAAAATCAGTTGGTATGTCAAGATTAAAGATGATGCAGCGTATCATCTTGCCAAGTGCTTTTAGACGAGCCCTTCCAGCATACAGCAACGAAGTTATATTCATGCTGCACGGAAGTTCATTGGCAAGCGTAATCACAATTATTGACATTACAGGAGCTGCCCGTATTATCAACTCCCGATACTACACCCCTTATGAAGCATTTCTAACAGCCGCATTGTTCTATCTTACCCTTACATTTATGATTGTCTTTCTATTCAAAAAATTGGAATATCGTTGGTATGCCCACCTTAGACGTGATGATATAGCTTGATAGATTTTCTGCAAGAACTTGGACTATCCCTTGATTTTATTTCTATCACAACCTCTCCTTACCCAAAAACAACTCTTATTGTGTAACCAAACAAAGTTGTAAAAATAATAATCAAGTTAGTGATAGCATTGGCAATAACAATAAAAATTATTTGTTTTATAATGATAAAAATGAGATAAAACAAATTATGATTAATATTATTGAACAAAATATATTGAAAAAGTTAGGGAAACGTCTCAAACAAGCAAGACTTGAGCGTAACGACCCTCAAAAAGAGTTTGCCTTCCGAATAGGTATATCTATTCCAACTTTATACAAGATGGAACATGGCGATCCATCAATATCAATAGGCGTTTGGGTAAAAGCTCTCTCAATACTTGGCAGACATGATGAGTTAGATAGATTAATAAGCCCGAAAGAATCACTGTTTGAGCAATATGAGGCAGAGAAAAAGAGAAGAAAACGTCAAAGGGCAAGAGTTACGGTTCAAAAATCGGACTACCCTAAAAAATCTGAATTATGAGAATTTGCTAAACCATGATAAAATTGCGTGTAATGGTTACGTTACCTGATAGAAAACGATTATATTGCGGCGATATTCTCACGACAACCCCTGATTCACGAGGATTCATACAAGGTGCATTCAGATATACACCAGAATATCTTGAAAATCCGTTTGCGTTTCCATTGGATCCCGTCAACCTGCCATTGTCATCAAAAGAGTTTATTGCAGATCGACCAACTGGAATTCACGCAGTTTTTGAGGATTCGCTTCCTGATGACTGGGGAAGAAAACTTTTGATTCAAAAGGCAAAACTTGGAAGAAGAGAACAAAACCTTCCTAAATTGCTTGAAATATTAGGGGCAAACGGATTGGGTTCTCTCTCTTTCATCTTAGACTCTGGTGTCTCTGTCTCTGATATGTCAGCCAAAAACACCACTGATGAGAACGGTTCAGCAAGCATGGTGGAATTGAACACTCTTTTAAATGCATCTTTAAGATACGATTCAGGTTTACAGGTTGATGAGGCTGATTTACAGCTGCTTTTTCGGGTAGGAAGCTCGCCGGGCGGTGCAAGACCCAAAGCACTTGTAAATAAAGATGATATGTCTCTCTGGATTGTCAAGTTACCAAGCCTTAACGACAAACTTGATGTTATCCCAATTGAAGCTGCAACCCTTGAGCTTGCACGGCAGTCAGGAATTATCGTTCCTGAGTTTGAAATCCAGAGTATCGGCAGCAGAAAACTCCTGATGCTAAGGCGGTTTGACGTTTCGCCTAATGGCGGTCGTTATCATATTATCAGTATGCAGACTCTATTGCGGGCTGAAGGGTTCTATTATCTTGGCTACAACGATATGTTTAACGTTCTTAAATCTCACAGCGTCCAGCCCTCAACTGATATTCCTCTCCTGTTCCGTCAGATGGTTTTTAATGCTGCAATCGGCAATACTGACGATCATCTCAAAAACTTCTGTATGCTCCACAAAGAGCATGGATTTTGTTTGTCGCCTGCCTATGACCTATTGCCTGATATATACGAAAGAAGAGAACATACATTGTCGTTTAACTCAAGCTATCTGCCACCAGATAGAAACAGTCTGCAACAGATTGGAAAACAGCAGCACATTAAAAACAGCGGACAAATTATTGATGAGGTGGTTCAGGCTGTATCAGAATGGCGAACGATTTTTGGACGTTACAAAGTCCCTGAATCTGACATACTAAAACTTGAGTGGGGTATAAATAGAAGGTTGGAGCGTTTGCAAAATTATCGGTAAACGTCTTTCAAAAGTATTTTCAAGGGGTTATTCTAAAATTTGGAGGATAAAAATGACTATTACAAAAATAAGAACCGAAATAAATATGCTTTCGCATAGTGATAAACTATACCTGCTTCAGATGTTGGTGCAGGAAATTGTTAGAGAGGAAAGAATCAATTTACAATCTGAAAAGAATGGACAGCGTGCGGCTGCAATCCTTAAACGTATGGCAGATAGAAACGCTTTAGCCGGTATCAGCGATCCTGTTGCGTGGCAGAAAGAGATGCGTCAAGACAATGAAGAAGTGCATCTATTGACAATATGGATATAAGCAAAGTAATTGCGATAAAAAATAATTTATGGTCTTAGTAAAAAGGGTCAATAGGAAATATGAACGATTATTTAATGTCCCCCAAAAATGATTTTGTATTCAAATTGATATTTGGAGATGAGAAAAACAAGCACATACTTATAGCCTTTCTGACAAATGTTTTAAATATGTCAGAAGGTGAACTTGCTGATATTAAAATCATCAACTCAGAATTACTGCGTGAATTTAAAGAGGATAAAAAAGGCATACTTGATGTCAGGGCACAGACTAAAGATGGAGAGCAGATAAATATTGAGATTCAGATTTTACCCACAGAATTTATGCCAGAACGGACTCTGTTCTATTGGGCAAAAATGTTTGTATCACAAATTAAATCTGGTGATACCTATGATCAGCTTAAACGGTGTATAACCATTAATATCGTGGATTTTGAATGCACACCGCTTAAACAGCTTCACTCTTGCTATCATTTGATTGAAGATCACACAGGGCATAAACTTACTGATATTGAAGAGATTCATTTTATGGAGTTACCAAAGCTGTTTGATCCAGCAACAACAATAGATGAAAATGATCCAATAACCCAATGGATGATGTTTATCAACGCCAAATCAAGAGAGGTGATAGAGATGCTTGCACAAAAAAACAAACATATAGGAAGTGCCTTTGATCTGCTTCAAATAATAGCCCAAGATGAAAAAGCCCGAATGTTATATGAAGCCCGACAGGCAGAGATAATGGATCAATTAACACGCATCAAATCTGCACAAACAGCTATCTTGAAAGCTAAGGCTGAGGGGATAAAAGAGGGAAAAAAAGAAGGGATAAAAGATGGGATAAAAGAAGGTGAAGAAAAAATGGTAAAGGCAATGTTATTAAGAGGTATGACAATTGAAGAAGTTGCATCTATTGCCAATATGGATATAAGCAAAGTAACAGAAATAAAACATAATCAGCGATAAATTACTATAGATGAATGTCTCACAATTCTTGAAAAACTATGAACTACCAAATTCCGACCATCTTTAAGGAGATTTTACATGAAATCAGAACAAAAAAGATTCAGATTCTTTAATGCAACTCACTGGTTTTACATGATTTTAGTTTGCTTCTTGGCGTTGCCTTCAATGGCATTTGCAGAAAATCGTATTGAAGAGGAAAGGCAAAATTGGGAGGTTTATACAAGCCGTAGCAATGTTCAGGCTCTATTGTTATCTGATGATGGCAAAACTCTCTGGGTTGGAACAATGGGAGGATTGGAAAAACGTGACGCAGAAACAGGACACCTTATTCAGTTGTTTATAAATTTAGATGGATTGCCGGACAACATTGTTACCTCTCTCCTGTCAGATAGTAGCGGGGGACTCTGGATTGGAACTTATTTAGGTGGACTTGCACATTTAAAATCAGATGGCTCATGGCAAGTATTTAATAAAAAAAATTCAGGATTGCCCGACAACATTGTTTATTCCCTGTTATCAGACCAACACGGAGGATTATGGATTGGAACGATTGGGGGCGGTCTTGCTCATTTAAAGTCAGACGGCTCTTGGCAAGTATTTAATAAAAAAAATTCAGGATTACCTGACAATTATGTTGCATCTCTTTTATCAGACGGCAGCGGTGGTTTATGGATTGGAACTGGGGGCGGTCTTGTCCATTTAAAGTCAGATGGCACATGGCAAGTTTTTGATACACAAAATTCAGGATTACCTGACAACTCTGTTCGTTCCCTCTTGTTAGACCAGAGCGGTGGTTTATGGATTGGAACTTTTTGGGGCGGTCTTGCCCATTTCAAGGCAGATGGATCATGGAAGGTATTTGATGAAGAAAGTCCAGGATTCCCTGGCAACAGGGTTTTTGCCCTCTTGTCCGACCAAAGCGGTGGTTTATGGATTGGAACTTGGGGAGGTGGTCTTGCCCATTATAAGTCAGATGGCACATGGCAGGTATTTAATACAGACAATTCAGGGCTGCCGTTTAATTTTGTCTATTCTCTTATTTCAGACGAGGAACGAGGATTATGGATCGGAACTTCTGACGGTCTTGCACATTTAAAATCAGATGGCTCATGGCAAGTCTTTAATAAAGATAATTCAGGGCTGCCGAATAACGATGTGCAGTCTTTTATTTCAGACGAGCAAGGAGGGTTATGGATTGGAACTGATGGTGGCGGTCTCGCCCACCTACTTCTTTTCGGCACCCCTGAACAACTCATAAAACCCGACTCCCCGGAAATCACAATCAACTGGTTTCTCAACTCTTCATCTCTTGATTACCAAAACGTCAAATATATAGAACTCCAACGCTCATTATCTCAAGATGGAGTTTACGAAACAGTGCTTGATGCTTCAGATAAACTAATCAGATTTTATGCTGATTATTCTATTTGTCCTAAACCACGAGTTGACAACTGCTGGGTTACAGTTGAAGAACACACACCAGAAACAAAAACAAATTCAGATGGTTCAACAACAAAAGGATACACCCTAAACACTCCAATAAACGACCCTGAATGGCTTGAAGGTTTACCACGATATTATCGCCTTTCTGCTGTAATTGAAGAAGATGGAAAACTTGTAAGAGTTGCAAACAACAGCGAAGCAACTCTAATTACTCCGCAGGTTGAGGAAAAACCAAGAGTTGAACTAACGCTTGACCGCAATGCAATTGCCATGCAGCCAAACACAAAGGCAGAAATTACGGTGTTTGTCTCTTCTTTGGATTTGTTTAGAGGTGATGTAACGCTTGAAATTGAATCAGTTGAAGGCAATACGATTTCTAATAACATAAATGTGGGGCTTGAACCTTCTTCTGTTTCTTTAAAATCAGGTGAAACAAAACCAGTTCTTTTGACAATTGACGCCCTTTCTGAAAATACCCAAACAATTAAAATCATTCCTAAAATTCAATCAGGTTATTCAGGCAAAAGTGCATCTTTAAATGTTCAAGTTGGCGATGGCACAAACTCCATGATTGCATTAAGCATTGCCCACACAACAAAACGGACAAGAGTGCTGGACGCTCTGACGGTTTCAGGTAATGTTATTCCAGCACAGGCGGGGCAATCTGTAGTTATTTCAGGCAATAATATTAAAGAATCCGCTGAATCAACGACTTTTACGACCGATGAAAAAGGTTATTTTCAAGGCACTGTTACGCCAATTCATGCGGGATTGCTGACCTTGACTGCCCAATCAAACGGAATCACCAGCAACACCGCAGAAATTTTTATCCTGCCTGCCAGAACGAACATTGCCCTTTCATCAAACGTGAATCAGTCAACCAAAAAAGGCGATATTTTAAGGGTGCAGGGAATCATTACGCCTGTTCGACTTGACGGAACAAAGGTCAATCTTGATATACGTTATCTCGACCCTGCCAATCAAAGTTCTGGATTACAACCCCAATTTGTTGGAGGTGTTGAAATAGATGCAAACGGCGTATTTTACAGAGATGTTGTAGTTCCGGGTAACGGCTTTATCAACGTAAAGGCAAGCCTGCCTGAAACTTCTGATTATCTTAGCATAAACACAAAACTTGTGATTCCTATTGGTCAGCCGGTTGGTGAGGGGATTATTCTGGTTTCCGAATCTGGAGATGCAGATTTTCAAACCATTTCAAAGAGTTTGGGTAATTATGTTTATAACGCCCTGAAAAGTCGAAATATTCCAGCCGAACGAATAAAATATCTTGGCATTGCTGATGACCCTGAATTTACAAACGGAACAGCAAATAAAGCAAATCTACATGACGCTTTAACCAATTGGGCAACCACCTTATTTTCAACTGACGACCCATATAAAACCCCTTTAAATCTATATCTTATCGGCAGAGTTGAAGATGAGAATAACGGTTTCAGGTTGAACGGCAGCGAAGTTTTAACTGCTGACGACCTTGCACAATATCTTAATGAAGCTGAAGAGATAATTAAAACCAACTCAAAAGATAACTATTCAGAATATAAGGGGTTTCCTGTAACCATAGTTCTTGAAGGAACTCAATCTGGCAAATGGATTGAAAAAATTGCAGGTAACGGCAGAATTATTTTAACATCGTCATCTGACAAGCCAGTTGATGAAGGCGGTTTTGCTGGTTACGACAATCTTGGTGAAAGCTCATTTTCACGATATTTCTATCAATTCATCAACTACGGCAGTGATATTGAAGGGGCATTTGCAGAGGCTAACTACGAAATCCTAAAATTTTACCGCCATACGCAAAAACCAGTGATGGATGCAGATGGAGACGGTGTTGGCACAACAAACTTTGACAGATATGAGGCGTCAGGTAAATTTATTGAGTATCGTCCGTCTGGTAATTTACGCCCACAAATCAGAACCACAAACCCTGATTTGACGATAAATAGAGTGGATGCTCAAAACAATTTCCTCTGGGCGATTGCGACTGACCCTGAAAACGAGATGCAGGGTGTTTTCTGTTCAATCACTGACCCATCAAACCGCACCGTAAATATTGAAATGAAACTTGATACGGGCTATTTCTACAAGGCAGACTTAAACCAAAATTACCCAAATCTTGTAACTGGCTGTTATCAGGCTGTCTATTACGCAAAGGACAAGGCTGGTAATGTTTCGTTGCCTGAGCAGAAATTCTTGAATGTTATTGCAAATTCTGGAGTGCTTCTTGAAGCTCCAAAGATGAAAATAACTACCAACGGAAATATGGTTACAATATCGTGGTCAGAAGTTGCAAATGCTGACGGATACAAGCTCTTTTATTGTAATTATCCAGATTGTTCACCATCAGATATTGGCGAAATTGATATGGGCAAGCAAAGAGAAATAACGTTTGATGGCAAAGGATTTGCATTTTATGGGACGGTTAAGGCTTATAAAAGCAATGGTTTAAGTGGATGGTCAAATGTGGAGTTTTTTAATTTAGAGAATACAGCCAAATATTAAAAAAGCGGTATTTAGGAAAAGATTTCAGGCTCAAGAGCTTTGATGTGGTGTCATTAGGGTTTGACAGGTTGTGTTGGGAAGAGGTTACGGTTAATATGTAAGTGTCCCTTCCATGTTTACATTTTTAATACTTAATATGGGGCAGCAATTACTACAATTCATCATGTTTTTCAGCCAGTGCAGTTGTAATAAGCTGATTTATTGACATCTGCCCATTAGACGCAAGCTCTTCTGCCTTTTTATGTAAAGAATCAGGAAGGTTTATCCTTAATGTTGTCATTACAGTTATCCCCTCTTTTTGACCTCAAAGCACTTATAAAAACATTGGTATCTATAACTATTCTGTATTTTTTCATAATGTTAGTGTATTAAATACCCTGATATTTTTCAAATGGTATTTCACCCCCCAACCATCTTTAAGGAGATTTTACATGAAATTAGAAACAAAAAGATTCAGATTCTTTAACTCAACTCACTGGTTTTACGTGGTTCTTGTTTGCTTTTGGGTGTTACCTTCAATAGCATGGGCAGAAAATCGTGTGGAGGCGGAAAGAGAGAATTGGGAGGTTTATGTAGATAAAAGCAGAATATTCGATTTGGCAATATCTGACGATAAATCGAGTCTATGGGTGGCCACCTCAGGCAGTCTCGAAAAGATAGATATTCTTACCGGATCGCTTAAAAAAATTTATACAAAAAAGAGTGGGTTACCATATAGAGGGGTAGGGAAACTTCTACCTGATGGTCAAGGTGGTATTTGGGTTGGAGCTGTTAATGGACTTGCACATTTAAGTGCAGACGAAAGCTGGGAAGTCTTCACTGATTTGCCGTTTAAGATGGCCGCATCCTTACTACCTGACGGTCAAGGCAGTATCTGGGTTGGCAGCGAAGTAGGGCTTGCCCACTTAGAGTCAGATGGTTCATGGAGCATCTTTTATTTAAACTCTTATAACCCTGATTTGCCAGATTTAAACTTCATGGATTATGTTTCTGTCCTTTTGTCTGACGGTCAAGGTGGTATTTGGGCAGGAGTGGTTGCTGAAGAGAATTCGAATATTATTGGGGGTCTTATTCACATTAAGATAGATGGGACTCAATATCAATTCACTACATTTAATTCTGAGCTGCCAAATAACAATATTAGAACTATTCTATCTGATAAAAAAGGAGGTCTTTGGATAGGAACTGATAAAGGACTTGCCCATCTAAAAGCTGACGATACATGGGATGTCTTTAACACTGAAACCTCAGGGTTGCCAAGCAATCATATCAAATGTCTTCTTTCTGATGGTCAAGGCGGGGTTTGGGTTGGAACTTCGGAATTTTCTGAAAGGACTGTACTTGGTGGTGATAGTTATGAGAGCGGTGGTCTTGCACATTTGCAATCAGACGGCACATGTGAAATTTTTGATAAGGATGACTTCAACTTACCAACTAATACTATATTTTGTATTCTATCTGATGGTGCGAATGGACTCTGGATAGGTACAAATTCCGGTCTTGCACATTTGAGACCAGATAATACATGGGAGTCCTTTAATAGAAAATACGCTAATTTACCAGATAATACGGTCAATTTTCTTCTTCCTGATGGAAAAAATGGCATCTGGGTAGGTACTGGTGTAGGGCTTGGTCACCTGAAAGCGGATAACTCATGGGATGTCTTCACGGAAGATAATTCCGATCTGCCACACGATTGGATAACTTCCCTTCTTTCTGACCATCAAAGTGGAATTTGGATAGGAACATTTGCAACAGATACCGCCCTTACCCATCTGAAGGCTGACAATTCATGGGAAATATTGCCCCAAGACAACTCAAACCTACCAATGAGTTCGCTCTTTTCTCCAGTAAACTGGACTACTTCTCTTATTTCCGACAATCAGGGAGGTATTTGGATGGGAAAGACTTTCGGTGGTCTTCAGCATCTGACATCAGATGGGAAAATGGAATTTATTACTCAAGATAATTCTTGTTTACCATCGAATACTATCAACTGTCTTTTGTCTGACGCTCAAGGGGGGATTTGGATAGGGTTTCTGTTTAGCGATGAATATTTTGGAGGTCTTGGCCACTTGAATGCCGATGGAACCTGCCAAGTCTTCACACCAAATAATTCTGTCTTGCCCTCTAATTTTGTCTCTTGTTTATTATCCGATGGTAAAGGCGGTATTTGGGTAGGAACACAAAGCAGTACTGAATTAGGATTTACATCAATAGGAGGTCTTGTTCATATTAAGTCTGATGGAACTTGGCAAGTATTTGATAAAAATAACTCTGGATTACCAAATAATTCCATTGAATCCCTTATGTCTGACGGACAAGGTGGTATTTGGGTGAGAACAGGTGGTAGTATTGGGCTTGCACATATGAAGAAAGATGGTGCATGGGATGTTTATGATAAGGATGCTTCTTCTTTTGTTTGGGTTGTTCCAATGTCACCTGATGGAAGAGGAGGTTTATTACCCGATGGTAAAGGGGGTATCTGGTTAGGGAGCGGTCTTGATGGGCTTTACCATCTTTTACTACTCGGCACCCCCGAACAACTCATAAAACCCAACTCCCCAGAAATAACCATCAAGTGGTTTCTCAACTCTTCCTCTCTTGATTACCAGAATGTTAAATACGTTGAACTCCAACGCTCATTATCCCAAGACGGCGTTTACGAAACAGTGCTTGATGCTTCAGATAAACCAGTCAGATTTTACGCAGATTATTCGATTTGTCCTAAACCAAGAGTTGATAATTGCTGGGTTACAGTTGAAGGACACACACCAGAAACAAAAACAAATTCAGACGGTTCAACAACAAAAGGCTACACCCTCAACACCACAATAGAAGACCCTGAATGGCTGGAAGGGCTGCCAAGATACTACCGCCTTTCTGCTATAATTGAAGAAGACAGCAAACTTGTCAGAGTGGCAAACAATAATGAGGCAGCCTTGATTACCCCGCAGGTTGAGGAGAAACCAAGAGTTGAATTGACCCTTGATAAAAATGCAATTGCCATGCAGCCAAACACAAAGGCGGAAATCACGGTGTTTGTCTCTTCTTTGGATTTATTCAGAGGTAATGTTGATCTTGAAATTGAATCGGGTGATAGTGTTGCAAATTCAAACAATATAAACGCAAAACTTGAATCTTCCACACTTTCTTTAAAGGCAGGCGAAACAAAACCTGTTCTTCTGACACTTGAGGCCTTTGCTGAAAACACCCAAAGCATTAAAATCATACCCAAAATTCAATCAGGTTATTCAGGCAAAAGTGCATCTTTAAATGTTCAGGTCAGCGATGGCACAAATTCTATGGTAGCCTTGAGCATTGCCCACAAAACAAAACGGGCAAGGGTTCTCGATTCTCTCACGATTTCAGGTAATGTGATTCCAGCACAGGCGGGGCAATCTGTAGTTATTTCAGGTAATCACATCAAAGAATTTGCTGAATCAGCGACCTTTACGACTGATGAAAAAGGCTATTTTCAAGGTTCTGTTACGCCAATTCATGCGGGTTTGCTGACCTTGACCGCCCAATCAAACGGAATAACCAGCAACACCGCAGCAATATTTATCCTTCCAGCCAGAACCAACATTGCCCTGTCATCAAACGTGAACCAATCCACCAAAAAAGGCGATATTCTAAGAGTTCAAGGAATCATTACACCTGTGCGACTTGACGGAACAAAGGTCAATCTTGATATTCGCTATCTTGACCCTGCAAATCAAGACGCTGGACTGCAACCTCAATTTGTTGGAGGTGTGGAGATAGACGCAAATGGTGTATTTTATAGAGATGTTGTAGTTCCGGGAAACGGCTTTATTAATGTCAAGGCAAGCCTGCCTGAAACTTCTGATTATTTAAGCGTGAACACAAAACTTGTGATTCCAATTGGTCAGCCAGTTGGTGAGGGAATTATTGTGGTTTCCGAATCTGGAAATGCAGATTTTCAAACCATTTCAAAGAGTTTGGGCAATTATGTTTATAACGCTCTTAAATCAAGGAATATTCCAGCAGAACGAATAAAATATTTAGGTCTTGGAGGCGATAAAATCATTGCTGATTTTAAAATTAACGACTCTTTAGCAGCTGAAAATTTTGGCAAAACAAATAAAGCCAATCTGCATGACGCTTTAACCAACTGGGCAACCACCTTATTTTCAACTGACGACCCATACAAAACGCCATTAAATCTATATCTTATCGGCAAGGTTGAAGATGATAATAACGGTTTCAGGCTTAACGACAGCGAAGTTTTGACTGCTGACGACCTTGCACAATATCTTGATGAAGCTGAAGAGATAATTAAAACCAACTCAAAAGATAACTATTCAGAATATAAGGGGTTTCCTGTAACCATAGTGCTTGAAGGAACTCAATCTGGTAAATGGATTGAAAAGATTGCAGGTAACGGCAGGATTATTTTGACATCGTCATCTGACAAGCCGATTGATGAAGGCGGTTTTGCTGGTTACGACAATCTCGGAGAAAGCTCATTTTCGCGGTATTTTTATCAGTTCATAAACTACGGTAGCGATATTGAAGGGGCATTTGCAGAGGCTAACTACGAAATCCTGAAATTTTACCGCCATATTCAAAAACCAGTGATGGACGCAGATGGAGACGGTTTTGGTACAACAAACTTTGACAGATATGAAGCGTCAGGCAAATTTATTGAATATCGTCCGTCTGGCAATTTACGCCCGCAAATCAGAACCACAAATCCAGACATGACGATAAACAGAGAAGATACGCAAAATAATTTCCTCTGGGCGATTGCAACTGACCCTGAAAATGAAATGGGCGGCGTATTTTGTTCAATCAGCTCAATTACTGACCCATCAAACCGAACTGTAAATATTGAGATGAAACAAAAATCTGATAAAGTGAATGTTTATGAAGCAGATTTAAGCCAAACTTACCCAAACCTTGCAACTGGCTGTTATCAAGCTGTCTATTACGCAAAGGACAAAGCTGGTAATGTGTCTCTTCCTGAGCAGAAATTTCTTAATGTTATCGCAAATTCTGGAGTATTTCTTGAAGCTCCACAAATAAAAATCACTACCAAAGGAAATATGGTTACAGTTTCATGGTCAGAAGTTGCAAATGCTGACGGATACAAGCTCTTTTATTGTCCTTATCCTGATTGTCTGCCGGCAGATATTGGGGAAATTGATATGGGAAACCAAAGAACAATCACATTTGATGGAAAAGGATTTGCTTTTTATGGGGCGGTTAAAGCATATAACAGTAATGGTTTAAGTGGTTGGTCAAATGTGGAGTTTTTTAATTTGAGGTAAATAGACCTATCAAAAACATTATTCAAAATGGAGAAAATAAATGAAAAAACGGGTTGTGGCTGCAACCATTTCTATCCTTATGTGTCTTCTGGCTGCAAAATATTCTGATGCATACATATTTGAACCTTTTAACGCTGCATCTTCTACAAAAGGATTTAAGCCTTATGCTGACTGGTTTATATCTGACGGTGCATTATACTACAACAATTCAGAACCTCAAAAATACTATTATGTCTGGGTAAGTTGGGGTGGTGGTGAAAATCCAGGCGGCTGGGATCCATCTATTGATAAATCCAACTACTTTTACGAATTTGCAGCATCTGTAATCGTAAATTGTGCAAAAGAATCAAGCGATAAATTTTTTGGATTATATGCTTGCGGTCAGAAAGATTCAAATAACAAAACTGATATTATAACGTTCAAGATTAACCTTGATGGATACTATATTATAGAGGTTATTAAAGGGGAAAAATGGAAGTTTTATACAGGATATATAAAATCACCTGCTATTACAGGAAAAAATGACAGATTGACTATTCTCAAACAGGGAAATTTGTTTCGTTTTTTCATTAATTACAATGAAGTAGAATTCTTGAAATTTGATAACTATTTAGGCGGTTCTGTTGGGCTTGTATCAGACGAAGAGGCAAAGCCGTGGTTTGATAATTTTGAAATTATAAATTTAGCACAGCAGCAGCCAGTGTATAACTTAGATGCTGGAACTCTTAATATTCCACTCCTTGATGTATTGAACGCAGGAGGTGTTTCAGGAGCATATACAACAGCTTTAAAACAAAATACTACAAAGCCAATTTCATTTAATTTAGTAGAAACAGAGGTTTATCAACCTTTTGAAGAGCTTTTTTCATGGCATGATATTTTAAACAAAATCTCTATATCACCTTTTAGACCATCTTTTGATTTCAGCACAAATAAGATGCAGCTTCCATCAGTGCGTCAAGAAGAAAATAACGGAAAAATAAAGCTTGTAGAGATGAATCTTAAACTTCAACCCAATGATAATAATGCTAAATTACAACTTACCTCACTGAATGATTACTCTCCTGACTGCTCTGCAGTTGACCAAAATTTGTGGCTGTATAATCGTATGATTGATGTTTATTATTGGTATGGCAAAATCCCCAAAATTTCATCACCATCTAAAAAATACTCATCTCCTGAACTTCTGTTAGAAGCTATAAAATACAAGAAATTTGATAAATGGAGCTATATCACATCAGCAGAATCTTTTGCTGCCTTGTTTGAAGAGGGAACATATATAGGCATGGGATATGGAACTAAATATGACAGCAATAAAAATTTAAGAATCAGCCATGTTTATAAAGATTCGCCGGCAGACAAAGCAGGAGTTAAGAGAGGCTGGACAGTTCTTAAAGTCAATGGAAAAGATGTTGAAGAAATTGAAACAAACAGCCTATGGGACAACATATACGGGGAATCAAAAGAAGGAGTTGTTGTCAATTTAGAATTTGCTGATCTTCAAGGCAATATAGTTGAAACACAACTGACAAAGAAAAAGGTCAAAATTAACACGGTTTTTAATTATGACATCTTCAATGCAGGAGACAAAAAAATTGGTTATCTTGTTTTTATGAGTTTTCTTGAAACTTCTGAACAAGAGCTTAATCAGGTCTTCAGCTATTTTAAGGCACAAAAAGTAAACGAACTTGTTCTTGATCTTAGGTATAATGGCGGCGGCCGGGTTTCAATATCTGCATATTTAGCTTCCTTAATAGCAAAAGAGAATACTAATGGAGAGATATTTGCCACTGTTAAATATAACGATAAACATAAGGATGAAAATTATGCCTACAAGTTTTTAAAACAGTCTAATTCACTTAATCTTTCAAGAATTGTTGTAATAACTGGGGCATCAACATGTTCTGCAAGTGAACTTTTGATAAACGGACTTAAGCCGTTTGCAGATGTAATAACAATTGGCAGCATTACATGCGGAAAGCCAGTTGGAATGGCAAGTCAATTTTTCTGCGACAAGGTGCTTGAACCTATTATGTTTGAAACCGTAAACAGTGATGGTAAAGGCGGATACTTTGGAGGAATAGAGCCGGATTATGAGGTTGCAGACGACTTTGATTCGCAATTTGGAGACCCAAATGAAGCCTCTTTAAAAGCAGCCCTCTATTATTTAGAAAACGACAAATTTTCATCAGCTGCTCTCTCTTCACACAAAATAAAATCTGCTACATTGCCAATAGAACAGTCTGTTTCAGGCTTTAGAAAGATTATCGGGGCTTTTTAATATTTTTATCAGGAGATTTTACATGAAATTAAAACAAAAAAGATTCAGATTCTTTAGCGTAAATCACTGTTTTTACTTGCTCCTTGTTTGTTTATGGGTATTGCCTTCAATAGCATCATCAGAAGAAAATCGTATTGAGGCAGAAAGGCAGAATTGGGAGGTTTATACAAGCATTAGTACGATTAATGCTTTATTGAGATCAGACGATGGCAAAATACTCTGGGTGGGAACAGTTGGTGGATTGGAAAAACGTAATGCAGAATCAGGAGAACTTCTTCAGTTATTTACAAATTTAGATGGGTTGCCTTCCAGCCATGTTAACTCCCTTTTGTCAGATGAAAGCGAAGGATTATGGATTGGAACTCGTGGCGGTCTTGCCCATTTAAAGTCAAACGGCTCGTGGCAAGTCTTTAATACACAAAATTCAGGATTACCTGACAACGCTGTTTGGTCCCTCTTATCAGACAACAGTGGAGGATTATGGATTATAACGATCGGAACTATCAGTTATTATGACAGAAATCTTGTCCATTTGAAGGTAGATGGCTCATGGCAAGTCTTTAATACAGAAAATTCAGGATTGCCTGACAACTCTGTTTGGTCCCTCTTATCAGACAACAGTGGAGGATTATGGATTGGAACTTATAACAGCGGTCTTGCCCATTTAAAAGCAGATGACTCGTGGCAGGTTTTTAATACAAACAATTCAGGTTTGCCTGACAACTTTATTAACTCTATCTTGTCAGACGAAAGCGGAGGATTATGGATTGGAACTTATTATGGTGGTCTTACACATTTAAAGTCAGATGGCTCGTGGCAAGTCTTTAATACAAAAAATTCAGGATTACCTGATAACTATGTTTTATCTCTCTTGTTAGACAGCAACGGGAGATTATGGGTTGGAACTTATTGGGGCGGACTTACCCATTTAAATACAGATGGCTCGTGGCAAGTTTTTAATACAAAAAATTCAGGACTGCCTTATAACTATGTTTCTGCCCTTTTGTCAGACAACAACGGGGACTTATGGATTGGAACTAATGGAGGCGGTCTTGCTCATTTAAAGTCAGATGGCTCGTGGCAAGTTTTTAATACAGAGCGTGAGCATAAAGACGATAATTACATTTACATTTCGCGAAAAAAAAGGAATCTCAAATTTAATACTTTAAATTCAGGATTGCTTGATAACATTGTTACATCCCTCTTATCAGATAACAACGGAGGATTATGGATTGGTGGAGCTTCTGGCGGACTTACCCATTTAAATACAGATGGCTCGTGGCAAGTTTTTAATACAAAAAATTCAGGACTGCCTAATAACAATGTTTCTGCCCTTTTGTCAGACATCAACGGGGACTTATGGATTGGAACTAATGGAGGCGGTCTTGCTCATTTAAAGTCAGATGGCTCGTGGCAAGTTTTTGATAAAGAAAACTCAGGATTACCAGGCGGAATTGTTAACTCCCTCTCGTCAGACGGAATTGGTGGAGTATGGATTGGAACTATATTTAACGGTCTTGCTCATTTTAAATCAGACGGTGAGTGGCAGGTGTTTAATACAAAAAATTCAGGATTACCAGGCGGAGTTGTTAACTCCCTCTTGTCAGACAACAGCGGAGGATTATGGATTGGAACTGCCGATTATTATGGAGGCGGTCTTGCTCATTTAAAGTCAGACGGCTCGTGGCAAGTCTTTAATACACAAAATTCAGGATTACCTGACAACTATGTTAGCTCAATCTTGTCTGATGAAAGCGGAGGATTATGGATTGGAACTCGTGGAGGCGGTCTTACTCATTTAAAGTCAAACGGCTCGTGGCAAGTCTTTGATACAAAAAATTCAGGATTACCTGATAACTATGTTGACTCACTCTCCCTCTTGTCAGACAATAGCGGGGGATTATGGATTGGAACTGATGGCGGAGGTCTCGCCCACTTCCTTCAACTCGGCACCCCCGAACAAATCATCAAACCCAACTCCCCAGAAATCACAATCAACTGGTTTCTCAACTCTTCCTCTCTTGATTTTCAGAACGTCAAATACATAGAACTTCAACGCTCATTATCACAAGATGGCGTTTACGAAACAGTGCTTGATGCTTCAGATAAACTAATCAGATTTTACACGGATTATTCGATTTGTCCTAAACCAAGAGTTGACAACTGCTGGGTTACAGTTGAAGGACACACACCAGAAACAAGAACAAATTCAGACGGCTCAACAACAAAAGGCTATACCCTCAATACCCCAATAGAAGACCCTGAATGGCTTGAAGGTTTGCCCCGATATTACCGCCTTTCTGCTGTAATTGAAGAGAATGGCAAACTTATCAGAGTTGCAAACAACAACGAAGCAGCTTTAATTACCCCGCAGGTTGAGGAGAAACCAAGAGTTGAGCTAACCCTTGATAGAAATGCAATTGCAATGTTGCCAAATGAAAAAGCAGAAATCACGGTGTTTGCCACTTCTTTGGATTTGTTCAGAGGTGATGTAGCTCTTGAGATTGAATCAGCCACAGGAAATACGATTTCCAATAACATAAACGTAAAACTTGAGCCCATAGCTGTTTCACTAAAATCAGGCGAAACAAAACCTGTTCTTTTAACAATTGCCGCCTTTTCTGAAAGCACCCAAACAATTAAAATCATTCCAAAAATTCAATCAGGTTATTCAGGCAAAAGCACATCTTTAAATGTTCAGGTCAGCGATGGCACAAACTCCATGATTGCGTTGAGTATTGCCCATAAAACAAAACGGACAAGAGTTCTTGATTCTCTCACGATTGCAGGGAATGTTATTCCAGCACAGGCGGGACAATCTGTAGTTATTTCAGGCAATAACATCAAAGAGTCTGCGGAATCAGCGGCTTTTACGACCGATGAAAAAGGTTATTTTCAAGGCACTGTTACGCCGATTCATGCGGGATTGCTGACTTTGACTGCCAATTCAAACGGAATAACCAGCAACACCGCAGAAATTTTTATCCTTCCAGCTAAAACAAACATAGCCCTATCATCAAACGTGAATCAATCAACCAAAAAAGGCGATATTCTAAGAGTTCAAGGAATCATTACACCTGTGCGACTTGACGGAACAAAGGTCAATCTTGATATTCGCTATCTTGACCCTGCAAATCAAGACGCTGGACTTCAACCCCAATTTGTTGGAGGTGTTGAAATAGATGCAAACGGCGTATTTTATAGAGATGTCGTAGTTCCTGGAAACGGTTTTATCAATGTCAAGGCAAGCCTCCCAGAGACTTCTGATTATCTCAGCATAAACACAAAACTTGTAGTTCCGATTGGTCAGCCAGTTGGTGAGGGAATTATTGTTGTTTCCGAATCTGGAAATGCAGATTTTCAAACCATTTCAAAGAATTTAGGCAGTTATGTTTACAATGCCTTGAAAAGCAGAAATATTCCAGCCGAACGAATAAAATATCTTGGCATTGCCGATGACCCTAAATTTACAAACGGAACAGCAAATAAAGCCAATCTGCACGATTCTTTAACTAACTGGGCAACCACCTTATTTTCCACTGACGATCCATACAAAACCCCTTTAAATCTCTATCTTATCGGAAAAGTTGAAGATGATAACGGTTTTAGACTTAACGACAGCGAAGTTTTAACTGCTGACGATCTTGCCAAATATCTTAATGAAGCTGAAGAGATCATTAAAACCAACTCAAAAGATAACTATTCAGAATATAAAGGTTTTCCTGTAACCATAGTGCTTGAAGGAACTCAATCTGGTAAATGGATTGAAAAGATTGCAGGTAACGGCAGGATTATTTTGACATCGTCATCTGACAAGCCGATTGATGAAGGCGGTTATGCTGGTTACGACAATCTTGGTGAAAGCTCATTTTCACGATATTTCTATCAATTCATCAACTACGGCAGTGATATTGAAGGCTCATTTGCTGAGGCAAGCTACGAAATTTTGAAATTTTATCGCCACACACAAAGACCAGTAATGGACGCAGACGGAGACGGTTTTGGCACGACAAAGTTTGACAGTTATGAGGCATCAGGCAAGTTCATAGAATACCGACCATCTGGCAATTTACGCCCACAAATCAGAACCACAAATCCAGACATGACTATAAACAGAGAAGATACGCAAAATAATTTCCTCTGGGCGATTGCAACTGACCCTGAAAATGAAATGGGCGGCGTATTTTGTTCAATCAGCTCAATCACTGACCCATCAAACCGAACTGTAAATATTGAGATGAAACAAAAATCTGATAAAGTGAATGTTTATGAAGCAGATTTAAGCCAAACTTACCCAAACCTCGCAACTGGCTGTTATCAGGCTGTCTATTACGCCAAAGACAAGGCTGGTAATGTCTCTCTGCCTGAGCAGAAATTTCTTAATGTTATCGCAAATTCTGGAGTATTTCTTGAAGCTCCACAAATAAAAATCACTACCAAAGGAAATATGGTTACAGTTTCATGGTCAGAAGTTGCAAATGCTGACGGCTACAGGCTATTTTATGCTCCATATCCAAATCCAGAACCCTCTGATATTGGCGAAATTGAGATGGGTAAACAGCGAGAAGTCTCATTTGATGGCAAAGGATTTGCTTTTTATGGAGCGGTTAAAGCTTATAACAGCAATGGGTTGAGCGGGTGGTCAAATGTGGAGTTTTTTAATTTGAGGTAGGGTTTATAATTTATAGAAAAGCATAGGTTAAATATGATAAAGATAACTTTTATTATTTGTGAAAAATGTTCTCTTTCAGGAATTTTATCTCTTATAGATGCTTTTACAATTGCAAATCTATGGAACTTGAAAATAGATGGTGATAAGACAGTGTAATCTGAATTTAGTTGTAATTATTTAAGATATTGAAAAAAAGGGAGGGGGATAACATGGCGAGAATTATAACAGTAACGAGCGGTAAAGGAGGGGTTGGTAAAACCAATATCAGTGCTAATCTTGCCCTCCATTTAGCTGAACTTGGATACAACACCTGTCTATTTGATGCTGATTTAGGTCTTGCCAATATAAACATTCTCCTCAAAATTTATCCTGAACACAATCTTAAAGATGTAATCTTATATCAAAAGGATATAAAAGAGATTCTTATCGAAAATTACGAAGGAATTGATATTATCCCGGGAAGTTCAGGTGTTGAAGAGATGGCAAACTTAACTCCTGATCAGATCGTAAAACTTATCAGGCAATTCTCAAAACTTGATGCTTACGATTATTTTATAATTGATACTGCTGCTGGTATATCCAAAGATGTTATCTCCTTTTGCCTTGCCTCATCAGAGCTTATGGTTATCATAACTCCTGATCCTACCTCATTAACTGATGCATACTCTCTTCTTAAAATACTTACCTTAAATGGATTTACAAACTCTGTAATGGTAGTTGTAAATCAAGCACCAACTATTCAGAGTGCTAAAAATGCACTTGGCAAATTTGTGGCAACTACATCAAAATATTTAGGATTAAAACTTATACCTATTGGCGTAATTGGAAGAGACCAAAATGTTGTCTCCGCAGTTTCAAGACAGAAGCCATTTATAATGCTCTATCCTAATACATCAGCATCAAAGAGTATCAAAAACATTGCACAAAACCTAATAAGAAAAGAGGTAGAAGGCGTAGTAAATTTCACAATGGAGAGCTTTTGGGAAAAATGCTTAAATTTTTTTGCAAGAACGCTTACAACAGGGGTTAAAAAGCCGAGTAACTCTCAAACATTTTTGTCTGAAGTTGAACCAGACCCACTTGTGGCAAAACCATCAGAGTCTGCTACACAACAAAAGAGTAATCTATCAGAGATACCAGAAGAGAGTTCTCTACCGCAATTGCCTGAAATAACTTTACCTACGCTACCTGATATTGCTATCCCTCAATTGCCAGAAAAGCCTTTGTCTGAGTCTCAAAATAGAAATTTTGATGTTAATGAGTCTAAAGATCAATTGGCTAAAGAAGCACCAATTAAAGAAAATTCTCCATCAACCCCTGATACAACACAACTTATATTTCAAACAAATCAGCTTTTGACACAGGTTGCCCAGAGTATTGCATCAGTTGCAAATGAGCTAAAAGAGATACGAGAGCTTTTTGCAAAGAGCCAATCACGTTCAGAAGATTGGGAAAACCCTCCAGCTTATATTGAAAAAGAATCTAAAATCAACACCCCTCAAAAAGATATGAATCAGTTGACATCGCTTCTTTCTACTTACTCAATGTTCCAACCTCTTGAAGATAACGAGATAAAAAGCATTGTTGAGAGGCTTAAACTCAAAGAGTATCAACCAGAAGAAGTTGTAATCAAAAAAGGAGAACCCGGTAAAAATCTATTTATAATTATCTCTGGTAAGGTTGAGGTGATTGATGATCAAGGCGTTGTATTGGATACAATGGGGGGCGAAGATGTCTTTGGAGAGATGAGCTTAATGAGCGGTGAGCCTGTAAATGCAACAATAAAAGTTGTTGAA
This sequence comes from Desulfamplus sp., assembly GCA_015231615.1. GTDB lineage: Bacteria > Desulfobacterota > Desulfobacteria > Desulfobacterales > Desulfobacteraceae > Desulfamplus. Next base: position 8,590 of record JADGBE010000013.1, on the reverse strand, counting down.
ACCGCTAAGCTACTATACCTTAACGGTAAAGAGTTTCTCTCTATGTTGCGAATATATCCAGCTCTTCAGATGTATTTTGCAAGGCTATTAACTAAGCGACTCTCAAATCGTCTAAAAAAAGCTGATATAGCAACCTCTGAATATCTCCAATCAGGTCTTACTGGCTCTATTTCTGATACAAATATCACTGAGCTTTTGCAGATGCTTAATATGGGTCAAAAGACTGGTATGATCTCATTTAGATTTCCTGATGGAAATGCAACTATATCGTTTCATAATGGAGAAATTGTTAGCTCTCAGTATAAACAAGATAGTGATAAAGAGGCGTTCTATAAAATTTTAAGAGAAACTGAAGGAAGATTTACATACACATCAGCTCTTCCCCCAAGGGATAGGCATAAACAAGCTATTGGACATTTTATGAAGTTACTAATGGAAGGTATAAGTTTTATTGATGAACAAAGTTAACTTTATGTTCTTGCCAAGAATTTCAATCTAATCTTAAATTGTAGAGACGAATGGCGGCGTCTCTACTTATGTTCTACTCTTCTTTATAGCTGTAACAGTGAGGTTCTTCAGTCGTTGCATCAACTGTTTTACCTCGTCAGAAAATAGGTGGGTTCTGTTGCTCTCCCAATCAACATAGATAAGCCCAACTTTTTTCTGATCAACAACAACTGGATAAATAGCAAATGAGTTTGCAAATCCGCCTTTAATATACCAATCTGGAATTCTGCTATTAAACGACCTGTTACTTACATCAGCTACAACAAGATCAAGCCCTGTTGTCAGAGATTTGTTGAATGTGTCATCACTATCTGAAACTACAAATTTAAACTCTTTGGTAAATCTCTCAGACTCAGCTCCTAACACAAATCTTACAGCCATAATCCCCTTCTCCTTATTCATAATACAGATTGAGATTCTTGAGAAAAAGAACCCTTTATAGATTGTAGTAATGATAAGATGGAGGATCTCGCTAAGTTTAAATGCAGAAATTAAAGCATCTTCAATTTTTCTAATATTATTTTCTATCCACTGAATAGCATTGTCAGAAATCTGTCTAACACCATCAGCTTGACCATTAGGAGTGATCTGTGATGTTTTCCAAAGCTCTTCGGTAGATGTAATTTGTAAATCTGCTGATGGATCAACTGCACTTCTATCAAATCTGCTGTTTCTAAGAGAGATTTTGAGAACTTTTGCATGTTTTTCAACTTTTTCAATTGCACTGTTCAAAAGTCCATCTGCAGCAGATAAGCCTAAGTCTAAAAAATGACCATAACGCTTTATGATTCCTTCAACTTTTTTTTGTCGCACGCTTTCGCTAATACGCCAATCAATACCTGCCAACTCATTTGTAAAAGAGGCGACAAGCCGTTTTAGGCTTTGACCTGTTAATGCGTTTGGATCCATATTAAAATCTTTAAATGGCTGAATGCAATCAACAATACTTTGTGGAAAACCCCACCCAGAAGCAATTCCACTGCCAATTTGTGAGAATGATGCCCCGATTAATTTCTTAGATACAATTTCCATATCAAGTTGTTTTTGCTCAGAAATTTTACGAATCCTTTGATATGCTTCAGGATCGCAAAAAAGAATTATCTGCTCCCCTATATCATAGAGCATTGCAACAAGCTGAAATTCGTCAGGAGTTTTGTATTTTGCACCTTTGGCTATCTCTTTTGCCATCATGCCACGCATAAGACTTGAAAGAGATTTCTCCTTTAACATTTCACTTTTAGAAATATCTCGCATGAACTCAAAAAGCAGCAATGTAGCCGCTGCCTGCTGAACCTCCTCTGTTCCAAGAATAACCATTGCCTCTGGAATGCTTGAGATTCCTTTTTGGCTAAATTGCCCATAATAACAAGAATTTACGATTGAGAGGACTCTTGATGCAAGTGCAACATCTTTAAGTATTACTGTTGCAATATCTCTTGTAGAGGCATACTTCATTTTCATGACTCGGTTGATCTCTTCAATCTGTGCTGTAAAAGTGTGAAGAAATCTTCCTGATTTCATCTTTTTATCTAAATCTTCAAGAATGTTTGAGAGTCTTACCTGTTGATAGTTATCCTGCTCTACTATTTCAAGTTCAGGCAGGTTTGGAAGCTCGATTAAATCAAGTTCAATTCCTGCACCTATTTTACCATTACCTCCCATTCTAATTTCCCATCATAACGAATTACTAAATAGTTAAATTAACTGTTATGTAGCTTTTTAAATTTTATCTACATTGTGGCAAGATACAACTCTGCCTGCAATTTGTCTTGGTTCAGGGGCAGAGTTCTTACAAATATCACTCATATAGGCACATCTGCGATGAAATGTGCAGCCAGACGGAGGATTTAAAGGAGATGGAAGCTCTCCTGAAAGTCTTATCTTTTTTTGTCTGTAATCTGCATTAACTCGTGGAGTTGCGGTAAGAAGTGCGATTGTGTATGGATGGAGCGGGTTATCAAAAATGGTATTTTTTTCTCCTTGTTCAACAACTCTTCCAAGATACATAACCATAATTTCATGTGATATTAGTCGGACAACACTCAAATCGTGAGAAATAAAGAGATACGCAAGGTTCATCTCCTCTTGTAAATCCATAAGAAGATTTAAAGCCTGTGCCTGAACAGAGACATCAAGAGCAGATACAGGTTCATCTGCAATCACAAGAGAGGGGTTTAGCATCAATGCCCTTGCAACTGCAATTCTTTGACGCTGTCCTCCTGAAAACATGTGAGGATACCGGTTATATTGTTCTTGTGTCAATCCAACTTTTTCCATAATTGCCAAAGATTTCTCTCGCCTCTGACTTTTATTCAACTCACTGTTTATAATAAGTGGTTCTTCAAGAATATCGCCTACCTTTTTGCGTGGATTAAGCGACCCATAAGGGTCTTGAAATACAATCTGAACTTTACTTCTAAGCGTTTTTTTCTCTTTTTTGCTGCTCTTTACAACGTTTATGTCTGAAATCGTAAATTCACCAGAAGTTGGCTCTTCAATCATGGTTACTAAACGGGCAAGGGTTGATTTTCCGCAGCCAGACTCCCCAACAACAGCAAGGGTTTTACCAGCGTCTATTGAAAATGAAGCCCCGTCCAGAGCTTTAAGATTTATATCTTTTTTAAAAAATCCATCTTGTTTAACAGGATAATATTTTTTAAGGTTATTAGCTGTAATTACGGGGGGGTTATCTTTGGGCATTTTTAAAAACTCCATTTTTAACACAGGCTAAGTAAAAAATAATTAAAAATATTAAGTAACTAATTATAATCACAGCGGAAAATGACACCTCACCGCCACTTTATCTTTCTGGAAGTAGGCAGGAGTTTTAGTTTTACAAATATCTTGAACAAAGCTGCATCTTGGATGAAATAGACACCCTTTGGGTCTGTTATACTTTCCGGGAACAATGCCGGGAATTGTTGGAAGTCGCCTTGAGTTTAGATTTCTTTCGGGTAAGGCGTTTAAAAGAGCATAAGTGTAAGGGTGAGATGGTGATTTAAAGATATTTTCAGTGCTATTTTTTTCAACAACTTGCCCAGCATACATCACAACAACATCTTGGACAGTTTCAGCAATTACAGCCATATCGTGGGTAATAAGAATCAGAGCCATGTTATTTTTCTTTTGAAGATCAATAAGAAGTTCTAAAATCTGTGCCTGAATAGTAACATCAAGGGCAGTAGTTGGCTCATCAGCAATCAAAAGGCTTGGGTTACAGGCAATCGCCATTGCAATCATAACTCTTTGGCACATACCGCCAGATAATTGGTGTGGAAAACTTTTAAGCCTATCTTCAGGCACAGGAATCCCAACTTGTTTTAAAAGTTCAATAACTCGTTCTCTTCTCTGCTTTGAAGTTCCACCTTCATGAACTTTTAGAGCCTCGCTTATCTGGTACTCAACTGTAAAACAAGGATTTAGGCTTGTCATAGGCTCTTGAAAGATCATTGAAACCTCTTTGCCTGTAATCTGCCTTCGTCTCTTGTCTGGCATTTTAAGAAGATCGTTTCCATTAAACATAAGGGTGTCAGCCTCAATAATACCGGGATATGGAATAAGACCCATTAAAGCCAATTGCGTTACGCTTTTACCTGAGCCAGATTCTCCAACAATACCAACAACCTTTCCAGCCTCAACAGTTAAATCAACGTCATCAACAGCTTTAAATCCATCAAAGTCAACTGATAGTTTTTTTATCTCTACTAATTTTGTCATTATATCTCTGCCATTTCATAAGATTTTAACGTCAGATTTAATATTATAAGTAGGGCAACCAAGGCACAGCCCTTACTTACTTCAAATTTATCAACATTATAGACTAAAGAATTTAGCGTTTCATCTTTGGATCAAGAGCATCTCTTAACCCATCACCAGCAAGGTTAAATGCAAGCACGGTTAACAAAATCGCAACGCCCGGAAAAGTTACAACCCACCAAGCTCTTTGGATAAATTGCAGAGAGTTTGCAAGCATTGCCCCCCATTCAGGTGTCGGAGGCTGGGCACCCATTCCAAGAAATCCTAAGGCAGCAGCATCTAAAATTGCAGCGGAGAATCCCAAAGTTGCCTGAACAATTAAGGGGGCCATGCAATTTGGCAAAATAACATCAAACATCATTCTAATTGGACCTGCCCCGCCAACCCTTGAGGCAGTAACATAATCTTTATTTTTCTCTGAAATAACTGAGGCACGGGTAAGTCTTACATAGTGCGGAAGCACAACAACTGCAATTGCAAGAATAGCATTTTGAAGGCTTGGACCAAGTATCGCAACAATTGCCATAGCAAGCAAAAGACTTGGCAGGGCAAGCATAATATCCATAAGCCTCATTATGACAGTCTCATAAAATCCGCCAAAATATCCAGCAGTAACACCAAGAAAAATTCCAGCAGCCAATGATAGAGTAACTACAATCACACCCACAAAAAGACTTAACCTTGCTCCAAATATAAGGCGGGACAAAATATCTCTTCCAACATCGTCAGTGCCGAGTAGAAATTTGCTATCTCCTCCATCTAACCAAAAAGGAGGTTGTAAAATTGCATCGCGATATTGGTCAAAAGGGCTATGGGGTGCAATAAAGTTTGCAAATACTGCACAAATTACTGCACATACAATAAAATATAGTCCTATTACCGCCCCTTTGTTTTCACTAAAATATTTCCAAAACTCTTTTAAAGGGTGGGGTGGGGCTATCTCATTTTCAATTAAAACAACGTTTGTTGAATTACCCATAATGTATTTTCCTTTATTGATATAGTTTAGTGGAATCATCTTTTTTTTAACAGATACCATATTTTTACAGCCCCGAAATAAATTTCAGGGCTAACATTTAATAGAAGTCGGCTAAAGCCGACTATATTATATCAAGAATTTCCCTTATTTTGATTGATAACTCCTGTATTGAGAATGGTTTTTGGATAAAATGGACACCTTGCTCTAAAACACCATGATGAGCAATAACATTTGCAGTATAGCCTGACATAAAAAGAGATTTCATATTAGGTCTTACATTAAAAAGCTCTTTTGCAAGCTCACGACCATTCATTTCAGGCATAATAACATCAGTTATAAGAAGGTCTATTTGCCCTAAATAGTTTAATTCAAGATTTATTGCCTCTTTTGGAGTAGCTGCTATAAGAACTGTGTAACCAAGCCTTTTTAGCATTGTCTCACCAAGTTCTAAGAGCCATGCTTCATCTTCTACAAGCAATATTGTCTCTGACCCGTAAACTATTTCTGATTCATTAATTGTAGTTGATGCTTCCTGATTTTGATCTGATAACTCTACATTTTCTGATGATTCAGAATTTTTATTTGATTTTATGTTTCTATCTTCTGATGTTATATTGCTATTTTCACTCTCTTTAGAATCACTATCTTGGTTATAACTCTTATAAGAGCTAAGAGAGTCTTTCTTGTCATGCTTTGGTAGGTATATTCTAAATGTGCTACCTTGATTTATTTCACTGTAAACATTTATAAAACCGTTGTTTTGCTTAACAATGCCATAGACTGACGCAAGCCCAAGTCCAGTTCCCTGATCCATATCTTTTGTGGTAAAAAAAGGATCAAAAATCATTGAAAGCCTATCTTTATGAATGCCACAGCCATTATCGCTGACAGCGAGCATAACGTAAGAACCCGGCATTGCTTCAACATGATCAAGACAATAATCATCATCAAGGGTTATAATACCTGTTTCAATGGTGATTTTACCTTTTGTTTCGTTGTCTATTTCTTTAGTCTCTGTTATATCAATTTCGCCTATTTGGAGACTACTATATTTTTCCAAAATCGCGTCTCGTGCATTTATACAGAGGTTTACAACTATCTGATCTATCTGGGCTGGATCAACCTTAACAGCTCCTCCACTTTCACCTCCTATCCACACAAGAGTCATATCTTCCCCAATTATCCGTTCAACCATTGAGAGCATACCCCCAACAGTGCTATTTAGATCAATTACCTGCGGATTAACAGTCTGTTTTCTTGCAAAGGCAAGAAGCTGTTTAGTTAAGTTGGCAGAACGAGTAGCAGCTTGATTGACAGCAACAAGCCCTTTATATATAGGCTCTTTTTCATCAACATCATCTAATAGCATCTCAACATGACCGATAATAACCCCAAGCATGTTATTGAAATCATGGGCAACTCCTCCTGCCAAACGCCCAATTGACTCCATTTTTTGTGCTTGAATCAACTGATACTGAAGTTTTTGGTTCTCCTCTTCAGCCTCTCTGTGTTTAGTCATATCAATAGTTATGCTAATAATCAAATCAGAGCTAACTCTTTCGCTTGTAATATTTAGATATAGACTTCTACCCGTTAGAATCGAAATATAAGGACCTTCGTAATGGTGAATTTGATAGTCGTTAAGAGAATCTATTAGATTCTGTTTCACCCCACCTTCTGGCAACTTTTCTAATAGCTCCATTCCACAATATTGCTCTGGAGTTGCTCCAAACATATCTGAAAAATATCTATTACAATCTACTATAACCCCCTTAGAATTGGTAATTACAATACCAACTGGGGCCTGTTCAAATACTACTCTAAATTTCTCCTCGCTCTGTTTTAGTGCTAATTCTGCAATTTTGCGTTTAGCAATATCTTGCATAGCCTGTTCAAACAGAATACGGTAACTCTCTTCTGAAATTTTTAATTCATCATTGATATTTAGCAACTCTGATGTTTTTAGTTTTACTTTTCTTTTCAATGCAATATTGAAGAGAACTAATATTAGAAGTAAAGAGATAACAATTACCAGAATAGGCACTATCCATTTTGCCAAGAATATTTTATCTTTATTATAAGCACCAATCCACTTGCTACGAAGCGCGTAATAAACAGACTCTTTATCTGCTTTCATCTCCTGAATATCTATATTTAGTGCGGATAAAACTTTATGATTACTACCTTTTTTTGTTGCAAATCCAAGTCTTATTGGGGCAAATACAATTGATGTTCTCTCAATGTCGTAATTATCTTCAACCATTGTGCCGTAAATATTAGGACAGATGCCAGCATCAGCCTTTTTTTGATGAACAGCTTTAAGGTTTTCAATATTTTCATCTTTTTCAACTATTTTGCAGGTAATGCCAAATTGGTTAAGCACCCTTTTGAATGAGTCTGTTGTTACTCCGCTTTTAAGAACACTAACTGTTTTGTCTTGAAGGTCAAAAATTGTCTGAATATTGCTACCCTTTTGTTTAAATACGGATGCCCAATCTAAAATCAGATAATCTTTGGTAAAATCCAACTTTGCTTCCCTTTCTGGGGTGTGGGCAATGCAAATTGATAAGTCAATTTCACCACTTTCTATTCGTTCTAAAGAGTCACTCCATGAACCCGGTATATAAATAATCTCCCAATCTTCTTTTTCAGCAATATAGTTGAGAATCTCTGGAAAAAGCCCGCTCGCTTTTCCTGTTTCATCTACAAAGACAAGGGGATTGAAATTATATACTCCCACCTTTATTTTATTATTTAGGAGTTTGGATTCAGGGATAGTTGATTTAGGTATAGTTTTAGGGGCAGCAGCAGTATGCTCAATAATATTTACTTTGTTATCTGCAAAAATCTTTGAAGGAGTTGGTATGATTATCAATCCCACAACAATAAAGAGCAAGAAGATAGATTTATGTAAATATTTTTCTACAGTTGGCAAAATAACCTCCATATCTCTATTCTCGTAAGTTTAGCCAAAGCGATAAATTGCACGACTAAACTTTAAAGAATCCACTAATGTTGACTATAATTATACTAAAATCCAATATACTGTTAAAGGTCATAAAGTCAGTTTTTACTCAATCTTTTCAGCCGTAGGCCAAGCCATCGGCTTAGGTAAGTAAGCCCCGCTTAAGCGGGCTTGGATAACTTAGCCCAGAGCTTTAGCTTAGGGCGATAAAAGATTAAAAGCTCAAATTAAGACCGTGTAAAGTATAACCAATAACTCTCTTTAGTTGCTTTTAGTATATTTTCGTCTATTGTTTTCATAATGTGATTACATATCAAAGAATGTGATTAAGGTCAACTGTCAACAGCTTAAATTTTAAGTTTGAGATGGATGTCAAAATTTGT
>JADGBE010000139.1 GCA_015231615.1 Desulfamplus sp. | reverse complement strand
ATTCGCTCACTTTAACAGCTTCATCATGAATAATGGCATGAATACGTTGATCGCTCAATAAAGAGACTCCTGTTTCATCTTGAAGTAGTTTTGAAACTTCATTATAACTCATAATATTCGCATAATGACAGCATTTGCTTCTTAAACGAATACTCTCATAACCTCTTGAAAATTGCTCTGTATAATCAAGCCAATCAAGATTCTTCCTCCCCATCTTCTCTTGAAACCGTTGATTAGGAAAACTGAATTCCCCATGAATTGTCTTTATCTGGACTTTACTGCATCCATTGCATTTGGATAAGGTCTTTTTTTTACTAATACTTTCTCTTTACTCTGAGCATCTGCCAATATGTCATAAGTTATCTCTGGAAGAATTTCTCTTTTGAATTCTTCTAACGCACCTTCTATTAATGATATACGGTTTATGCTCAAACCCAAATCATAGCTTTTCTGTGTCTTATGATTAATTATATTACCTTCATCATCACGAACTATTATTTCTATGCTTGCCATCTATAAATCTCCATTTGTTTATTTGTCTGCCAGATAGTTACTAAATTTTAACATAATACAGCACGGAATTATTTACAGTAAGATAAAAATTATTTCTGAGGCATTTTGGGGTATTTGCGAACACTTTAAAATATAAGTATTTGAATTAATTAAACAATTTTTATCTAAAAGTTTTCCATCAGAATTAAATATAAGGCAACAAAATAAAATACAATTTACTCCTGAAATATTAATTCCAACTTCAAAATTATAATCATCAATTGATAATTCTGATAGCTTAAGCCTTTGACCCTTTATCAATGATAAGTGTGCCATTAGTTTTATTTTCTCCCCGCCTTAAGCTAAAACAAAAACATCTTAATAAATTAAAAATTAGGAAATGGCTTATGCATCCAACACTGCAAAATCTGGTTGAGTTCCACTTCCAGCGATTCATCTACACATTGAATATGTTTAATTTTTTGCTCGCTTGGGTTATACCAGTTAATCGCCTTAGCTGTAGCTATGGACAACACTGCTACTAATACACCTTTAACTAACCCGTGATTTAATATTGACATAATAGCTGTAAGAGAACCTATAGCAAGAAATAGAATCATAAATAATGATGAATACATATTTGTTCGGACTATAGGTTTCAACGTCTCTAATCCATTTCTGTTGTTAATAATTGGAAAGCTGTATAGAAACTCGTCTAATTGTTTTTTGTTGTATAATATAAGTGAGAGCATACCAAAATTGCATAATATAAACACTTCAAAAGATATGCCTTTAAGATATACTAAAAATGCTGTTTCTTTATTAGTTGAGTAAAAAAATATATACCCAGCATATATAGTAATAACCATAACAACTAAAAGGGGGACAATTAAAGGGGTTTTAAATACTCTTAGTTGCTTATCTTCTGGGGTTACCATCAAACTCTCCTAAGTTGAGTTCATATTTAAAAAGATTCAATAGGGTCATCAGGAGCTAAAAAACGCCATATTAAAAGAGGATTAGCAATCCAATTCCAATCCATAGTTGCTTTTCTAATTGAAAAGCATTAAAAACGTAAAGCCATAATGATTAAGCGGCATCTTTAACCTATTCTTACTACATTATTGCAAAATAAGGTAACTTTAAAATTATGGATAAAACAAAATTTAGTAAAGATTTTATAGTTGGCAGTATAGCAATATTATTTATACTGTTTGTGATTGTCATTGTTATCCCAACCATTGTCTTTGTATTTAATGTGTCGCTGATTGTTGCTATTATTATTACTGTAATAGCCATTGGGATAATGGCGGTTGCTTTTCTGGGTAAAATAATATTGTTTGTAAAAGAAAAATGGTGATACGCCAATAAAGCGTGTTATATAGAATTTCTAAAAGGAAAAGACGATGACATTATTACTAAATATTCTCTGGTTTATTTTTGGTGGTGGTATTCTCTCATGGGCTTTATGGATTTTAGCAGGCTGTCTGTTGTTTATTACTATTATCGGCATTCCGTTTGCTTATGCAGCATTCAGAATAGCTGGTTTTGCAGCTTTTCTTTTTGGTAAAAAATTAGTTGATGCTAAAGATATTGGAAAAACAAGAATTTTTGGAACAGCTCTTGCCAATTTTCTATGGATTATCTTTGCTGGAATTTGGCTTGCAATTTCTCATATTTTGGCTGGAGCTACCCTTTGTCTTACCATTATCGGTATCCCTTTTGGTTTTGCTCATTTCAGGTTAGCTCAAGTTTGCTTTGCACCGTTAGGAAAATACCCTGTATCTGAATAGACTATTTGAGTAACCAAAGAATCACGTTTTTTTAGAGCTTTAATCAATATCAGTTACTGTTGAGTCTTTGTCTTTATCCAATTGACTGTTCAGGGTATTTTCCAGTAACACCAGCATAAAACTACCTTTATGAAATATTTTATAAGGAACAAATAAAGATATTAGGACAATGATAAAACTACCTGTGATCCAAATTATCTGCTTTTGAAAAAGAACATGCTTGACATCTCCAGAGTCTCCAGCATTAACTGCACTATAGAGAACTCCAAGTCCCAATACACCAATTAAAACTGTAATTAGTATCAATCCCCAATCAAAATTTTCAAAAAGGCGTCTGTCAAACACAGTAATCACAAATTAAATTAATGTCGTAATATAGTTACTTTTATATAATAGTTTTTAGGCATTTGTTCCAAAAAATTATTATATAATATATCTGACCCCAAAAAGATCAAGCCCCCTCCTTATATATAAACATATTAATGTTTTTAAATTAGAAAGTCAGGTTACGCAGTGAATATTGAAAATCAATGGTTCTGGTATTTTTATAACTATGTAAAGCCCTGATTTATCAAGGGTAGTGCGTAACACACTTAGAAAAATATTTGTGGAATAGATGTGAAATCTTGATGTTTGTAATAATTAGGTAAAACTATAATCCTACCTTTAAGCTCTGTTATTAATATGTTAAAAATTAAAATAAATTAAATAACCTACAAACAATAAAGGAGAAGCTTTTGATAACCTATACTATTTTTGATACTCCTATTCTAAAAACTATCCTTTATTGGTTAGCACGATTTTTTTTCTATGCAACAGGATGGAAGGCAGAAGGCAGGAAGCCTGATTTCAAGAAATATGTCCTTATTGCCGCCCCTCATACTTCTAATTGGGATTTTGTTTATACAATTCTCGTTGCTTTTATTTTAAAGATTA
>JADGBE010000138.1 GCA_015231615.1 Desulfamplus sp. | reverse complement strand
TCTTTTGAACAGATATTTGGTCTTGCCATCATATCGCAGATAAGGGAGTTATAATCACGCGGCTCTTTTAGCACAGGTTCTGTTAATCCACGTTGAGCTGGTGGAATCCAGACAGCATCAAACTCCCATTTTGGAAAACCCTTTTCAAGCAGATCCATATCAACCCAAGCACAGGTTTTATCGTGATATTTTATGTGAAGTTTTCCTGTATTTGTGTATTTTCCAATCACTGTGCTTTCAACTTCATGCTCTTTTGAAAGCTCCATAAATCTTTCAATATTTTCAGGCTTTACAGCTATAGTCATTCTCTCTTGAGATTCAGATACCCAAATCTCCCACATATCAAGACCTTCGTATTTTAGAGGCACTTTATCAAGCCAAACCTCACAACCATTACTTATCATTGCAGATTCACCAACAGAAGAAGAAAGTCCTCCGCCGCCATTATCTGTAATAAATCCAAATAGCCCCTCATCACGGGCAATAAGCAGAAAATCGTGCATTTTTTTTTGTGTGTATGGGTCTCCTATCTGAACATGACCTGCAGGAGTATTTTCCGACAACACCTCTGATGAAGCTGTAACTCCATGAATTCCATCTTTTCCAACTCTGCCGCCACTCATTACAATAAAATCACCAGCTTCTGTCTTTTTCTCATGGCTTGGTTTTCCGTTAATCTCCTTTGGCATGATTCCTAATGCTGTAACAAAGACAAGGCTTTTGCCCATATATCCTTCATCAAAGAGCGTCTGCCCAAATGTAGTTGGAACGCCACTTTTATTTCCACCATCTTTTACCCCTTCAACCACGCCATCTAATAATCTTCGAGGGTGAAGAGTTGCTTTTAGTTGTCCGTTGTAATCAATTGGTCCAACACAAAATCCATAGCTTCCCATGATTAGCCTTGAACCAAGTCCTGTTCCCATAGGATCGCGATAAACTCCAACAATGCCTGTGATTGCACCGCCATAGGCCTCCATGTTTGAAGGAGAGTTGTGAGTTTCGCCTGTTATTACGTAGTTATTCTTATCGTCAAAATGGCCAACACCAGCGTTATCCCACAAAACAGAGACCACCCAATTTTTTTCATCTTTAAGTTTTAACGTAGGCTCTTGGATATATTTTTTAAACAGATTATCTTCAACAACTGTTTCACCTGTTGTTGAATCGTGATATTTAAAAATTCCCCTGAACGTGTTGTGGTTGCAGTGATCGCTTCGAGATTGTGAGATATACTCAATCTCAACATCAGTAGGTCCTTCTGCTAAAGATAAATTATTATCATCTAACGTGTTTTTTCTTGATTTACGAACATTCTCATCAAGAAAATAGCTTCTAATTATTGGAATATCTCTTGGGTTTAGTGCTAAATTGCGTTCATTGCTTATCTTTTCAAGTGCTTCGTCAGACTCAATATTTAAAATCTGAAAAGATGGCTCATGATTTAAAACAACTTTTGGTATCGTCAGGATAGAATTTTTATTGGACTCCCACTCATCTTTTGAAAAAATCTTCCATTGCTGAATTATAGGATTTGCAAGAAGTTCGCTCGCAATTTTCTCAACATCACTGCGAATTAAATGTTTACTAATTAAACAATAGCGTTTTGAAGTATAGACATCCTCCCCTTCTGCAAAATTTCTTTTAAGCAGATCTCGTATTGCTTCCATTGCCGTGCTTCCAGCGTTATCTCGAACACCGGGACGAAATCCAATCCAGATACACCAGTCAAAATCAATATTTAATGGGGCATCTGGTGCAAGATGCGTATAGGAAATATCAGATCGTCTATTTTCAACTGTCGTAATAAGCGAAGAGACCTGAATAATAGGATTGGTTAAGATTTCATCTTTTATAGCTTGAAGTTGTGCTTGCGAAAGTTCAGCTTCAATGGTTACAAGGTTCACGGTGCGTCCATCTTGAATATCAATATTAAAATACTCAAGAGCTTTTTTTTGCAAACCCTTTGCTTCAGCGTCAAGAAGTTCTGGTTTTAGGGCAATTTCAATACAGGAGATCATCTTATTCACCTTAATTATTTTATTTAACTTAGCGATCCTAACTTAGTTATTTTCATATCAGACAATTGCTAACCACGGCATATAAAAATTGCTGATTATAATTTATATTCTCTGATTTTACTACATATCCTCTCACAGCACTCTTTTGTTTTAGCATGATCCGGACCTTCAACCATAACCCTTAAAAGTGGCTGTGTACCAGAATATCTAACAAGAACTCTGCCATCAGCTCCAAGTTCAGATTCCACCGCTTTAATCTCATCAGCAATAGATTTAACCCCCATAAAATCAGGCCGAGAAGCATCAACTTCTACATTCATAAGAATCTGCGGATAGACCTTCATAATTGATGCAAGCTCTGAAAGAGGTTTACAGCTCTCTGCCATAACCTCAAGAAGACGCAATGCCGTAAGAAGACCATCTCCTGTTGTATGATATTGTGAAAATATCATGTGACCTGAATCCTCGCCCCCCATAACAGCACCTGATTCTATCATTTTTTGCAAAACTTCTCTATCTCCAACTCCTGTTATCAAGTGTTCTATTCCAAGAGATTCAAGGGTTCTTGCAAGACCAATATTGCTCATTACAGTGCTTATAACACGATTATTTTCAAGAGTTCCTTTTGATTTTGCGTAAGAGGCACATATTGCAAGAATTCTATCACCTGTAATGACAGCACCTGTCTCATCAATAGCAATCAAACGATCAGCATCTCCGTCAAATGCAAGACCAATATCAGCACCCAATTCAAGAACTTTACAAGATAACGTTTCTGTATGTTGAGAGCCACACTTCTCATTGATATTTTTACCATCTGGCTGATTAAATATAAAAGTTGCGTCAAAATGGTCAAAATAGTCTGAAGAGCCAAAAAGCATAGAGGCAACAACACTTGACGCACCGTTAGAGCAGTCAACTACAAGTTTTAGCTGTTTATTTATTGTAGAAAAAAATCCTTGTTTCAAAAAATCGCAATATTTTTTTTTAGCATCATAAATTGGGTAAATTCGCCCTGTTAAACTTATTTTTGTGGAGTTCTTTTGATATTGATTTTCAAGTGAAAATATCATTGACTCAATACTTTCTTCCTCATCATCTGAAAGTTTCCAACCGCCTTTTTTAAAAATTTTGATGCCATTATCTTGCCAAGGATTGTGAGATGCAGAGATAACAATACCAGCACCTATTTCTCTTATTTTTGAATCTATTTCATTT
>JADGBE010000137.1 GCA_015231615.1 Desulfamplus sp. | reverse complement strand
CTGCGATTTTTCTGAAAACTGGATAAGTTTTTTGCTGAACTCATTTATCTCATTTGCCCATTTTTTTCTGTCTTCTTCTGAAAACTCAATCTGTGCATTTCCAGTTCCCTTGATAAGATCATCAAGTTTATAGTCTTCGGGATTTGCTATAATTTCATACATGGTTGTGTCTCCTTTTTTGATCGATTAAAGTTATTGGTAGTTTTTTGGCATGATGTAACTGAGGTGAGTGTAGTATACCTATTGTTTAAACATAGGTGGCAATTAGCTGACTCTTACAAATTATTCTATTTGTTGTTTGAGTTTAATTGCTTGATGATTAAATCTTATTGAAATTGATTCAACAAGTCAAGGTTGAATATATGGTATGAAAATTCTCATTTTGAAATATTAATATCGATACCATTGACATCTTAACATATCCAGATTAATAATAGCATCAAGACTGTAAAATCAAATGAGTGTAGCCTTTTTGTATTTTATTTATAATTCAGGGGTACAGCGAAGCTGAGACCCTACAGCAATAAAACATAAAAAGCCTACACTCAAATCAAATCGTAGCATAAAAAATTTGAAATATTGATTGCGGGAGCCAAACTGTTTGCTGAGAGGGGATTCTATCCCGACCGCTTAACCTGATACGGATAATGCCGACGTAGGGAATGATAAAAAAAATTAAAGCCACCCTCTATTTGTTATAATTATACTTGTATGAGCAATACCTTCGCCAATTAGGCCGCCTTTTTCTGAGTATGAATACAGCCTATATCAGCAAGGTTCATTTGTAATTCTTCAAAAGAAATAACCT
Organism: Desulfamplus sp.; assembly: GCA_015231615.1. GTDB lineage: Bacteria > Desulfobacterota > Desulfobacteria > Desulfobacterales > Desulfobacteraceae > Desulfamplus. The sequence goes on along the minus strand of JADGBE010000137.1, from coordinate 2,481 downwards.
TGGCAATTTCAGGGTTATTTTTTAATATCAGATCCAGATAGAATGCGGTTTGAGCACGTATTTTGATATCCAGGATACTTGGTTCCGTATTGGCGACATTCTGCTCTGTTAAAAAGCGGGAAAGGTTCACCATAAACATGGCAATATTAGCCGCATTTTTGACCTGAGTGGCTTTTATGTTCATAAAGTCTTCCAGTCCCCAGTATTGTTTTGCATCTCTGAAAGTAAACTCAATCTGGAATCTCAGACGGTAATACAAAATCATCTTGTCGTATGGCAACTCAATGTCATCACTGAATAATACAACATGTCCTGTCTTTCCATCTTTGAGCTGTATTCTCTGAATCACCGTTACATTCAATAGTGCAGGAAAATCCTTGTGCCATACTTCAATTTGATACGGATAGATAACCCCATCACTTACAAATACTGCACCAACAGGATTACCTCTTCCAGGGTGAATATCTGGCATACCAATTGCTGATACCATTCCATGCAGTTCAGCAGTTTTTTCTAATTGTCTTACAGCTTCCCCTTCAATCCAGTTTTTAGAGGAAGCAAAAATTTTAACTTTATCCTTCAATTCAGACTGCTTCCTCTTTCCTTAAATATTGGAATTTTTGATACGTCATGTTAATATCAATCCATATTTCTCCAATTCTCAGTATATTAGTCCAACCCAAGTGTTCATTTTCATATAAACAATGTAGAAACCAACAGTGAAAATTTTCCTCGTCCGTTTCTTCTGGATAATAATATGTTTTATGATCGATACCGTCCATTATCCCAAATTCATGATCTTTATAAAAATCGTTACCCTCCTCTTGTAAAATAATTAATATATTGTCATTATTAGGATCATATTTCGGGTCGTCTTCTTTTAGAGTAATTGTAACAACACAATCTAACTCATAATCCTCAACCCAATCATCAGGGTCAGCTACTCTTGTATCTGCATGACGGCTTAACGATGTAAATTCCTTGTGGATAGTTTCTTCAATTGCCATCAGTTTTTTATTTAGAGAAAAAATAAATGCTCTCTGCTCCTTTGATAAATCGCAAGCTCTCAATGAATAACTGTCTTCATACGCAACGTAGTTTTTACGCCGTATGTCATAAATTGACATCACACTACCCCCTATACTGCTTAAAAACTATCAACTTTATTGACAATAAAACTATATATAGACTATATAGACTATAATACAACTTATATATTATATAATCAACTTGTTTAAACTTATGAATTAAAAAGACCTGATTTCTCTCTGACAGCTCGACATTGTTGGGAAAACTGGTTTTACATCAATAACAGCAGCAACATGGAACTATAAATTATGGAATTACATTTAACAGTAGAGGAATTGCTTGCACTTATAGGGTCTCTGGATTCAGAACCTAAAGCCAGATTTGCAGAAAAACTTATGGAAAAAATTCTGACTGATAAGGTCAATATTATTAATTATCAATATTCAAAAGATGATCCACAGGTTCAGGAAGAAGCGGTATTAAGCCAAGATGACAAAAAATTCAGAGTGTTAGACCAGATAAGCTGGATAAGCTATTATGTTTATGATTTTATAAGGTATGAGTATTCATCAGAGATCAAGGATTATTTTATTTTAGAAGAGCAGGCATGTAAGAAAAAACACGATAATATTAATTTTAGCATGACAGTGGGCGGATGCACTCAAATAACAAACAAACTAAAGATGCCCCCATTTCTGAAAATTTTTAAATCAGGACAGAAAAGAATAGGAGCAAATAAATATTATTTAGAGGCTTTTGAACATTTCAGACAAGAGTTGTTCAGTGAATATCTGCTGGAATTGAAGACAAGGGGATTTGAGTTACCAGAAAATAGTAGAGTGGCTGAGTCAAAATAGTAAATAATTAATCTTAAAAAAAGGAGAAATTCATGGGCTTATTGTGTTTTCTTGGTATTCATGATTGGGATGGTTGCCGGTGTACTAAATGTTCTGAAGGTACAAGAGATGAATATCATGACTATGATAATATTAGTGGTTTATGTAAAAAATGTGGCTCCAAAAAAGAAACTATTTCATATTATATTCATTATATTCCATCTTCATCATCTATTGCATCCTCATCTTCAAATAAGAAAAGAGGAACAATGAGTAAAGAGACAAAAAAATATTTTGGTAAGTCGAAACCATATTGGCGGGGAAAATACGGTAGTCAAGGTAACCCATATGGAGGCTATAATTCCGCTAAAAAATAGACAAATATAGTCAATATCTTCGCCAAATTGCATTTTAAGCGAATTACTAAACAAAACAATATGTTACAATCTATAAATTTACTAATTGCAGGCTTTGTACGAGATTATCTATTGTTCCTTCAAGGTTAAATAGTCGCATATGACTACTCTAAAAATAGTTGCTAAACCCTATGCTTTTGAAGGATAATTGCTAATGCTAATTTTAGTATAAACAACTATCAAAAACAGATGGAGTAAAG
>JADGBE010000136.1:531-3349 GCA_015231615.1 Desulfamplus sp. | reverse complement strand
GGAAGAAGGCAAAATTTTACAGGTCAGCATTTTTGGGCGAGAGGCTATTACGTCAACACAGTTGGAAGAGACGAGAATGTGATAAGAGAATATATTCGGCATCAGGAAGAGGAAGACAAACGTCTTGAGCAACTAAAATTATGGGAATAAACATGCCTCTTAGGCATTCACAAAGCCGCTCGTGAGCGGCTAACATAATAACCGCTTTGAGCGGTTCCATCTTTCAAGCCTCCAGCTTTGCTGGAGGTATTTGACTTGGGATCATCTTTAAATCTACCTAATCCAGTATTGCAGCTATCACAAATCCATTCTCTTGCAACACCTGTTTTATGATCATGGTCTATAACTATTTTAGCAGTAATACCTACTATTGAAGTTTTTTGACATATCGGGCATGTAAATATCTCTCTCTTCTAAGTCGTTTTTTAATAGATGACATATATTGCATATTTTCTTTTTATATGGTTTTCCTGTCTTCTCTATATCTAAATAGGCAACATAATTAGAGTTGATTTCAACGATTTTATTTGCTCCAATAAAAAAAACAGTAAGTTTTTCTCCTAAAACATCTCCAACTAAACCAACAGACCTTTCTTGAATATCGTTAATATCTTTTGTTGCAACTACATAATCACCTCTTTTTATAGTAATATTTGACATAGTTATCTAAAATAGCCCCTTTCTAACATCAATACGCACCTCCATTTTTAATATGACTTGAGAAATTAGTTGTAAAAGTTCTCTTTTTAGACACTAAAAATATCTTTTTCAATTTGATTACTTATTTTCAGACGTTCTTCTGCAATTTTGCAATATTCTCCAGATATATCAATGCCGATATATCTTCGATTATTGAGTTTTGCCATTTTTAAAGTAGTCCCAGAACCACACATCGGATCGAATACCAAATCTCCTTCATTAGTCCATGACAGTATATGATCTTCAGCAAGTTTTTCTGGAAATACTGCGGGATGTTGAAACGCTATCTTATCCCTTGTTGTTCCACCAAGACCAACAGCATATTCCCAAATATTATCCTTTACTTTCTCTGTCTTTAATTCACCTAAAACTTTTTTTATTTTCCCATCTGATTTTCTATTCGTTACTAACATCTCAACCCCTGTTCTTACAGTTGGTACTTTTATTGGATTAAAAGTCTCAACTTTCCCTTTTGCTAAAACAAACATAAAGTCATAGCCATTGGTATAAGCATTGCTTCGCATGAAAGGAGTGTTTTTCTTTTTATAAATCATAATATCATGAATTTTAAAACCTATTGATTGAAAGAACAGAGCTTGGTTAAATGGTGTTAATATTGTATCGCCATTTTTTATTTTCTTGCCAACTACCCAAACGACAAGACCATTTTTTTGTGTAACTCGATAAAGTTGATGAGCTATATTTTTGAAATCAAATTTATACCCATTATAATCTCTTAAATCATCATAAGGAGGTGAAGTAACTGTCAAATCCACAAAATCATTTGGCATTCGTTTCATTATCTCCACGCAGTCTCCCTCTATTATTTTATTAGAGAATTTTGTATTATAATCTTCTTGAGACTCTTTTATTTGTAATAGCGATTTATTTATATCGTTTTCTTGGATTTTATATATACTTGGATTTTGAGGAGCTTCAATTTCTTTACTTCTCATAAGGTAAAATTCAATTGCTTCTATGCTAAAACGTCTCTGTCCCCCAGGTGTTTTTATTGAAGATATTAATCCTTTTTTTTCCATTCTATAGATAGTAGATTCACTTATTCCAAGATATTTGGCAGCCTCTTTTGTTGTAATTGCTGTTGTTGTGTTTTCCATAAGATATTACCTCCTGATAAAATTATATTTAATCAGGATTTTATAAAACTCGTCAACACTTGTCAAATATATTCTTTTGATAAATTTGCTTTATCTTTTTGAAGCCCAACGCAAAATTCAGGGGCAGACCTACGGAGACCAGAGATACCGATTAACCACAAACCAACACGCCGTAGGGCTGTTCGCTGGAATGCTGGGTAAAGTCATTCACTCACTCCAATTCTCAACTTCTAATCTATTTATTCTTTCAAAGTGATTTGTATTTCGTGTTACCAATACCATATTATTTTCTATAGCTATACCTGCAATTAAAAGGTCAATATCATCCAATGCACGTTCTTCTTTTCTCAACTCCGCATATATTTCACCAAAAATTGTTGCAGAATTTTGAGTAAGCTGTTTTACGGCGTTCAGCAATATCTTCTGAAAATTTATCAAATTCTTCATCCTGCATCTCTTCCCAAGACCCTGCAAACTGCATTATGTCTTCCGTATTAGTTTGTATCTTTTCCAGTCCGAGTCTATAAAAATGAATAAATGAATATAATTCTAATAACTTATTCTGAGGAATAAGTCTGACTTCATCTATTACTCTGGTTTGTATATCTGATATATTCATTTCGCCACTCCATTTAAACTAATGGGAGAATCAATAATATGACTCTCCCATTAAAGTGATTGTTTCTATTTATTAGGGCATTGTTTGACCATGCTTCCACAATTCATATTCACTGATATCAATCTCGCTATTCCAGACTACGGCAAACCCACCTTGTTCGACTTTTACCGCTTTGAACAACGCTGGATTTTTCAATGGTGCGAACATATCTTTGTTTAGGAGTGGAGAGACATCATATTTTTTCATTTCGTTATTATCAAATTCAACCATCAAAGTGTGATTGTCTATTGCTGATACTGATTTAATTCTCGGATATTGCATTACTTACTCCAAAGGTGGCAATTTGTGGAATTTTTGAGCATCCCACATCTTTTTTATTTCA
>JADGBE010000136.1:0-477 GCA_015231615.1 Desulfamplus sp. | reverse complement strand
ACCAATTTCTTTGCTCTATTTGGTAGATCACCTTCAATCATCTCAAGCGTGTCTATATTGAACAAACCGACATATTCACCGTACACGGCATGGAAATGAGGTGGCGGATGATCACTGAAGAAAAGCTTTATTATGATTCCATAAAATCTTGCTATTTCTGGCATCTCTGTTTCCTATTTCCTGTTTGATGTTCTACTCGCTGTCCTAACGCAAAGTTTAGGCAGCAGCCCGAAGGCGACCAGAAACGCCGATTAGCCACAAACAAGCACGCCGTAGGGCTGTCCGCTGAAATGCTGGGTTATAAAATTTTTGATTAACTTTATGTTAGATTTGTTTTGCCACATACCCCATATCAATTTTTTTACCACAATTATGGCAATAGTCTAAATTTTCTGATATTTTTGAACCACAATTGTTACAGGCTGTAGTGATACTTGATGTTGTTGCTATATGTTCAGTATTTTTTATACTTTTTTT
>JADGBE010000135.1 GCA_015231615.1 Desulfamplus sp. | reverse complement strand
CGCAGCACAGGAATTGATAATGACATCAGGATTTAAAGATATGATTTTTACTTTTGATGCAATGCATTGCCAGGAAAAAACGCTGGAAGCCGTTAAAGAAACTTGTAATGACGCTATTATACAAGTCAAAAAGAATCAGAAGCAGCTTTTTAATTATTGTATCAGGACATCAGAATCTATGGAAATTTCTGATTCGTATGAGGAACCGGTGGAAAAGATGCGAAACAGAATAGAAAGCAGAAAAGTTGAAGTATATGAAGATATGGTGATAACTGATACCTGCAAATGGAAAAATATCAAGGCAATAGTGAAAATTGAAAGGAAAAGGGAAGTTTTTGATACAAAAAAGAAGCAATGGAAGGTAACCGATGAGACGTCATATTATGTTTCATCAAAGGTATTAAGTGCAGAAGACTTCTGCAAAGGAATAAGGGGGCACTGGCAAATAGAAAAAACTCGAATCATCATGTCAGAGATGTCAGTATGAACGAAGACCGTTCCAGGATTAGAAAGAATCCTCATATTTTTTCTAAAATCAGAAGTTTTGCCCTTAATATAATGAGAGCTGATAAAGTACAGAATATTGCTCAAGAGCTTTACAGGAACTGTATGAATATCACAAATATTTTTAATTATCAGGGTATTATGGAGAATTGAACAGCCCTGTGCAATTCAGGCATCGGCAAAGAGATAAGGATATTAAAAGACACTTCAAAACGTAACCTAACAAAGTAGAATTAAAGAGCACCTTTAATCGTCATCATCATTATTCTCCTCTCTCTTCCGCCATTGAAAGTATTGCGTAGTATCTCCCCATTTTCCTCTTTGCAGATTCAGTCTTGGTTCAGAAATGGCTATCGATACAGCTTCAAGGATGTTTAGAGTTGCTTCCACGCTCTGGCTTAAAGTCTCAGTATCCGAAGAAAGAATATTGGTTTTTGTAACCCATTGGGTACCAAACCAGGAGAAGCGATTCCATCTCTCAGACAGGTGATCTGACTTGTGTGCTTTTAACCTATTGAAAAGACGATCACTTCCAGAACCAGTTTGTCCCACATAAACCAAATCGTAGTCTGCATATAAAGCGTAGATACCTCTCTGTTCCCTGAAATCTACTGGGCGTGCCTTTGCACTACGACTTGCTGCACCCAACAATGATCCGGCAACATTAGGTCGCCCCCATTCGACACGATCAACATTCCAATGTACTCCAGAGACAGGGCACGTATTGCGTCTCAAACTCATCTTTATGAAAAGACCGTAAAACTTCTTCTGGCAGACAATCAGATAGATGTTATATGTTCCATAATAATTAGGACATTATAATTTAAACAAAAAAAGGAGAACAGAACCACATGGAATCAAATATTAATGATGAAATAGATATAGTTCAAATCACTATCTTGGCTGCTGGACTTGGAGATTTATGTCAATACCCCGCAAAGAAAGCATCGAAAAAGAGATCGACTGTTTTTTTATAGACAATTATAATAACGTCAACTACTATAATTGACGAAATGTAATCCATTGTAGATATATTTTGTTACTAACACAGCATTAAAAAATATTGGAGTAAGTAAAATGATTGCTACGATACCTCATATAAAGGGCAAAGACCTATCTCCTGATTTGCTTCATCAGTTTAATATTAGACCTGAGCAAACTATTACAATTACTATTAAAACGGAATCAGAAGAAACCTTGGCTGTTAATGCAAAAAAAGAAAAGGGTAAATGGGGTAAAATTGCTGACAGGTTACGTGGAGAAGCCTTCCTGACTGGAAAATCAGAGAAGGTTGAGCAGTTGGTAAAAGAATTTAGAAGCAGTTTTGAATTTTAATATGAGCATCTACCTATTGGATACAAATATAATTTCATATTTAGAGGATCCCAACTCCTCTTTTTATAACATACTGATAGATAAAATTGGTTCTCTGGATGACTCTGACATCGTGTCTATTTCAGTTTTGTCCCTTTATGAGTATGAATATAGCATTACACATGCTGATGAAATCCTGAGAGAAGAATTACAAAAAACCAAAAACACCATAAAAGAGATTTTTCAAGTGCTGCCGTTGACCATTGAAGGTGCTGAAATATTCGGAGAGTTGAAAAATGCTTATCTGAACAAAACGGGTATCAGCAAAAAAGCTGTCAACAGACATAATGTTGATTTTATGCTTGCAAGCACTGCTATTATTGAAAATGCTGTAATGGTGAGCAATGACAATATCCCCCTGTGTCAGGAAAGATGTCGCCTCAGATGAGGAATTAAATTTGGGGGTTGTGAATGTTGGAGGAGATAGTTATGGGGTACTCTTTTGAAATTAGAGAATCAGTGATAAAGAAAGTATTGGTTGGTAATAAAACGCGTGAGTCAATAGCACGGGAAGCAGGAATAAGCAGATCAACATTAAACTGCTGGATTAACGATTACAAAAGTAGAGATGATAGTGTAAGTTCAGAGTCAAAGGAGAGGCGTCCTTATGATTGGTCAGTAACAGAGCGAATAGAGGCATTAATGACTACGGGAGCAATGTCAGATGAGGAGAAAGGTTGTTGGTGCAGGCAAAAAGGGATATTTATGCATCACCTTGAAGAGTGGAAAAAAGAGGCAATTAACGGAGCGAATATGAAACCATCAATGAGTGTATATTCTGAGAATCGAGATTTAAAAAAAGAGAATGCGGCGTTAAAAAAGGAACTTCAACGTAAGGAGAAGGCTCTTGCGGAGACAGCAGCATTGCTTGTGCTTAAAAAAAAAGCGGATTGTATTTGGGGGGAGTCAAAGGAAGGTTGATTAGCCAGAGTCAGAAGAAAGAGGCGTTAGAACTTGTTAAAGAGGCATCTATTGCAGGTGCTCGTAAATCTAAAGCCTCAGAATTATTGGGATTACCAATTAGGACAATAGAACGATGGGAGAAAGAGGGTTTTTGTGATAATCGCAAAGGTAGTCACAAAGCTCCGAGCAATAAATTGTCAGATGCTGAAAAAGAAGAGATTGTTAAAGTATTGGAATCATCTGAATTTAGTGATTCCAACCCCAATCAGATTGTGCCCACACTTGCCGATAGGGGAATTTATTTGGGTTCTGAATCAAGTTTTTACAGAATATTGAGGGAAAAAAATATGAATAAACACCGTCAATCAAGCTCTCCATCAAAGCATAAAGCACCAGAAACCTATATTGCTAGAAGAGCCAATCAAGTGTGGTCATGGGATATTACCTATTTGCCATTAGTCATCAAAGGAACATATCTTTATCTATATGGTAATGGATGTATACAGCCGTAAAATAGTGAGTTATCAAGTTTATACTTATGAATCAGGTGAGCTTGGTGCAGATTTGATAACTGATGGCTGTATAAGAGAAAATATTGTAAGAGAGCAGT
>JADGBE010000134.1 GCA_015231615.1 Desulfamplus sp. | reverse complement strand
TGGGTAAATGCCGCCATATAATCGTTACTGAAAGCACTCTTAAGATCAGGGTTTGCTTCAAGATAAAAGTGAACATCAAAATATGGAGAAGCTACTCTTCCCTCTGAAACTCCTACATGCAACCAATGGATAAATACTGCCACATAATCTGTACCTAAAGCGGTTTTAACATCAGGGTTTGCTTCAAGATAAAAATCAGAATTAAAATATGGAGAAGCTACTCTTCCCTCGGAAAGTCCTTCATTTAACCAGTGGGCAAATGCTGCCATATAATCTTTACCAAAAGCGGCTTTAAGATCAGGATTTGCTTCAAGATAAAAGTAAATATTAAAATATGGAGAAGCTACTCTTCCGTCTGCAATTCCACTATCTATCCAGTGAGTGAATGCGGCAGAATAATTTGTACCAAAAAGTTTCTTGAGATCAGGATTGCGCTCAAGATAATATTTAACATCAAAATATGGAGAAGCTACTCTTCCCTCTGAAAGTCCGGACTTCAACCATTGATTAAATGCAACACCAGAATCTGTCACCACAAGTCTCTGGAGATCAGGGTTTCTTTGAATATAAAAATCAAAATCAAAATATGGAGAAACTCCAATCTCCTTAGGAAGTGTATAAGAACTTAACCTCTGTCCCCCATCTGCAGTTACAGAGACATCGTTGTTTGTAAAACTACCTGCCGATCCTCCATAAACAGGCAAAGAGACATCGTTGTTTGTAAAACTACCTGCCGATCCTCCATAAACAGGCAAAGAGACATCGTTGTTTGTAAAACTACCTGCCGATCCTCCATAAACAGGCGTAAATGTAAATAAACTGATAATAATAATCATAAAAGACCGTCTAAATTTTTTCATAAACAAAACCCTCCAATAATAAAAACAAACTAAATTGCCGAACACTTTTTCCAGAAAATTCATTGAATCAGGGTCAGGCTCTATTTTAAGCCACTGTTTGAAGCTCGCTTACCTCAACGATAATGTTGTTGATAACCTTTTTTACTCCATGAACATCGTTTACAAGTTTGGCTGCAAGATCCTTTTCAGCAGCGTTCCTTGCTATGCCGCTTAGTTTAACTACCCCGCCATTCGTCTCGACAATGGTATTGATGGCACTGGTCGAACGGTTATAGAGCAGCTTTGTCTTGACCATGACGGTGATAGAAGCGTCGTCAATCAACTGACTCATCGCATCCACTGTTTCGCCTATCGTTGTTTCGTCTGACGTAGTTGTGGCATCCTGCACCTTCATCTCATTTTCAACATTTTTCACACCTTCCACATCTTTAGCGTATTCGGTAGCTAAATCTTTCTGTGCTCTGCTGGTCGCTTTGCCGCGCAAGGTAATGGTCCCTTTTGCTGCGAAAACCTCAATTCTGGTGGCATTCACGTTACGATGGGACAAAAGTGTTGCTTTCACTTTGGCAGCAAGCCATGCATTTGTATATTCATGAGGAACTTCAGGTTTTACTTCAAACATGGGGACTTCGGTTTTTGCTTCCATGACCGAATCTTCATTTTCTACTTCAAATCTGTTTTTCATGCTTTTAACTCCCGGGAGGATTGAAACAGCCCCCTGTCAAATGGTTAATGGTTAGTGATATTCTTCAAAAGAGATTTCAGTCGCTTCCGAAACAGCCTCTTCGCTTGGGGTAACAACTCCATCACTTGCAATGCTCCATGCCTTGGTTCTCTCGGCAGACTCTTCACCGTTTACCCCAAACCTTGGAACTTTGATTTTTTCTAACTTGTTTTTGGTTTTTTCAAATCTCAAGAGGCTTGAGGTAGTCTCTTGAGGCAATAACTTGCGGTATTCCTGGGAAAGAGTCCCTGCCAAAGAAATATCGCCGTCTATTTTTTTACTCATGATACTTTTCTCCCTATGATTTTGAAAAATTAACGAGTTAAAAAAGAATTTACAGAACTGTTATTAAAAACCATGAGTAAAGGTCATATATAAACACATGGTCATATATGACTTTTATCGTCAATAACCTATTCAAACAGTTGCTTACTTGATCCAGTATCCTTCTCGCTTGTAATACTTATGAAGTCCTGTCTCATAATCTCGATAGTCCAGTGTCAAAAGAGACTCTTCAGTGTATTCAGGTGACTTTTTAATGGTATCCCGGGTAAGATTAACAAATACCTTTGACTGATCCCAACTTATCCGCTCAATCCATTGTGTTGAAATCAGAACCTTTTTTCCGGGCCACCAGTTTTTTGTATCAATGACAAAATAACGAATAGCCCATTTATCATCATCAATGATAAAATCCTCAACATGACCAATTTCACCGTCTGCTGCCTGTATATTATGACCGCTGACATCTTTGGTGCTGCGGAGATTTGGGTTCCATGGTTTTGCACCATTGAGGGTTTCTTGCCATTTTCCACTGTCGCGCACAATATTGGGATACGATCCCCACATATATGGCCCCTCCCAATACATAGGCCATCCATAATACCCGTAGTAGTTCTGCTCAAATTGCCGGGAAACAGGCTTGTCAGTGTCCAGAGAGGGACTCTCCTCAATTTGTTTTTTTGTCAGCTTTACGGTGATAAGTTCAGCATCTTTATCAACTGACACAAGTGCATACGGGGAGATCAGCACCTGTCTGCCGGTAAGCCAGTTTCCTGTATCCGCGACTAAATAACGGATCGCCCAGTGCTTGTCATCGAAGTAGAACTCCTTGACATTGCCTATTTCTCCATCAAGACTGTCTAATTTATAACCTTTCATTGTTTTTGTTTTGTTTAGCATGATAGTAGTCCTTTCGTTTTTTTTGATGTTCGTTTTTGGGATTGGTTCTAATCTGGTTTATGTTCTGATTTCTTAGGCGTCTGAATCAGGATAATCAGGATTAAAAGAGGCCAGGAGGAGAAAAACCTGCTATCCTTTTATCTTGGAAATCTTGATTCAGACAACTGTTCGATATTAAAACAAAACCCTGTTTTTGCTCTACCGTAACATCATTGACTAATTAGTCTTTGTTGTTGTGGTGGTTTTCCGAACTACTACTTTATTAGCAGTCATTTTATCGCCTTCACTGGTGTAGTAAATCGTTACTGGCAGACCTGATTTGACAGTCTCGATAGATACTGGCTCACCTGAGTCGTCAACATAAGTTGTGCTTTTTGTGTATCTGTAGTGCATCGGAGTTGAACTGGTTTCTGTCTTGATAACTATGGTATCTGGGCTGAACTCGCTTATCGTACCTACACTTTCTGTTGTCGTAACCTTGGTAATTTGATCCTGGGCAAATACCCCTGATGGCATAATTAGAACTGCCAATGCAAATACTACTAACGAAATTGCTTTTTTCATGAAACTCTCCTTATTCTACTTATTGTTTTTCTTTCATTTATTTGAAGCCCGCAGAGCCATTCTCTAAGGGCTACCTAACTTTTGGG
>JADGBE010000133.1 GCA_015231615.1 Desulfamplus sp. | reverse complement strand
CTGTTACTGTATATTCCCAACGCTCAAAACGTGCTTTTCCTCTTATTCTTTGACTATTGATATATCCTAAACTTATGAGTTGATTAATTGCTTTATATACTGCTTTGTCGTTCATTGCTTTGACTTCTGCTATTTGCTTAGGTAAAACTTTCCAATTGTCTGGTTTTGCAAGAATATATAATAATACTTTAACTGAATCACCACTTAAACGATTGTCATCGGCTATTGCATTAGGTAGGCAAAAATAGTTAGCTTTTTTCTTTGCTCTAATTATCATGGTTAAGCCCTCCCATTCTTAACAAATTCTGCATCAAAAACAGTTCCAGCTTTTAATCTGCTATGAAAACCGCTCTCTATTATAAAGATTTCCCCACCAAGTGCCCTATTCACTTGAAAAGCTGCCTGTTGTATCTTGTTTTCAATCAATCCAATCAAATCAATAAGAGACTGACCAAACATTGTATTAGATGATTTCTCAGACTCACAAAACATTACAGCAAGCTCTTTTATCTTTTCTATCTGCTGGGATAGAAACTCATCAAAAAGCTCTTTAGGATCATATTCAATGTAATTGTCATTGTCGTTATGCTCAGAGTTGCATCTCTTAACCCTGTAAGATGTGTAAGATTCTGACATCTCTTTTTCAATGTATTCTGGCTCAATGTGGTTTAATTGATATTTGACTGATCTATGTTGGGGAATTGTTATAAAAACCTTGCTGTATGCTTTAAGGTCAGGGGAAGCACTGCCCAAATTTAAGCAATGCTTTATATTGTGCTCTGGTTGCTGTGCTGGCTCAATATGTTGTGATTTTTGCTCTATTGGCGTGTGTTCTGGTGTGGTTGCTGGTGTGCTTGTCTCCATGTTTAAACCTCCATATCATCAATAAAAGGTTTAACAAGGGGAAGTAAATCCTGTGGTATCTCTTCATTCTCATACTCATTAATAACAAACCATTGGGCAGCCTCTTTGTCTGTTATTTCTGAATATGTTTCTCTTTCATTTGCCCATTGTGAACTAAAATTGAGCACCCATCGACCGCTTGCAGTCCGATATAAAATGTGCTGGTTGTGCTCACCTGCTGACAGTGAAATATTGTTCCTGCCATTCCATCTGGTTCTGTTATGAAATCTTGATGCTTTGCTGCTATCAAACCATTTACCGCTATCATCTGTTAAAGGAATCCTTGCCATGATGTAAAGCCTCCAAAAATGATAAGGGCTTTAAGGTGTCCTTCGCCCGTTAAAAAGCGATCTGGCTCTTTCGAGTTCCCAGCACCATAAAGCCCTAATCTATTTTTGAAACTTAACTTCTGCATAAATAAAAAAATCAGATTTGACGGCTCTGATTTGCCGCTTAACGATTTTTAGGATAACCTTTTTTTATATCTGCTGGTTTTTGGTGTCAAGATGTTTTTATGTGGGGATATATCTTTTTATTTTATGATGTGATTTGTTTGGTGTTGTGATAAAGTTTATTAAAGTTATTGTTGTCTTGATAATTAAGCATGGTTATAATTTGGATATGAAATTTGAATGGGACGAAAATAAAAACATTATCAGAATAATCTCATTAAGAAAGGCAAAAAAACATGAACGCAAAATCTTTGAAAACAAAATCAAAAACAGATTGGAATAGAATTGATGCCATGAGCGATGATGATATTGATTGTTCAGATATTCCAGAACTATCAGAAGATTGGTTTAAAAATGCTCAAATCAGAACTCCTTCACCCATGACAGCAAATTCAATAAATTTTGATTCTGATATTTTGGAATGGTTCAAATCTCATGGCAAAAAACATCAACAACAAATTAATGCTATACTTCGTGATTATATTAAAGCTCATGCTTAAGTAAAAAAATATTGAGGTATTTTATGACTGCACAAGCACAAGAAAAACCAATAATAACCCCATCTGAATATCTTGAATTTGAAAGAAATTCAGAGTTTAAACATGAATATTTTGAAGGTGAAATATTTGCAATGGTAGGGGCAAGCCTTCGTCATAATCAGATCAGCGTAAATATCGTTAGCGAACTAAGAAGACAATTAAAACAATCTCCATGCGGACCGTTTGTAAATGACTTAAGAGTTAAGGTTCAAGAGATAGAAAAATACACATATCCTGATGTTGTTATTGCCTGCAATAATATTGAACTTGAAAAAGTAAATGGAATGGAAACCCTGCTTAATCCAATTGTCATTATTGAAGTTATTTCTGATTCTACGGAAGCGTATGACAGGGGAGTAAAATTTCACCATTACCAGCTTATAAAGTCATTACAGGAATATATCCTTGTATCTCAATATTCCTGTTTTGTAGAAAAGTTTATCAGGGTTAATAATGATGAATGGATATATTTTTCATGTAATAATATCAATGAAACTATATCCATTGAGTCTGTAAATTGTAAGCTGATGCTTTCAGATATTTACTACATGGTTGAATGGTAATTATTAAAATCTTTGTAATATCAGAATTGCCACCGATTTAAAACCATAATAATAATCCCGTTTGATGTTGCAATGTATCTTTAACCATGCTTAGTCGGAAAAAATATGCTTTTGAGGTTGCTGTGCCTCTGGGTTTTGCAATTACATCATTTTGGGGTAATTCCTGTTTTGTAACTGTATTCAAATTTAATACTTTAGGGTTGATATGATATTGAGCAAAAGTTCTTTTACCTTTTTTGACGTTTTCACTTTTTAACCAATCTGATTCTATGAGATATTCTATAGCTTGCTGTGCTAATTCTGTGGTGTTTAAGCAACTCCAACCTTTTCTGTAAATATCTCTTACTGTAAATGGTTGTGCGACTTTACCTTTTATTATTTTGTCTGCTAAGTTTATTGCACATGTATCTGCTGATTTAATAGCAGTTGTGTAAATGCGTCTTGCATGTGTTTCAAGATAATCAGTGCAAGAGATAGCTTGTCTGGTGCAATGCTCTGGTATGTCTCCACCATTGATATATTTGCCGTGATACTCACTATATCCTTTGTCTGCTATCTCTATCAGGTGGTAGATTAGAGCCAATGACGGCATTAAAGAGCGATATTTAGTGAGGTGTTCTTTAATGATATTATGTTCGTCTGAATCTTCTATTTTACGCTGTAAATTAATAATCCATTTTGTAAAAAGTTTATAAGCATCATCATCAAACCTGAAACATGGGGATTTTTCGCCTTCTGGCATAGTAGCACCAGCTTCTATAAAATCGCTTTCGTTCATAGTTGCCAGCTTTTCTATAATCCTAAAAAAGTTGTTTTTTGCTTCGGTGTCTGGGTATCTATCGACAAATTGCCATTTATCAATATCAGGATAGACCATTAATTGCAGTCTTTGCACTAATCCGTCATTTTTGTCAATGGACAACAGAATTGATCCATTTTCGGACATTAAAAGTGATCCACTTTTTGATTTTTTAGAATGTAATCAAAGTATAAAATCACGAATTTAGCTTTGCTTGAAGTCGATAGCTTTCTCCTC
>JADGBE010000132.1 GCA_015231615.1 Desulfamplus sp. | reverse complement strand
AAAGCAGGTTAGCCGCCAACTAATATTGTAATGGATTCAAAAGGTTATAGCACGCAAAATGCAGAGAATTTGAAGCAGATACCATTTATAACCCGTGTTCCAAACACCTTTTCATTAGTTGGAGAGACGATAGAGAAGGCTCTATCTAATGATAAGTGGCATATAATCAATGAGGATTATAAATGTCAATCGTTTGAGTCGCTGGCTTAGGATTTAATCACAGATGGGTTGTGGTGTGGTCAAAAGGAGCTTATGAACGAGGTGTAGCAAGTATTGGTAAGAAGAGGGTAAAGGAAAAGGATAGTATCGATAAGGAACTTAAATCATTAAACAAAAGAGCCTTTTTAAGTGAAGAGTCAGCCTTGTCCGAATTGAATATGATACAAGAGAAGTGGAAATTGCATAAGGTTGAAGCAGTGGAATACGAATTTAAAACAAAGTATGCAAAAGCAGGCAGACCAAACGGAGAAACAGCGGTTAAACAGGTTGATGTCCACATAAAAGCCTCAATTACAGAAGCTAAAGAGACTATTTTGGAACAACAGCAGCGGAGGCGTGCTTTATACTTGCAACTAATGTAGATTCAGCAAAATACAGTGATGAAGATGGTTGTCCAACTACAAAAAGCAGTCCTGTGTTGAAGGAGGATTCAGGTTTCTCAAAGACCCGCTCTTTTTTGCATCCTCCTTGTTTTTGAAAAAGCCTTCAAGAATAGCAGGGCTTCTGATGGTTATGACATTGGCTTTAATGGTTTATAATGTTGCCAACGGAGGCTTCGTAAGGCAATGGAGGCCAGGATGAAACTATTCCCAATCAAATTGGCAAAAAGGTTCGTAAACCAACGTTAAGATGGGTTTTTCAGACATTTGAGGGGATAAATTTTGTAAAAACGATAACTGGAGACAGTGTGCAGTGTATAATACATGGTATCAATGATTTACATAAAAAAGTTATCAGGCTTTTGGGAGGAGCTTCTTGTGAAATATATCAGCTTTCTACAAATTGAGGCTGCTCAATGTCGGTTAAAGTGTTGGAATCACCTGAATTTAGTGATTCCAACCCCAATCAGATTGTTCCAACACTTGCAGATAGGGGAATTTATTTGGGTTCTGAATCAAGTTTTTACAGAATATTGAGGGAAAAAAATATGAATAAACACCGTCAATCAAGCTCTCCATCAAAGCATAAAGCACCAGAAACATATATTGCTACAAGAGCCAATCAAGGTGGTCATGGGATATTACCTATTTGCCATTAGTCATCAAAGGAACATATCTTTATCTATATATGGTAATGGATATATACAGCCGTAAAATAGTGGTTATCAAGTTTATACTTATGAATCAGGTGGCTTATGCGGATTTGATAACTGATGGCTGTATAAGAGAAAATATTGTAAGAGGCAGTTGGTTCTGCATTCTGACAATGGAAAACCCATGAAATCTGTAGCCATGCTGGCAAAACTTCAGGAGTTGGGGGTGATACCATCGTTTAGTCGCCATCTGTAAGCAACGACAACCCTTATTCTGGTCGTTGTTCAGAACAATGAAGTATAGACCTCAATATCCTGAAAAACCTTTTAAAAATTTGGCGATGCCGCAATTGGACTGACAACTTTGTTAATTGGTATAATAACAGCCACTTACCAGTAGTATCAATTTTGTTACTCCTTCAAGCAGACACGACGGCGACGACCTTGATATACTTGCAAAACGCCATAAAGTCTATATTGATGCTAAAGCTAAAAACCCTCAGCGTTGGGCTGGAAAAACAAAAAACTGGAATCCTGTTCAAGAGGTGGCTTTAAACAAGCGAAACATTCTAAAATTAGATCAATCGTGTAGAAAAAAAGCGGCCTAAAACTTTTGTATAGATATTCATATAGTCCAAATAAAAATATCGCAAATTGTTTTAAAAATAACATGAAAAAAACGGCAGCAAAAACATCATTTTTTTTAGGGACAGGCGACAACTTCCTTGACATTCACCGGCCTTGCATCTGTCATTCTCTCTTGATTTTACTGAACAAGTTTTACCACAAACAACCTTTAACCTTGAACCAATTACTTCTTCTCTGTAATCTGCGAAAACAGGACTTTGACAATTAAGAGAAGTATCTTTCTGATTGTAATAGCTGTATTGGTTCATTGCCACAATGGGAATGAAGGCAATAACTTTGTCGCCTTGAATATCAATTGCAGCACCGTCTTTTGTTTTTTTCTGTCCAATAATCCATTCGCCAGGTTTGCAAACTGTGGACTCCATATCATAATTAATCTTTAATCTTGGCAATGCTGAGGCTTCTGTTTTGTCCTCTACACCTCTTAATTCGCCCATTGCCTGTAAATCTGCTACTGAAACTTCATCTGCTTTAACTATTGCGTATGCCATGTTTTAATCTCCTAAAAAATGTTCTGTCTATTTTATCTCTCCCTCGCCCAATGCTTAGGAAAGTTTAATCTGTTATTTAATGACTAATATACCAAATAATAATAAAGTAAAGGATTTTAATAAAAAAAATTATCTCTTACTGTTGTTTTTAATAAGAGATAAATTTTTGTAGTTTACTTGTTGTAAACTGTTTTCTTTTTTGATGCTTTTATCATTACTCTTTTAAGATAAAGAGCAAAGTCAGCCATTGCTTTGGTTTTTCTGCATTTAGAGCAAGCTCTATTAAATCTAACATTTCCCGTAAACTCCTGAGCTTTCTTTAAATGAGGTTCGTCTAAGTGTTCAGGGAAATCAAAAATGTTTTTTTGTTCTTTACAGAATGGACAAGTAGGATAACCTGTTGTTAAAAAACTTTGACGTTTTTGTTCAAAGAACTTTCTGCAATGTCCACATATCTTTGATTTGTTTTCGTAAGGGTCTCCTTCAAACTGACTTCCCATAAAATCTGATATTTGTCTTTCCTGCTGACAGACAGTGCATACTTGAATTGCCCTTTGTGTGCGTATCTTATTAGGTGTTAATTTATTCTCACGACACTCGGAACATAACCTTACTTTAAGATGTCCGTTTTCTCTGTTCTCAGACAGGAATTTACTAACGGGCAAAAACCTATTACAACCCATACAGAAATGTCCATCTATCCTTTTGTCTTTTGGGTGTCCCTTTATATCTCTTTCAGCCAAAAACTGTTTCAACTCCTCTTGTTGCTGAGGAGTCTGCGATATACTACTATTCGCCCTGTTCATCTATTTTTCTCCTATAATATTTTTTAATTTCATTATGTTATTTGTAAAGTCTAACTCTCCACTTTCTCCTTTATTTGCTGCGTATTGCGGTGAATACGAAAACAATACATAACAGTCAAACTCAGCATTGTAAATTATCTTGCCATTGACCTTTGCCATTTTGTCTTTTGTAAACATCGGTGAATGTCAAGGAAGTTGTCGCCTGTCCCTAAAAAAAATGATGTTTTTGCTGCCGTTTTTTTCATGTTATTTTTAAAACAATTTGCGATATTTTTATTTGGACTATATGAATATCTATACAAA
>JADGBE010000131.1 GCA_015231615.1 Desulfamplus sp. | reverse complement strand
CTTAAATGTGCCGTCAGCCTGTTTAGAGCCAAAGGTTTCAAGAGTTTTGTTCTTAGGCGTTGCAGTAAAAGCAAAGTATGAGCCGTTTTTGAGCATCTTATGGCTTTCAATCAGATAATTTACCAAATCCTCTTTGTTGATATTGCCCTCTTCATCTTTAAGCTCTTCAAGTATATTTTTATCAGCAAAAATAGCATTCATGCTTATTGCACTCTGTCCGCTCTGGCTGCTGTGAGCCTCATCAATCACAAATGCTATACTCTTTGTCTGCATCTGATTTACAGCATCAAGCACAAAAGGAAATGTCTGAACAGTTGAAATAACTATCTTTTTGCTGTTCTCCAATGCCAACCTCATGTGTGTTGTCTTGGAAAAAGAGGTTTCAGTCGGGTCTAATCTCTTTATGTCTGAACTATTTCCTGTAATTGCCTCAACAATATTTTTTACATGTGCAAAAGATTTAATGTTTTCTCTTATCTGCTCATCAAGAATATTCCTGTCTGTAACAACAACAATAGTGTCAAAAAGAGGATTTATATTATCTTTATCATATAAACCAGCAAGTTGATGAACAAGCCATGTGATAGAGTTAGATTTTCCTGACCCTGCTGAATGCTGGATAAGATAGCGGTTTCCCACTCCGTTTTGTTTTGCATGTTCTAAAAGTTTCCGCACAACCATAAGCTGGTGATAACGGGGAAATATTAACTTTTTCCTTGTCTTTTTAGTATCAGCATCTTTTTCTATCAATATCTGAGCATATTTTTCAATGATGTTTAAAAGGCTGTCTCTGCTTAAAATATCTTCCCAAAGATAGGAGGTTTTTAAACCATTTGGATTAACAGGATTTCCAGCACCAAAAGGAGGAAAAGGCAGACCATCATTTAACCCCTTGTTAAACGGCATGAAAAAGCTGTTTTTCCAATTAAGATGGGTTGTCATAAATACAAGGTCTGTATCTGCTGCAAAGTGAACCAAACAGCGTGCAAAATTAAAGATTTTATCTTTTGGGTTTCTGTCTTGCTGGTATTGTCTAACAGCGTGTTTTACTGCCTGATGGGTAAATGCGTTTTTTAGCTCAAACGTGATAATCGGCAGTCCATTTAAGAAAATTACAAGATCAAGTCTGTTTTTATTATCTGCTGTGTAATGAAGCTCTTGTGTTACAGAAAAAATATTGGATTGATACCGACTGCGATCTTTGATGTTGTGAAGAGAATTTGGTTGAGGATAAAAAAGCTCAACAGTTTTATCAAAATGTTTAACCCCTTTTCGCAGCACATCAACTATTCCATCTTTTGCAATCTTGCTGTCAAGACGGCTGAAAAATGACCGCTCCCCCTTTTTCAAGATAAAATCAAAAGTATCAGGCTGGCTCTTTTTGATAAACTCTAACAGGCTTGATTTATTAAGGCAGAACTCCTGATCAAACTCATTGGAAACAGTCTCAATATATCCGTGTCTCTCAACAAGCTCTTTTACAATCAGCTTTTGAAAACCTTTTTCTGAGGTGTCAGTGGTATTAATGCTCATCTCAAATAGCCTATTTACTGCATCTTATACTTTTTGATATTGTAAAAAATGCCATACACTGTCTGGCATTTCTCATTTATAACCCCAATTCTTAAAAACCTCCTGCAATTCAGGACTTTCTTTAAATGCTTGAAAATAGAGATATTCAGGAGCTAAATCAGCACCATTAGACCATGATATTGTTTCTAAATCCTTATCAATTTTAAATTTAGCAAAAAATGATTTTTCTTTTAAAGGCTCAAAAACGGGTCCCTTTATGGCTTCGTATAAATCAGCTACCCCTTTTCTTCCATCATTAAAGGACACTTCAATTTTATAATCAGAGAGATATTTTGCTTCTTTTATATGGATAAACATGTTTTCACTCCAAAGGTTCTATTGTTTGCAGAGGTTCACCTTTTCGACAGCGTTCCCAATTCTCTGTCAATTCATTTTTATGAGAATCATACCATTCAATTACATGGCGTAATGCTCTTTTGGGGAATCTGCCTTCAATAACTCCTGTATGAATATTTACTGTAATCTCATATTCACCATATTTAGCATGAAAATGAGGGGGAGAATGGTCATTCCAATACATTGAAATGATGATTCCTAAAAATTTGCTTATAATCGGCATAACTCACCCTTTCTATTTCTGATCAATTTTAACCTGACCCGTTACAACATGATAAATCAAACTTTGCAGATATTCTTTGACAAGCGTTATCTCTTTTTCAGATTTTTCAATGGCTTGGTCTATTTTGGCTGTTTTAGATTCGATGTAAGAGACGATTTGTTGTTGTTCCTCTCTGTTTGGAACTGGAAGTTTTTTTTGATAAGCATCTTCTCTATTTAAACCAGGTACTCCAGTATCTTTTGATAATTGATCTAATTGAGAGCAAGATAAGATTAATAGTAGCCATTTGAAACAATATAATTGAGAATCAATTTCATCTATATAATAAGTTGTATCAATAGGAAAACATTTTACATCAGAATAATTTATTTTTCCAAATGACCCTTTTCTTCCTATGATAATACAAGGTCTTTTTGTAATTGATTTATTATGAAATCCGACTACACCGTTTGAACCATAAACAGGAACAGCCCCATCTTTTCTTTGGTCTCCCTCAAGAGAATTACCATATTTTATTTTACATACATATTTCAACTTCATCACTTCCCAATGACTCGGAATCTCTCCCAACCACTCAATACCGCTGTCTTTCATTGGTGCATCAGGATTCAAACCTTTGGTTACTGCTTGATTTATAATGGCTTTTTTCTGCTCTTTCAAAAGCTCGATAAGCCGTGTCTGCTTTTCAATAAAGATGTCTGCTTGTTGGTTTTTGTGGTTGAGATATTCAACAATATGATTTTGAATTGAAAGTGGCGGCAAAGGCAGTATAATTCGTCCAAATTCTGAAAAATATAGACGTAATCTTACATCCATAATACCTTTTGAGTATTTTCTTAATTCCTGATGTGTAAATGGGTTTCTAAAAAGAAAATGATAATAATAAGGGTTCAAATTTTTTATTTTTCTCAAAACATCATACGCAGGACTTGTAACACCATCATATTCAGAAATTCCTACCGCACCCATCCACGCTAATAATTTATTGACAATTATATCGCCTTTTTTGACAACCCAGTAATAATCAGTAGTAGTCGCCTTATTTCCTCGCTCCTCCAATTCTCTACGAGGTTTAACGCCTATATCTGTGTAAACTGACAAGAGTTCCATATTATTATTTTGTGGTGCAGAATCTGTAATAAGTCTGAAAATACGCTTTGTTGGTAAAACTTCCCAATCCACTGGTATTTGTCCAAGCCACTCAACCCCGCTATCTTTATATTTCTCATAAGGCTTTAAATTTATGCTAAACATTGATGAACTCCTCCAAAAGCCCTTCTGCCTCGTCCTGCAATATTGCGATGTCTGCGGCAATCTTTTTTAAACCTCTTGGCGGTTCGTAGTTATAAAAATAGCGGGTAAAGGAGATTTCATAACCTTTTAC
>JADGBE010000130.1 GCA_015231615.1 Desulfamplus sp. | reverse complement strand
GTCTTGGAAGGGGCGTTATGTGAACTTTTCCAGATTACAATCTATGGGTATTTTAGACAGATTATGTAATCATCTCTTTAAATCTGGTATATTCCTTTAATGAAAAAATATAAAACCAAGTGGTTTACAAAATGGAGTCATAAAAAATCTATTGCAGATCAGGCTTTACTTGATGGAATTACATCAGTTGAGTCTGGAATGAGCGGTGTTAATCTTGGCAGTGGACTTTATAAAGTAAGACTGGCATTACAAGGCAAAGGTAAAAGCGGTGGCTACAGGACTTTTCTGGTATATAAAAAAGAGCATCTTGCCATTTACATATATGGCTTTAACAAGAATGAGCAGGATAATATCAGCGATAAAGAGTTAAAAATGTATAAACAATTAGCAGATACCTTTCTAAGCCTATCAATAGCTGATATTAATAAAGCAGTTGCAGCAGGAGAACTGATGGAATTGGTGGAGGTATAAACATGAGAAAATCAATGCAAGACTCATTAAAAGAGACAGTTCAGGGCTTAATGGATACAGGAATTAAAACTACGTTTACTCAAGGTGAGTTAAATGAGCTTGGTGTTATTAATTCTTATGTGGATATAACTCCTAATAAGATCAAAAATATCAGAAAAAGTATAAATGTAAGTCAGGCTATGTTTGCACAATTGCTAAATGTAAGTCTTTCTTCGGTTAGAAGATGGGAGTCTGGTAAACAAAAACCTACAGGCTCTACTCAGGTCTTACTTGAACTGTTATCAAAATCTCCGCAGGCACTTAATTTTAGAATTAACAGATAAGGAATGGCAATAGTTTTAGGTTTAGGCAAAAATAACTATTTAGAGTGTTGATAAGTCATCGAGTAAAAGATAGATTTCTTTAATAATCCAAACAAAAAACTCCTCCCATTTCGTAGTAACAATTAGTATAAATTAGCATACCTAAAGCATTTTATTTTTACATAAAATCTACTTATTCCAATCATGTCTCAATAATTACCTGTTTAGTATATCAATATTGACAATTTGTAGGATACATTAATTATTATTTTATACTACATTAGGGACAGTAAATATTTTTTTAACATTATGTTGACTATGTTGGTTTTTTTATATAATTGATTTATGACGCATTTTTGAAAAATGACTTTTTACGAGTCCATCAACTATTTAAAGACCCTGTTGTTATAGTGGTTATATTAACTTCTAAAAATATCTAACTATGGAGGGACTACAGGTGCACCAGATTGAACTTGAGATGCAGAAAGAGAAAGAGAAAGATAAATTGGGTGAACTCTATTTTGACCTTTACGATTTGGCTCCTATTGGATATCTCACCATCTCTGAAGAAGGACTCATTATAGAAGGAAACTTAACCGCTGCAACCATGCTTTGTATGGATAAATCCAAGCTGATCGGACAACCTATAGCCAGATTCATCTTACCTGAAGATCAGGATATCTACTACCTCAAACACCGTAAACCA
Source organism: Desulfamplus sp. (assembly GCA_015231615.1). Classification (GTDB taxonomy): domain Bacteria; phylum Desulfobacterota; class Desulfobacteria; order Desulfobacterales; family Desulfobacteraceae; genus Desulfamplus. The sequence goes on along the minus strand of JADGBE010000130.1, from coordinate 2,135 downwards.
CTTTTAAACTCTTGTGATCCACAAATATGTGAATTACGGATATTAAAACAGGACGGAACCACATTCTGGGCTAATTTGAAGGCAACAGTGACTCAGGAGATGTTGGCGAGAAAAGACCCCCCCCCCCAACAACAAGAGGCTGTAAGCAAGATGGTATGCCGTCTCGTTATAATTGATATAACTGAGCTTAAACAGGCGGAAGTGGATAAGAAGAGACTTGAAGCACAGCTCCATCAATCTAAGAAAATGGAATCCATTGGCAGACTTGCAGGCGGAGTTGCTCATGATTTCAACAATATGCTAATGGTTATTTTAGGATACACGGAGATATCTTTAGACAGTCTGGATACTTCCGATCCTCTTTATGAAAACCTCACAGAAATCCATAATTCAGCTAAACGCTCTGCTGATCTTACCCGCCAACTTTTAGCTTTTGCCCGTAAGCAGCCAATCGCTCCGAAGGTTATGGATATTAACCAGACTATTGGAGGGATGTTGAAAATACTTACACGGCTTATAGGTGAGAATATCTATCTAAACTGGAAGCCGTGTATAGACTTGTGGCAGGTAACGTTTGACCCCTCTCAGCTCGACCAGATACTTGCCAATCTGTGCGTAAATGCAAAGGACGCAATAGATGGTGTCGGCAGTGTGCTTATATCAACCGCTAACGTAACCTGTGATAAAGTTTATTGTTCAAATTATGCTTACGCAGTTCAGGGAGATTATGTGCTGCTGACTGTGAGTGATGACGGATGCGGCATGGATAAGGATGTAGTGGATAATCTGTTTGAGCCATTCTTTACCACAAAGGAGTTTGGACAGGGTACAGGTCTCGGTCTTGCTACTGTTTATGGTATCGTTAGACAGAATAACGGGTATATTGATGTTCAAAGTGAGATGGGAAAAGGAACTACTTTCAAAATATATCTACCAAGACATATTGAGAATGTTCCTCAGATTGAGAAAGAAGACCAGAAAGAACCTGCTGTAGATGGACACGAGACTATCCTGCTGGTGGAAGATGAACCAGTGATACTGAAAATGGGGAAGATTATGCTGGAAAGTTTAGGATATAAAGTGTTTACCGCTGACCTGCCAATTAAAGCCATTAATATTGCAAAAGATTACGCAGGTACTATTAATCTGCTCATGACTGATGTTATCATGCCAGAGATGCACGGTCGTGATTTGGCACAAAATATTCAGTCCATTATTCCGCATATCAAATGCCTTTTCATGTCAGGATATACTGCTGATATAATTGCCCGAGATGGCATACTTGATGAGGGGATGCACTTTATCCAGAAACCCTTCTCCAGAAAGGAACTGGCTTTAAAGGTGAAGAATGCACTGATTAGTTCATGAATCTTTGTCGTCGAAAAGGACAAGAAGGCACGTTAAAGGAATAACTCTAATTATAAACACCGGGGGAGACTATGAAAATACTAACAATAGTATGTTTGATTTTAACAATTATCTGTTCATATATAAATATATCTAACGCTGGGAATGAGGCAATATTCGATATGGAAAGCGGTATCCTCAATATTCCGAAAGTTATACTGTTGTCCGAGACCTACGAAGTGGACTTATTATTTACCTCCCAAGGATTTACAATTAAAGACGTAAAGTCGAACAATATTAAAGATATAGCATCAGGAAAATTCTTATATGATCAAAATACAGAAAAAATAAGTATTGATTTCGCTCAATCTACATTTATAAAAGATGGGCCTCAGCAAGGCAAACAATCTATAGTGCTTATCAGTTTAACAGATGCTCAATTGGTCTTTTTAGATCCTTCAGGCGATCGCACTACATGGGAACGAATTTTAGGTGCTGGTCAGACATTAATAGGAGAGTGGCAAGAAAAAAATTCAGACCAATTTTCCAAAACTATTCTGATGTTCGGAGAGGATGGTAGTGTTACTTATACAAAACAATATTTAAATTTCATAGTAAGGGATAGGCAGATTAAAATTGATGGAGACTATAGTGATTGGAGCGAACAAGACAAAATTTTTTCTGATTTGAGTATGAGTTCCCTGAAAATGATCTCATGCGGTTTAACTATCGAGCTTTGGACAATGGCTTTATAAACAGCATAAAAGGCAAACAACTTGAAGAGATGT
>JADGBE010000012.1 GCA_015231615.1 Desulfamplus sp. | reverse complement strand
ATTGTGTAAAAAAAAACGGCGCTCTCTTCTTTCAGAATCAAGAATTTTTTTATCATAATCCTGTCTGATTTTATCCAGTAATCCACTCATGCTGTTCATACCCCACCTTATCATGTTTTATAACTCTATATACTTCTGCAAGCCGTTTTAAGCCATTTCTGTCTCAATTTTACCTGATATTATAAAGACTAATGCTCCTGACATAAGAACAATTGGAAAACATACAATAGATATTAACCAAGGGGAGATTCCAGTAAACCGTTTAATAAATGAGAGATTGCTCTGCCTCAATGCTTTTGCATCGCTATATACATTTACTGTGTAGGTAGAGAGCTTATCAACCTTTATAATGTGGTCCGGCTTTATATTTGACAGATCATGAAATAAAATTTTTATCTTATATCTTCCTGGAGATAAAGAAAAATCTGCCTTCAGCTCACCTCTCCACATATCCTTGCCAAGCCAGTATCCTGAAAACAGCTGCTTATCAAATATTAAAGAGAGACCATCAGAATCTGAGCTGAACCCAATGTCTCTGATATTTGTTGTATTTCCATATATTTTGCCGATTAACTCCAAAGAGCGTCCAGAAATTATATCTAAATCATTAGCAAGTTTTCTATAAGATGATATTAGTGCATCAAAAACACCTATTAAAACAATTATTAATGCCGCAATACATATTCTGCCAAAGATTATCCTATTATTTATAAGTTTACCTTTATCTATAGCTGTCATCTCTATAGCTCTCCTATATTTGTAGGCTTTTAAATATATACTAAATAAAAAGACAGCGGTTTATGCACAAATGGTCGGATGGGCAGAAAGACCGCTGTCTTTTATAGTATGGCGACGGCAACCAACCGCCATTACTACATTTATTTCTTAAATATGTTAGTCTTTGTAATGTTCATCATACGGAGTGCTTTGCCTTTCTCTTTATAGTAAATTCTGATTTCATCACCTGCAGCCCATGTTTAGTCTGGCAGAGAGAAATAGTCTTCTGGAAGCGAGAAAGTTACAAGAATTTTCTGGCGTTTTGAGAAAATCTGGATTGCTTTTGCATTCTTGTCAACAACAGGGAAGTTCTTGTCTCTTACAAATGGACTAACAAGTTTCATGCCATCTTGATTTTGTAGATATAAAATTTTCAAATGCCTTTATTTAACAGGGTCTCAGGGTAAAAAAGAGAAAAGGGCAGGGGAGAAACTTCAATATATTAGATTTTTTGAGGTGTCATATTTCTTTACATTGTGTAAAAGAAAATTAAAGGTTTAGTAAAAAAGCGTAAAAGGCTGTATGCAGCAATTCTAAATTTGGCAGCTAACTTGAATTGGTTATAATAGTTGCAACTCCTATAGAAAAATATAGAAAATTGCATTAAATGAGTTGATTGACTGTCAGTGGTTGTCCACTTATCTCTCGAAGCGTAAAGCTCAGTTCTAACCCATCAGATGCACTACGAACATCTGGTCTCGATGAGATGAGACGGAGTTCAACAAAAAATCGAAATAAACGTTATCTCGATTATAACTATAAAATCCTTATTGCCTTAGATATTTTACATCAACAAGGCTATTTGTGTTGAAAACCCTATATATCTACTTGTCAAAGAACATAGTTTGTATCTAATTAACATTTAACCATTAAGAAGTCAAACCTATTTTTATGTAATTATTTCTATATATTACTATATTATACTATGATTTCAGTGAATCTTTATAATACTGCAAGCGATCATAAATTGAGTTTTATATTTTCATTTTTGTTTTGCTTTGATAATGTGTGTTTATGATAATAGAACTTGAATTCACATCAGAAATAATAGAAGAGATAAACTACCTCTACCCTAAAAGGGTAAAGGCTTCAATAGTCTTTAATGGCTTACATCCCCCTACCCTAAAGGGATAGGTGTTTTACGCCATTCTTATAAAAACATATAATATCACTACCTAAAATAAGGAATTAGAATTTCTCTATGTTTGATAAACGCAATGTTAAAAATCTCTATGCCTTGACCCCTTTGCAAGAGGGGATTTTATTCCACAGCCTTATGGATCAAGGCGGGGCAACCTATTTTGAACAGGCTTGTTTTAATGTAAAAGGCGAGGTTAATATTCCTCTGTTCGAGCAGGCGTGGAATGAGTTAATAAAAAGACACGATATTCTTCGTACAATTTTTGTTCTTAAAAATGTGCCTCAGCCCTTACAGGTTGTGCTTAAACAGAGGGAACTAAAAATTGATGTAAGAAATATTACCCATCTTGACTTGGAATCCCAATCAAAAGAGATAGAAGATTTTAGAGTTAAAGATCGCTATACACCTTTTGATTTTGCAAAAGATTTGCTGGTTAGAGTAACTCTGTTCAATCGTGGTGATGGATTTTACACGTTAGTTTGGAGTTTTCACCATATTATTATGGACGGCTGGAGTGTCAGCGTTCTTTATGAAGAGCTTGCAACTATATACACAGCTTTGATTAAGGTTAGAGATTCGGGTTTGTCTCAAGGCAGAAATTCAGATTTGCCTCAAGCCGGCAATTTAGGTTTGTCGCAAAACAGAGATTCAGATAATAAACTGTTAAGATTTAACCTACCCGAACCTATTCAGTTTAACGCTTACATAAAATGGCTGAAAGGTCGCAATAACAAAGATGCTCAAGCATTTTGGCAAAAATATCTTGACGGATACAGCAGACTAACTGGATTGCCTCGATTGTCTAAATTAGAAAAAACATCTGGAAATGCTTCTGACAGCCAGCTTCAAACCTTATATGATAATCAACTTCAACCTTTAGAATCCACTTTCAGCACAAAAAGAGTTTCATTTGAAATCAATCCTGAAATTTCAAAAGGGTTGTCAGAGTTATCCTTAAAATGTCAGGTTACAATGAACATAGTGTTTCAGGCATTATGGGGATTGGTAATGTCAAAATACAACAAATGCTCTGATGCTCTCTTTGGAATCACAGTTTCAGGTCGTCCAGCAGAGATTCAGGGCATTGAGCGTATGGTTGGACTTTTTATTAATGCTGTTCCTGTCAGGGTGAAATATTCTGATAGCGATACATTCAAAGATTTATTGGCAAGACTCCAAAATGAAGCAACATCTGCCCGTGATTTTCACTACTATTCACTTGCAGATATACAAGCCTCAACTTCTCTCCGCCAAAACCTTTTTGATCAACTGCTTGTTTTTGAAAACTATCCTGATCCATCAGATGTTGTTGGAGGGAGCGAAATGGGGCTTTCTTTGACAGATTTTGATCAGTTTGAACAGACCAATTATGATTTAACTGTTGAGGTGTTTCATGGAGAAACATTAGCTTATGAGATTTTGTTTAATCCAGCAGTTTTTGCAGAAGATGTTGTAAACAAAATACAAATTCATCTTGAAAGGGCTGCGATCTCTCTGTTAGCTGATGAAACAATTAAATTAGGAACAATTGAGATTTTTACTCCAGAAGAGGAAAAGCAGTATAATCAATATATCCAAAATAGCATAATTAGTTCAGACAACTTAAATAGAAAAGATATAGCAGATGAAAATATTGAATCGAAAGAGAACAGAGATCGCCGTATTTTAGCTAAATTTATAGCACCAGAAAATGATATTGAGCAAAAATTGGCAGAAATCTGGCAGGAAATTCTTGAAAGAAGCCCGATTGGTATTGATGACAATTTCTTTGAAGTTGGGGGACACAGTTTAAGAGCCACAAGAATCATATCTCGTATTCATAAAGTTTTGTCTGTTGAGATAACATTGCAAGAGTTTTTTAGAAATCCTGATATACGAACTCTTGCCAATTTGGTTCAAACAAAATTGGGTTTAACAACTATTTTAAAAAAAGGCTTAATAAAAGAAAGTTTCGAAAAAAATGATTCAAATAGCTCTGCAATTCAATCAACAATAAACATATCAAAAACAAACATATCAAAAACTATTCCGCTTTCTCCTGTTCAAGCAGATTATGAGACATCTCACTCTCAACGCCGTCTTTGGATTCTTGATAAGATGGAAGATAATTTTACTGCATATAATCAGTCAGCAGGATTTTTATTTGAAGGTTCGTTTAATCCAGAATTATTTAGGCAGGCAGTTGAGTTTGTGGCTGCCCGCCATGAATCTTTAAGGACTGTTTTTGTGGAAAAAGATAATCAGCCACGCCAGAAAATTTTAGATAGCCTACAGATTCCATTTACTGAAATAGATTTAAGTCGAGAAGTTGAATCTGAAAAAGAAGCTCGTAATTTAGCAGCAAAGCTTCCACACCAGATTTTTGATCTTGCAAATGGACCTTTATGGTCCGTAACTTTGCTGCGTCTATCTTCTGATCGTTATGTTTTGCTTTTAAACATGCACCACATTATTTGTGATGGCTGGTCATTAGTGGTTTTGGAAAATGAAGTTTTGAGTGTTTACAAGATGCTTGTTCAGGGTATTAAACCAAATATAAAACTATTGCCCCTTCAATACAAAGATTTTGCAGCGTGGCAGAACAGACGGCTTGAATCTTCAGAAATGGTTGGGCATAAAAATTATTGGCACAGCCATTTGGGCGGCGAAATTCCAGTTTTAAATCTGCCAACTGACTTTCCACGTCCTCTTGTCCGCACATATAATGGTGCTATTGTCCGAAGTGAAATTCCAGCAACTCAGGTAGAGGAGTTTACAAGATTCTGCAATCAAAATAGAATAAGCCTTTTCACTGGATTGACAGCTATTCTCAAGGTGCTTTTGTTTAGATACACGGGTCAGCAGGATATAATCATAGGTTCGCCGGTTGCAGGCAGAGATCACACAGACCTTGAAGAGCAGATTGGTTTTTTTGTGAATACCGTAGCTTTGCGGGATCGTTTAGAGCCTGATATGCAATTTACAGCTCTCTTAAAAGATGCAGCCCAGACCATTACAAATGCGTTTGATCACCAGATATACCCATTTGACAGGCTTGTGGAAGAGTTGAACGTTTTGCGTGATGTTGGAAGAAGCCCGATTTTTGATGTTATGCTTGTTTTGCAAAATAATATTCAAGTAACCTCTTCTGTTAAAGAGCTTACAATTTCAGAGTTTAATTTCCCGATAGAGCAGAGTCAATTTGATTTAACCTTAATTTTTTCAGAAGGTGACATTAGCCCCACCCCAGCCCTCCCCAAGGGGAGGGAGCAATTATTATCCCCCTCTCCATTGGGGAGGGGGCAAGGGGGTAGGGCTGGGATGGAAGGTGCTAAAGGTCTGACTCTTGATATAAATTATAACACTGATCTCTTTAGAAAAGAGACAATCTGGCGTATGGCAGGGCATTTTAACTCACTTTTGGAAAGTGTCTTAAAACAACCTGAAACTCAGATAAGCAGATTAAACATTTTGACTCAAGATGAAGAGAAAACTCTCAAATCAGGATTTAATATAACAACAAGAGATTTTCCAGAAGATAAGACACTCGCAACACTGTTTGAGGAGCAGGTTGTTGCTGCACCTGACAATATTGCTGCGATTTATCAAGATGTAATACTATCATACAAATATCTTAATCAATATTCCAATCTCTTGGGGTTTTATTTGCGTGAATCGTTTGGGATTGTGCCTGACACACCAGTTGGAGTATTGCTTAACAGAAGCCACTATGTGCCAGTAGCACTAATCGGAGTATTAAAAGCAGGCGGAGTATTTTTACCGCTCGACCCTGAATCTCCTCTCAAACGCCTCCAATATATTGTTAAAGACAGCAAGGCAAAAATTGTTATTACTGATAAAGCTAATTTAGAGCTTGCAAAAGAGTTGGATCCAAATCAGATTATCAATATTGAAGAGAATTTTTGCCTTACCTTGAATCCCTCTTCAAATTCTACTGCTAACCTTGCACCAGTAGCAACACCAACTGACCTTGCCTATATTATCTACACATCAGGATCAACTGGTGAGCCTAAAGGGGTAATGGTTGAACACAGAAGTTTTATCAACATGATTCTTGCACAGATTGAAGGTTTTGATGTTAAGCCAGATGATAGAGTCCTTCAATTTGCAACTTTGATGTTTGATGCCTCAATGTCAGAAATCTTTATGGCTCTTCTTTGCGGTGCAGCAGTTGTAATGATTGATAAAGAGCAGATACAAGATACAACCCGATTTATAGATTATATGGAAAATAAAGAGATTAGTGTAATAACACTGCCTCCTGTTTATCTTAAAATGCTTAACAGACACCCTTTTCCAAAACTTAGAGTTCTTATAACTGCTGGTGAGCCAGCAATTAAAGAAGATGCTCTATTTTATGGCAGAACAAAGAACTATTTTAATGCTTACGGACCAACAGAAACTGCTGTCTGCACCTCTTTTCATAAGGTTAATCCAGATGCTTTTTATGGCGATACAATTCCAGTTGGTTCTCCAATTGCAAACAACGCTGTATTTATCGTTGATCAACATCTTAACCCTGTGCCAATAGGTGTTGCGGGTGAGCTTTGTTTTGCTGGAGTCGGGGTTGCCCGCGGTTATCTAAACCGTCCTGAACTTACTTCTCAAAAATTTATTTCAAATCCTTTTAGCCCCACCCCCTTGCCCCCTCCCCATAAGGAGAGGGGAAATAATATCACTCCCTCCCCCGTGGGGAGGTCTGGGGAGGGGCTGTGTGTAAAATCTATTAGTAAAATAGAGCAAGGTCAAAGTTGCCGTATCAAAGACTTAACCCGAATGTATCGCATTGGTGATTTAGGAAAATGGCTGCCAACTGGAGATATAGAATTTTTAGGTCGTGTTGACGAACAGGTAAAAATAAGAGGTTTTAGGATTGAACCGGGTGAAATTGCTTCTGCCTTAAAGACCTTTGCAGGTATTGAAGATGCTCTTGTAACTGTTTGGCAAGATGAGTCTGAAAAAAATAACCATTTGGCAGCTTATATTGTAACTAAATCTAAACCACTATCATCAGAGTTGAGAAGACACCTATCAGAGCGTGTTCCAGCCTACATGATACCAACAGTTTTTATATCATTAAAATCTTTTCCAATGACAATAAATGGTAAAATCGATAAAAGAGCTTTGCCAAATCCAGCTCAAGTGATGCAAGAGCAGATCGAAAAAAATTCAAATAAAGCATCATCAAACTTTTCTATGACATCGTTAGAAAAAGAAGTGCTTAAAATTTGGCAGACTCTTTTTAATCGTAAAGATATAAGCTCCAATGATGATTTTTTCAATTTAGGAGGAGATTCAATAAAAGCAATAAGAATGGTGGCATTGCTTAGAGAGAATGGTTTTATTGTTAAAGTTAAAGATATATTTAAATGGACAACAATTAGTGAACTTGCAAAATATGGGGTTAAAGAATTTAACCCAAAAGAGTTCAATGAAGAAAATAATAAAGATGGCAGCAGCAAAGAGATCAGCATAATTAAAAATATTGATAAATTAAGCGGTGATGTTGTTCAAACTCCAATTTATCGCTGGTTTTTTGATCATTTTAAAAATTATGCCAGCCATTTTAACCATGCTGATCTATTTTACAGCCAAACAGAGTTAGACCCAGATTCACTGTATTTTGCTGTTAATGCTGTAGTTGAACACCATGATATGCTGCGTTTAGCCTGTAAAGAGACCACTAAAGGGATTCAACTTTTTATTCCACCAGAATCGGCTGATTTAAAATCAAAGATATTTCAAGTAGTTGATTTGCGGCATTTACCACTTTCAGAGGCAGCTTCCACCCTCTCACGTATAGCTAATGATGCTCAATGTTCCTTTGATCTTTTTAAACAGCCTCTTTTTAAAGCTATCCATTTTCAGCTTGCTGATGGAGATAGATTATTTATAGTTATGCACCATCTTCTTGGTGATGCTGTTTCATGGCGGATTATATTGGAAGATTTGGAATCTGCATATAATCAACATTTTAATTTTAACGCAAAATCAGTAAAAGAGAAATTATCAAAAGATGGAGTAACAGAAGATAGTGTAACACAAAAGAAATCAGCAAAAGAGTTGATAGAATTACCATACAAAACTGATTATTTTGCAACATGGGCTTTGGCTTTGGAAAAATATGCCTCAAGCGATGCTCTTCAATCTGAAAAGCAATACTGGCTTGAAGTTATCCAGCAGCCTTTTGGTCGCCTGCCATCAGATTTTTCAGCTCAAACTGCTGTTATGGCTGATATGGATATTGTAGAGATTCAATGGGACATAGAGAAAACTCGGCAATTAAGGCAAATTGCAAGCAATTTTAATAAAAGGTTAGACGTAAGTGCAGGTGTTGAAACCAATTTTAATAAAAGAGCAGGCGGTGTAGGATTGGATAGGTTTCTTCTTGCAGCATTAGCTTGGTCGTGTCATTGTCAGCATGGTCATAGTTCAACACTCATTTCTCTTGAGAGCTACGGTCGCCCTGAACTATTTGACGATATTGACGTATCACGCACTGTCGGGTGGTTTACAGCAACTTATCTATCTATAATAAGTATTAATGCAAATAGAGATGCAATAGAGTCAATATCAGCCATTGATAAGGCGTTAAAAGTTGTTCCAAACAATGGCATTGGCTGGGGATTATTGAAGTATCTAACGCCCTTAAAAATGGGGCTTTATTCTGACATTAACTCTTGGATTAATAGAGAAAATGAACCATATCCTGAGATAAATTTTAACTATCTTGGAGAATTTGAGGCATATAGTAAAGATATGTTTAAACAAGCTTCGGAAGAGACTGGATCACAGGTAGCAAGCGGGGTTGCGATAATACATGATTTAGATATAAACGGTGCAATTGCTGATGGGAAATTGCAAATTATCTGGAATTATAACACAAAGCGTTTTGCAGAAGAGCGTATCCGTAAAATGGTTAATGATTTTTCAAACTTTTTGGAAACCTATTTGTTAAGAAATTAAAATATCAATAAATTTAAAACTGTATTTTTAAATAATTATACATTAAATTAAAAACCGTATTTTTTTAACTACTAATGTTGGGAGGCGTTATGCAAAACAATTATAAAAACAAGGAGTCTAAAATGGATTTTTGTAATCAAAACAAGAAAAAAACTTTGCGTTTAGCATTTTTCTCTATGCTGTCATTGATTATCTTGATCACAAGTGGTTGCTCTTCTGGAGATGATGATCCTTTTGTTCTTACCCATCAAGGACAATTTCTTGATGCCCCTGTTCGTGGTTTGGATTATATCTGTGGCGGACAGTCAGGAACTACAGATAAAGATGGTATGTTTACATTTGAACGTGGTAAAGAGATAACTTTTAGGCTTGGAAACATTCAAATTGGTGAGACTGTTCCTGTGGTTTCTGGTGTTCCTATGGGTGATATTTTACCCGATGTTTGGGTATTCACTCCACGGATGCTAATTCCAAATGCAAAAAATCGTGATCCTGTAGTTGCAAATATTTTAAGATTTTTGCAAACATTAGATAATGATTACAACTTATATGATAATATAGATAACGCTGCAAACGGTATCTATCTTTCAGATACTGTTATTAAAAATGCTGCAAATTTCAAAGGAACTCTAAATTTCAACTTAAGCGAAGCAGATTTTGAAAAAGCTGCGGAAACCGTAATAAGTGACTTAACAGATGAATATCGTCCTCTTATTCCAAAACTTGCAGCCCAACATCACTTTATACTTCAATTAATAAACAACCAGATTGATAACGCCCTTAACCACTATGAAAGCCCCGGTGTTACCATGTCAGTTGAAACCCCCTGTCCTTGCGATCCAAAAGACACCGAATGTATCGACTCTGGAGTTGTTGATGGGGTTGTGAGCTATGATAAAGCTTCACATGCTTATATCTGGGATTTTGCTGCTGGATATTCTGACCTTGAAAATAAGCGTCCAATGACAGTAGATACTCGTTTTAGAATTTGCAGTTTAACTAAATCTTTTGTTGCAATAACTATATTAAAGTTAGTTGAGAATGGAAAAATAAAGAGTTTCAACGACCCTGTAGTTGATTATCTGCCAGCATCAATTAAAGATACTTTTAAAGAGTTTGCGGCTGGAAATACAATTACCATTGCACAGGTTATGAACCACTCTGCTGGTATTCCAAATTTTTATAGAGTACCCGAACTTGGGAAAATTGAAGAGGGCGAAGGAGCATGGTTTATTGACCTTCTTTTTCACCCGGAAATGCAATGGAATGTTGATAAAATTATTGAACTTGTAGAAACTGAATTAAACAAAGGACTTGAGTTTCCACCAGGTCAAGGCTGGGATTATTCTAACACAGCTTATACTATTTTAGGTCTTATGCTTGAAAATATTACAGGAAAATCTTGGGAACAGGTAGTTCGTGAAGAGATCATAGAACCTTACGGACTTACCGATACTATAATACCTGAAATAGGCAAAGCATCAATTACAGAGTCAATCAATAATATAAATTATTACTCTCCCTATGATCCTATGCCTACTGATGACTATGCCTATGGATACCTAAACCTTGCTGGTGTTACAGAAGGACTGTACGGTAAAGATGTAGTTGGACTGACCAAGCGAGATATACAAGAGCCATCTTTTTTTAACTCTGCTGGAAGTATTATTGGAACCGCCCCAGATTTACGTGAATGGATAAAACTTATTGCAAATACAGGCAACGAAGATGGTATGTTTGGAAAAATAGAAAATGGTGAGTTTGTAAAAACATTAGACTGGTTAAATGATGATACCTCTAAAAATGATGATGAATATGATAAACTTTTTTTTCCTCTTTCTCAAAATTCTAAAGGTGAGCCTACACTTACAGTTGGTGCTAATGTTTATCATAATAGAACTGATAAAAGGTATACAATATCTGGAAATTCAACTGGATATGATGTTAATGCAACTTATGATATCGACAATGAAGTGGCAGTAGGTGCATGTGCAAACCGCACTTTTGGTACCCCTGAGAAATCTGATGAAATTCCAGATATTTGGAAATTTCAGGGCAAAAATATCCAGATAAAAGATGTTATTGTATTCAAGACGCTTGATATTTTTACTAAATAAACAAAAAGTTTTATAGTTTAACATATCATCTTATACAAATAGACTTACTCAATAGACTCTGTGGTTGGTTTTATCCATAGGGTCTATTTTGTTACTCAGGAATTTCAATTCATCAGTGAATATGGTGTTAAAGAGATACATATAGTTCTTTTAGGTCGGTAATGTAGGAGTCTCACTTATGATCAACAACTTTAAAAGGAGTCATAAGAGTATTTGGGCAGAATTGAGATGAAAAACGTGGTGAAAATGCAGGAAAACCATCATCAATAAAGTCAAAAGACAACAGTACGCCCGTCGGAATCTTTTCAGTCCGTTTGCATGATGAAACAGATAATGTCACTAATTGAGATTTATGGAAAACGTGGTTTGGATACTCTGTTTTTTTCCTGTTCTTCTTTTTTGGCATGATAATTTTCAATCAGTTCCTGATGTTTATTCTCTACACGTTCCCGACGGTTTTTGTATGGACAATAACAACAGCGGAGATAATCATCGGGGTCCCGCAATTATTGCAGGCAAGAGGGTCAATGTTAAAGGTTTTTTTGTATCTCTGTTGAAAAGAAAGAGGAAGAGGTTTTTGTTTTGGAGTTTGCTTGGCAACAGACGGCCGTAGCTATACACTTTGTTCCACCGATTAGCAAAAATTCCTGGTAACGGATATTTCTGAAGTGTTGGTCAGGTATATGGCGGATAAGTCTTGAGATAAACTCTTCAACACTCACAGTAGTTGAGACAACCGTGTTATCAGAATAGTCTTTATATGAAAATGTAACGAAGTTGCCGTCAAAAGATTCTATTCTGGATTCAGCCATGACGGGGCGTTTGGTGTATCGCCCTACATATCTGATGGTATGACCTGATTTTTTAAGAGTCCGCCCGATATTTACATACCACCTGTTTTATAAAACCGTGTCAACCACGAATTAAAAGTTTCGTAAGATTTAATATTTTTGCAAACAGGAGGGGAGGTCAGGAGTCCCTTTTTAAAAAGTTTCTTGAACTGTTCAAGAAAACGGTAGCGGAACATTGGTTTGATGACTTCCTGCGGAAAGAATGGATGTTTTATCCATTCATCATTGTTGGGGAGACCGCCGGCAGTGATAATAACATGAATATGGGCATTCCAGTTCAGGTCTGACCCGAATGTATGCAGTACACAAATAACTCCGGGACGAAAGCCCTTCTGTTCACCATAATCCAGAAGAGTATCTTTGACCGCAATGAAAAAAGCATCAAGGCAAGCTTTGCGGTTTTGCAGAAACCAGTCACGGAATTGTTCAGGCAGGGTAAAAACCAGATGTTTGTATTCCACATCAAGTAGCTGGCCAAGGAAGTTTCTACCCATCGGTCTGTTGCCACTTTTCCACACGATGGCAGAAACGGGATTTACATGTATGAGGAATGCGTTTTTTAGAACCGCATTTCGGGCAGCTATACTCATGGTATCCCAAACCGTTGCGGCATAAAAGCATTTTGGCAACATTCCACACTATGCTCCATCGCAAAAGCATAATGTTGGCTGTCCAGAAAAAAAGCCATGCTCTGCGGCACAGGAATATCTGGCGGATGGATATATTTTTGCTTTTGATCGTCTCCATCTTCATAGTATAGAGATTTCAACATGAATCGGTCAACAATAATTGCAGCGAAGCTGCTTATGTTCTTCAGTGGTGCCGAAGGGGAGACTCGAACTCCCACAAACATACGTTTACTAGTCCCTGAAACTAGTGCGTCTACCAATTCCGCCACTTCGGCTACAATTTCCATAATCCAGAAAAAGGATTGCTTTGAAACTATAAGTAGTTTATATATATGCGTTTCTGGGCTTTGTCAAGCCTATTATTCTTAGAAAACAAAGGGTTGACGTGTAGGATTTATGGAAATTATAGAAAATATTAGTAGAATAGAAAAACCTTTTAAAAATGCGGTAATTACCATTGGAAATTTTGATGGAGTGCATAAGGGGCATCAAGCTCTTTTTCAACAAGTTATAGAAGAATCTGAAAAAATAGCAGGAACATCAATCGCTATAACATTTGAACCTCATCCTTTAAAGGTGCTTGGAAAAAAATCTCCCCCTCTAATTACAAGACGAGACCAAAAATTTGAGCTTATCTCTTTATCAGGGCTTGATAAACTTATATCTATCCCATTTACAAGAGAGTTTGCTGATATATCTGCAAAAGAGTTTATTGATAAGTTTCTTATTGAAAAGATCGGCATGAAAACCATTGTAGTTGGACCTGATTACTCTTTTGGGAAAAATAGAGAAGGCAATATAGAGTTTCTTATCAAAATCAGTGGAGAAAAGGGTTTTAATGTTGTTATTCCAGATTGGGTCAAAGACCCTGATGTCTCTAACGGCTCTGAAAAAGATAGAATTAGCAGCACTATGATTCGCAACCTTGTTATGGACGGCAGAGTTGATGAGACAAAACGATTTCTTGGCAGACACTATCAAATTCGCGGAAAAGTTGTTAAAGGAAGAGAAAGAGGTGGCAGTAAACTTGGATTTCCAACTGCAA
Organism: Desulfamplus sp.; assembly: GCA_015231615.1. GTDB lineage: Bacteria > Desulfobacterota > Desulfobacteria > Desulfobacterales > Desulfobacteraceae > Desulfamplus. Next base: position 56,712 of record JADGBE010000012.1, on the reverse strand, counting down.
ACATAAAACTCCATGATGAGCTTTGCCCCAAGATGGGCGTTTATGCAGTAACTGTTGAAACTGTAAAAGGAAATTTCAAAGGAGTGGCAAATATTGGCTACAGCCCAACATTTGACGATCATCTGTTCACTATTGAGGTGCATATTCTTGATTTTGCAGCAGATATTTACGGAACAAGGATTAGAGTAAATATGATAAAGCGTCTAAGAGATGAAAAAAAGTTTGGTTCTATTGAGGAGTTATCTGCACAGATAAAATCTGACATTGAAACTGCAAAAAAAATACTAAATTAAGCTATAAATTCAAACTAAGAATGTGAATATAAACCATGACAATATTAAAAATAATTGAATACCCAGACCCATTTCTTACTCTTAAAGCAAAGCCTGTTGAGAATATAGATGAAGAAATATTGAAACTTATAAAAGATATGGCAGATACAATGTTCAATGCCCCGGGCGTTGGACTTGCCGCCCCGCAAGTTAGAAGCGATAAAAGAGTTATTGTTTATAACCCAAATGCAGGCAATGAAAAAAGAAGTGAAGATGATGATAATTGTGATGAAAATGAAATAGATGAAGATGATTTTGAGCAAACTGATTCTGATATTGATGAAACAGATGGAGATATTTTGGCAAATGAAGAGAGTGAAGATAACGCCAACTTTGCAAAAAATTCTAAATCTGTAAAAGATAACAAACATAACGAAGAATATAGAGCAATTATCAACCCTGAAATTATAGCTGCATCTGGTTCGCTAATATCTGAAAATGAGGCGTGTTTAAGCGTTCCAGATTACTCTGCTGATGTAAAACGTTTCAGCAAAATTACTGTGAGAGGATTAAATGTTGACGGGAAAAAAATTCAATTTACTACCGAAGACATACAGGCGGTAATTATTCAGCATGAGATTGATCACCTTGAAGGTGTTCTCTATATTGATAGAATCAGCATGTTAAAACGTAATATGTATAAAAAAAAGATTAAAAAGCAGTCTCAAACTAAGTAGATATGCCGGCTGTAAGTCTCCACTTTTGAAAAAAATTCAAATATATGCTAATATTAAATATTGATGCCAAAGGGTTAAAAGTTGAACAGACCAATTAATATAATATTTATGGGAACGCCTGAGTTTTCAGTCCCAGCCTTAAATGCTTTGGCTCAATATAGCCTGCCAAGAGGCGACAAATATAAAATCAGCCTTGTGATTACTCAGCCTGACAGACCAAAAGGAAGAGGCAAAAAAATGATGCCTCCACCAGTTAAACAAGCTGCATTAGAACTTGGGCTTGAGGTTTTTCAGCCTGAAACTATGAAAGGCTCTGATATTAAAGAGAAACTTTTAGAACTTAATCCTGATTTTTTTGTGGTAGTTGCATTTGGACACAAATTAAGCAGAGAGCTTCTTGATATTCCTTCAATTTATCCAATCAACATTCACGCTTCACTTTTACCAGCATACAGAGGCTCTTCTCCAATTCAAGCTGCTATTATGAATATGGATAAAGTTTCTGGCGTAACTACAATGGTTATGGATACAGAGCTTGATACAGGTGATATTCTTCTTAAATCGACAACCCCTATAAATGAGGATGAGACAGCTCAAACGCTTCATGATAGGCTTTCACTAATGGGTGGGGATTTGATAGTTAAAACTCTTGACGCTTTGTTAGAAGGTAAAATTACTCCTCAACCACAAGATCATTTAATGGCAACTCATACTCGAATGTTAAAAAAAGAAGATGGTAAAATTGATTGGTGTAAAGAGCCTGAAGAGATTTTTGCACACGTTCGGGCAATGACACCGTGGCCTGGTGCTTTTACATTTCTTAATGGTCGGCGGATTAAGGTTATGGCTGTAAGAGTTATGGATATAAAAACTGACCTTCCTGCTGGAACTCTGTTTTCATGCGATTGTAGTGAAATAAGAGTAGCTGCTGGAAGCCGATCTATTGCTATTCTCCAACTTCAGGGTGAATCTGGCAAATGTCTATGCTCTGATGATTTTCTTCGTGGAAATCGTCTTGATACTGGAGAGTGCTTTCTTTGATTAAACACCATGCTTCTACTTTGTTATATTACTTCGCCTCACCCCTAAACCCCTCTCCTTAGAAGAGGGGAATAATATAACTCCCTCCCTTTGGGGAGGGCGGGGTGGGGCTATCAGGCATTGATTGCACACAATTCTTTTAAAAATACATGTAAATAGGTAACCTAATAAAGTAGAAATACTTATGGAGATTAAACCATTTTGGAACATGACCCCCGCTACATAGCCCTTTTAATTTTGACAGAAAATAGTCAAACAAGAAGACCTCTTGATACCATTCTTGACCAATTTTCATCACAACTTGCCACCCTTTCAAAACTTGACAGATCCCTTGCAAATGCAATTGTTTATGGAACTTTAAGGTGGCAGGCATATCTTGATTGGGTTATTCAGCCTTTTTCAGACAGAAAATTAGAAACTCTAAAAACCGAAATCATCTACATACTTCGTATTGCCATATTTCAAATAGCTTTTATGGACAAAATTCCTGTTTCTGCGGCTGTAAATAGTGCTGTAAATTTAGCGAAAAAAATCTCTCATCAAGGAGTTGCTGGATTTGTAAATGCGGTTCTTAGAAAGGCTTCTATAAATTTCTCTTCTGTTTCTCTTCCAGATTCAAAGTCAAATCCTGATAACTACATATCAATTAAACATTCTATGCCTTTATGGCTTGTCAGAAAATGGATAGCTGAATATGGTTTTGATAAAACATTGAGGCTTTGTGATACTATAAACACTATTCCGCCTATCACAATAAGGACAAACACCTTAAAAATAGATAGAGATACCCTTATATCTCTTTACTCATCTGGTGTTGATAATATTGCTAAAACCAACTATTCGATACATGGTATAAACTTTACAAAACCATCAACTCCAATACATGAGAGCGAACCTTTTAAAAAAGGCTATTTTCAGGTTCAAGATGAGGCAGCCCAACTTATAACTTCAATGCTAAATCCTCTTTCAGGAGAGAGAGTTCTTGATGCCTGTGCTGGTCTTGGAGGCAAAACAGGTCATATTGCACAGCTTATGGAAAACAGAGGGTTGGTCGTTGCTTGTGATATTGACTCTGAAAAACTTGCAAGTCTTGAAAAAGAGATGAATAGGCTTGGTATTAGTATTGTAAAGACACTTTGTAAAGATATTGCGAAAAGTGAAATAGATGAGCCCCTTTTTGATCGCGTTCTTGTTGATGCTCCATGTTCTGGTATGGGTGTTTTAAGGCGTAATCCAGATACAAAATGGAAGCGTGATAAAAAAGATATAGCCCGTCTTGCTATTAGGCAGGAGAAGATGCTTTTAAGTGTTGCAGATTTAGTAAAAAATGGTGGAATTTTGCTATATGCCGTCTGCTCTTGCGAAAAAAGAGAAAATGAAGATGTTGTTGATAATTTTTTAAAACAGAGACCTGATTTTAAAAAGCATAGTTTTGTGGGTAATCAAACTTTGAGCTATTATTTAAGCAGTCAATTACAATTTTCTAATAGTGCTATGGTGGAAGATAATGGCTATTTTAAAACATATCCCGAATATATTGAAATGGACGGATTTTTTGCTGCAATTATGAAACGAAATGTTAGTTAGAAGAGAAAGATAAAAAGGAGAGAATAGATAAAATGGGTATAATTGCACCATCAATATTGTCAGCAGATTTCACAAAACTTGGTCAGGAACTAAATGATGTGGAAAAAGCAGGGGCAGATTGGATACACATTGATGTTATGGACGGACACTTTGTTCCTAACATCTCTTATGGTCCAATAATTGTAGATGCTTGCAAAAAAGCAACCTCTTTAACTCTTGACGTTCATTTGATGATTGAGAAGCCTGATCTTATGATACCAGAATTTGCAAATGCTGGGGCTGATCTTATCTCTGTTCATGCTGAAGCCTGCACCCATCTTCATAGAACAATCCAGCTCATAAAATCTTTAAATATAAAAGCTGGTGTTGCCTTGAATCCAGCAACACCATTGAGTGCTATTGAGTGGGTGATAAATGATGTTGATTTTGTTCTGATTATGAGTGTAAATCCTGGATTTGGCGGGCAACAATTCATAGATTCAAGCATTGAAAAGATAAAAGCACTTTCAAAAATGATAAAAGAGAAAAATTCAAAGGCTATAATTCAAATTGATGGAGGTATAGGTTTTGAGACTATTTCCAAAGTTGCATCTGCTGGAGCAACATCTTTTGTGGCTGGTTCTGCAATATTTAAAACCGCTAATTACAAAGAGACCATAACGAGGCTAAGAGATCGGATTTAACTTATTCTTTTAGTTCTTTTGTAGAGCAAAAACTCAATGATTATACTTTACATTAAACCTGATAAGATATATAAAACCGAGTTTTAAATAGTTGGCAATATTTTTTTTAAGGAGAATAAAAATGTCAAAAGAGTGTAAAATATGCGGCAAAAAACCTATGGTTGGCTCTAATATAAGCCATGCTCACAATGTTAATAAGCGTAGGTTTAACCCTAATCTCAAGAGAGTTCGGGCTTTTGTTAGCGGACAGGTCAAAAGAATTGATGTTTGCACAAAATGTATTAAATCAGGCTATGTAGTTAAAGCTCCCTGATTTTGATAGATTTCGTATTTGAATCAGCAGAGAATTCTACTCTGCTGATCACTCCTACCCTTGATATCCTATATATTATTTTTTCTAATAAATAACTTGAAAACCCTCCTAAAACTCTGTTTGGATTAGCTTATGAAAGATAACTATTGGAAAATGAAACCAAATAAGTCTAAAGCAATAATGGTTGCTAAACGGCAATTAGCAGAGTTTGTATGCGATGCTGTTAATTTAGAAGGTATAAATTTTACACTGCCTGAAATTCAGACTTTGTTGGATGGAATCACTGTAGGTGGACATAAACTTACCGATCAACAAATTGCTATTAATCAAGCTAATTCATGGCGGACTTTGTTTAAATGGGTTGAGACAGATGATTTTAAAATCACCTCTGAACAAGTTTGCAAACTTCACCATATAGCAGGTAAAGAAGAGTCTCTTGATTGGGGTAAATTTCGCTCTGGTGGAGTTATTATATCAGGCACGGATTACATTCCACCAAATTCGATTTTACTACCTGATCTATTTAGCAAAATGGTTGATGAGCTATCTAAAATGAGCGATATATATGATCAAGCTATCCATCTATTTCTTACAATGGCAAGATGTCAATTCTTTTATGATGTCAACAAGCGAATGGGGCGTTTTGTTATGAACGGACTTTTATTAAATAGTGGCTACCCTGCTATAAATCTTTCTGCAAAAAGGCAATTAGAGTTTAATAATTTGATGTTGGATTTTTATAAAACTGGCGATCAAAAGGCTATGAATATCTTTATGCGATCTTGCATGGATAACAGGATTGTAAAAATCATGAAAGAATAACTCCCATAATTGCTTAAACAATTATGCAGGTTGTGAAATTTGCTACTTATCGGTAGTATTTTACAATGAAAAACGTATAGGAGTGATTTATGTCTCAACCAAATTCAAAATCCTCTATTAAATCCTCGATAATAAGTATGACCATTATCGGACTTCTTATAGTCATTGCAATAACCATATTTAATCAACAGTTTGAGTTTAATCCAGCAGTAAAAATTTTTGACTCAAAACCTGTTTTACCATCCGCCACCCAGCAAGTTGATTTGCCACCTGCCGCTACACCTACACCTCAAGTCGATATGACAACATTACAAGATGATTTACTAACTAAGCCACAAGTCAATCTATCAGAAACTAAACTGAATTCTGATGTAGTAGATAAAAAATTAAACTCTATAATAAAGCTTATTCCCCCATTTGAACCTATGTCAGTTCCAGAATTTTTTGATAACGCAACTCTTTCAGATAAGATAAATGGCAAAGCAGAACTATATTTGCCTGCTGGTTTTAAGAGCCTAAAGTGTCAACGTTTTAAAATAGATCCAAACCTTGATTCTGATAATGATTTCGATCAAAATTACTCTAATTCTTTTGAAATTAGCAATGCTGCCCAATCTTTAGATTCAAATAACACTGTGGATTTATCAAATATCTCTCCTAAAACCAGCATTGATCCAGATTTGTGGATTGAGGTTTTTATTTATGATATGACTCTTTCAGATAACGCTTTTGCAGTATTTAGCCGTCAAAGAAGGGAAAACTCAACCTCAACTTCAATAGCTCAATATTCCTATCAAACAGAAAATGCACTATTTTTTGTTCATGGGCATTTTTATATCGAAATTATAGCATCATCTCCTTCTTCTGATGCCGCTAAATCGATGATCGATTTAGCAAAAGCTTTTATAAACGATCACCCAAATCTTGAACCCAAAAAAATGGATGTGCCTGATCTCTTTCCAACAGAGGCAATAGATAAAGATAGTTTACGGTTAAACCTTGATAAAGATAGTTTACGGTTAAACCTTGATAAAGATAGTTTAAATTTAAACCTTGAGAAAGATAGCTTAACCATTGATAAAAATTCTCTAATCCTTGATAAAGAAAGCATAACGCTCATAACTTCAGATGCTTTTGGCTTTGATGGCTTTGATAATATTTATACTGCAAGCTACACACTGAACAAAATATCTGCTACAGCCTTTATATCTAAGAGAAGTTCTATTGAGGAGGCAGCAACTCTTGCACAAGAATATTCAAAGTTTCTTGTAAACTTTGGAGGTAAGCTAATTGAGTTAAAGGATCATTCAATTGATTCAAAAAATAATCCAATTAATTCAAAAGAGGGGCTAACCAATTCCAAAATAGAAAGAATTTTCTATGGGGTTGAAATTATGGATACATTTGAGTTTGTATTTTCATCAGGAATATATCTTGCTGGTGTGAGAGAGACAGAAAGTTTAGAAACAGCAAATAGTCTTGCAAATCAGCTTTATGCCAAAATTGCTTTAAATAGCAAGGATAGCAAGAAAATTGAAGGTAAAAACTAAAGAGCGAGGATAGCAAGAGAGTTGAAGATAAAAAGTAAAGACCCAAAGGTTGGTGGAAGAAGATGAAAAGAGATAAAATCGACCAAAGCAAAATAGAGCAACGCAAAACAGATCAAGGCAAAAATGAGAATGCAAATCAGACGGACATAAACCGTAATGAGAATTCAAATCAGATAGACATAAACCGTAGGCAATTTTTATCTCGATCTATTCGTACAGGAGTAGCTGTAACATCTGTAGGAGCTGTTGGTTATCTATTTCACGATCCAGATCCAAGGGTAAGTTCTACAAGCTCTATCAATCTTAACGCAGATCATGTAACTTCTTTAAAATCTATTAATTCAGATTCAGGTAATAATAACTCAAACTCAACCCAACGTAGTGATATGTGGACCATTCCTGATTTTTCAATTCCTGAGCAAGCAGGAAAACTTGCCATTGTAAGGGGTGAGGATAGAACTAAAACGCTTGAGGTTGCATTAAAAGCTCTTGGCGGAATAGATAAATTTATTAAAGATGGTGATGTTGTTTTAATAAAAGTAAATGCCGCATTTGCAGTATCACCAATTTTATCTGCAACAACACACCCTGACCTTCTCTCAAAAATGATTCGTATTTGCTACAACGCGGGGGCAAAAAAGGTAAAAGTAACTGATAATCCTATCAATGACCCTGCAAGCTGTTTTCTTCTTACAGGAATTGAGGCCGCAACCAAACAAAATGGTGCGACTCTCATTTTACCAAGAGATGAGTATTTCAAAAATCTTACTCTGGAAAATGGTCGTCTTATAAAAGAGTGGCCAGTTCTTAAAACTCCATTTGATGGAGTAACAAAACTTATCAGTATGGCCCCAATAAAAGATCACCACAGGAGCGGGGCATCAATGATTTTGAAAAATGGATATGGTTTACTTGGGGGGCGTAGAAATATTTTTCATCAAGATATTCATACCATTATCACTGAACTTGCAAGAATGGTAAAATCAACTTTAGTTGTTCTTGATGGAACAAATACAATGATGACTAACGGTCCAACAGGCGGATCACTATCTGATTTAAAGCCAACGCACACATTGATTGTTGGAACTGACCCAGTTGCAGTTGATAGCTTTGGGGTAACTCTTCTTGGAAAAAACCATCAAGATTTACCTCACCTTATTCAAGCCTCAGCAAATGGCGTTGGAACAGTTGATTATCTATCGCTTAAACCAGCAATCTTATCAATATAAACAGTAAATATGGTGGTTATTAATAAAAACAAAAAAATAGGGAATTATAAAGAGATATGCACAAATTATTGAGCGATAAAATCGGTGAAGAGATAATGCTTTTGGGTAATGAGGCAATTGCAAGAGGTGCTATTGAGGCAGGAGTTGCCTTTGCTACAACCTATCCCGGAACACCATCTTCTGAGTTATCTTTAAATCTTTTTCAGATTTCAAAAGAGACTGACCTCTACTTTGAATATAGCACAAATGAGAAAGTTGCAATGGAGGTAGCTGCTGCTGCTGCTAACTCTGGGCTTAGAACAATGTGTATAATGAAGCACGTTGGACTAAATGTGGCAGCCGACCCTTTGATGACACTTGCATACATTGGCGTTAAAGGCGGCATGGTTATTTTAACTGCTGATGACCCTTCAATGTTTTCAAGCCAAAATGAGCAAGATAACCGTTATTATGCCAAACTTGCAGGACTTCCTATGCTTGAGCCATCTTCAGTAAGCGAAGCTAAAGAGATGACCATTGCCGCATTTGAGTTGTCAGAAGCACTTCAAGAACCTGTAATTTTAAGAACTACAACACGAATCAACCACTCAAGTGCGTTTGTAAAAACAGGTGAAATAAAAACAAGAAATACAAAGGGATTTTTTAAAAAAGATCAAATGAGCTATGTAACTGTGCCAGCAGTCTCTCGAAAACTCCATGTAAAATTACTCGCAAACCTTAAAAAAGCTGCCGAGATGTCAGAGTCTTCAATCCACAATTTTGTTGTTAGTGCCAACAGTTCAACCTGCAATGCCAACAAATTGGGGATAATTTGCAATGGAGTAAGTTATTTATACGCCTCAGATGCTGTAAAAGATTTGGGTATTGAAGATAGAACAAAAATTTTGCGTATTGGTTTTTCAAACCCTATGCCAGCAAATTTGATTAAATCATTTGCAAAAGATTGCCAAAAAATTCTTGTGATTGAAGAGGGTGAACCTTTTATGGAAGAGGCGGTTAAAGCCTTTGCACAGGAGGCTTCTATTTTTGTTCCAATAAGTGGCAAAAATGGTGAAGAGGTAGCTCCTCCTTGTATCTCATCTTCAAGCGAACAAACTGAAGGGTGTCTTCTTCCATCAGAACAAGAGCCTCTATTCTCAAGGCTCTATGAGTTTGATCCTGCTATGGTGCGTAGAAAAATCGCCTCATTTTTTGGAATTGAAGATACCTACACACATCTTAAACCCGTTGACACAAAAGGAATACCTGATATTCCACAACGTCCACCAAATTTATGCTCTGGCTGTTCTCACAGAGCAACATTTTATGAGGTTAAAAAGGCTTCACAAGGTATGGACGTTATTTTTCCCTCTGATATTGGCTGTTACACCTTAGGCTTTCTTCCTCCTCTTTCAATGGGCGATTTTGTAATTTGCATGGGTGGGTCTGTTAGCACATCTTGCGGATTTTCAAAGGCAACTGACCATAAAGTTGTATCTTTTATCGGAGATTCAACGTTTTTCCACTCTGGAATCACGGGTCTTGTAAATGCGGTATTTAACAACCACAATTTCACCTTAGTGATACTTGATAATGGAATTACTGCAATGACAGGGCATCAGCCAAACCCTGGTGTTGATATGACACAGATGAACTTTGAGGGCTATAAGCCCATCTCAATTGAGAAATTAGTTCGGGCAATTGGCGTTGAGCATATTACTGTTATTAAGCCGTTTAAGGTTAGAAAGAGCATTGAAGCAATTAAAGAGGCTCTTGCATTCAAAGGCGTGTCAGTTATTATATCTCAAGAACCATGCACCTTGTTTGCAAAGAGCATCAAAATTTTAAAACCTCGACCATTTCACATAACAGCAAAATGTGTGGATCATAGAGATTGCATAAATCAGATTGCCTGCCCATCTTTCTATATAGAAAATGGACGAGTTAAAATTGACGCTGATACCTGTGTTGGATGTGCTGTTTGTGCCCAAATATGTCCTGATAATGCTATCTTGCCACTTAAGCAATAGTGCAGATTATTAGCAGCCGAGCGATAAATCGCACGGCTAAATTATAATATAGTCCACTAAAGTGGACTATTATAGTCGGCTTTAGCCGACTTCTCTTATTTTAGCCCTGAAATTTATTTCGGGGCTAATTGCAAATTTACAAATTTAGAGGATTTTATAAAATATGGATACTAAAAGATTGATTATTGTTGCTGTTGGTGGGCAGGGAAATTTATTAGCCTCAAAAGTTCTTGGAGAGGCAGCTCTTCTCTCTGGCGTGTCTGTTCGTATGAGTGAAATTCATGGAATGGCACAGCGTGGAGGTGTTGTTGAATCTGCTATTGTATTTGGTGATGCCCAAAGCTCCATTATTTCAGATGGTGAGGCAGATATGCTTGTTGGTTTTGAGCCAGCCGAGACACTTCGTGCCATGAATAGGTGTAATGTTAATACAAAGGTAATCACAAGCCTATCGCCAGTTCCGCCTTTTACTGCTGCAATTGGAAGAGGGGTTTATCCTGAAATTGAGAACATTGTTTCGCTTATCCGTGAAAGAACGCCATCTTTGGTAGCATTTGATGCGATGAAACTTGCTAAAGAAGCTGGAAACCCAATGACTCTCAATATTGTTCTTGTAGGTGCTTTAGTTCAATCTAATGTTCTTCCACTTACCCGTGAAACAGTTGAAGAGGCAATAACTCTTAGAACTAAAAAAGGTTTTGTTGATATGAATATCAAGGCGTTTAATTTGGGCTTTGATGCGGCTCAAGGAGTTGCTCTCTAAAACTGTAATATTTAATATATATACTATTCGTGGAAATATAAATAATCAATATTTACGAGTAGAGACGTCAGCCGTACGTCTCTACTTCCAATCATAACAAAACAAATACACACGAATGGAATAGGAGTACTATAGCATTAAAAATGTTCTGTTTGATCAAAGGAGAGCATTATGAAAATCTATATTTTGATAACCTTGATTTTTACGGGTTTAATGGTTTGTTTTATCTCATCATGTAAGGAGAATACAACTATGGATAAACAAAAATATAACAAACTCTCTACAGAAGAAGAAAGCGTAATCATTCATAAAGGGACAGAGTTGCCATTCAGTGGCACATACAACGATTTTTATGAAAAAGGTTCATATCTTTGTAAGAGATGCGGAGCCTTGCTTTATAGTTCAGACGATAAGTTTAAATCTTCATGCGGATGGCCAAGTTTTGATGATGAAATTAAAGGAGCTATCAGAAGAGAAATAGATGTTGATGGACAGAGAACTGAAATTTTATGTGCAAATTGTGGTGCTCATCTGGGTCATGTTTTTGAAGGAGAAAAATTCACAGAAAAAAATGTCAGACACTGTGTAAATTCCATCTCCATGATATTTGTGCCTGAAAAAAGAGATTCTAAAATAGCAAAAGCCTATTTTGCGGGAGGGTGTTTTTGGGGGGTAGAGTATCTCTTTGGGCAAAAAGAGGGAATTATCTCTGCTGTATCGGGTTATATGGGAGGTAGTAAAGAGAATCCTTCCTATCAAGATGTGAGTTACGGAAAAACTGGGCATTTAGAGGTTGTAGAGGTAGCTTATGATGTAGATAAAGTGAGTTATGAAGAACTTGCTAAGTTTTTTTTCGAAATTCATGATCCGACACAAGATAATGGACAGGGACCAGATATTGGCGAACAGTATCTATCTGCTATATTTTTCAATAATGAAGATGAAAAAATGACTGCTAATAAATTGATCAATATACTCAAAAATATGGGATATGACGTTGTTACAAAACTACGTCCCACGAGTATATTTTGGAAAGCTGAAGAGTATCATCAAGACTACTACGACAAGAAAAACAAGCAACCATATTGTCATGTTTATAAAAAGAAATTCTAATTATACTTTACAGGCTATAATTTGGGTTTTTGATTTCATTTATTGTCCTTAAGTTAGAGATGTTAAAGGATTTTATAGAGAGCTTTCCATTTCAGCCGATGGCTTTTAACCTACGGCTGAAAGATTAAAATTAACTTTATGACCTTTTTAGGTCATGTAATACGAAATAAAATCCTTACTTCATATTATCAACACTGTAGTTTGGAGCCTCTTTAGTTATAATTACATCATGTACATGGCTCTCTCTTAAACCTGCAGCAGTGATTTTAACAAAAGATGCTTTTTCTCGTAACTCTTGAATAGTCAATGCACCAAGATAGCCCATTCCAGCTTTAAGCCCACCAAGCATCTGAACAAGATTTTCTCTTATTGTCCCTCTGTATGGAATTCTTCCAACAATACCTTCTGGCACAAGAGTCTCATCATCTTTATGGTCTTTTTGGTAATACCTATCGCTACTTCCCTTTTTCATAGCCTCTACAGAACCCATACCACGATAGGCTTTATATTTTCTTCCTTGAAAAATTACAACTTCACCCGGACTCTCTTGTGTTCCAGCAAGAAGGCTGCCAAGCATTACACAGTGGGCACCAGCACCAATTGCCTTTGTAATATCTCCTGAAAACTTAATACCTCCATCTGCAATTATAGGCACACCAGTCTCATCAGATATTTCTTTACAGTTTAAGATTGCAGAGAACTGAGGCACACCTACACCAGCTACAATTCTGGTTGTGCAAATAGAACCCGGTCCAATTCCAATTTTGACTGCATCAGAGCCAGCGTCAATAAGAGCTTTTGCACCAGCAGCAGTTGCAACATTGCCAGCAATAACTTGTGAATCTGGAAAAGAGTGTTTTATATTTTTTACGGCATTTATAACATTCATGGAGTGTCCGTGTGATGTGTCAATTACAAGAACATCAGCACCAGCATTTAAAAGAGCCTCAACACGACTCATCATATCAGAGCCAACTCCAATTGCAGCCCCAGTTCTTAAACGCCCCATTGAGTCTTTACAGGCATTTGGATATTTTTTTATCTTTTCAATATCTTTTATTGTAATAAGACCTTTGAGTTTTCCCTCTTTATCAACAACAAGGAGCTTTTCGATTCTGTGTTGATGCAACATCTTCTTTGACTCTTCAAGAGAACACCCTTCAAGCACAGTAACAAGATTTTCTTTGGTCATAACTTTGTGAACAGACTTTTGAAGCTCTGTTTCAAATCGTAAATCACGGTTTGTAACAATGCCGACCAATTTATCACCCTCAGTTACTGGAATTCCTGAAATTCTGTATTTTGCCATGATCTCAAGAACACTTGCAATAGGGGCATCAGGGGAGATTGTTATTGGATCAACAATCATACCGCTTTCAGATTTTTTTACTCTATCAACTTCAACTACCTGCTCCTCAATGCTTAAATTTCTGTGGATAAATCCAAGTCCACCAGCTCTTGCCATACTAATTGATGTCAATGCTTCTGTTACGGTATCCATTGCAGCACTTACAATTGGTATATTTATATTTAGATCACGGGTCAATCGTGTATGTGTTTGGACAGCGTCAGGCAAAATGGCTGAATATTCAGGGATAAGCAGAACATCATCAAATGACAATCCAAATTCAGGTAGTATGTTACTCATTTAAAAATCCTCCTGTTTAAGCAAATATAGGTAAAATTGCTATTTTCTCAATTTCCATTAAATTTAATTGAATCTGATTGAAATAAAAGCTGTTTTTTAATTTAGAAATCAAACAGTAAATTATTTTATTGAGCCGTGCTTTCTATCAGATATGAAAATTCAAAGCAAATTATATTCTCTTTGCCTTCCAATAGGTGTTACGCCAGTAGTTGTTATTAAGGCTTGATATTATTACACCTTTTATGCTTGATACATGCAAAAAACGCCCATCTTCTATATAAATACCCACATGTCTTGTAACAATACCTGTTTTAAAAAAGAGAAGATCGCCTGGACGCCAATGACCTTCTTCAACACTTTCTCCAATATCTTCAAGCTCTTCTGTTGATCTTGGCAAAATAAGACCAAATCTATGTTTAAATGTCATATAAACAAAGCCAGAGCAATCAATACCATCTCTATTTAGACCACCAATTCGATACTTTGTCCCTCTCCACAAGCTGTGCTGTTCATATAGTTCATTTTTTACAAATACTGGATTGTTAAAATCACGTTTTCCAGTATCAATATAGGTATCAGCAGGCCCCTCTACATCATCTACTACAGAGCTACAACCATTAAGCATAAACATTACTATGATAACCATTACAATGGGTGTCATCTTCATAAATATCAATTCCTAAAACTGCTTATCACGCAACTCGTCTAATTTTGATGAATCCCCTGACGATAACAATTCACTATTATAATTCATAAAAATATTACTCATAAAAAGAGTACATCTTAGGATCATAAGCCTCTCTTATACCTTCCCCTGTAAAAGTTACTGTCATAAGAGTTATAACAAGAGCTGATACTACAGAAGCCGAAATCCACCATGCACTCATATTGCTCCAACCTTGCTGTAAGAGTTCTCCCCAGCTTGGTGTAGGGGCGGGAAGCCCAAATCCTAAATAATCAAGAGAGGTTAAGGCAACAACACCTCCTGATACTGAAAATGGGGCATAAGTTACAATAATAGAGAGGGTATTTGGAATTATATGATGAAAAATAACCCTAAAATGTGATGCACCAATCGATCTTGCAGCAAGAACATACTCTCTCTCTTTCTCTTTATAGGTCATTGTTCGCATTACCCATGTCATATTTATCCAGCCAAAAAATGCCATAATCAAAAGAAGCACAGTAAAATTGGGTACTAAGATTGATGAGACAATAATCACTACATAAAGAAATGGAATATTGCTCCATATCTCAAGAACTCTTTGAAAAAAGAGATCAAACTTGCCACCAAAGTAGCCCATAGAACACCCAAGCGTTATCCCAATTACATAATCTAAAATCAGAAGCACAAAAGAAAAGAGCATAGCAGTTCTAAAACCATAGACCAATCTTGCTAAAATATCTCTTCCAACATTATCAGTTCCAAAAAAATGCCTCTCTGAAAATGATGGCGGAAAAGGAGGGTAACTATTCTCTTTAAGGTCGTTTTCATAGGGGTTGTATGGCACGATAGGCATTATGACAAAATTTTTTCTAATATTGCTATAGCTTTCCAGATAATTATTTTGCCCCTCCCCAAGGGGAGGGCGTTTATTATTCCCCTCTCCATTGGGGAGGGGGTGGGGGGTGGGGCTAATATTCTTATAGGGGGTAAGTTCACGATCTTTCTCTTCTTGGAATTTTTTTTTCAGTTCCCTGTAATTTGTCTCATATTCATAATCAAGACCAAAAGTTTTTCCGGGAATCATGCTTTGGTAGGTAGGAAACCATAACTCTCCATTATAATAGACAACAATTGCCCTGCTATTTATAAATAATTCCGCAAATATGGAGATAGTTAGCATCGCCATTAATGCAATAAATGAGAAAAATCCCCTTTTTATGGAGATAAATCGTCTCCATCTTTTTTTTGTTAATGGATTTATTTTCATGTAAAAATAACTAATTCCAAGATAGTTGAATTGAAATTTTAGGGATTTGATCTAATGCGAAACCCATTTCATATCTAATAAACTCAAGGGATATATTCAAGTTTTGCAGGAACTCTATTTTAGTTGTGTGCAATCTGCTCTCTTTGTAGTGCTTTTCTTATTTTAACTGATATTTCCTGTTTACTGTAAGGTTTCATAACATACTGACTTATACCAATACTTTTGGCAAATTCAGGGTTTACAAGATCGTTAAATCCTGAGCATAGAATAACAGGTATTTCAGAACGAATTTCCCATATTCTCTTTGCAAGCTCGCAACCAGTCAAGTTAGGCATTGTCTGATCTGTTATGACTATATCAAATTTTTCAGGATTTTGTTTGAATCTTTCAAGTGCCTGAACGCTTCCAACTACCCCCTCAACCTTGTAGCCAAGTGTTGTGAGCATCTCTTGGGCCATCTCTACAATTGGAATCTCATCATCAACATACAAAATAGTCTCATCTCCAGTTGCAATAGACACTGCTTCAATAGTGCCTACTTGACTTCCTTCTGGTGCTTTTGGAAAAAAGAGGTGAAATGTGGTACCTTTTCCAACTTCGCTATAAACATAAATATTGCCCCCAAGATTTTGAACAATGCCATGAACCATCGCAAGCCCCATACCAGTGCCTTTTCCTCTTGGTTTTGTAGTGAAAAAAGGTTCAAATATTCGTTCTATTATCTCTTTGTTCATACCATGACCCGTATCGCTTACTGTCATACGAATATATGTTCCGGGTTTAAGATCAAGGTATTTACCAGCACTATCTGGATCAAGCTCCATAAGTTCGGTGCAAACGGCAAGAGTCCCGCCCTCTTCTTGCATAGCATAGCCAGCATTGGAGCAAAGATTCATTATTATTTGATGGATTTTTGTTGGGTCAGCTATGAGGATATATTTATCCTTTGGAATATTTTGTTGGATTTTAATGGTTGCGGGAAGAGAGGCTCTTATTAACTTTAACACCTCTTTTATCATAATGTTTATATTTACAGGGATATTCTCCTGACTATCTTGACGGCTAAATGTAAGTATCTGTTTTACAAGGTCTCTTGCCCGATAACAGGCATTTAGAACCCTATCAAGTCTCTGTCGGATTCTTGATCCTTCAGGCACATCTGAAAGCGAAATCTCTACATAACCCATAATTGCAGTTAAGATATTGTTCATATCATGGGAGATACCACCTGCAAGCGTTCCAATTGCTTCAAGTTTATTGGATTGAATGAGCTTCTCTTCAAGTTTTTTCTTCTCTCTTTCTGTTCGTCTCCGTTTAGTAATATCGCGGGTAACTCCAAGCATCTCAAAGGGTTTACCATCTTCATCACGCAAAAACGTGAGATTGGTTTCTACCCATATTACATCCCCTGATTTTGTATAGAATTCAGCCTCAATCTGTGGCATCTCTTCAAAAGTTTGCCTTCTATTATCATTATTACTAATAGCGGTTGCCACTTTAATAGCTTCCATCGTCTTTTTAGCAGAGTCTGGAGATAGCATCTTTTTAAAACTAAACTCTTTTTTTGCCTCTTCAGCAGTATAGCCAGTCATCTGAAATATAGAAGGTGTTATATAGCTCATTTGCAAAGTTCTTAAATCCAATGTCCATATAACCTCTTTGACACTATTGGCAAGAAGGCGATACTGTTTTTCAGATGCACTAACCATCTCTAAAGCAATCTCTTTCTCTTCAAAAGCCTTTTGCTTCTCTTCAAGAGCGTTCTGTTTTTCTTCAAGAGCTTTTTGCCTCTCTTTCTTAATAGTATTTATTTTATCTACAAGTCCAAAAGAGAGTATGGTAACAAAAAGGGCGATGCTCATCTGAACACCTGAATCTGTCCAAACATTACTCTCAAGAAATCCAAAAGCCTTTAATGCTAATATAAGTGAACTTGTCAACATGCTTGACCATGCTAAAATATAGAATTTTGCTTGACGCTGCCCTTTAAATGAGAGAATCAACCCACTTGATAACATAGCAAACACGTTGATAGCTGTAAAAATAACCATAGATTGACTTGCAATATGGTATGGCAGAACAAAAGAGGTGAATAGCATTAGAATGTCGCAATATACCATTATAATTAAAAAGATGTGGAGACGCGGAAGAGTTAATTTTGTTGATAAAAAGGATATGGTAAACATAATAGCACCAATCCACGTTAGAAAACCTGAGAATGGGTGGCAAGCATTTGCCCACCACATAGAGTTGGGCCAGAGATATTGAAAAGATAGCCCGTTATGTGTCATTGTGAATAAAGAGACACCTACTATAAATATAATCAGATATGGATATGTTAGCTCCCTGACAGATAAAAAGATAAAAAAATTATACAAAATAGCGGCAAACATTATTCCATAATAGAGCCAATTTACAGCAGAATCAGCATTCACATGGCTTTCAAATCGTTTTTTTCCCCAAGCTAATAGAGGAACAACGATAGAGCCATCTGAGATTATATTAAAATAAAATGTAGTTTGTCCGGGATTTTGGAGTATTGGAATAATGGTTGTGCGAAAGTTGACTGGTCGTTCAGAAAAAGGATATTTATCCCCGCTTTTGATTATAGAAAAAAGCTGCCCTATTGGCTTAGTATTGTTTAAATCAAGAGAAGCTGAATCTGTAGAAGTTAAATTTTTTAAGGTTGAACCTTGAGAGTTGCCATTTTCATTATCAATTGGTTTATAGAAAATAAATTTATCCACCACTGCGTAAGGATACTCAATAAACCACTCAATCGGGTGGGAAGTTGAATTCTCAACAGTTAGCCTAAACCAATATGATAAAGGAGAGTAGCCAAAACTTGATTTACCTTCTAACAGTTTGAAAGATGATGAAAATTGCTCTGATGCAATAGTTTTAATATCTAATTTATGGATATTCTCTTTGTTAGCAATTTTATAGATATTCTCTTTATTAGATGTGTTGTTTTTATTGCTGTCATCTTTAGAGGTATCGTCAATATAATAGTAAAGATATTGTGTGATTTCTTGTTTTGTAAGCCCATCGTCAAGGATAAATATTTTAGATTGAGTGTTAGCGTATAAATGACCTGTTGTAATAGATAATAAAGATACAACAACGATTATAGGTAAATAATATTTATGGCAATATCTTAACGAGTAGATTTTCATTTTTCTACCTTTTTTATAAATCTATGGTATGAGAACAAAAAAATTGTGAAAAGAATTTACGCCTTGTATGGTATCAGAACAACCAATTTGTGAAAAGAATTTACGTCTTGTATGGTATCAGAACAACCAATTTGTGAAAAGAATTTACGTCTTGTATGGTAAGAGAACAACCAATTTTTTAAAAGAATTTACGCCTTGATGTAATGCTCTGTGCCCTCTCGTAGTCTGGGCTTTTCTTAAAAAGAACACCAAGAAATGGTAGTTCGCCTTTTACAATATCTTTTGCACGAAAATCAGGGTCAGCGTTAAGTGCGCGTATCCAGTTGATAAGTTCCCTTGTTGCAGGTTTTTTCTCAATGCCGTCAAGTTCACGCATTGAATAAAATGCTGTAATGGCATTTTCAGCAAGTTTGCTGTCAATTGAGGGAAAGTGAACAGATATTATCTTTCTCATCATTTTGGGATCAGGAAAGGCAATATGGTGAAAATTACACCTTCCAAGAAATGGGTCTGATAGGTCTTTTTTCGCATTTGATGTAATGATAATAACTGGTCTTAGTTTTGCCTTTATAGTTTGGTCGGTCTCAATTATGTCAAACTGCATCTGGTCAAGAACATCAAGCATATCATCTTGAAAATCTGTATCTGCTTTGTCTATCTCATCAATTAAGAGAACTGTTCTATGTTCTGCCGTAAACGCCTGACCAATTTTCCCCATTTTAATATACTCGTTAATGTTACTGACATCTCTTTTGGAATCACCAAAACGGCTGTCATTTAGCCTTGTCAATGTGTCATATTGATACAATGCCTCAACAAGTTTCATGCTTGATTTTACATTTAAGATAATCAGCGGCATTTGAAGATTTTCAGCGATTGCATAGGCAAGCATAGTTTTGCCTGTTCCTGGTTCACCTTTGAGCAAAAGCGGCATCTCAAGAGCCATTGAAATATTGACAATAGATGCGAGTTCACTATCTAAAACATACTTTGTAGCACCTGAAAAACGTATTGTTGATTCATTTTGATGTGTCATAAAAAATTCCTCATAGCAATTATTTTTGTTAATATTTTGTTGTTTGTATTCTAAGTGGGTGTTGACCTTTTATTTTAAGTAGAGACGCACAATTGTGCGTCTCTACAGTTAGGCATAACTCAATTTACAATGTTTGGTTAGTAATATTAATAAGAAGCTCCCCTTTAAAAATTGCTCCTTCGTGTCCATCTATGCTAATAAAATCTCCAGAGCAGAGAGTCAAATTATCAATAACACACCTTTTATCCTACTGTAAATAAATCCGTGCTACTACCAGCTAAAAGCGAGTCAGAGTCGAATAGTTTAATGCGTTTGTTTAACCATTAACTTTAAGTATCCCAAGAGCTTTACTTCCCTATTCACTCCAACCATACCATATATCTTTCTGCCTACGCCGATAACAATATCTACTCCTTTTTCCATACGACCACTGCAAATAGTTTTACCAGCATCACAAAAAACTTTGGTAGAGTAGCACAAAATTATTTACAGGAACTTGGATTTTATCTCTGTGTCTGATTTCATTCCCAAGAATACACCTATGAAAATTTTTATAAGAATGGCGTAAAAAAACTTTATCCATTTAGATTAGAGGCAGTTCACTAAAAAATATAGAGTAATGGTTATTTATTTTTATTTATAAATGCTTATATATCAAGAAGTATAATCTTTCAATGAGTGCTAATGGCTATTATAATGTTAATTAACAGCAAAGTAGGAGGTATAGAATAATGTCAGAAGATAGATTTAATAAAGCAGATGGCTATAAAGAAGCGTCTTGCAATAATAAAAAAGAGAATCTGTTTAAGCGATTTTTGAATTGGATTGCAAAAGGAGCTAAAAAAGCATCAGAAATAGGTGCTTCATGCGGTTCATGAATGAGAAAGTAAACAACCTGTCAGGTTGACAGGTAATTTATAAATTAGCCCATAGCTTTAGCTTAGGGCTATAAATAGATTGGCAAAACCCTTAAAATAAAGTTGTTTAATGTAAATTGGAATAGTGTTAATAGGCTTCTATGGAAAATATATTTCTGTAGAAGCCATATATTTAGAGACCAGATTTACTATCGTCTTTGTTACCAAGGTTGGTTGTGAAAAATTTGTATTTTTGATCCTCTGTTTGAATATGCCCAATAAGCCAGTTTTCAATCATTTTCATAATTTCAGAGTTGAGTTTTGATATACCGTTCTCGAAATTTTGATTTATCTTATGAAGCTGCACTTTGAAAAGATCATGCTGAAATTTATGCTCAACCAGAGCAGGATAGTTGATCTGCTGCATATATTTCTCTTCAAATTCAAAGTGCATCTGTGCATATTCCATCATCTGTTTTAAAGCATCAATTCCAATATTAGATAGTAGAGAGTAGTCATCACACATCATTTTATCATAAGATGTGTTAAATATCTCAATCCATCTTTTGTGTTGATTATCGATCTCCTCATTTCCAACGCTTAAAAGTTCTGACCATGTTATTTTTGGCATAAATACCTCTTAATTATTACCAGCTCAGATTTGTAAATTGTGAATGAAATTGGTCAATGTTCGAAACTATAATTAAATATAACTATAAATATAACGAACCTTCTTGCTATGCAAGAGCTTTTGTTTGAGGCGATGGCTGTTTGAAATAAAATTTGTATTAATTTCATTGGTTGAAAATACTTGACCACATGAAATTCAGAGTGATATATTGCCCAATTTTAATGGTCGCCTGAAAAGATGCTTCAGGTGGTAATTTTAATCCTTGCCCTGACATATTTTGGGGCTTTATTATCCGCAAGGAGACAAGTATGAGAAGGTACGAAACCGTTTTTATTGCTGATCCTGATCTTCACGAGGAAGCCAGAAAGACCCTTTTTAAGAAGTTTACAAACCTATTGACCCAAACAGGTGGGCTTCTTGTAAAAATTGAAGATTGGGGAAACAGAAAACTTGCTTATGAGATTAAGAAAAAATCTCGTGGACACTATCTTTGTCTTACCTATGGTGGTAACGGAGATATTGTTAAAGAGTTAGAGAGAAATCTACGTTTAGATGAAAAGATCATGAAGTTTATGACTATTCTTCTTGAAAAGGATATTGATGAAGAGGCTCTTAAAAAGGAGATAGCCTCAGGACCAGAATATAAAGTCAAATCACTTGATGCTGTAGATGCGAACGAAGATTCTTCAAATGACTCTTTAGATGATGAAGACGAAATTGAAGATGACGATGATCTTGATGATGATGAGGAGGAGGAGGAAGAGTAATGGTATTTCAGAAAAAAAACACCAAAAAGAAATTTTATCAGCGGCGTAAAGTATGCAGATTTTGTGCAGATACCTCAATTGAAATTGATTATAAAGACTCCAAAAACTTAAGATCATTCATCACAGAAAGAGGTAAAATTATTCCAAGAAGGATCACGGGAACTTGTGCTAAACATCAGCGTTTTCTTTCAACAGCAATAAAACAGGCAAGAACTATTGCCCTTTTGCCATACGTTGGAAAACTAAGCTAATGTTTTATGGTTTGAGGGTTTCATCACTTATAATAGCTGCTGTATTCTCAATTTTTCAATTGTGATTATTAAGTTGTTAAAACAAGTGGAGTTATTTTAAGTTGCTAAAATAAGAGTCATTATTAGGATTAGGCGATGGAGATTAAAATGGATAATAGTATAGAAAAACATAGGCTTGTTATGGAAATATTTTCCGCAATAGCCATCTCCATGCTGATCATCTTCCTAACAACTTATTTTCCTATTTTTGGAATCTTCACGGCGTTCATATTGCCCATGCCGATTCTCTATTTCAGGTTAAAACTTGGAAGAAATTCGGGTGCGTTGATAATGTTTGTCGTCTTTGCAATGACCTTTGTAGCAACAGAACTATTTTCAGGTGGTGGCCAATCAGAAATTACAGGTAGTTTGCAAGATGTTTCTGATAGATTCTCTATCTCAATTGATCTGCTTTTTTATGGCTCTTTGCTTCTAACAGGTTTTGCTCTTGGAGAGTCTCTTGAGCTTAGGCTCTCTATTGAAAAAAGTTTTATCTATACTGTTATCTCAACACTTGGGGTAGGCTCTGCTCTATTTTTTTTATATGCATTATCAACAGGGCAGGGGATAGGCTCTATAGTTTCAGGATATATCTCTGATAACCTTAAGCTAACCCTTGCTCTTTATGAAGATATGGGGATGTCTCCAGAAAATATAGATATTATAGAGAACTCAATAGAGGCGATTCAATATGTCTTAATAAGAATGCTACCTGCTTTAATAACCACTTTGCTTGTTTTTGTTATATGGGTAAATACTCTTTTTATTAAGAAAATTTTAACAAAAAAGGGGATTTCTATTGCAGAACTTGAAAACCTAAACCAATGGAAAGCTCCAGAACACTTGGTATGGGTTGTTATTGTTTTAGTTTTGCTTATGATAATACCCGGAAAAAACTTGAAGATTGTGGCACTTAACTGCATTATGATTCTGATGCCAATATATTTTTTCCAAGGTATTGCAATCATGTCATTCATATTTGAACGCAAAAAATTTCCACCTTTGTTAAAAGTTTCTATCTATATCATAATTGCTATCCAGCAAATATTTATTCTGGTAATTATAGGACTTGGTTTTTTTGATACATGGATAAACTTCAGGAAAATAGGGATACTAAATGACTCTGATGAACAATCATTAGATGGGTAAAAACACAAATCAGATTTTTTGGAAAAAAACAAATTTATTGCAAGCAAATACCCCGTAGCTTGCTACGTGGGTTCTATTTAAACAGAATTTAACTTTAAAAACAAACCTGTTATCAGGATGAACCTTTATTGGAGGTTGCTAATATGAAAGTAATACTTAAAGAGACCATAGACACACTTGGCATTGTTGGTACAGAGTGTAAAGTAGCACCAGGATATGCAAGAAACTATCTTTTTCCACAGGGAAAAGCTATTTTGTCAACACCCCAAAATAAAAAAATTATTGAGCAGGCAAGATTGAAATTTGATCTCCAAATAGCAAAAGAGAAACAGCTTGCACAGGAGATGGCTGAAAGGGTTAAAGGGATTGAATGTGTAATTAAAGCCAAAGTTTATGAAGAGATCAAACTATATGGTTCTGTAACAACACATGATATAAAAGCTGCTCTTGATGCTCAGAACATTAGCATAGAGAGACGCTCAATACTTTTGCCAGAACCAATTAAACTTGCTGGCGAATATAAGGTTCCTGTCCGTCTTTACAAAGATGTTGAACCTGAAATCACAGTTAAAGTGGTTGGCGAGAAGGCTACAGCTTAGTTATATTTATTATACATAATAAAGAAAATTAGTTAGCGTTAGATTTAACGGATTTTAAAAACTGCCAAATTTTAAAATGGGTCAGCCGGACAGTAAATTGTTCGGCTGATTTTGTTTTGTTTCAAACCCAATCTTTAACAATTTTAATATTAAAATTTAATCCATGTCAAATTTAGATACTACTACTGCGATAAATTCAACAAAAAAAATAACAGATATTCTCTTGGATAAGGTTCCTCCAAACGACATTTATGCAGAAGAGGCGCTAATTAGTGCGATATTAATTGACAATGATAATACTTCGGAAGTTCTTGAAATTCTGAAACCCGAGGATTTTTATAAAAAAGCCCATGAAAAGATATTCATGGCTATTACGGAGCTTTTATATAAAAACCTTCCTGCTGACCTTGTTACTCTTGCCACACGTTTGAAAGAGAAAGGGGAGCTTGAAGAGATTGGAGGTGCAGCATTCTTGGCTTCAATTGCTGACTCTGCACCAGTTGCCGTAAATGCAAAACACTATGCAAGAATAGTCAGGGGCAAGTCAACATTACGCAAACTCATACATAGTTCTATGGAGATGATAGATAGGTGTATGAAGGATAGAGGTGATTTTGCAGATATAATTGATTTTGCCCAGAACGCTGTTTTTAAAATTTCTGAGCTAAAAGCAAGTAGCTCTTTTGCAACTCTCGGGTCGCTTGTAAAAATAAATCTTAAAAGTATTGAAGATAGCAAGGATAATAATCAGGGATTTTCAGCAGGTCTTACAACAGGCTATAGAAATTTAGATAATATAACATCTGGACTTCAGAAATCAGACCTTATAATTATTGCTGCAAGACCGAGTATGGGAAAGACCGCTTTTGCTCTTAATATTGCCCGTAATGTAGCACTTAAAGAGGGGGTGCCAGTAGCTGTCTTCTCTTTGGAGATGTCAAATATCCAGTTATCTATGCGCCTTTTGACATCAGAGGCAAAAGTTGATTCAAAAAGGCTGAGGGGTAACTTTCTTGATGATAACGAGTTGGCCCGTATTACAGCAGCAGTTTCAGCATTAGAAAAACTTCACATATTTATTGATGACTCCGCTAATATTACAGTAATGGAGATAAAATCTAAAACCCGAAAACTTAAAGCAGATAAAGGGTTAGGTCTCATAATAATAGATTATCTTCAGTTGATGAAAGCCCCCTTTAGGTCTGATAGGCGTGATCTTGAGATTGCAGAAATCTCAAGGGCTTTAAAAGGGCTTGCAAAAGAGCTTGATATTCCTGTTATTGCCCTTTCCCAGCTCAATCGTCTGCTGGAGCAACGTGCTGAAAAACGTCCTTTGCTATCTGATCTTAGGGAATCAGGTGCTTTGGAGCAAGATGCTGATATTGTTGCCTTTATATATCGAGATGAAGTCTATAATAAAGAAGAGGGAAACCAAAATAAAGGTAAAGCAGAGATAATTATTGCTAAAAACAGAAATGGGGCGATTGGAACAGCTCACATGGTATTTAGAAACGAATTAACACGATTTGAAGAGCTTGCAGATGAGTCATATCAAACCTATTAATTTTGCTATTGCTTTAGTCTTAACGCCACTTATAAGGAATCAAAATTTAATAATGCCTAAATTATACCCAGCAAGGTCATAGTAGGGAACAACGATCGTTGTTCCCTACTACTTGTGTTATTAAATTTCCATTCCTAATTTCTATTCTTTGAGCATTAATTTCCACAAAGAATCGTCTTAAATTGGATTGCTACGAACAAAAGAGAGTTAATGAAAAAAAATATTGAAAATACAAATGGACTTAAAGCAACACAGATAAAAGAGCTTGAAAATCTATATCTTTACAGAACGCCTCCTGAAGAGCTTGTTTCAGAGTCTCAGCTTGAGGCACTTGTTTCGATCTCCTATGAAATAAGACGACAAGTTGCTCTTTTGATTAATAGAGACGGAAAAACTGTCTATGTAATTGTTGGAGATGCTCAAGGTATTGTAATACCAGAAACTCCTGAATACAGGGCAAGACCAGGACAACTTAAAGGTTTGAGATGTATCCATACTCACCTTAATAGAGAGCCACTTTCTAAAGATGATCTCACTGACCTTGCACTACTAAGATTAGATTTTATGGCAGCAGTTACCATTACTGAAAACGGCTCTGTTGATAAAATTTATCCTGCCACTATTCTCCCTTCAGATGAAGGTGAGCCTTATCAGGTCATGGAATCCATCTCAATCGAAGCTCTATCAATTGATTGCAAAGAGATGGTTCTTGCCCTTGAGTCAGAACTTGCAAAAAACAACTCACTTTACAAAGCAGAGGTAGGTGAAGAGAAGGCTCTTTTAATACATGTTGCCACAGAGACAAAGTTACAAGACTCTATATTCTCATTAGATGAGCTTGAAGAGCTTTGCAGAACAAGCGATATTCAGGTTATTGGCACAGCAATACAAAAGAGGAAGATTATTGATCCAAAGTTTGTTGTTGGTAAAGGAAAACTTGCTGATCTCACCATTAGTGCTATTCAAAAATACGCAACTATGATGATCTTTGACACAGAGCTTACCCCTGCTCAGATACGTTCAATTACAGATTTTGTTGAGATGAAGGTCATTGATCGAACACAGCTTATACTTGATATATTTGCAAGACGGGCTAAAAGTCGTGAGGGAAAACTTCAAGTTGAGCTTGCCCAACTAAAATACCTTATGCCAAGACTCATCACAAAAAATACAGCAATGTCAAGGCTAACTGGTGGTATAGGTGGAAGAGGACCTGGGGAGACAAAACTTGAGATAAACCGCAGAAGAGTTCGTGAAAAGATAACCTTTCTTGGAAAAGAGATAGAAAAGATAAGAAAGCAGAGAAATCAGCAGAGGGCAAAAAGAAACCGAAAACAGGTGCCTGTTATCTCGATTGTAGGTTATACAAATGCGGGTAAGTCAACATTGCTAAACACCTTAACTAAAAGCGAAATTACAGCAGAAGATAAATTATTTGCAACCCTTGATCCATCAAGCAGAAGACTTAGATTTCCAAAAGATATTGAGGTTATAATTACAGACACTGTTGGATTTATCCAAAATCTTCCAGAGGAATTAATGGAGGCTTTTCACGCAACGCTTGAAGAGCTTGAAGATGCCGATATTTTGCTTCATGTTGTTGATATAAGTAACCCAAGATATGACCAGCAGATGAAATCTGTTGATCATATAATTCAAAAATTGAAATTAGAAAAAATACCAGTTGTATATGTATTTAATAAACAAGATAAAATTGATATAAGCACCTTTGATAATACTTGGCTTTTAAATCAAGGATTTACTGTTTCAGCAAAAGATCAGGAGACGCTAAAAACTCTAATTAGCCATCTTGAGGATATGGTTATGAAGATTAAGGGTAAAATATTGAAATAAACAGGTTGACCATGCTATGGCATCTATTAGCCGCAATTAACTTATATATTGAAATAAACAGGTTGACCATGCTATGGGCATCTATTATATTATCAGCAATTGATAGACTTTAAACGGTAAGGTAATAGATGGTTTATAACAGATGATTATTGATGAATTGATGGCAAAATATATTTGAAAGGGCGAAACAACATGAAATTCTACCAAAATGATCAATTCATAACAGATGGTGAACTGATTGAAGATTCAAGAGACAGTCTTGATTGTTTCGGAGAGTTCAATAAACACAATATCATCTGCACAAAATACTGTTCTGACTCAATATCTTGTGCTATTGAACACAGCTTGAATCCTAATTTTGATATTCTTGAGCAGATTTTAACGATGGATATTTATCAGGCAAGAATGAATTAATCCAGAACTGGCAAAAATGTAGATGCTGATATTGAACATCAATTTTGAATAATTTATGACGTTATTAAATTCCCATTCCTCAGACTCTAAAAATCTTACCAGGATTTAAGATATTGTAGGGATCAAAAACTCTCTTAATTCCCCTCATAATCTCCATCTCACTCTCTTTAACTTCTTTTGGAAGATACTTCATTTTAGTAATTCCAACCCCATGTTCTCCAGTAATTGTTCCTCCAAGTTCAAGAGTATGGGCAAAAAGTTCGTCCATAGCAGATTCAGCAAGGGTAAGTTGTTTTTCATCTTGTTTATTATACATAATATTACAGTGAATATTACCATCGCCCGCATGTCCAAAACTTACAATTCTAAGCTGTGTCCTATTTTTAATCTGTTCAATCCTCTTAACCATCTCTGGAATAAGGCTAATTGGTACAACAATATCTTCATTGATTTTGTTTGGGGCAATTTTAAAAAGAGCGGCTGATAAAGCTTTTCTTGCACTCCAAAGAGTTGCTGCCTCTTTTGAATCAGCAGCAATAATAACCTTAACCGCCCCTTTAGAGATACAAAATTCTCTTATTTTCCGAGCATCTTGAGCTACAACTTGAGTCGTGCCATCAACTTCAATAATCAAAATTGCATTTATATCATAAGGAACATCAAAGCCAAATTGGCTTCTGACACAATCAATAGAGGATTTATCCAAAAATTCAAGACATCTTGGCACAACGGACTCTTTTATAATTGCAGATACAGCCTTTGCAGCATGATCAATAGTTGGAAAGAGAGCAGCCATTGTTTTTACAGATTCTGGCAGAGGTAAAAGTTTTAATGTTGCTTGAGTTATAACAGCAAGAGTACCTTCTGACCCAACAATAAGACGGGTAAGATCATAACCAGCAACCCCTTTTGCAGTTTTAACGCCAGTATTTATAATCTGCCCTGATGAAAGAACAGCCTCAAGCCCCAGCACATAATCTCGTGTAACACCATATTTGACAGCCTTAGGACCGCCCGCACATTCACCAAGATTTCCTCCAATTGTGCAAAAAGCAGAGCTTGCGGGATCAGGTGGGTAAAAAAGTTTATGTCTCTCTACTGCCTTATGAAACTCTCCAGTAATAACTCCAGGTTCAACCTTTGCAATAAGGTTGTCGCAATCAATCTCAATAATACGGTTCATTCTGCTCATTGCCATGACAATTCCGCCTTGAACAGCAAGCGAACCTCCAGTCATGCCTGAACCACTACCACGCGGAATAACTGGAATTTTCTCTTGAGATGCTATTTCGAGAATTTGTGAAACTTCTGAAGTTGAACTCGGAAAAACAACAATATCTGGCATAAAAGTCTGACCAGTTGCGTCATAAGCATAACAACAAAGCTCTTCTGGCTCAACTGTGGCATGACCGCTGGTTATTTTATGAAATGATTTATGGAGAGATTCTTTTAAATGGAACTTCACTTAATTTAATATACTTTCAACGTTCATAAATTGCGTTTTTATTAAATTTTTCCAGTCTCAATTTTCTTATACAAATAGTTTAGCTGTTCAGAAAACGCCCCTTGCTGCTGAATAGCCTTTTCAACGGCGTTTATTGAGTGAATAGCTGTAGCATGATAACGATTAAAGCTCTTGCCAATTATTTTAATTGATTGGTCTGTATATTTACGAGATAGATAGATAGCAACCTGTCTTGGGTGAACAAGTTTTGCCTTCCTTGATGTTGAGATAAGATCAACTTCAGAGACTCCAAACTCTATACAGATAAGTTTTTTGATAGCATCTATTGTGATCTCTTTCTTACTTTTAGATATATTTTCAATAACCTGACGGGCAAGAGCAAGATCGATCTTTTCCCCCATGAGTGAGCCTTTGGCAACAACTCCTGTAAGCCCGCTTTCTAATTGCCTGACGTTATCACAAAGCTCTTGAGCAATATATTCGGCAACATCATTTGGAATATTATAGCCATTAATCTGAGATTTTTTTTTGACTATTTTAAATCTGGTTGAAAAATCAGGAGCTTCTATCTTTGTAACAAGTCCCATAGTTAGTCTTGATTTTAGCTGGTCATTCATCTTGGGAATATCATCAGGAAGATAGCAACCACTAAAGATAATTTTTTTATCAGCATCAAGCAGATGGTCAAGTGTTACGGCAAGCTCTTTTTGGGTTGCCTCTTTTCCTGAGAGAAAATGTATATCTTCAAGGATAAGAACTTCGCATTTTTTTCTATATTTTTCTTTAAAGTTGCTGATAGTGTGATTTTGAATAGAATTAACCATCTCGTTAGTGAAATCTTCAGCAGTAATATAAAAGACCTTGTTTGTAATACCCTGATTTATAACATGATGCCCCACAGCTTGAGATAGATGACTCTTTCCAAGCCCTGTTCCAGCAAGTAGATATATTGCCTTATTAGCGTTATTACCGCCTTGAGCTAATGATAGTGAGGCAGAGTATGCAAAATCATTATTATTTCCAACAACAAATTGATCAAATGTGTAATCCTTTTTTAACATTCTACCAGTGTCAAATATGCGAGGCAATCCTGGTAGAGGAAGCTGATCATCTATCTTATTTGTTTTACGAGGTTCTTTTTTGGGGCCGCAATCTTTTTTAATTTCCACTTTTGGATTATCTATTTTATCTACATCTACCTTATGATCATTGGCAATATCAATTGCAAGATGCACATCTGATATACCTAACGCTAAAGAAAGTTTTAAAAACTCTTGTGTTATACCAGAAATATAGTTCTCTTTAACTCGTTTTTTAGAAAATGAGTTTGGACACGTAAGTGTTACCAAAACAGATTCTGCCGAATCAAGGGGTTGACTATTTAGAAACTGCATTGGTTGAATCCACATTCTAAAGCTGTGATCAGGCAAAAGTTCCTTTAAGTTTGCTTTGACTTGATTCCAGACAGATTCCATAAAGTCTCCAGATTCATAATTGGATTTGAGAGTAGTTTTGTTGAGTTTTTATTCAATCTTTTACCGATGGTTAAAACCATCGGCAAGTTAAAAAAGTCCTCTTAAGAGGACTTGGAGAATTCGCCCTGGCTTTAGCTCTGGCGAAAAAATAAATTAAAAGCTCAAATTAAGGCCTTGTTAAGTATAAAAAGGCTACACTCATTTGATTTGCTAAACCACTAAATATCCCCACCGCTGCTATAAATACTTTGCTGGGGTGGGGATATTGTTTAAAAAACCATTGGATTGCAATTAATCTCAATCTGCTACTATTGCAGCTAAAACGATTAACTTTTATTCATCTAATGAATTAAGCTCTATTGCATATTATTTTTTAAGTCAAATCTGATATTACTTTGTTAGGATTATATTAGGATTATATTGTGATTGAGATTGTAAATATTTGTATTTATTAATGTTTTTAATGTGAAACAGCCCAACAGCCTTAAATTATAACTACTTTGCCAATTGCTTGTTATTACATGAAATATTAGAATTTTAGTGAATATAATTGATTGAAAGGAATCTGTATCTTTCTATAATTTATCAAATTATCTCCTTTTTTCTTCGATTTATTCCTATTTTATAATTTTAGATTAAATATTTATAATTTTTCGATAGTTTCACAAAAAGAATTTTTTAGGTGGTATAGACAACCTGTCTAAGAATATGATCTGCAATAACTAAATATACCATTGCTTTACACACAGGATTTATCCTTGGTATTGCACAAATATCGTGTCTTCCTTGAGTTGAAATTGGGTGTGGATTTCCATTAATATCAATGGTCATCTGCTCTTTTAGTATAGATGGTATGGGTTTAACATGAACACGGGCAACAATATCATCACCATTTGAAATACCAGCAAGAATACCTCCGCTGTTATTTGTTTCAAATCTTGCCCGTTTAATCGATTCTGCTGCTGATGTTGATGATGGTGGTCTCTTTGCTGGTATTATTGGTGCTGAGCTTGTATCAAATTCAAATCTTGATGGCTCGGGCAATATCTGGTCATTATTTTCAAACCCTGTCATTTTAGCAGCATTGCAGCCAGCACCAATCTCAACGGCTTTTACTGCTCCAATACTCATAAGAGCTTTGGCAATATCTGCATCTAACTTATCAAATACAGGCTCACCAAGACCTGCTGGAACATTCTTTGCTGTTATCTCAACCACTCCACCCAAAGAATCTCCCTCTTTTTTAATCTCTTCAATTCTTCGTTCCATTAATAGAAGAGCTTCTGGATCAGGGCATTCAAGATAATTGGTTTTTGCAAATTCTCTATCTAAGACAGTTTGCTTATCAACTCTCCCATTAATATTACCTGCTTTAATTCCACCAATTTCAAGAGTACAACTCTCTACAGAGATTCCATATTGGTTCAAAAATGCCTCAGCAACTGCCCCAGCAGCAACCCTTGCAGCAGTTTCTCTTGCAGATGCTCTTCCTCCTCCTCGATAATCTCTAATTCCATATTTTGCTTGATAAGTTATATCACCGTGTCCAGGTCTAAAAATATCTGCTATTTGTGAATAATCTCTTGATTTAGCATCGTGATTTACAATCATAATGCTAATAGGAGTGCCTGTAGTTTTTCCTTCAAAAACTCCTGAAAGAATCTCAGGAATATCTGGCTCTTTTCTTTTTGTGCTGGCAGAACCCTGACCAGGTTTTCGCTTATCTAATGCCTTTTGCAAAATCTCTTCATTTAACTCAATTCCAGAAGGACAACCTTGAATAACAACTCCAAGAGCCTTTCCATGAGACTCTCCCCAAGTTGTTACTTGAAATGCTTTTCCAAAAGTGCTGCCAGACATTTATGTATATTCTCCTTTATCTTCTATTTTTTTTTATTTTGCATTACTGATTTGCACAATTTCCCAAAAATTTTATCTTTTTTTCTTTTTTCAAAATAAGACATTTCATTGTAAGCCGTCTCTTTGCTAATTCTGACAAAATTTTGATAACGCTCTTCTGAAATTATCCCATCTTTTAAAGCCTGTAGTATCTCACACCCATTTTCATTAGTGTGAGAGCAATCTTTATATAAACATTGATTTGATAAATCAGCTATTTCATTGAATGTTTCATTAATACCCGCTGAAACTGCTATATTTCCAAGCTCTCGCATACCTGGAGTGTCAATTATCATTGCATCATTTTTTAAGCTGATTAATTGACGCCTTGTCGTGGTGTGTCTGCCTTTGCCATCTTTTTCTCTGATCTCATTTGTGTCAAATTTATAATCATCAGTGAGATTGTTTAACAAAGTTGTTTTCCCTGTTCCTGACGAGCCAAGCAGACAAAATGTTTTTCCGGGAATAAGCATCTCTTTGATTCTGTTGATTCCATAATGGGTTAAGTTACTGAACTCAACAACCTCAATATTTGGCATTAACGCCTTAATATCGGCAATTTTTTTATTTCGTTCCATATCAGTTGTCAAATCGCTTTTACTGAGCAGAACAACAGGTTCAATATTGCCTTCATTAACCATAACAAGATACCTTTCCAACCGTCTCATATTATAATCTGCACCAAATGATTGAATAATGAATGCGGTATCAATATTTGCAGCGATCAACTGGTAATCTGTTTTTTTACCTGCTGTTTTTCTCTTTAAAAGCGATTTTCGCGGAATTATTTCATTAATGACTGCAAAAGAGTCATTATCATAAAATTGTGCATATACAAAATCCCCAACTGTAGGGAAATCTGTTGGAGAATCAGCATCAAAAAGTAGCTTTCCTGTTACTTCAGCAAAAACATCTTTTTCTCCGCTTTTTATTTGGAAGCTATCTTTATTTACAGCAGTAACTCTTGCTATTTGATAATTGGCTAATTTTGAAGAATCTATGTTATCTTCAAACCACTTATTAAAGCCTAATTTGTTTAAATTCATCTCTATATCACAGCACTTTGAACTATAAATTTAAAAGTAAAGAAAAACTCAAACTCCTAAAGAATCAAATTTTTCCCAATAATTTGGAAATGATTTTGCCACACAACCTTCATTTTCTATCTCAATACCATCAACCACTAAGCCAATAATTGAAAATGCCATAGCAATTCTGTGATCATTAAATGTTTCTATTATAGCTTTGTGCAGCATTTTATTAATTTCATCTCTATTAACACCAACTCCAGTTACTGAGAGCCAATCTTTTCCCTCTGATGCCTCTATCCCAATTTTTCTCAACTGAGAAACAACAGCAGAGATTCTATCACACTCTTTTTCTCTAAGATGCTCAATATTAACTATTTTTGTTGTTCCTTTTGCAAAAGCTGCAACTACTGCAAGAGTTGGCACCACATCAGGAATATCTGACATATCGACTTCAACGGAATTTAAAGAACGTTTTAAATTTGAACTTATAGAAGCTGTTGAATTTGAATTGTCATCATTAAAATCTTTACCACGCACACCAATACCATTTGAGCTATAATCAATTTCACAACCCATCTGTTCTAAAATCTCAAGAAGACGTTTATCTCCTTGAAGTGAATTTTTGTTAATATCATTTACAGTGATTTTATGACCTGTAACAGCACCAGCAGCCCAAAAATAGCTGGCATTTGAAATATCAGGCTCAACTGCAAAATCACCTGCATGATATGTTTGATTTCCAGCAACACGATATGTTTTATCGTCAAGCCGTTCAGCATAAACACCAAATTTTTTCATAATATCAATTGTAAGATCAACATAAGGTGCTGAAACCGTTGGACCTGGAAGATTAATTAGCAGACCTTCAGGTAAAACTACCCCCATCATAAGCATAGAAGATAGATATTGACTACTTTGAGAGCAATCAAGGGAGATTGTTCCGCCGATAGTATTGCAGTGTTTAGAATTCCCGATATGTTTAACATTACCAGCATGATTAGGATTTCCACCTTTAATTATAACTGGTGGCGTTCCATTACCTTTTTTTGATATAGCCTCTGCACCAGCCATATTCAAGGCATTGAGAAGATCACCCATTGGACGCTCCTGCATTCTTTTATCACCTGTAAGAATGTAAGGAGTTTGCCCAAGTGCAGCAGTTCCAGCAAGAAGCCTCATTGAAGTTCCAGAGTTACCAAGATATATCTCTCCATCAAAAGGTTTTGGTTTGCAATTAAAGCCCGTAATTCTTAAAAAAGAGTCTCCTGTTAATTTATCCCGCATTTTCTCAATTAAAGCTCCCATTTTTGAAAGAGCAGAGGTTGTATGAGAAATATCTTCACTTTGCAAAACATTTCTAACTATAGAAGTGCCATTAGCCATAGAGGCACATATAAGCATTCTGTGGGAAACACTCTTTGAACCGGGTATTGTTATAGATTTATCAGAAGTTATTTTTGTTTTTATGGATTTCATTTGAAGTTACCCTTGAAATTCAATATCTATTCATTTTCTTGATTAATTATTTCAATAGATTATCTATTGATGTTTTTTTGTCATATTTTTTAAAACATATTCTCTCATAATCTGACGAGGCGGTTTAATACCTGTGAATAACTCAAATTGAGCTGCCCCTTGATGTATAAACATAGAAAGCCCGTCAACTATTTTACATCCAGAATTTTCAGCATCTTTGAGCAATTTGGTTCTAAGAGGATTATAAACTATATCCATCACGGTCATCTTTTTATTTAAAATTAAAGGATTAACAGGGCTTTCATCAATATTTGGAGTCATGCCGAAAGATGTTGTATTTATAATAATATCTGTCTGTTCCAGATGGTTACTCATACTATCATCATAAGTTAATTCATTATACGCTGATAAAGAGAGGTATTGTCCATTTACCTGAATAGCAAGCTGTTCTCCTTTGTCTTTTGACCTATTAACAATCGTTATATTCGCACCCTCTTTTTTAATTCCAAAAACAACAGCTCTTGCAGCCCCTCCAGCTCCAATAATAGAGACATTTTTCCCATCTAACGAGCCTTTTGATAAAGCAAACAAATCTTCTGGCACGACAGACAAACCCTCTGATAACGCCTCTTTTAAAGGTTCAACTGCTCCTGCACAATCAGTATTGCAACCCCAAAGGTAACCATCATTGTTAATAACTGTGTTTACAGCACCAATTTGCCTTGCAGTTTCATCAATCTCATCAAGATGTTCAAGAATAGCCTCTTTAAACGGAATAGTAATAGAAGCAGCCTTAATTCCAAGACTTCTTACGGCATCAACTCCATGTTTTATATCATTTATCTGAAATGCTAAATATACAGCATCTATGTCAAATTTATTAAAAAGCATATTGTGAATTAACGGACTCATTGAGTGGCTTACGGGTTTTCCAAAAATGCAATATAGTTTAGTTGCTGGAGTTATTTCTTTTATCATTTCAGCAAACAGTCCTTTATTGATTGCTCGATATCATATTTCAATTCTGTTGATAACTATTGATAAATTTACATAATTTATTCTTCAGATTTAGATAAATCTTCAAAATTGATCAAATCCATAGTTTCATCTGTCATAGCCATTGCATAAATTTTGTGTTTGGTTAGGTAGTTTTTAATTTCATCAGGAATGTGCAGAGCTGAAAAAATGGGAATTAGTCTCTTTTCTTTATACTGTGGAAAATAGTCATAAATATTTGGGAGAAGCTCTATAAAATCATTTGCATAGCTTATTTTGGGAGTAGATTTAGTTTCATTAAGAAAAAAGAACTCATCTGACACTGCAATGACATCAAACTCTCTTATAATCTCTGGTTTAGAAATATTCTGACACTTTACATTAAGTGCAAAAAATAGAAGTTTCTCCACATTAAAGTATTGTCTTGCTACTCCGGGAATATTTGGAGCAACAATATCTTCTGAAATAGTTCCCATTTTATTGGCAAGCTCACCCCACTTCTTGTTCATCTCTTTTCTCATATTTTTGGTGTCTTGCTCCATGTTTGCAATACTCTTCCCAATTTCGGCTTTCATCTTTTGAGTGTCTTGCTCCATGTTTGCAATACTTTGCCTCATTTCAGCTTTCATTTTTTCAGTATCTTGCTTCATTTCGGCTTTCATTTTTTCAGTGTCTTGCCTCATTTCGGCTTTCATTTTTTCAGTATCCTGCCTCATTTCGGCTTTCATCTGAGCGGTATCCTGCCTCATCTTTGCACTTTCGTTTTTCATCTCCCGAATCATGACGTGAGTTGACATGATAAAGCTTTCTAACACAATTTCTAATGAACTTAATCTCTCTTCAAATGCTGGCTCTGCCATAATAGTCTCCTTATTTTTGTTATTTATGTTCAAAAGTTATTAAAATAACTTGAACACAAAAGTCCTGATACGGTTGCCATCTCTCTCTTTAACTGTTGCTGCGTATCTATCAATTGTAATTGTCTCGCCAACCTTTGGGATTTTGCCAATTTTATCAAGGATAAATCCAGAAAAAGTATCATAATCAGGGGATTCGGGTATAGAAAGGTCAAGAGTTTTATTTAGTTCCCAAATATCTGTTTTGCCAAGAACTATCCATTTGTCATCATGAAGTTTTACGATATTTGGTTCATTATTCCTATCAGTTTCGTCATTTATCTCCCCTACAAGCTCTTCAAGCACATCTTCCATTGTTACAATACCACAGACTCCACCATGTTCATCTACAACAATTCCTATATGGTTTTTCATCTGCTTGAAAGCGTGAAGTAATGAGTCCAATTTTTTAGATTCAGGTATAAAAAACGGTTCTCTCATTATATCTCTAATCCCAAGTGCTTCGGCACTTATTGAACCATAACTGTTATCATCTGCTACATTATCAAGAGCTTTATCAACGCTATCTTCATTGGTAATAGAAATATTATGTGAGCAACTATCATGGTATCTTGCAAATAGGTCTTTTATATTCAATATACCGATAACATTATCAATACTGTTATCAATCACTGGAATACGGGTAAAACCAGAATTTAGTATCTCCTTTATATTAATAGAATCATTAATGTCAATTACATACATATCAGCCCTTGGTGTCATTATTTCGTAAGCACTTGTATCGTCAAACTCAAAAATATTTGAAATAAGCTCTTTTTCTTCCTCTTTTATCTCTCCCTCTTCTTCAACCACTTCAACCATTGTCATTAATTCGTCTTCAGTAACAGAAGGTGATTGATCGACTTTTCCAACCATTCTTGGTATAAAGTTAAGTAAAAATATAATTGGAGTAAAGAGTCTTGAACACCACATCAGAGGATAAACAGCAAACCTTGCAACTGCTATTTTATTTTGTGCTGCAAAGGATTTTGGAAATATTTCTCCAAATATCAGGATTAAAATGGTCATAACACCTGTTGCAATTCCAACTGCATTTGACTCAAAATAATCAATGGCAATAGCGGTTCCCAATGAAGAAGCAGCAATATTAACAAGATTATTGCCAATGAGGATAGTAGAAAGAAGCCTCTGGGGGTTATCTTTCATTCTGCAAATAAGCTTATCTGTTTTTCTTCCCTCTTTTGCAAGGAGAAGGGCTTTGAATTTACTGATGGAAAAGAGGGAAGTTTCGGAAGCTGAAAAGAAAGCGGACAATAAAAGACATATTACAAGCAAAATCACATTAAGTGACATATAAAAAGTTTGTTTACCTCATTTTTAAAGTTCTTGCTGCTTGGAGGAATTTTATGACCTCCGATATCCCTTAAATCTTAAATGGGGAATTGACTCAACCTGAACCGCAGCAAATACAGGTTGATTAAAAGCACTTTACATATACACCTCAAAATATACATCAATTAGAAAAATTAATAAAGTATCTGGCTTAAAAACAACTTTGTTCTCTCATTTTGAGGGTTAGAGAAGAATGATTCAGGGTTGTTTTCTTCAATAATCATTCCTCCGTCCATAAAAATTACCCTGTGAGCAACAGATTTTGCAAACCCCATCTCATGTGTTACAACAAGCATGGTCATTCCCTCTTTAGCAAGTGAGATTATAACATCTAAAACCTCTTTTACCATTTCAGGGTCAAGAGCTGATGTCGGTTCATCAAAGAGCATTATTCTTGGCTGCATACAAAGACTTCTGGCAATTGCAACTCTTTGCTGTTGTCCGCCCGAAAGCTGTCCTGGGTATTTTTTAGCCTGTTCGGAAATTTGTACCTTTTTAAGATATAGCATAGCAATCTCTTCAGCCTCTTTTTTAGGCATTTTTCTTACCCAAATTGGACCTAACGTAAGATTTTCAAGAATGGTTAAGTGTGGAAAGAGATTGAAGTGTTGAAACACCATACTGACTTCTGTTCTAACCTTTTCAATATTTTTAAGGTTATCTGTAAGCTCAATTCCATCAACATTTATGCTCCCTCTTTGATGCTGTTCAAGTCTATTAATGCAGCGGATAAGAGTTGATTTTCCAGAGCCAGAAGGCCCGCAGATTACAATTATTTCACCTTTGGTAACATTGAGGTTTACGTCATTTAGAACGTGAAACTCACCATACCATTTGTGCATGTTTTTTATTTTGATTATATAATCTTGATTGTTTATATCAGTATCTGTTTGTTTAATTGTGCTGTTTATATTCATTGTATTTAGCCCGTCAGGTTATCAGTTGATTTCAATTGTTATTTTTAATTTTAATGGGGGGAAACTTTATATTAATGAGACTGCCCCGCACTCAGCTCTTTTTCAAGGCGTCTTGAATAGCTTGACATGGAGTAGCAGAAAACAAAATAGATAAGAGAGATAAAAATAAATGCCTCTGTACTAAATCCCATCCATCTTGGATCTGAAAGGGTTGATTGACAGGTTTTTAAAAGATCGTATAGCGAAATAATTGCAACAAGAGAAGTATCTTTAAAAGCTGAAATCAAAATACCAACAGTTGGTGGAATTACAATTTTTAATGCTTGAGGTAATATTACTAACTTCATCATCTGAAAATAGTTAAGTCCCAACGACTCTGCTGCCTCATATTGACCTTTTGGCATTGCCTGCAATCCACCTCTTACAACCTCTGCAATATATGCTGCTGTAAACATTATGATTGCAACTTGTGCCCTAAAGATTTTATTGATTGTAACGCCTTCGGGAAGAAAAA
This sequence comes from Desulfamplus sp., assembly GCA_015231615.1. Lineage (GTDB taxonomy): Bacteria > Desulfobacterota > Desulfobacteria > Desulfobacterales > Desulfobacteraceae > Desulfamplus. Next base: position 16,652 of record JADGBE010000012.1, on the reverse strand, counting down.
GCGGGAACATTACAGCAGACATAAAGAGCATACTAATGAGAGGAACCCCTCTTATGACTTCAATATAGACAACCGCCATTGTTCTGATTGCAGGCATTTTTGAACGTCTTGCTAACGCAAGCACAATACCTAACGGATATGCAGCCGTCATACCAACAACTGATAGCATCAATGTAAGAAGAAGACCACCCCATTTAGTACTTTCAACAGGTTCAAGCCCAAAAATTCCACCTTTTATAAGAATCGCTACAACAACTACGCTGCCAAACCAGACATAAGCAAGAGATAAGTTCCACCTCTCTCTTTTTCTGCTGTAAACAACTGTCCATATCATAATTATAATGGCAATAAATGCACGCCACTGCTCTTCTGCTGGAAAAAGACCAAACACAACGAACCTTATATTTGCAGGAATATAAGCCCAACAAGCACCAACTCCAATTTGACAGCCAGATGATGGTCCAAACCACACACTATCAATAAATGCCCACCTAAAAACAGGAGGAATCAACTTGTAAAATGCAAAAAGTATCAACACAGTTATCACTGTATTAACAGGTGAGTTAAAAAGGTTAGATTTAAGCCAACCAATAACACCAGTTTCAGTAACTGGTGGTTTTAAAATCTCTTTTTTAGCAATTTGAACAACATTATTCATATTTAAGTTATCTCTCCATCATCTCTCAATCAAGAATTGATCTTGCTGTTTTTTCAAGTATCTCATTTGAATAGCAAAAAACAGAGTGCATCAATGATTCTATTTGGTTTTTGATTGCGAAGCTCGGGTTTATACCCGCCCCTTGGGGCGTTGTAATGTTTTTAAGATACCCCGCCGCTGCGGCGGGGAGTTTCATTTTATCAAGAGAATTAATATCAGGCTATTAGTATGTTAGTAACAAATACTTAAAATGCAAAGGAGCAGCCTTTTATCTTAATCAATTAGGTCATTTTTTCAATCAATTCATTAATCTCATCAATAAGTGAGGGCATATTAGGTCGTACGAAGCTCATTTTTAGTGCAGTTACTTGATTATGTTTCATATTTGGTGGTATGTGTTTATGATGTGGGTGATTATTTGCAAGAGTTGAATCGTCAGGGTGAGGTTGTGAGTCATACCAGTAGAGTTTTTCGTTATCATGCCACACTTCATATCCATACCAATCTATAACTGACGGCAAACGATTATAAATAATTCGTTCACGAACCACCAATCTGATGCCATGACTAAAATATAGCTCACCTGACACACGGGCAAGAGAGATACCTTTTCTTACAAATGTGAGTGTGGAATTACGAATTGATGAAAAGTGTTCTGAAAGTGTATAGATAAACAACTCATAATCTTCAGCGGTTCGTAATGGATTCATTATGCTTCAACTCTCACTAATCCTTTTAGGCTGAAAGGATATTTTTGTAAATTTTCCAGTTCATTTCGATACTCTGCCTGACGAGTCAGCCATGTTCTATAAACGCTTGCCCATTCACCAAAATCCAAAACCCATCGTTCATCTTCTGGTTCTTCTCCTTTAGCATAGGCAGTGTAAAATGTTTCCGATCTGATTCCGTATTTGCGTTCAAAATCAAGTAGTTCTTCTTCCAGTGAATGAATATCAGTCAAAATGTCATATAATTGCATTTTTTATATTCCTATCTCACGTAATTTTATTACCCACTTACAAAAAGACGAGTTTAACACCTAAAAATTCCAATCACCTTTCAACAAGTGCTATTTTATCGTTATACCAATTCATAAACAAAGATGTGAGAAGGCTAATCGTTAGATACATTATCATAATCAGGGCGACACCTTCAATTGCCTGACCTGTCTGGCTTATGGTTGTGTTTGAAGTTGATACAAAGTCAGGATAACCAATAGCTACGGCAAGTGAGCTGTTTTTGGTAAGGTTTAGTAACTGGCTTGTTAGTGGAGGGATAATAACTCTAAGAGCTTGAGGTAAAATAACAAGATTCATAATAAAGATTGGTTTTAAACCAAGAGATTCAGCAGCTTCTCGTTGCCCTTTTGCAATTGATTGAATCCCAGCTCTTACAATTTCAGCAACAAAAGCTGAGGTATAAAGGACAAGTCCAAGAAGAAGAGAGCCAAATTCAGGGCTTACATTGTATCCTCCCTCAAAGTTGAACCCTTTTAGTGCTGGCATATTCATCTCAGTAGGAGAACCCATTACAAGCCATACAGCAAGGGGAAAAAGAATAACTAATGAACTTGAAACGGTAAAAATGGGGAAGATTTGACCTGTAAGCTCTTGCCTCTTTTTTGCCCAACGGTTTATAAAAAATATAATTATGCAGGCAAAAAGAAAAGCATAACCCATATATGTAAAAGCAGGGTTGTCTGCTGGAATAGCAAAATATACACCACGATTGCATAACACCATACCCTGAAATGGAATAATTGCTTGCCTTGGTGATGGTAAAATATTGTTAAAAACCGTGTACCAAAAAAATAGTTGAAGAAGAACTGGAATATCTTGAAGTAGCTCAATATAACTTGCTGCGATCTTTGAAACAAGCCAGTTTTTTGAAAGTCTTGCAATACCAACAAATATTCCTAAAGCTACAGTCAAAACAATGCCAATAAACGATACTTTTATCGTATTTAAAGCACCTACGATAAGAGCCTTAAGATATGTGTCTGAAGATGAGAATTTGATCATAGATTCGCCAATTTCAAAAGAGGCTTCTCTTGATAAAAAGCCAAATCCCGTGGCAATTGACTGTTTGGCAAGGTTTGCGGTGGTATTTGTGAAAAGATAATATGCGGTTAAACTCACAATAGATACAGCAGCAATTTGATAAATAATTGCTCTGAATGTTGCGTTAGTCCATATAGATTCGTTTTTTTGATTAATAGACTTCATCATGTGTCCCTGTATCAATTAACATAAATTGAGATTTGACAACTTTTAAAAAGTTGTCAAATCTATGCAGAGAAATCTCCAACAAAAGCATAATTATGGGAATTTTAGTTCCACAATAATATTTTAGCTTTTATATTTTACTTAAACGGTGGGGCATACATCAAGCCGCCGTTTGTCCAGAGGGCATTAAGACCTCTTTCAATTGCAAGCGGAGTAGCTTTACCAACATTACGCTCAAATGATTCTCCATAATTTCCAACATGTTTGATAATATTGTATGCAAATTTTTCATCAATGCCTAAGGCGGCACCATTACCAGGAGTTACACCAAGGAAACGTTTAATCTGTGGGTCTTCGCTTTTGAGCATTTCATCAACATTTTTTGATGTGATTCCATACTCTTCTGCTTGAATCATGGCAAGAATCGCAAAATTTACAATATCATACCACTGATCATCGCCATGTCTTACTGCTGGTGCAAGTGGCTCTTTTGAAATTATCTCTGGAAGAATTATGTAATCTGCTGGCTTTCCAGTGCTGACACGCTGACTTGCAAGTTGGGACGCATCAGAGGTAAGGCAATCACATCTGCCTGACGCGAAAGCCTGAACAATAGCTGTGGTGCTTTCAACTACAACTGGTTTCCACTCCAAACCATTTTTCTTAAAATAGTCAGCCGCATTTTGCTCTGTAGTTGTTCCTTGAAGAACGCACACAGTTGCACCGCCTAACTCTTTAGCAGATTTAATTCCAAGAGATTTTGGAACCATAAAACCTTGTCCATCATAATAGTTTACTGTAACAAAATTAAGCCCAAGTTGAGATTCTCTTGTTAGGTTTCTGGTTGCATTACGGCATAAAACATCAACTTCACCTGCTTGAAGGGCTGTAAACCTTGTCTGTGATGAAAGAGGGATAAATTTTAGCTTATCAGGTGTTCCAAAAACAGCACAAGATATGGCTTTTGCTGAATCAATATCAAGCCCTTGCCACACACCTTTTGCATCAGGACTTGCAAATCCAAAAAGCCCTTCATTTACACCAACTTGAATAAAGCCCTTTTTCTTCACATTGTCGAGTGTTCCAGCAAATGAACTACCAGAGACAAGGATAAATAGGGCGGTAAATAGAACTGTCAACATCTTAAAATACTTCATTTTTAAACTCTCCTTTTAAAATAACGGTTAAATAAGACAACAATTCATAAAATAGAGCTATAATTGACTCATAAAATGAATTGTCATCAGTGAATAAAACTACATTAAAAATGTATTAAAACAAATATGTTATAGATGTCAAAGTAAAAATTTAGCTTTCTAACATCTTAATGGCGAGTTTTGCGGTTCTTTCTGCTGCCCCAGCATCTCCTAAGTATCTTTTCATCATAAGAAGACGTTTTTTTGTTGATGCAAGTTTTTCTGGATTGAGCATAGATAAGACATGCTTTGCAATTTTTTCAGGTGTTGCATCATTTTGGAGAAGTTCTGGAACAATAGGACAGTTGGCAACAATATTTGGAAGACCAATATATGGAATTTTCACAAATTTTTTTGCAAGAAAATATGTAAAAGGCGAAGTCTTATAGATAATAACCATAGGAACACCGCAAATAGCAGCTTCAAGAGTTACAGTGCCAGATGTGGCAATGAGAAAATCGGAGCGTCTAAAAATTTCTGTGGGATCGCCTCTTACAACCTCAAATATGTTATCGCCTTGAGTATTTATATTAACTTGATTATATGGCTCTAATATCTTGTTGAATTTATTAATATTAACTGATGAAGCCGCAGAAACAATAAATCTAATATTGTTTAGATTATTTATAACACTCTTAGCCAGATTATTTATAATAATTGCGGATTGAAGCATGATTTCAAGTAAATTGGCAATTTCAGATTCTCTTGAACCAGGTAAAAGACCAATAGTTAATGGAGGTAGTAAATCTGAATTATTAGGCGATTTAGATAATTCTTTTTCTCTTTTAACCTCTCTATAACAGTCTAAAAGTGGATTGCCAACATAAATTGCTGGTATTTCTGCCTTTTTAAATATCGTCTGCTCAAATGGAAATATAATCGCAGCATGATCAACATATTTTTTTATCTTTTTAAGCCGTGAGCTGTTCCATGCCCATACTTTTGGAGTTATGTAGTAGAGAACTTTGATTTTGTTTTTTTTTGCGTACTCAGCAGCTTTAAGGTTAAAACCCGGATAATCAATGAGTATTAAAAGATCAGGTTTTTCAAGGGTTATTTTTTTGCGAAAAAGGTCAAAAGCCTGTTTAATTTGCTTGAACTGCTTTAAAACTTCAGTTACCCCCATAGCAGATAGCTCTTTTATGTGAAAAAAGAGCCTCATACCAGCATCTTCCATCAAATCGCCACCAATACCAGTGATAGTTAGAGATTGATGATTTGCAAAAGAATCATCAACTCCATTAGCTTTATTTCTATTAATAAGCTCTTTGATTAGATTAGCACCGTGCAGATCGCCAGAAGGCTCTCCAGCAATGATCATAATATGTTTTTTGTCTTTCAATTAAAATCCTGACATCATCATCTTTATTGTCTTGGATAACCAAATATTATTTGTGTTTTTTAATCTTTAACAGAATAATCGTGATCATTAATTGCAATTATCGATATTTTATGAGCATCTGCTAAAAAAATCATCTTGTCTCTGTCAAATGTGATACTTTTTCCAGCCTCTAAAACTAAAACTGATGCACCATATTGTGCCATGATTCTTATAGTTTCTGCCCCTGCTGATGGAAGATCAAATCGCAAATCTTGTTGCGGTTTGGAAAATTTAACAACTACAGCACCTTTATCTGTAAGGGAAGCTCCTCTTTTTATGGTTTCGTCTGTGCCATCTATAGCCTCTACGGCAAGAACAGTGCCATTTGAGATCACAACGCATTGACCAATATCAAGTTTGCCAATTTCCCGTGCTATTTTCCAACCAATCTCAATATCTCTTTGCTCAGAATTATCTGGTTTTCTCTTTGTCCAGCAACCTTTTGGAGAGATAAGTTCAGGCAGAAGAGATGTAGAAGGTTTTATGATAATCCCCTCTTTTTCAAGCAAGTCAGCAAATGATGTTAAAATAGAATCATCGTGGGTATTTCCTTTGGTAGCAATAAATGCAATTGCCTTAAAATCTGGCTTAATATCTGTAAAAATTTTTGTCTTTTTAACACTACCAAGCATAACAGATTCAGTAACACCATTTTTTTTAAAAAACTTTAATAGTCTGCCAACTTGTCCAAGATGCAGCCATTCAATCTCAGCAACATATTTTTCAATCTCTCTTGATGCTTCCTTGATATATGCGGCTGCACAGACCTTGTATCCTTTTTCTGATGCTTTTTTAGCAAATAGAAGTGGAAATTGTCCACCGCCTGCGATAAGTCCAATTGGTTTCATATATTCATATATTAGGTGGTATTATAATAATCTGTTGAGATGAATGGTAAAAGTTTAAGACATTAAGGGAATATATCGCTATTATTTTTACTATCTTGTAATTCCACGTGTTGAATTTTCAATAAAATTGATAAAATTGATAACCTCTGGTATCTGTTCAACCTCGGCTCTCACCCTTTCAGATGCCTGTTTTACTGTAAGTCCTATTCTAAAAACAATTCTGTATGCTTTTTTTAGATTTGCAATCGTATTTTTTGAGAAATTTTGCCTGCCAAGACCAACATTATTAAGTCCGTGAAGGGTTGCTCTATCCCCTGCTGCAATTACATAAGGTGGAATATCTTTTACTATTGCCGATTTTCCGCCAATATAGGCATAATCACCAATTTTTACAAATTGATGAATTGCAACAAGCCCACCTACTGTTACATAGTCTCCCAACTCAATATGACCACCAAGAGTTGCGTTGTTGGCAAGAATCACCCCTTTTCCTGTTTTACAGTCATGGGCAATGTGGGTATATGCCATGAGGTAATTATGTTCGCCAACCTCTGTATGACCGCCACCAAATTCAGTGCCACGATTTATAGTTACAAATTCACGTATAATAGTTCCTTTTCTAATTGTGAGAAAAGTCTTTTCCCCGTGAAATTTAAGGTCTTGGGGGGCAGCTCCAATTGATGCGTATTGAAAAATTCTACAGTTTTCTTCTACAGTAACATATTGGTCAATGGTGGTATAAGGTCCTATCTCAGTGCCAGAACCAATACGAACATCGCTTTTAATTATAGCGTAAGGACCAATAGAGACGTTAGATTCTATTTCCGCAGAAGGGTCAATTATTGCTGTGGGGTGAATCATAAAAATTTCTCCATTTAGTTATATTTCAAATTTTTTTTAATTTGAATTTGTTGTGACAGGTTTCACATATTAATTTTTTTTAGGTTTATATTTTTCTCTAACGCTATCAGTTTTTTACGCATTTCAGGAAGTTTAGATAAAATAGATGCAACTTTTAACCATAACTTATGAGGCATCGCTGGAACGCCCGAAACGATTTGTCCAGATTCCACATCGTTTAACACACCAGCAGCAGGTCCAACAATAGCACCATCGCCAATTTTAAGGTGTCCTGATATTCCAGCCTGCCCAGCAAGAATAACCCTTTTGCCAATAACAGTGCTTCCAGCAATTCCAACTTGTGCAACAATTAAAGAGTGTTCTCCAACTATCACATTATGGGCAATATGGACAAGATTGTCTGTCTTAACCCCTTTTTGAATCCAAGTGCGTCCAAATGTGCCTCTGTCAATGGTGTTGCAAGCTCCGACCTCAACATCATCGTCAATTTGGACAAACCCTGCATGAGGTATCTTTTCATTTACCCCACCTCCACCAGAGGCATCTTTTATATCTAAGCTATCTTGAGTAAATCCAAATCCATCACTTCCAATAACAGTCCCAGAGTTTATAATAACCCTTGAACCTATTTGGGTTCTATCCATTATGGTAGTATTTGGCTTAATTAAAGTATTATTGCCTATTACTACCTCATCGCCAATATAGACACCGTGCATTATTTCAACATTATCCCCAATTTTGACGCTATCTCCTATGGTTACATGGTGTCCTATTGTGAGATTATAGCCATGAATGAAGTTGTTGCCAATAACACTATCTTTAGCAATGGTTTGATTGGGTTTCTTTGAAGGGTGAAAAAAGGATAAAATTCTGAAAAATTTACGTTTTGGGTTTTGGGTCTTTATTAGAGATAACGGAAGGATTATTTTTTCATCAAATCCTAAAGCTGAGTTATCTTTATCATTAACAGACTCTTTTGGCACAATATCAAAATCGTCTGGAACAATAACAGCCCCTGCACAAGTGCGACCTAATGCTTTCAAAAACTTTGGATCAGAGGCAAAGGTTATTTCGCCTTTCTTTGCATCATAAAAAGATGAGACCCCAAAAATTTCAAGAGTCTCATCTCCAATAACCTTACCATCAATCTTATGAGCTATCTCTTTAAGAGTAAGTTTCATTATTTTCACATCAAGAAGGCTATAGTTTTAAATAGTTATTAACTGAATTGGCTTATAAATTTAATAACTTAGACTCGAACATTGGTATAAGTAGAAAAATTATTTACTTGCTGGCTTTTTATTAAATTCGCTGATAACTTTATCTGTAATATCTAAACTACCATCAAAATACATTACCCCACCTTCATTCTTTTCAATAATCATCGTAAAATTCTCTTTTCTTCCTATCTCTGTTGTTACAGCAAGGACACCAGACCTAATTTTATTAAAATGTTCAGCCTGCATATCTTTAAAGTCATTCATATATTTTGCTCGCATTGCCTTGAAATCATTGAATTTAGCTCTTAGCTCTTTCTGCTTTTCCTCTTTTTTATCTTTTGCCATAACAACAGAATCTTTTTCAAATTTTTTCTGAAGATCAAGAAGCTCATTCTCTTTTGACTTCATATCGTCTTCCATCACTTTTCCTTTTCTATTCAACTCCTCTGTAGCTCGTTTTCCTTGATTTGATGATGCAAGAATTTTTTGAAAATCAACAACTCCAACTTTCATGCTCCCTGCTGCATTAGCAGTTGGCACAAAATTATTAAAAGCTATAAAACTAATAAAACAGACAAGCAACGCACCGAAAAACACTACTGATTTTTTCATTTTTATAAATATCCTTGAGTTATTCCAAAATTTTAATTTTATTATTTAATAATATCATTAGCTTAATATACTTTTTGTTCTACTATCGAACTTTTTCTTTGTATTACAAATATTTCAACCTATAGATATAATATTTGATAATCTGTGAACCCAATAAACATAAGGGTTTTAAAACGCACCTCCCATAGAAAATTCCCACCTTCCACCGCTATATTCTTTACCATCTAAAATCTTTCCATACTCTATCCTTATTGGTCCCATTGGAGAATACCACCTAAATCCACCCCCATAGCTTGTATAAAGCTCATCTAATGCAAAATCTTCATCTTTTAAATATGAATCACCTGCATCAAAGAAAATAACACCAGCTAAATTTATATCTTCAACAATTGGAAAGATAACCTCTGCATTAAACTGAATAAATTTTTCTCCACCTCTTTGTTCAAGTTCCCCTTCTGGAGTTGCATTAATATCTTGCCAATCATAACCTCTTACAGAGTTTATACCACCTAAATAAAAACGTTCATAATCAATCTCAATACCTTCAGCTCTATCATCTAAAAATCCTGTTTTTCCATGTAAAAAACCTGTAAATTTCCAAAATAGAGGATAATACCAGCCAGTCTCTGCAATATATTTTGTAAATTCAATCTCTCCTCCAAGCCAATCTCCAGCATACTCAACTGAAATACTGTGATCCGACCCTTCTGTTGGGTTAAACATAGCATTTGTTGAGTCATACCTCAAAGTCGTGGTGATACTGCTTGTAATATATTGACCGGGATCTACCTCTGTATATATATCTTGAACATTCTCAATTGTGAAATCTTCATATCCATATCTTACACCAAACGATGTATCATCAAATATTCTATATCCAAACCGAACCGCCCCACCCTTGCTATCTTTATCATAGTAGTCATACTCTTTATCCCAGTTATATAGATCAACACCAGCAGAGAGTGGAATATCAAAAAGCCAAGGCTCTGTAAAACTTATTGTATATCTTGCTGAAGTTGCTGACACTTCAGCTTTTGTAGATATTGTCTGTCCTCGCCCAAAAAGGTTTCTCTCTGAAACAGAGATCATTCCAAAGAGTTGATCTTCACTACTATAACCTCCACCAAAACTAAATGCTCCAGTTGCTTTTTCGGTTATTTCAACGTCAATGTTAAGTTTATCATCACTGCTACCCTTAGATGTTTTAATGTCAACATTTTCAAAATAGTCAATTCTTCTTAAATTTCTGACGCTTTTTTGAATTTTGCTCATAGAGTAAAGGTCTTGTTCATAGACCTCAAGTTGACGTCTAATGACTTTATCGCGTGTTTTTGTATTTCCGCTTATAAGAATTCTCTCAAGATATACAGGAGACCCTTTTGTTATACTAAAATTTATATCAACAATCTTTGTCTCATCGTTTTTAGCAATACCCGGAGAAATATCAGCATTTGCAAAACCTCTATCTGAATAAATATCTGTAATTGCAAAGACATTTGTTCTAAGTTTTTCACGGCTGTAAAGATCGCTGGCTTTAATAGTAAGTTTTTTGTTAAGCTCTTTTTCAGATACGATAAGATCACCAGAGAAGCTAATTTTGCCAAATTTAAACTGCCTGCCTTCCTGAATTTTGAATTTAACAGCGATACTCTCTTTTTTAAATTCAACTTCAGGGTCAGATATTTTTGCATCAATAAAACCATTATCTTTATAAAATGATTCAAGTCTGTAAACATCTTGCTCAAGCTCATTGCGTTTAAGTTCGCCAGACGAAGTTATCCATGAAAAAAAGCCCTTTTCATCGGTTTTCATAACTTTTTTTAAGGCTTTAGCTTTAAAAAATTTATTACCATCAAACTCAATTGTTTTAATTTTAAGTTTTTCACCCTCTTTGATCTCAAGAGTTATGTCAGCTTGGTTGTTCTCAAGCATCTTTGGAGTAAATGTTATTTCGCAGTTGTGATAATTTTTGTCAGTGTAAAGTGTTTTGATTCTCTCAATATCTTCGTTTATCTTAAAGGCATTGAGAATTGAACCCGTGCCTGTCTGCACAACCTCTTGTATCTCTTTGTCCTCATATATATGGTTTCCTTGAAATTTTATTTTTCTTACGCTCGGTTTTTCTGAAACATTAAATATTACAACTATACCGTTATCAAGCTCTTTTCCATCAACACGGACATCTTCAAAATATCCCATTGCAAAGACTTTTTTAAGCTCTTTAGATAGTGCTTCAGCATTAAAAATATCACCTTTTTTAACCCCAACTACCCTTAGAACAGCGTCAGACTCAATGCGTTTATTACCTTGTATTAGAACATCTGAAACAAGTAGCCTGTCAAATATTTCGCTACCTATCTCTTTGCTAATTTTATTTACAGCCCCAAAAAGATTCTCAACAGCCCCAGCTCTTCCAGAGAATGAAACTGGTGGTTCTGATGTAACAACATTAAAAACTTTAGCATCAATGCTTATCTGTCCACCAGCAATAAAAAGAGAACCCCATACAAGGTAGTCAACTCCTTTTTCTAATCCAATTTTTTGGATTTCACCCTGTTCTAAATAGTCTCCAATCCGAGCATTTAAAAACTTATCTCTTAAAGCAGTTGATTGGACATCTGCTAAATCCATCAAAATAGTTCCAGCACCTTCATTTTTAAGATTTTCAGATAGCATTGATGGAAGACTCTTTTTTAAGTAGTCCATATTTGATGGGGCATTGATTTGAAAGGGTAAAATTCCAACTTTCACCTTTTGGGTATCTGTCTGTTCAGTTACGGTTGGAACTTTATCTTGAGCTATTGCTATTGAGATTGTTATAGGAAGCAATAATAAAGAGATAATGATGACATTTAACAAGATATTTAATTGTGTTCTATTTATTTTCAGCATGTAGTTTGTCCGGTATTTTAAAAAAGCAATTGTCATAAATTTATTATGATTTCTATTAATCAAGTATTAAATATTACGGATAAAATTTCATCTATTCTATTATCAAGGTTTCCAATAAATTCTCTGTGTGGAATTTTTAAATTCTCCAATACACCTTTAAATCTTTTACAACCAACTTCATTTCGTAACTCGACCCATTCAATTTTTAAACTGTTTAATTGCGACTTATTGGTATCAGAAAGTTTATCAGCAATATATAATTTGTGAAGATTTCGGCATTCCTTCATTTTCCAATTTACACTTTCTTACAGCAAATACCCTATTTTCGGGAATCGCTTAAAAAAAGTGTAACCTACTTTTGGGGTGATATGAAGGATGCCAAGATTTCCAATTAAAAAATAGTCAACTTGTTTTTTCTGAAATGATTAAGCCTTGTAAGGTATTCGCATAATCATAGACATCAACAGGTTTTCCATTCAAATAAGTATCACCTTCAAATCCAACAGCAATCCATCGCCACTGCGTTACATCATTGATAAGACATTTTTCAGGTTTCAAAAAAACACCAGTAGAAAATATATTATCTGATTTATTTAATTTCAATTTATCCATTACGCTAAAGCCCTAGAAATTTTTCTTGTAATTTGCTAAAATATTTTACTGATTGAAAAAAATCATCTAATTCATTGTAATTTTTAAAAATGAATTCATTTTTTATTTTAGTAAAAGGCGTTTTTACAATTTCTCGATTAAATTTTTGCCTATTGCTTTCATCAGCAATAACAAACATTTTTATTCTTAACTTATAAATTTGATATAATCGCAGCAACCCTTTAGTTATATCTGTTGTATGCTCTACTTCAAAAGCATGAGTAGGATAACCTTCTTCATCAAACCAAATAACATCAACAAACTTAACGGTTTCAATGCTTAAAGAAGGAATTGACTCTACCGGGATTCGTTTTTCAGAACATAATTCACCTAGTTGTTTATTAAATATTGCACTGAATTTTGATTGATCAGGCGTGTACGTTCTATAATTCAAGTAGCTTCCTATTAATAATAGTTTAGCTTGAATATCACTATGAGATAGTGGAACATCATTTTGAATATCTATATTAATTATTCTTGATATTTCATTTAGTTTATTAATATTTTTTTTACTGTCAGGAAATTGAATAATATGAATTAAATTGCAGAAAAAATTATTATCCTCTTTTAGATAGAGTCCATTACCCGTTAATACACAATGAAATTGATAACCACCTTGCTTAGTTCTAACAAGTTTATCTTTAATTTTAATAAATTCGATTAAAGAGCCAGCGTAAAGCTCAATACGTGTTTCGTATTTTTTTGCAATAATAAAAGCACTTTCTTTATTTAAATCTTTAAGATGTTCTATCAAATTAGAATTTATTCCATGCCAATCTTCTGTTCCACCTGATATCAAATATAATAGTCCGTTTGTATCTTTAAATAATTTTCTTGAAGGTTTAATAGGCAAAATATTTATTTTTTGAATTTTTTCTAATTCTTGAACCATTAGAATTCTGTCTTTATCAGTAAATTTATTTTTCATTTTTTAACAATATACGGACTCTTAACAGTTTTTGTGTTACTATAAAAGTAATAGCATGATATAGCAGTGAAAAGTTTAATACGTTGACTAATATCTTCTTATTGTCAGGGTTTCTCATTCTACCAATTGCTGAAACAATCTCACGTTTTACGCTTGTATCTGTCTCTTTTTTGTAAGTGTTTAATAGAATTTGAGTATTATCAAGGTTGGTTAGTTTAGCCATATTTTTTGCTGCAAGCAGCCTTATTTTGCTATATTCATGGTTGAGTAAAGGTGTTAAAAAACTACCGTCAAAGTTTTTTGGTAAATAGCCTAAATTTTCCAATATAAACATAATAGTTTTATTATCTTGTTGGTCTGAAACAAGATAACCTAACTCTCCATTTCCACTATTCTTTAATTCAGTAATATATTCTTTATTAAAAGTGCCATTAATCATAGCAATTAATCTTTATATTTCACTTATCCATTATTCAATCCACATCAACTATCTTGCAATCTTGAATCGTTACTCTCTTTTCCATAAGAGAGGCAAGTCCGTTGTTGTGCGTTACAACCATTAAAGTCATTCCAAGTTCTTTATTAAGCTCAACCAACAAATTATGAACTTGAGAACTGTTTATCTTATCAAGATTTCCAGTTGGCTCATCAGCAAGCAAAATATCTGGTTTCATAACTAATGCCCTTGCAAGTGCAACTCTTTGTTGCTCACCACCTGATAGGTCTTCTGCTCTATGGTGAATGCGGTGCTTTAAACCAACCATTTCTAAAATTGCCTCAGAATCAATCATAATTTGTTTTTTGGACAAATTGCTAATCAAACCCGGAATCATAACATTTTCTATTGCAGAAAATCCCTGTAACAGATGGTGGAACTGAAAGACAAATCCAATTTTTGAATTTCTAAAACGGGCAAGTTCTTCTTGACTTAAATCAAAGAGGTTCTTGTTTTCAAATAAAAGATAACCATGATTTGGTCGGTCAAGAGTTCCAATAATATGAAGAAGAGTTGATTTACCAGTTCCAGAAGCACCTACAACAGCAATAGTCTCTCCTTTGTAAATCTCAAAATCAACATCTTTTAGAATTTCAATATCTTCTTCAGTAACTTTAGCACTGCTTTTAAATTTTCTTGAGATAGATTTTAGAGAAATCAAAGGGGATAGTCTATTATTATCCATAGCGAAGAGCCTCGACAGGATCCATTTTTGATGCTTTGTAGGAAGGATATATTGTTGAAAGAAAACATATAATAATAGATGAGATTGAAATAACAATTACATCAAGATATTCAAGTTGAATTGGAAGAGTAGAAAATGGATATGCAGAAGGAAGTTCAATAAATTGATATTTTTTCAGAAGAATACATACAAAAACACCAGCAAAAGTTCCAAGAACAGTGCCAATCAAACCAATTATCATGCCTTGAATCACAAATATTTTTCTGATGAGCATATCAGTTGCACCCATAGCCTTGAACACTGCAATATCTCTTGTCTTTTCCATAACCATCATAATTAAGGTACTTGCTATGTTAAACGCTGCAACAAGTATAATAAGGGTTAGAATTACAAACATTGCTGTTTTTTCAAGTTTTAAAGCTGAAAAAAGGCTCTTGTTTATCTCCATCCAATCTCTTCCATAAAAAGTTGAGCCAAGTGTATTAACTATAGAATCTTTAATTTGAGGAGATTGAAAAAGGTCTTTGACCCATACGCCAAGTGCGGAAATCCGTCCTCTCATGCCCATAAGTTTCTGGGCATCATTAATATTTATATATGCAAGAGAGCTATCATACTCATACATTCCAGAATCAAAAATGCCTGTAACAATAAAACGTGTCATTGATGCCATCTGCCCAACTGGTGATAACATACCACCCGGTGCCATCAAAACAACTTTGTCTCCAACAGCAACTCCAACATGTTTTGCAAGCTCACGCCCCATTATAATCTTTGGAAACACTCTTTCTGAATCTTCATCAGACTTTTTATCTATTCCAAGTTTTTCTTCAAGTTCCTCTGCTGTAAATCCTTTGATTATTGAGACCCCAGAAGCAGGTTCAATTCCTCTTACAACCGCTCCTGAAAGACCTGATGCAGAGCGAATAAGAGTCTGTCCAAACACTAAAGGAGATACAGCATTTATACCCTTGAAATTGCTGCTATTTTTTAGTTTTTCTTCAACATCTTTATAATTGGTGAATTTACCAGAATAATCCATTATAAGAATATGCGGCTCAACTCCTAAAATTCTTTTTCTAAACTCAATCTCAGCACCGCTCATAACAGCAATAACAATTACCAACGCCATTACACCAACAGTAACGCCAGCAACTGAAAGAAGAGTGATAAGAGATATAAACCCCTCTTTTCGTTTGGCTTTGAGATATTTAGAAGCTATGAAAAACTCAAGGGACATGGTTACGTGCCTTTACACATTCTTCATGTGAGGAAACAAGATAACTTCTCGGATAGAAGGAGAGTCGGTAAGCAACATAACAAGACGATCTATGCCAATACCTTCACCAGCAGTTGGAGGCATACCATATTCAAGAGCTTCAACATAATCTGCATCCATAATATGTGCTTCTGTATCACCCTCAGTTCTTTGTGATGCTTGCTGCAAAAATCTTTCATATTGATCTGCTGGGTCATTTATTTCTGAAAATCCATTAGCAATCTCTCGACCAGCAATAAAAAGCTCAAACCTGTCAGTCAATTCTGGGTTTGTATCGCTCTTTCTTGAAAGCGGTGAGACTTCAACAGGATAGCCAGTTATAAATGTTGGCTGGATAAGTTTTGGTTCAACAAGGGTGTCAAAAAGTTTTGTGATAATTTTTCCATAACGCTCTTTTTTGGTAATTTTAATCCCTTTTTCTTCTGCAAACTCAAGTAACTTTGCAGAGTCGCCAATAATTGAGCTATCAACACCGCCAATTGTTGTTAAAGATTCAATCATTGATATTCTACGCCATCTGCCTCTATTTATGGATTCGGACTCCTTTCCATCATGCCCATGAACTACAAAATTTGAGATATTGCCTTCACTATCAGCGGCATTCGTAACAGCAACACCTCTAAAATCAATTGTGTTGCCTTGATATTCAATTTCAAGAGTGCTGTTTACTTCCATTGCAATGGTTCTAAACATCTCTTCTGTTAAATCCATGAGGTCTTC
>JADGBE010000129.1:2851-3617 GCA_015231615.1 Desulfamplus sp. | reverse complement strand
TGGGACTCTATGCAAGGAAGCATTGGGATTCTAAACAAGGAAGCATTGGGATTCTAAACAAGGAGAGATTGGAAATCTAAGGCCAGCTCCATACCCTCAACTACATCTACTCTGAAGAGATAAGGGGAGGGAATTTGGAGCAAATTTATGAAAAACAGCAAAGAGTCAAGGAGTCAAACAAAATGGATGTTAAAACATTATATGATAACCTGAAAAAGATTCAGGAGCCCAAAGGCTATTTTTTCAACAAAGATATGGATCTTGTTCATGAGTTGCTCGATTCTCTTATGAAAAACAAGCAGACTCATGGCTATATGGCTTGTCCATGCCGTCTTGCCTCCGGAGACAGAGAAGCAGACAAAGATATTATATGTCCCTGCGAGTACAGAGAAGCTGATGTAAAAGAGTATGGAGCCTGTTTTTGTGGTCTTTATGTCTCAGCAGAACTCAATGATGGAAAAGTTGAAGCTCAATATGTTCCTGAAAGACGACCGCCTGAAAAAGTTTTTTAGTGGTGAATTTGCTGTTTCAGACCGGATATCTTACCATTAAAGAGCGAACCGGTCTGGAGGGTATTATTCGTTACAGCCTGGGTTATCCAAACCTGGAGGTAAAATACAGCCTGACCAATTTACTCGCTAACTCTAAACGAGGTAATAAAATGCAAGCATACGCATATGAGTTCACAATGGACAAGAGTGGGGTATTAACTTTAAAAAATCTGCCGTTCAATGTAGGCGAAAAAATTGAGGTTATAATCATCCCA
>JADGBE010000129.1:0-2820 GCA_015231615.1 Desulfamplus sp. | reverse complement strand
AGTATGATAAAAAGCGGTATCCATTTTGGGGCAAGCCTATCACTTATCTCAATCCAACTGATCCTGTAGCTGAAGCGGATTGGGAGGTTTATAAATGATTGTGTTGGATACACATATTTGGGTATGGTGGATTCACAACGATGCCCGATTAACCGACAAACTCCGTGAGCATTGTAGCAACTGCTCGTATTCATGATTATCCGTTGTTGACCGTTGATGATAAGATTCTCAATTACGGACACGTCAAGTTGCTGCAATAAATTGAATGATAACATAAAAACTAAGGGAACAGACTTTATCATGACTAACGAATGCACACCAATACTTGATACTGGCTTAAGAGGTGCCAGTGTGGCAAGCACAAAAATCAGTGATGTCAATGGCAAATTGGGAAAATTGCTCTACCGCGGTTATCTGGTTTCCGATCTTGCGGAAAAAGTATGTTATGAAGAGATTGCATTTCTTCTTCTTTATGAAAGACTTCCAAGCAAAGAGGAGCTCAATGCTTTAAAGACAAAATTAAGAGAGAAAAGAGCACTGCCGGAATCTCTCTTTAATTTTCTGAAACAGATTCCGGCTGATACCGAACCCATGGATGTTCTTCAGGCAGCCGTACCTCTTCTGGTGAATTTTGATCCTGTTTTCAACAAAAGTGATTCTGGCTCTAAAGGCAGTGATAAAGCGGGAAAAAATATAAAACCAGGTAAAAATATTGATGCCGTGAAGGAAAATATTGATGCCGTGAGGGAGAGTGCTTTGCACCTTATTGCAGCTCTTCCTGTTATCATGGCTGCATGGGAGAGAATCAGAACCGGAAAAGAGCCTGTCATGGCCCATGACACTCTGGATCATGGGGCAAATTTTCTCTATATGCTCAAAGGAGAGGTTCCGGACAAGGAGATGGCACATTTTTTTGACACAAGCCTTGTACTTCATGCCGAACACTCTTTTAACGCCTCGACCTTTACCGCAAGACAGGTTGCCTCTACCCGAGCACATATCTACGCTGCCATATCTGCTGCCATCGGCTCTCTTTCAGGCGAACTTCACGGCGGTGCCAATGTACGGGTTATGCAGATGCTCAAATCTATAGGGTCTGTGGACAATATAGATCCCTATATTGAAAACACTTTAAATTCCGGTGGTCTTATCATGGGCCTTGGTCATGCAGTATATCAGGTAGATGACCCAAGAGCCCTGATTCTTGCTCCCATGTCAAAGCGGCTTGGAGAGATTGTAGGGAATACGAGCTGGTATGAACTTTCATCAGAGGTGGAGAAAAGAGCCAAGAAGGCGTTTAAGGCACGCAAGAATCTTGATATATTTGTAAATGTTGATTTTTACAGTGCATCTCTTTTCTATTCAATGGGAATTCCCATGGATCTTTTTACACCTGTTTTTGCCATATCCAGGGTGGGTGGCTGGGCTGCCCATGTACTTGAAGAACAATTTGCTCTGGCAGCACCCAAACCCGCACTTTACCGCCCAGGGGCATCATATGTCGGAGACTACTGCGGACCTAATGAGTGCAGTTTTGTTGATATTGATAAGCGATAAAAATATAGAACAATAATTTAGATAATAAGGAGAAAACAATAGAGATGAAAAAATGGAAATGTACAATTTGCAGATATATTCATGAAGGAGAGGAACCCCCTGCAAGCTGTCCCATCTGCAAGGCTCCGGCATCAAAATTTATCCTGCTTGAACCTGAGCAGGAAGAAAAGTCCAAAGACGCTCTTAAGATAAAGGAGCTTGAAAAAAAGATCGCTGCACAAAAGCAGATCATTGAGGCTGGCAAACCTCGGATATTTAAGCTGTACAAAGCATTGCAGGAGCTTATTGTCGAACATCATGCCCACCCTATTTCTGTCCATTTTCCAAACGGAGTGCTGCCTGTGGCTGTAACTCTTTTCATACTTGCCGCTCTATTTAACAAGTCTGATATTTCATCAGTATATGAGCTTTCCAGAAATTTTTCAGCCGCCGGTTTTTTCAACATGTTTTTTGTCCTGCTTGTACTACCATTTGTTATTCTTGCCGGTTATGTTGAATGGGTAAAGAAATACAATAAAGCAATGACTTCGCTTTTTGTGATTAAAATAACTGCTGCTGCCCTTACAACATCTGTCTGCCTTTTAAATGTGGTATGGTATATCATTGATCCTGAAGTTCTCTCCTCTTCTTTGTCATGGCTCTTTATTCTGCTTAATGTGATAATGCTTGCATCTGCCGGCGTTGCAGGTCACCTGGGTGGAAAACTTGTTTTCAAGGATTAGAAACTCTTTGTTCAAACACAGAAGTCGTTGGCTTAACTGGTTGACACTTTTTTAAAAGAAAACCTTGCTTTTAGGGAATTTTTCTTAAGATAAGTGTCAACTACTTGATGGTAACTTGATGGACTTGATGAGATATTAAGGATTCCCTCCCCCTGTTCCTGATAGATTGAGGATCTTTTAAGATGGCAAATATTTTAATTGTTGACGATGATATTCAAATTCAAAAATTATTTGTATCTCAGCTTTCAAGACGAGGTGATTTGTGCAAAACAGCAGGAACGATGCATGATGCTATGGCTCTTCTGGCAGATGATAATTTTGCAATCCTCTTTCTCGATATCTACCTGCCCGATGGCAATGGAGTTGATTTTTTATCTGCTGTTCTTGAGGAACATCCCTCGCTTTTAGTTATAATGATTACAGGTTCTAACGAGCTTGAATTTATTGAAAAAGCAATAGTGTCAGGTGCATGGGACTATCTGAAGAAACCTTTCTCTCTTGCCAGTCTGGATCAGCTTATTGAGCGTGCTATGGTGGTTTA
>JADGBE010000128.1 GCA_015231615.1 Desulfamplus sp. | reverse complement strand
CCATCTGCAATCAACTGTTCTTCTTTGGTTGCTAATTGAAATTCCTGATTGTTTCCATAAAATACAGCTTCCAAAACTATTCAGGCACAATCAAGATAAGACTCATACAAGCAGCGATGGACAAAAATTTTCAATCGGCGTTGATTCCCTGAATGCCAACTATTCATACAAATATTTTGGTAAAGGCAAGGGGGTCAGTGTGTATAGCTTTATTGATGAAAGCCACCGGCTGTTTTATTCAACCGTAATCAATCCTGCGGAAAGAGAGGCGGCTTATGTAATTGACGGACTTATGCACAATGATGTGGTGCAAAGCGATATTCACTCAACAGATACACATGGCTACAGTGAGATGATTTTTGCGGTAACACATCTTTTGGGTATTTCGTTTGCTCCACGAATCAAGAACTTTAAAAAACAGCATTTATACAGCTTTGACACCCCTGCAACTCTAAAGTCTCTTGATTATAAGGTTTTACCCAAAAAGCAGATTAATACGAAAGTCATTCAAGAACAATGGGACTATATTCTCAGGTTTATTACCACAATCAAGCTCAAGGAAGCTACTGCTTCGCAGCTATTCAAACGTCTCAGTTCCTATTCCCGACAGCATCCGCTTTATAGAGCTTTGAAACAATTTGGACGCATTATTAAAACCCTTTTTCTCCTCAAATATATTGACGATGTTGAATTACGGCAGATGATTGAAAAATTGCTCAATAAGCTGGAGAGTTCCAACAAGTTTGGCAAAGCTGTATTTTATGGAAACAATCAGGAATTTCAATTAGCAACCAAAGAAGAACAGTTGATTGCAGATGGCTGTAAACGCCTTATTGAGAATGCAATTATCTGCTGGAATTACCTCTATCTTTCAAAACTCATCAATGAGGCTGACTCTGAAACTCAAAAGACCAACTTGATAAACACGATTAAAAATGGCTCTGTAGTAGTCTGGCGACATATCAACTTGCAGGGTGAATATGATTTTTCTGAGGAGGTTTTGAAGAATTCCATTGAATTTTCACTTCCAGAAATACTGGAGCTGAAAGTGCTTTAAAACGGGAAGTCGAATATCGTTGTCAAGCTTTGGCTGGATTGACATTTGATAAAATCCTATGACAGATTTCATCCCAATGTTTAATTTTACCCGAGATTTAGAAAAATGTTCACAAGAAGGATTTCCATTGCACAAAGCAGCCAGATCGTCTTCTATACTGATTTCATTTGCTGCGATAACTTCAGCCCCGCTTGCACCAAGGTGAATTGCTAAATTTGTCAACTCATCCAATATCTGCTTCAAATAGCTATCTCCACTTAAGGAGTTCATTAAATCAGAAAACTCTTTAAATGATATGGAGCAGCATATGAATAAGCCCTGCTGCATAAAAAATTAAAAAGAGATTTCTCGGCGATAACG
The DNA here is from genome assembly GCA_015231615.1 of Desulfamplus sp. GTDB lineage: Bacteria > Desulfobacterota > Desulfobacteria > Desulfobacterales > Desulfobacteraceae > Desulfamplus. Next base: position 2,239 of record JADGBE010000128.1, on the reverse strand, counting down.
TTAAAAACTGTTTTTAATAGAATAAATTTCTTGTTCTAATATCAGCAGCCAACCCATTTTTTTATTACTTTATACACATCTTCTCTATTGAGAAGCTCCATGTGGTTCATATTGCGACCAATCCATTGGTTATCTTTAGGATATTTAAGGTTAAAAGCACAATTTTCATGGTAACCCAAAGCACTGTTTACAGGCACAAGACCATCTCCTATAAAGTTATCTCCTGCTGTATCCTGCTCTTTATTTACAGCAGCAGCAATTGCATAGCATTTAACATTATCTGGTAAAGCTGCAGGAGTCCGAGAAGCAGATGGCTGGCAGTCAAATCTGCTTTCTCCTTTCCAATCTTCATCCAGTAGATTCCCATAACGCAAATCAGTAACTCCAGCACTTCTAATGTTACCCAAACGAGAAAAAGGGGCACTGTATGGATTGATTTTAAGCAGAATGTCTATCCAATTACCAGCTTGTTCTAAAGGCGACCCATGATGCGGCGTTCCAAGACAAATAAGTTTTGTTAAATGGTTAAGCCATCTGTGATCAGCAAGTTTTCCATAATGGCAGCTGCTTTGTGAAACAAGTCCGCCCATGCTGTGAGCAATGATTACTATCTCTATCGGCTTATCCGTATTAATTTTCGGCAGTTGGTTAATAAATTTCTCCATAAGTTCAGAGAATGATTTACCGTTTTCAGAAATATGAAGACCAGTATTATAATGCAGATAAATCGGCAGATATCCAAGATCGCGTGCTAATGCAGCTCCATGATCATGCCCCTGCCGATTCCACTCTAAATCATTCATACATAATCCATGAACCATGAGAGCAATTTTACCATTAGATTTTAAGAGTGCTGTTTTAAATTCATTATCATCTGACAAATTTTGATTGTCATTCATAGATAATGGAATCCCATTGCGTCTAAGCTGCATAGTAATTGCAAGAGGGTTTTTAGAGGCTGCCAGATGATCACCAACAACACCATTTAAAGCTGAAACAACAGCCTCATATCCTGAAACAGGTATTGAAGATTGAGAGTCATTATTTCCCAAAATATCAATCAATTTATTTAATGTAATATCAATTCCGTTTCCAACCAATCCAGTTACAGTTCTTATATTTTTATAAACAATGCCTGTAATACCTGTTGTGTAATGGTTGTCTGGCGAACCTAAAAGACCATTCATGCTTAGAATGGTTTGATGTAAATCTTCTACAATATCAGTAATACCACTAACGGCTTCAATCGTTAATTTTCCAATACCACTAAGATCAGAGATGTTTTTTGCATTTATCATTTTATGTTTTTCCCGAAATGGAACACAAAGAATCTATTTGGAAAAAATTGTAGAACAATTTAAGCCCACTGCCAACAGGCAATACACCCTCCTATCTTTTTGCCTCTCAAGGAAACAAGTTCATACTCAATTTCAGTATTTTCGAGAACTGTTTTAACCAACTTATAAACTCCAGAAGTCTCTTCTTTTCTTGCACTTCCTGCAATTCCAAGTATTTTCATATTACAAATCCTCCTTTTATAAAATACAAAAACTTTAATACTTACTTCCAACCAGCCTCTTTCTCACATTCTGCCATCTCTTTAGGATGACTTTTTTCCCACTCTGTAATGGATTGAGTTTCATTGTCAGACATCTTGTCATTCATACATTGACAGTATTTCATAACGGTTTCAGTGGACGCCCCTTCTTTCTTGTTATCCTGCATACACTTTGCTATCCATGCAGTATCATCTTCACCAGCAATGATAAATGTCTGACTTCCTACGATAATTGACACAATAAGCAGTATGGCAATAATAATTTTACGCATAACTTTTCTCCTTGATTAAATTGATATAAATTCAATATCTATAACAAATAGAACAATTTATCTTACCATTTGATATAGCGTTCAAAAATAGAACCAAAATTATAGTTTTGAATCTCATTTCTTCGGGTATTATAGTGAAGCTCGACTTGATTAACGGTTTGATTGATTATATCTGGGAGATTCAGAACAACCTGCTCTGTAAGCTCTCTGAGAACAAACATCTTGTTTATAGCTTCGTGAGTATGGTCTAATGTTGCCATATATTTCTGAATCTCTTTATACTTTTCTATCCTCAGTAAGACCCAAATCAATAAGACTTGTCTTTGCCTTTTCTAAAGCATCTAATTCTAAACGACTCTTATCTTTGTCAGTTAGCTCTTTTATTATCGTTGTTATGATTTCCCTTGCC
>JADGBE010000127.1 GCA_015231615.1 Desulfamplus sp. | reverse complement strand
TTTATAGTGATATTTTCATCAGGAACAATTATCGTTCCTGATTCCAATTTATAAGCATTAGGAATTTTTCCAGTTCTAAAATGTTCCCATGCTGTCCGATAAGTTATATTATTTTGTCTTGCCCAATTTGAAAGTTTCATAAACTTAGTATAATACAATATCTGGCTATAATCAACTATATTATTCTATGATTTCAGTGAATCTTTATAATATCTTAAATATTTAGGAGGTTATCGTAGTCATTATGCTAAATGTTATTCTATTAATTTATGATCTTTTTCTCTATCATGTATGGTTGTTTATATCAAGATATAGGAAAAACCAATGGTTATGTGAATATACTGACTAACCTATCAGTAATTGGTATCAAATTAACTGTAAATAGAGTTAATTCAAATAATTATATTAAACTCTATCTTGACCTCTAAATTGCTTTGTGATAGGCGTATGCAGTTTTTTTCTAAGTAATAGTTGAATCGAAAAGACGGAGATTATCAATTATAAAGCTCGTAAGGATGCAGGTAAAACTATTGGCAGTGGTCGTATGGAAAAAGGGGTGGATATTGCTATCGGGCGTAGGCAGAAAGATAATGGTATGGTTGGAGTGAATCGGGAAGCAAAGCTCTTGGGATACTTAAAGTCAATGGTTAAACAAACGCATTAAACTACCTGATGCTGACCGCTTTTAGCTGGTAGTAGCACGGATTTATTTACAGTAGGTCTTTATTTATACTCTGAACAATCATAAATTTAGTTTTTATTCAATTAGGTAATATAAATGTAATAAATATGATATTTATCGCATTTATATATTGGGCATTTATGCAATAATCTTTATACAGGAGATAATTATGTTTAAATTCACAAGTACTATAATGTTGGTTGATGATGAAAAAGACTTTGTAGAGGTGTTAAGTCTTAGATTAAAAGAGAATGGTGAGAATGTAATTGCAGCTTATAACGGCACTGAATGTCTGGAGAATCTTGATAAAAATCAACAGATAGATGTTATTATTTTAGATGTTAAAATGCCCGGTATGGACGGTATTGAAACATTAAAAGAGATTAAGAAGAAAGCTCCTCTTGTAGAAGTTATAATGCTAACAGGACATGGTACAATACAGACAGCTATTGAAGGTATGAAGTTAGGTGCATTTGACTTTATGCTTAAACCAGCAGATTTTGATGCGTTGAACGAAAAACTAAACAGTGCAAGGCAGAGAAGAAAAGAGCAATTGGAACGAATTCGCCGTGCTGAGACAGATTCTATGTTACAACAGAGCAGAATATAAATAGATGTGTTTATTACGATTTATCAGATTTGACTAATATTTCTTTGTTAAATCGGGCATCCTTCATATCAACCCAAAAGTAGTTTACACTTTTTTTGAGGCAATTCCCGAAAATGGGGCGTTGCCTAAGAAAGTGTAAACTGGAAAATGAAGGATGCCAAAAAGTCGAAATAACGGCTCTGTTTTATATATTCAGAGTTATTTGATATAGTTGGAAAGAAGCTTATCATATAGTCCACTTGCTTTAATCTCTTTTAAACCCTCATTAAAATCTTTCATAATCTGCTCATTATGAAAGGCAACTTTATAATCAGTCTTTGCAAATATCGGATGATTTTTTACCATCTCCTGTTTTTTTATTTATTCTATTTTGCTTAGTTGGTGTTTATTCCCTACATAGTCGTCAAAAATTTTTGCAAACTCTCCATTTGCTTTGATTTCTGCCAGCCCTTTATTAAAGGCTTCGATAAGCTCTTTATGTCGAGGATTTGCAATGCCTGATGAGATATATAAATTATTGCTTGTAATAGAGTTTTCTGTAAATCTGATTTTGTGAAGCATAGATGGGTCAGCTTTTGTAATAATTGCTTTGGCTACAATCTCATCTTCCAATGTAAGATCGACTCGTTTGGCAACAAGTTTTTTGATATTTGTCATAACATCGGCAACATCTTCGCGTATGAAATCTTTTGATGCTTGAAACTCATCGTTATAGCTATAAGACCTTACAGTTCCAATTTTTTTACCTTTAAGGCTTTCAAGTCCATTATATTCAAAAGGGTCATCAACTCTTTTTATAAATTTTACCGTATTAACAGCATAAGGTTCGCTGAACAGCATGGATTTTTTGTTATTTTCATTCATCCAGACATCTGGAAGAATGTCATATTTTCCCTGAATTGTAAGAGCTTCTGCTCTTGCCCAAGGCACATACACCATTTTAACAGTGTATCCTTGAGTCTTGTATGCTGCCCGAATAATTACAAGAGAAAGCCCCTCTTCTGGGTCTTCTGGATCAACAAAAGGTGGATATGGGTCTGCCGCAGCTACAATAGTTTTTTCTTCTGCTGAACAAGGGATTTTAAATAGTGTTGTAGATAGGGTTACAAACAGCAATGCAAAAATGGTAAATATGATTATTTTTTTCATAATATTTCTCCTTTTATTACAGTTAAGACTATATATTTGTTGATATAAATCTCAATTGACCCAAAGAATCTCAACAATTTTCATCATACTCATAAATCAAATCATACCCATGGCTGTAGCCAAAATGGGTATTTGTAAATTATCTATTAAAGCATCAGACACACTATTCATAAAATTCAGGATAGAATTTTTTAATGCAGTCAGGGCAGATTCCGTGAGAAAATCGAGATTCAGAATGTTCAGTAATGAATTTTTCAAGCTGATGCCAATAGCCTTTGTCGTCTCTGATTTCCTTGCAATGCATACACATTAGAATAATTCCTCCAAGTATAAATTCACCTTCCAAACAAACAGCACCATTTTCATTTGCCAACTCTTCTGGAAAAAAGGTGAAATCTTTATCATCTAAACATTCTTCTATTGAATTCATAACAGTTTATCTCCTTATTATTTCCAATCCTCTAAACTGGTGTGTCCAAATCCTGCTATTTTAAGCCATTTTTTTAGATCACGATTTGGGCCTGCTCTGATTAAAATTTAATATCTGGGCACATTGTTGGGATCATGAAAGGCAGAGTTAAAATCATCATCGCCAAACAATTCTCGACATTCTTCGCATTCCTGCCATTTACCTGAATGTCCGTCATTGTAATGGAAATGGCAAAGACTGTCATGTTCGTGATGATATAGACAATAGTCACCACCTCTTACAGATAAAAAAGAAGTATCGCAGCAAATCCATTGCTCACAACATTTTGTTTTTACTAAAGGAACAGAATCATTACCACAAAATCTACAGTGCTCCCCAGGAATTACTTTTGCTTTCAATCTATCATATGTCATTTGATACTCCTTTTTTGTTTTAGGCATGATTTTGATAATCAGAATATCAAATTGTACACCATGACTCAATATAGTTGATAAAAAAGTATTGTCTGGATTATATTCATAATTTTAATCAAATAAACGAGTTGATGTGCTATGAGCAAACTTTCAAAGGTAAAAAAAGCAGATCTGACTGGAAAAATAAGTCTACTGAGCGGGCCAGTATAATCCGATATCAAAATGCACAACTGAAACGGATTAAAGATGAACGTGAAAAATACAAATCTCAATTTAAGCAAGCCCAGCGGGAATTGGAAGAAGAGCGCAAAAAAAACAACTTGCCAGTTAGTAACAAAGAGACATTGATTTTTATCTCATTACGTCTATTTCTGGTTGGGCACATTGGCTTCAGGGGAATTTCAAGAGTGTTTGAGA
>JADGBE010000126.1 GCA_015231615.1 Desulfamplus sp. | reverse complement strand
ACAGCAAAGTAATTAAAAATAACAAGTAAGCAGTATCAGCAGGGGGTGTCCTTATGGATGCCCCCTTTTTATTTATTCATTAAAATTAAGGAGATAGAACCATGTCAGAACGTAAAACATTAGAACAACTCACAGATGGGGAACTTCACATCAGTCATTCGCAAATTTCAACTTACCAAAACTGTTCGTTAAAATACTTTTTTAGATATGTTGAAGGTAGAAAGCCAGAGTCTATAAACATATCATTGCCCTTTGGCAGTTCCATACACACATCTTTAGCGACCCTATATAGAGGTATTAAAAACCATCAAGTAGAGCCATTAGAAGCAATTACAGAGACATTCAAGACTTGTTTATCGCTTGATTTAGATAGCTCAGACCTGCCTATAATTTATAGCAAAACGACACCAGATAAAGAGTCTGCAATAGCTATGGGCGTTAAGATGCTTGAGGTATTTTATAACACAGTAAATATTTCAGATTACGAAGTTGTTGATGTGGAATTGCCTCTTTCAGCTCCACTTTATACATATCAGGGAAAATCAACGGATTTTAAATTAGTAGGGATAATTGACCTATTACTTAAAAGTCCAACAGGTGATCTATTGGTTGTGGACTTTAAAACAGCATCTAAATCTATAAGCCAATCTGCTGTAAATGAAGATACTCAACTCACTGCGTATTCTTACCTTTTAGCATCTAATAAACTCATTACTTCAACATCTGATATTGAGTGCCAATACTGCGTTTTGCTTAAAACTAAAGAGCCAAAAGTCCAGCAGCTAAATACAACCAGAACGCGTTCAGATCGTAGAAGGTTCGCAAAAATCGCAAATGTAGTTCTAGCTGCTATAGACGCTAAAATTTTCATGCCTGTCCAAAGTTGGCTCTGTTCATCATGCGACTATTCAACTGTTTGTAAAGAGTGGTAGTAATTATTTAATACAATTTATTTTTTCAGCAGAAGCCTCAAGAGACAGCTCTTGGGGCTTTTTTATTTTTATCATTATAAATAAAGGAGATTCAAAAAATGGTTACAAAAAGTATTCTAAAACCAGCATCAATCAAACTCAGTAGAGCCGAATTACAAGAAAAAATAGATAGAATTTTTGAAGAAGCTACTCACCAGAGCGAATGTATAGTCAATATATACAGGATAGTTTTCACTGAGTGGGACAGAATCGATCGGATCGGAGGCTATCCTACCGTAGGATGCGGTATGTGGTTATACATCTGCAAAAAGTTCATTGAGTTCGACAAGAAGCACCATCCAGAATGCTTCAACTCAGGCATATGGATCAATAACGGGTTTAGCTCGTCATCTAAATTGGATGATTGGGAAATAGACATGAGTAAATGTGATGTAAAATATAGTTAAATATTACAGTTAATTAAATAATAACATCAGAGCCATCTGCAAGGTAAAAACCCTTGTAGGTGGCTTTTTTATTTTAATCATTTTGAAATAAAAGGAGTTACATCATGGAAAACGATAAAGTTAAAAATGTTTTAAATCAAATATTAAATGCGTTTGAAAGTGGTAATATTCCTGATGCAATAGCTATAGCCAGCTTCCCTATACCTGACATACCATCAGCTAAATGGAGTATCAGAAATCGTACTATAGCAGCATTATCGGGGACTATTGATGCAAGAGGATATAAACAATGGCTCTCTGCTAAAAGATACGTTAAATCTGGTTCAAAAGCCGTTTACATCCTATCCCCATGTATTGTTAAAAAAGATGAGGAGCAAGAGGAAAATGAGGATACTAAAGTCGTTAGATTCTTTAAAGCTACAGCCGTGTTTAAAGTAGAAGATACTGACGGTGAACCTCTTAATTATAAAGAACCACAATTACCTGATCTGCCATTATTAGAAAGAGCCAGAGAGTTAGGTGTTTCTGTAAAAGCAATACATGGCAACCTTCAGTATTATGGGTTTTACTCACCTGATCGTAAAGAAATAGCTTTAGCTACCCCATCAGAGAAGACGTTTTTTCACGAGCTTTCTCATGCAGCAGAAGACCATATCGTAAAAGGTAAACTTAAACGAGGGCAAGACCCATTTCAAGAGATTACTGCGGAACTCGCAAGTCAAGTTTTAGCAAGGTTAGTAGGTAAGTCTATACAGGATACCACAGGCAATTCTTATCAATACATTAAACGATATGCTGAAAAAATTAAATTATCGCCATATAAGGCTTGTTTAACTGTATTAAGTCGAACTGAAAAAATATTGGATCTACTGCTGCATGGCAATGCAAGTGGGGTAATCACAGCAGCAACCACAGAACAACAAGCTAAGGCAGCATAAACAACTAGATAATTAAAATCAACATTATCAATAAAGGGACTCAGTAGTTAAAACTGCTGGAGTCCCTTCTTCAATTATAAGGATATAAAAAAATGATTTATCAAGTCAGATGCAGCTACTGCGGCTATATAATGAATGAATATGAAGCTGCACCAAATAAATTCGCATTAGCCCTACAGGAGAAGGGCTTGCCTGTAATTAGTCATGGAATATGCCAGCGTTGTAAGGAATATATTTTAGAAGATATAAGATCGGCGGATACCACCAATAGTAATATAAAATAGTAGTACCATCACCGCTACATCAATAAAAAACTCATTTCAAAGCAGTACCATCACCACTACACCTACAAAAAACCACACTTCCAAACCACTCCAACCACATCTTCATTTTTAGCTAAAATCCTCTTGCAACCTGCAACTGAAATCACACAAAAATAAAGCACCTGTAGTGCCAGCACTGCTACTGCCTTTACCACTGCCACATTCAAAACAATAGCAACAGAATCAAAGGGATGTTGGTTTTGGTGAGGGTGCTTATTGGTGTAGGGTGGCAGCACTACCATTAAATATTTTTTATTATGAATCTATAATGGGTGTAATTGCACATTTAGGGAAAATCCGCCATAGGATTTTATCAAATGTCAACACACCCTATAATGTAAAACGTAGCTCTCTTTTACATTTAGATAAAATTTAATAGCAGCAGCACTTACGGCATTAAATTTTCAACAAACTGAGGCAAAGAAAGCGAGAAGCTGGAATTGTAGCTGTGTTGGCTATGTTGTAGTTGAGGGATGCTTTATGGTGGTAGATAAATAAGTACTACTAATATTGATACTATACTGTAACGTCTCATCTGAGATGACAATATTATTTTTCATAAAATATTTTTACCCCCCCAAAAAAAAATATTTTTTCTGCCTACCTCTAAAAGCCCTGAATTCCGTATGTTTTTGCCATAATACTGGCTGGAAAAGTGCCTGAATAATGTAACCTCTTATATAATAGAGGAACACTATTTTATATCCTCTATTAATAATAATCTTAAATGATGGAGGTAACTATCATGGCAGAAGAGACTTACGGTATTAGCAGTATTTGTGAACTTGTCAACAGATCAGCAGCACAAGTCAGATGGTGGGAACAACAGGGATTTATCCCTACAACAGACAGAATCAGTGCTGGTAAACGTGCCTACAGGCGTTACTCAGCAACTGATCTTGCAATGATCAAAACATTTGTAAGGTATTTGGATGAGGGTCTTACACTTAAAGCAGCAGCAGCAAAATTAACTACAATTAAGGAGGGTAAATAAGATGATAAACGAACAAATTAATGATCAAATAGTAGCAAACAACATCTTAACCAGTAATTTTATGGAGTTAAGAAACGATTATC
>JADGBE010000125.1:3413-3869 GCA_015231615.1 Desulfamplus sp. | reverse complement strand
GCCAGCAGCTTCAATACATTATGTTTACGATTTCGCTTTAAAATTGTAGCAGTGCTGGCACTTCTAATACTCTAATTCTTCTAATACTTTTTTTTTGTGATTTTTTTGATGGTTATGTTGCAGGTTGGTTGAGGTGATGGTCTGTTGTAGATGTAGGTGTAATGGTACTACTACAATTTTATTACTAATATTATTAGAAACTAGAGCGGAAGCGGCGGGCAAAAAATTAATCTGCTACATGAACATACTCGCAGGCTGTCAAAATAACTGTCTTATAATCATAAAGTGCATCAGTTTTAAATCGTTCTATATAATCATCATCTGCACCAGCTTGAATTAGAGCCTCACTTACCTCTTTAATAATTGAGCACATATCACTAATATTTGTTAATCTAACCGTTGGTGTTATTTTAGGTGATTTCATAGTTGTATCCTTTTTCAATATAGTTAAAATGG
>JADGBE010000125.1:0-3389 GCA_015231615.1 Desulfamplus sp. | reverse complement strand
GAGTTGAGACTTTGCTTTGAATAAATACGGCATTGTCTTTTAAAACGGCTCTAAAATGTGCGGGAATCCTGTTTTCGAGCCAAAATGAGCAGTCTTCGCAGCAGTCGTAAAAGTAGGCATCCACTGATAATTCTTTGGAATATTCACTATTGCAGCAGGGGCAGATTTCAGTGTTATTTAGATTCATTAGAACCCCCTTTCTCTGTATAATTCATAATGTCTTGAAGAGCGTATTCTCTGCACCTATTACAGATTCCATGACTGACCATTGTTGATAAACCTTGTGCCTCCATCATAAGTGCGAATGATGTAAGTCGTTCCGTATGCTTAACTCCAAGATATTCACCACAATACGAACATCTGATCTCTATTTCGTAACTCATTTTTATACCTCCAAATAAGAAGGGCATCAGCAGACTATTATGTCCACCAATGCCCTTTAAGTTAGTTTTAATATTATTGTATTTAGCTAGTTCCTGCTGCCAGAAAAACTATGCCCAGAAAGTGTATCATAGTAATTTTCTTCACTCTCTTTGTCGCAAAGATAGGCGTCAATTTCGTATTCGTTATAATTATCATCACACTCATCCAGATCGTCATTTGGTGGATCATCGTCTGGTGGGTCTAATTTATAATTCATGTTATAGCTGTGGTTTAATCTTTTCATTTGAAGTCTCCTCATAAATTATAAAGGGACTCCAGCAGTTTTACCTACTGAGTCCCTTTATTGTTGATAAAATTAATTTGAATCAGTCTATTTTGTTCACAACTGGTCCTAGAATCTCTGTATGAATGGGAACTCCGCTACAGTTGAAATCTGGATGCACATTTCCAAGTTCATCGCATACCCAACAATCGACAATACAATAATCGCCAGTCTCACATGGACTATAGCAGTCATAACGGCGATCTCTCTTTGTGTATGTTCTATAAATGTGTCCACGTTTGGCTTTGTAAATTAAACCAGTAAAAACCTTCATATTACCTCCATTAAGCTGCCTTCGCTTGTTCTGGTTGAATAGATGATGCACCTTTTACATCATTATAAATGACTAGATTAATGACCTGCTCTACCTCTGAAAGGACTTTAAGACAGGCTTTGTGAGGGTTAATCTTCAATTTAGATGCGTAATGAGCTATATATTGGTAACTATTACCAAGAGTTGCATCGGCTGTTTTACCTATGATTCTACAGAGCGTATGGGCTGAAAGCTCGGCTACTATCTCTTTGAGTGATTTTTCACGATCTCTTAAACTACCGACAACTCTTTCATCTGCAGCATGAGATATTTCGTGAAAAAATACGGCTTCGTCTGGACTTGCAAGCCCGATCTCTTTTCTATTGGAGGCATAATAGCCGTAATATCTTGTATCACCTGCCACAGCTTTAACATCGATCCCCCATTCTCTAGCACGTTCCATAAGCGGTAACTCTGGAAGTTCTATAGTTTGATACTCAAGCTCCTGTCCCTCTGTATCCTCAACTCTAAAAACAGGAGCAGTCTTAAAATACGTTAGATACCTTTCCTCATCGCCTGTATTTTCATCCACTTTCTTTTTGAAACATGGGACAAGAATATAAATTGCTTTAGCACCTTTACTGACACTGCGATTTACCTCTTTCCATCCGTGAAAGCCCCTCGCATCGTTAGTCCCATTAAGAAAGAGGATCAGCCTGTTATTAAATGACCATCGGCTGCATGGCGAATCGATCATCGGAAAAGTCGCAATCTTAATAGCTTCGGGTATCTCACCACTTTCAAATGCTTGTAGTATCTGATCCAAAACTTTTTTGACTTTATCATTTTGCATAATTATTCCCCCCCTTTTAATATCCACATTGACTACAAATAATTTTAAGATTAACTCCGTTTCTGATAGTTATATCTGCCCCTAACTGATGACAGATAGTTACGTAATGTCCACAATCGAGCTTAAACTTCTTATGCTTGAGATTATCTGTTATTATCTTTTTAAGTGAATCGGTATCTTGGTATCTTCTCTGCTGTTCTTTTGTCATGTGAAGTCCTCCATAAAAAACAAAAAAGCCACAAGAAAACTATTTCTTGAGGCTTCTGCTGAAAAACTAAGTTGTATTAAATAATTACTACCACTTTTTACAAATGGTTGAATAGTCGCACGATGAACATAGCCAACTTTGAACAGGCATGAAAATTTTAGCGTCTATAGCAGCTAGTACTACATTTGCGATTTTTGCGAACCTTCTACGGTCTGAACGTGTCCTTATGGTGCTGATTTGTTGGATTTTTGGCTCTTTAGTTTTAAGCAAAACGCAGTATTGGCACTCTATATCAGAGGTTGAAGTAATGAATTTATTAGATGCTAAAAGGTAAGAATATGCGGTGAGTTGAGTATCTTCATCTACAGCAGTTTTAGATATAGATTTTGATGCAGTCTTAAAATCAACTACAAGAAGATCACCAGATGGACTTTTAAGTAATAGATCAATGATTCCAACGAGTTTAAAGTCGGTTGGTTTACCCTCATGTGTATAGAGCTGTGCCGAGAGAGGTAATTCTACGTCAACAACTGAGTAATCCCCAATATTTACGGTGTTATAAAATACCTCAAGCATTTTAACCCCCATAGCTATAGCAGACTCTTTATCAGGTGTCGTTTTGCTATAAATTATCGGCAATTCTGAGTTCTCTATATCAAGACTAAGGCAAGTCTTGAATGTCTCTGTAATTGCTTCTAATGGTTCGGTGTGATTAGCTTTTATACTTCTGTATAGGGTCGCTAAAGCTGTGTGTATGGAACTGCCAACGGTTACTGAGATGTTTACTGACTCTGCTTTTCTACCTTCAACATATCTAAAAAAGTATTTTAAAGAACAGTTTTGATAAGTTGAAATTTGCGAATGACTGATGTGAAGTTCCCCATCTGTGAGTTGTTCTAATGTTTTACGTTCTGACATGATCTAATCTCCTTTATTTTAATGAATGAAATAAAAAAAGGGGCTTATCTCCAATGGATAGCCCCCTCTGTTGAAACTGCCTAATTGTTATTTTGAATTACTTTGCTGTTAAAGATTCAATGAGTTGTGATGCATCTCGTTTAGACAAATGCTGTAGTGTCTTACCATAACTGCTGATACAAACTTGATTTATCTCTTCTTGAGATTTACCTTTGTTGCCCATCAGACTCAAAATAAATTTGTACTGTTTCCCACTTAAACGCCCATCATCATTGTGGGTTGCTGTTGGGTTTGCTGTGGTTGAGAATTATTTGGAACTGTGTCAGCTGGTGGGTAATTGTTGATAGGTTGAGTAGATGGCGGGGGCTGAAAATTGTTGCCAGCAGTGGCAGGAGCATTACCTGTATATTGCATCTGAGACTGTAGCTGTGTTGCATGGTTGTTATTGTTG
>JADGBE010000124.1 GCA_015231615.1 Desulfamplus sp. | reverse complement strand
GAGTGATCCAAGTCTCAATCCCCTCGAAGCGGGGCGATGTTTCTGACTAACAATTTTTACGGTAGAGCTATTTTGTGGAAAAACGTGTCTCAATCCCCTCTAATCGGGGCGATGTTTCTGACTCTTGGTCTTTTTTTTATAGGACTGGTGCGGGTCTGTCAAGCCATTTGGTAAGACCTCCCCATTTTTCAATACTCAGTAAAAAAAGAAACTGTATTTTAGGTATTAATTACGTGTAACTACTTGAAATGCTTATTAATAAAAAATGGGCAGACATAAAACGGTAACTTTAAAGGCTAACCCATTGAAATTTCTCACAAAACATAGCATCTTAACACATTGCATGATAACCATGCTGGAGGTCTGACTTTTTTAACATTAAAAAGTTGTCAAAGAGCAATAAAATCAACTAATTATATGCGTTACTGTTTTATATCCTAACATTTATATCACTTTTTAATGATTAACGGCTATTAACTTTATCCCTCAAATCTCTACCACACTTAAAGAACGGCAATCTTTTAGCTGGTATCTCTACCTGCTCCCCTGTTTTTGGATTCCTGCCAATGTATGATTGATACTCTTTAACATAAAATGAACATAGCCCTCTAATCTCAACCCTATCACCATTTGCAAGTGCATCAGTTATAGCCTCAAAGAATAGTTTTACAACCTCAGTAGCTTGATGCTGTGTCAGTTTAGTTCGATTTTGAAGTTCATGGATAAGCTCAGATGTGTTCAAAGAGTGTCTCCTTATAACATATTGTAAGTTAATTTTTACAATATGTTATAATTTTTGTGAAATATATTTTCAAGGTTCTATAGATTAACTATTATATAAGATATTCAGGATTACTCCTTTCATTATATTTTGATAAATATACAGCTTTTTATAGGTTTAATATACTATATAGTCCCAAAGAAAAAATCTTATTATGTTGATTTAGCTAAGTTTTACTATTAAAATCAAATTAAGTTTTATAGGATTAACCATTAATTCATCAGGTTTTAAGTATGTTTACAATAGACTATATAGCAAATAATATGGGTTTAACTGTCGCTTTTATAAGAAAGTGCCTTAAAAATTTGGACTCAATTTTAAAGCCTCATTATAATAGAGGCGATTCAAACCAAATAATTTTTACTGAAAGTGGTTATATAATATTTGACCAAATCAAGCAGTTAAAAGAAAAGGGACTAAATATTAATACCATCAAAGAGCATCTTGAACGGCAACTAAATAGTGATATGCAGAGAGAAGATAAAGCTATATATGATGATATAGCAAACCTTACGTCAACGGATATAAACCTGCTTAAAAAGCTCTATGAAGAAAAAGAGGCAAGATTAAAAGAGAGATTAGAACATCAACAGCGTATATTCCAACTCGAACACCTGTCTCAACATCAACAAAGGATTAATGAGCTTGAGCATCTTTCTGACCACTTGAAAGGTCAGCTTCTCTATCTCACAGACGGCAAAACTCCAGAAGAAGTAAAACAGCAATGGCAGCAAGAGCAGATGGATAAACAGCGTGTAGCATGGATTTTAAAAGAGCTTGAAAACCTTGAGGGTATATTCTCTGTTGTGAACTATTTTAAACGCAAGAAGCTCTATAAAGAGTTAAAAGACTTAATGAACAAGCAAGTTGATATTCCCCCTGCCCCCGCACAGTAACTTAAAATTTAACCCTAAGATTGCAAACCAGCAGCTTGCTTATTGCTTTCTTCTCCCCCCAGCCGCCGTATCAAATACTATACCATCAACAAGTTGATTTGAAATCAGAGATAATCAATTCTTACAAATAAATATTCAGAAATGAGAATTTAATAATATTCAAAATTAGTCTTAAATTGATATTCAAGATAGAACAACCTAATTAATTTATTTAGTATCTAATTTAACTTTTTATTCTTAAAGAGGAGATTGTTTGTCGAATATCTAAGATGTTTGTTTAGAATTGAATACTTCTATCTGTTCCGCTTTAAAGACAAAAAAAGGCGAACTATGAATTAGGATAAGTTTTCTTTTAGACTTAAAATTTGTTTTGCAAAATTTATTTTATCTTTAATGAATCTTTAAGTTAGCAATCTTGAAGAAGTTATATAATCTTATCATCATCATTCAAATTTTGAAGTAATAATAAAGCCCAAATTTAATTGCTAACTTGTAGTTTTACTGATGATGATTTTTATTTATCATCATTATTTATTATTTGAAAGTGCTGGAGAATAGCGTGGTTACGCTATTCTTGGGGGTGAACTACTACCTTTTAGTGATTAAAGGCTACCTTTTAGTGATGAAAATAGCTTTGAACCGCTACCTTTTAGTGATGAACTGCTACCTTTTAGTGATGAACTACTACTTTTTATAAAAGTAGTAGTTTTTTAGTTGACTTCCATATAATTTGCATATAATTATTACTCTACTAAAAGTAGAGTTTTTATTTTTATACGGGAGAATTTATAAATTTGGAACAAATACAAGATTGTAAAAATTATCCAGTTGTAAAATCTAATAAACTTATTGAGGCTAAATATAAACTGACCCTTAATGAAATAAGATTAGTGTATGTAGTGATTTCAAAAATAAAACCCGAAGATGAAGAATTTAAAAGACACTCTCTAAAGATCCAAGATTTATTAAAAATGTTTGAAATAACTACCAATGATTATCATTTGAGTATAAAAAAAATTCTTGAAGATTTATCGCATAAATCAATTACAATAGCGGATAAAAGTGAAAAAAATAGATTTCTTGTAGCTAATTGGTTTGCTTCAGCAGAATATATTGGGAAAGAGGGGATTGTCGAAATTGAACTATCCACAAAACTAAAACCATATTTACTTCAATTACAAAGTCATTTTACAATTTTTGGACTTGATAAAATCCTCAAATTAAAAAGTAGTTATGCAATCCGTTTATACGAATTACTTTATAAAGAATATTGTTACTATGTAAAAAACAGAATTAATTTTATATTCAGTATAAAAGAACTAAAAGCAATGTTGGGTATAGAAAAAAATGAATATCTTAAATTTAATAATTTTAAAAGAAAGGTTTTAGACATTGCTGAAAAAGAACTAAAAGCAAAATCAGATTTTTATTTTGAATACAAGACTATAAAAACAGGTAGAGCCATAACAGACATAGAATTTATTGTTATAGAGAAAGAAAAGAGAGAGGATAATAAGCAAAAGCAATTAACCCAAGACCGCTCCCCCTCCCAAACTCCTTAGTGGTGAAAAATGGCTCAAATATATGTTCTATGGTCTCACTGTCCATACCGCAGCCGTTGTCGGTTACCATCAGCTTTACATAATCTCCAGGAATTGCATCAATGTTATTAAGGCAGGAAGTCTCGTCAACAGAGATATTGGCTGTAACGATGCTAAACTTGTTGACACCATCAAAGGAGTTACGGGCATCAAAGGCATTTCGAGCGTTGATACAAAAAACAGCAAGTATATTGTCGATCTGAGACGGATCAACCTTTACCTGCCACAGGTCTTTGCCTGGCTCCCAGACAAACTCTGTATCTTCACCAATCAAGTGAACCAGCATTGTGAGTATTCTTTCCAGAGCATTGTTCAGATCAAGCACCCTGGGCATGACAGGCTGGTTGCTGGAAAAAGTCAATAATTGACGGGTAAGCTCAGCACAGCGTTCGGCTGCATGACGTATCTCATGTAGGTTATCAAATAGTGGATTAACATGATTTACAATATCCATTCCCATCTCTGTATAGCCAAGTATCACAGAGAGCATATTGTTAAACTCATGGGCAACACCACCAGCAAGCCGACCAACTGACTCCATTTTAACTGACTGCTGAATCTTTGACTGAAGCCATGTATTATTCTCCTCTGTACGTTTTCGGAGGGTGATGTTACTTATCACAAGGCGGCAGAAAATCTCCTCATCAATTTTATCGAGTTTTTGTATGCTGGTGTCTGTGTAGTTCTGGGAAACAGGGGGTAAGATGACTAATTTCGGCTCTGTAACAGTGGCAGCCAAATCTACCCACAATAT
>JADGBE010000123.1 GCA_015231615.1 Desulfamplus sp. | reverse complement strand
GCCCGTAGTGCATCTGGTGGGTTAGAACTGGGCTTTACGCTTCGAGAGATAAGTGGACAACTACTGACAGTCAATCAACTCACTTAATACAACTTTCTATATTTTTCTATAGGAGTTGCAACTATAAATAAGAATTGGAGATAAATATATTAATGGAATCAAAACCAATAAAATTACATGATACCACTGAGGGTAAAATTTTCTTTATAGGTGTCATTCTTACGATTTTACTTATATTTATAATAGGTTATCATCTAATTTTAGACCCATCAAAAGCAAAAGTCTTAACGCTTGTGTTTGTTGCACATGCTTTTGGCGGAAGAGCTGTTGCTGTTGGGTTATGTATTATCAATGATTTGAACGTCTTCCCAACTATTATATATAATTTTTTTATTGAGATACAACTATTGTGTGTAACCTACTCTATCTTTGTTCTTTCAATAACAAATTACATAAAAATTCAATGGGTTCAACGTATAGCAAATCATATGATGCAGAATGCTGACAAACATAGAGATAAAATTAAGAGATATGGTTGGATAGGCATATTTTTATTTGTATTGGCTCCGTTACCCGGAACTGGTCCTGTTGCTGGCTCTATTTTAGGCTATTTGCTTAAAATGAATATATGGAGAAACTTTACAGCGGTACTTTCAGGAACATTTTTTGCGATTCTTATGTGGGTTGTATGTTTTGATTTTCTTCAGAACTATCTCTATATTATTCAATACATCCTTGTTTTTATTATTGCTTTTGTTGTTTTCTCCAATTTCAAGAATATTAAAAGCTGGTTTACAAAACAAGAAGAAAATAAAGTTAAATGACATCGGGAAAACAACCAAATTTTTGATTTCAATAAGTTGGCGTGGTATTATAAAGATTCACTGAAATCATAGAATAATATAGTTGATTATAGCTATATATTGTATTATCATAAGGTTATGAAACTTTCAAATTGGGCAAGACAAAATAATATAACTTATCGGACAGCATGGGAACATTTTAGAACTGGGAAAATTCCCAATGCTTATAAGTTGGAATCAGGAACGATAATTGTTCCTGATGAAAATATCACTATAAAACCTGAATATGTTGTTACTTACGCAAGGGTTAGCGGTCAAAGAAGAAGCAAGAGAAAGACAGAGCAGATAATAAAGGATTTATGCTGTGGCGAAGAAAATCAAGAAGAAAAAAAATAACTTCAAACTTCACAAAGCAGTTACGCACATAAAACTTGATTTTGCTAATGACGGCAAATTAGAAAAGCTGAATGAAGTTGGAGCAGCCTTTATGCTGCTGGTTCAGGCTTATATTGACCATATTTTCGATAATGCCCTTAAAACCGCCTCAAAATTCGACACAATTCCTGAAATAGAGACCAAATTATCAGCACGTTATCAACGGTGTGCATGGCAGCAGGCAGTTGGAATAATGCAGTCATTCTTTTCAAATAAGCGTGAAAACAAGCCTGTTTTAAAGAATATCACGATTCAAGGTAATGCAAATGTCATTAAACTTGAAAGCTCTAAAACCTCAGAGTTTGATTATTGGCTGAAAATTTCCACCTTAGAAAAAGGTTCTCCCATCTTAGTTCCTGTAAAAATATATAGTTATGGTGCAAAAATTTTGCAATCAGGCAAATTATGCCTTAGTGTAACGTTAAATTGTAAAAATGGGAAATGGTATGCTGCATTTATTGTTGAAACGGAAAATAAAAAAGAACAAAAATCAGACGATATTGTAGGCGTTGATCTTGGAATCAAAAATTTACTAACGACTGCAGGTGAACATTTTGGTCAGTTTTCTGATAAATTAGTCAATCTTGTTAAAAAAAATGATGAAAAACGAGGAAGAAAACAGAAGCAAAATGTTTGTTTAATCAAGAAAGAGAAGCCTGTAATACCTCTGCATAACAGAAAACTTGAATCAACGATTAAAAACGAAATAGGCAGGGCAATCAATAATTTCATCAACTCTATTTCAGAAAACATAACAGTTGTAATGGAGAGATTATCTGTCAGTGAGATGAAATTCAAGTCAAAGGCTATGAACCGTGTCCTTAAAGTCTCAAAAATAGGTTATGCTCTTGATAGATTAAAACAAAAACTTGATTCAAAACATATCCATTATTCAACAGTTGCGGCAGCTTATACAAGTCAGGGATGTTCAAAGTGTGGATATGTTGATAAAAAGAACAGACCGACACAAGAAAAGTTTTTATGTAAATTCTGTGGACACACAGAAAATGCGGACGTCAATGCCAGCAAAAACATAGCCAAACGTTTTGGAGATGATGAGCTAAATGGCTTGACAGATTTTCGCAAAATGAAATCGTTTTTATTGGAGAGATTCTTTAAACGATTTCCAGATGCTCGTAGTGCATCTGGTGGGTTAGAACTGGGCTTTACGCTTCGAGAGATAAGTGGACAACCACTGACAGTCAATCAACTCACTTAATACAACTTTCTATATTTTTCTATAGGAGTTGCAACTATTTGTAGATTTCCACAAATCATGTAGAAAAGACCTATAGCCTTACTATTTATAGCTCGGCTATACTGCAAAATCTAACTGCTGAATTGTTCCTGCTTTTCCATTCTCTTCAAGATATATCCCTGTTCTTCGTATCTGCCCAAGTGTTTTTTGGCTTTTTTGCTCTTTAATTTCAAATTCTGTCTCTTGGCTTTTAACTGCAATTGCACCTATTCCGCTCTCTTTAAGGCTTTTTAACTTTGCGTCATTTGGGGAGTCTCCAGACCAAACAGATAGCTTTTCAAAAGCTGAATCGTTTTCATCAATCCAGCCATTTTTATCTTCATCAAGTTGTGCAAGTTCGTTAAAGCCATTATTTGTAGCAGGACCAAACAGTTCTCCACCATTATTAACAATACCATCATTATTTTTATCAAATACAAGAAAGCCACTCCCTGACGAAAGCCATGAAATCTCCTCATCTTTACCGTCAGAGTTAAGATCAAACTTAAATTTTACATCAGTTAATTCTGCTGGATTTCCATTAAAATTGATGACAAGCGGGTCTATTAGGCTGTTATCACCCACTATTTGAGAGCTACTTTCTGAATAAAACTCTCTATTCATATCAAGATGGAGTTTAAAATTAATAGATTCACCACTCTGAGTTTTAACACTTCCAAGTGCATCGAATTTTGTAGATTCAGATTCGTAATAAGAGTTAAATTCAGTAATCCTTATACGTCTTGTCGGTATTTCAGGCATATTGGGCTGTAAAACAAGATTGTCTAATTGTGAATTATTAGATTGAAAAAGATTTAGTTGGGAAGTGTTAGATTGGGAATTTAAAAATGTTGGACTATTTCTTGTTGAAGATAAATTATTAGAGATATTATTTGTATTAGCAGAGGCATTGTTACTGCCTTGAACTCCTGAAATAGCTGTTAATTTAACTTTTTTACCCATCATAGCATCAAGCATACGTTTCATTGCTGCAAGTTTGGGATCCGCTGGCATCTCGTCATCTGTAGAGGTTTTTGGAACATCAATTTTAGCAGGAAAAAGTCTCTGATTTTGACCTTTCCCATTTCTTATTGATGTAAATTTTATAAGTGAAGATGGTTGTGTTGAACTATCTCCTTGATTAGAGGGGCGTCTATTTGCAGAAGAAGAGGGGCGTTCTTCTAAGATTTCTACCTCTCTTTTTGAAACACTATTCTCTTCATATTTTCTCTCTGAATTAAAAGAGAGTTTAGATGATGCTATTTTCATATTTCCCCCTATATTTGATTATGCTTTATTTTTAATAATATCGGCATAATTTTATTCCTACTGTAAATAAATCCGTGCCGTTTAGAAATTATATTCAACTCTTCTTCTGATCAGCCCTTATTTCTTACCAAATATTAACATAAACCTAATCAAATCCTAATCTCTTTCTGCAATAATGCCACTATATAATTATAGCCAAACCCGTTTATTATGAGCAAATAATTTTGATGCAGCCATTTTGCGGGGGCTTTTATAGCGTTTCCCGATTTATTCAATAACATATCCGCAATGCCCAAACCAACCTTTTATATCTTCTTTTGTAATTGTATTAATGGCATTAGATATGGCTTGATGTAAATTTTCTTTTGTTCGTGCTTT
>JADGBE010000122.1 GCA_015231615.1 Desulfamplus sp. | reverse complement strand
CAACAAGTTTTCTCATCTCTTTATAACGCTCTATTGAAATCTCTTCAATATACCTTTTAGCAGTTATCTTATATGTGTTGATCATATTAATCCTATCAGGGGCTGGCAACAGCCTCTCTAAGTGTGATACTGAATCAACATCTCTTTGATTGATTACATTATATAAAAGTATCTTAACATCAGGATCAGCTCCTGCAAATTCAACAGCGTATTCAATGTTTTCTTTTGAGTATGAAGAGAGATCAACACACACCATAAATTTTTTGTATTTACGCATAATTACACCTCCTATTTTTTTACTATTCAACAGTTTAAACCCATAAATAATTAAGAGTTCTTTCCAACTCTTCTTAACAGTAGATTTCAGCAATTAACATGCCACAATATAGACTCAATCTATCTCTAATTATACACAGCAAAAAATGTTGATAATCTGCTTTAGTGAAAAAGAGTTTTACATATTGTAAAATTCACTTTTTATCAATGTTGCTTCCTATTTTTATCTGGTATTTTTCAATCTTTGAGTGAAATGTGGGTCTTGATATACCCAGCATCTTAGCAGCACGCGATCTATTCCCCCCTGTAATATTTAAAGATTCGATTATAAGAAGCTCTGCTATATGATCTAAGCATGTGTCAAACACCTTATCATCACTTTCTGAAAGCAAAGACTTGCGTATCCATTGACGTAGTCCATCTTGGCTATTATTAGCAGATGTAAAATTATGTTTATCTAAATTTATATCTAAACATGAATTGGTTTCATTTATGGTTAAATCTTCTGGTTGAATCTGCCCGCCTCGATTAAATATAAGAGCCTTTTTCAAAACATTAGAAAGCTCTCTTATATTGCCTGGCCACTCATAGACATTGAGCTTTTTCATAGCGTCATTAGATAATCCAGGATTTGGTATATCCATCTCTGAGGCAAGACGCGTAAGAATATAATGGGATAAAATAGCAATATCTCCCTTACGTTCACGAAGAGGCGGAAGAGTTATTGTAACTACCTGTAATCTGTAGTAGAGGTCTTCTCTAAATGTGCCATCAGCAACTGCCTTTTCAAGATCACGGTTTGTTGCTGCAATTATCCTTACATCAACTGGAACAACATCTCTTCCGCCAAGACGCTCAATGCTGTTCTCCTGCAAAAGACGCAAAAATTTTGCCTGAATATTCATAGGCATATCACCTATCTCATCAAGAAATACAGTGCCTCCACGAGCCTGTTCAATTTTACCTACACGGCGGTGAGAAGCACCTGTAAATGCCCCCTTCTCATAACCAAACAGCTCACTCTCAAGAAGAGTTTCAGGTATTGCCACACAATTTATAACCATGAACGGTTTTTCACAGCGAGATGAGTAGTGATAGACTGCCCGTGCTGCAAGCTCTTTGCCTGTACCTGATTCGCCTCGTATTAATACCGTAGCATCAGTTGAGGCAACTCTTCCAATCTCTTTATACACAGTCAACATTTTAGGGCTATTACCAACAAGTGCTTCACGTTGAGCAAACAGGTCTGTCTCTGGATTGACATCAACAGGAGAGGACATACAACGCCCTGCTTCAATACCTTTTTCGATTAAAGAGAGCATTTCAGGCACATCAAATGGTTTATAAATATAGTCAAATGCACCATTTTTCATAGCTTGAATAGCAGTCTCAGTTGTGCCGTGCGCGGTAATTATTATGATTGGGAGCTTTGGATATTTGGGGTGAATCGACTCAAAAACCTCCATACCACTCATATCTGGCAAACGAATATCAAGAATCACAAGATCAGGGCTTACAGTATCAACCATTGCAATACCTTCACTGCCGCTATATGCTGCATGGGTATCATATCCATCTTCTCCAAGGATTTTTCTAAAGCTCAAGCTCAACTGTTTATCATCATCAATTATCAGAATTTTCTTCATCCCACCCTCGCTTTACAGGTATTTTCAGAATAAATTGCGCACCTTTTCCCTCACCTTCAGAGATAACAGAGAGACTACCACCATGCTCTTTAACAATCCTATCAACAATGCTAAGACCAAGACCAGAACCATCATCTTTTGTTGTAAAAAAAGGTTTTGCAATATCTTTTTGGATATGCTCAGGAATGCCAGGACCATTATCTTTTACACTCAAGCATAGCACTTGACCCAACTCAGGATCATCTTCTACGTGTTCAGCAATTACGATTTTAGGCACACGATAGCCACTATCAATAGAAGAAAACTTTGATAAAGATTGAGTCTGCTCATCACGGTGTAGTTCAGATATTTCCATTGCCTCGCAAGCATTTGTAATAAGATTAAGAAGAGCCTCTCTTATTCTGTCAGTATCCATCTCAACTTGAGGTAAATTTAGCTTAGTAATATATGATATTTGAACATTTTGCTGCTTGAGCCTATACTCTACAAGGGTTATTACAGATTTGATAACACTATCAAATGTAGATGTTTTAAGGCTTAATTTTGGGTTTCTTGCAAACTCAAGAAAATTTTGGACAATCTTGTCAATCCGACTTATCTCCTCACCAATAACTTGCAGATCATCATTTTGCATTTCAGATAATTCTAAAGAGCGGCTTAACGAAAAGAGTCTCATTTTAATAGATGTAAATGGATTTCTAATTGTATGGGCAACACCAGCCGCAAGCTCACCTACCATTGCCATTCTCTCTGCTTGCACAAGATTCTTTCTACTACGTTTAAGTTCATCATGCGTATTGCCATAATCTTTTATCATCTCTTTTAAAGAGTGGCTTAACGAAACCACCTCATTCTTTGAACTCTCTACATGAGAGCCTCCTGTCTCAATTGCAAGCCCCCTAATTGGTTCAAGAATTTTCATATATAAAATGAACAAAAAGAGTGCCCCTAAAAGAATTAAGAACAAAATCGCACCAAATACCATCATTCGTAGCTTTTCAGAGTAGTCATAATGGTCTCTCTCCTTAATCTGGATAAGATTCCAAAGATTTTGATTAAACTCTTTACAAAGATTTAAGAGGTTAAAAAAACGTGTGCGTTGAGCTGAGTGCATGGCAGAGATGCTAAGATTAGATTGAGCATTATCATTTTTATACTCCTTGTAATCCTCTATTACCCCATCTTTTGCATCAATATACTTTTGATATTCAGCTTCAATAGTTTTAAGGGTTCTATGCTGCTCATCACTTAATGCCAAAGAGAGTGCCTGATTATAGCTTTGCTGAAATATTGCACGATACTGACCAAGTGCCTCTAACCACTTTGCATCTCCATCAACTAAATAGTATGTAAGAAAACCCTTTTGGTTGGCAAGAGCAAGCTCCATCTCATGTAGAGCCTTATAAAGCACCATATCTTTTTTAACCACACTGACAAGCAAATTATCAATCTGATAGGTGTACCAAAGTGTAAGGCTACTGCCAACCATTGCTACAGAGATCATTGTAATCAAAATATATAAAATTATTGATCTAAGACTTATCATCTGAAATTTTTTCATTACACAAAACACCTAAGGTTAGGAATGTTATAGATTAGATTGAAATTCCTGAGCAATAAAATAACACCATAAATTTCTCCAACTTGGTAGGACGCTGGAAGTCTCTCTCTACAGTTTAGACAGAACTCAATTTATGACCTTGAACTTATACAGCTTGGAAAACTAATTTTGGCTTCAACTAATTTAATAACAAAATCATGTCAAGAGAAGAAAACAATGTAGAATGGTATAAGAAGTAGAATGGCATAAAAAAAGCCGAAAGGTATATACTCCCTTTCGGCTTGGTTTTAAATGATGTAGTAATATGTAAAGGCTATTACACAACACTCAATTTATTGTTAAAGTCAAATGCGATCTCTTCTTTCTCTTCTTCCTGATTATGTGTATGCTCTTCACGAACAGGAAAAGAGTCATTGCTCACATTAAATGGCATACCTATCCACGATTTATTTCCAAACCGTATAAAGCCACACAAGCCAATCGCTCTTATTATGTAGTTCTGTAGAAACATGATTTCCTCCTTTTGCCATTACGGCGTTTTATTCCAAAGTATTAGGCACTTGATTAACTGCTTCTAAATTTTTACTATAGTGTTTTGTAAAGTATTGCAGTTAATTTAGTGCATTCTTGAAATACATAATAATGACGCAAAGCGTTATAGTCAAGTAAAATCTAAAAAATTTTTTTATATAAAGCTCAACCCTGATTTAATGCTATTTTATTCAAACCTTCAACAGATATAATCATAGCAACACTACCGTCTCCCATCATGGCAGCCCCTTCAAAACACTCTGCATCAACAGGTAAGGCTTCAACATGCTTTACCACAACCTTCTGAACTCCAATAATATCATCAACACAGAGAGCATAATTTTTTTCACCCATCTCAATTGTTAT
>JADGBE010000121.1 GCA_015231615.1 Desulfamplus sp. | reverse complement strand
GAAATATAAAAGTAACTACAGCGTTAAGTGGTGACGGGGCAATTCAGCAGTGCAAAAAAAAGAGTTTTGATATAATGCTGCTGGATCTTAAAATGGAGTTTATGGATGGGATTGAAGTTTTAAAAGCACTTAAAGAGATCGGCATTAATATGCCTGTTATAATGATTACAGGACACGGTTCTCTTGAAGATGCCCAAAAAGGTTTGGATTCAGGTGCTGTAGCCTGTCTGCCTAAACCTTACGATTTTGAAGAGTTAGTAAAATATATAAGGGAGATTTATCAAAAGAGTAAACTATAAGACTTAATAATTTCTGATTGCAAAGCTCTTGGGTTTAATACCCTGAAGCTTTATGATGTTTAAAGTGAAAAATTAATTTCACAGATATTCCATCTTTTGAGGTGGGGTTATTATATATTAGTTAAAATTAAAAAAAGAGATATGGAGATTAATAATGCGGGATATTAAAGTAAAAGAGTTAATGGTGCCACTTTCTGATTATGCTACTGTTGATGAGAATGCCACAATGTTTGAGGCAGTTAGTGCTCTGGAACAAGCTCGTGCAAAGTTTGATCCTAAAAAATTGAGACACAGAGCAATTCTTGTAACAGACAGCAATCAGCGTGTAGTGGGCAAAATAGGCTATTTAGATTTTCTTGAGAGCCTTGAACCAAAATACAGAGAGATTGAAGAGCTGTTACTAACTATGAACAAAACGATTGAGTCCAAGTATAACCTTGGAGTAGCGGTTACTCCTGAAATGATACACTCACAGATTCAGACACACTCTCTGTGGGAGAAGCCACTCAACGATTTGTGCGGTAAAGCTGCAAACTCTCATGCTAAGGATTTTATGTATATACTTAAAGAGGCGGACTACATTAATGATGAAGCAACATTAGATCAGGCGATTCACCAGTTTATCTTGATCAAAGTTCAGTCCTTATTAGTTAAAACTGGTGATAATACTGTAGGTATTCTTAGGCTCAGTGATGTTGTTGAAACTATATTTGGATTGGTAAAAAGCTGCAAAATCTAACCTGATTGATTTTGCACATACTTAAAGCTCTTATATTGTATTAGTTATTACAATAACTATGTAGCAGGATATTTATATAACAACAATTTTGTCATGTAAGGAGAGCATTAATGGTCACAATGGTTAAAATGAGAATTATGCTTGTAGATGATGAAGAGCGGTTTCTTCAAACTACACAGAAAATGCTTATCAAAAAAGGTTATGACGCACTTACAGCTACAAGTGGTGAAGAGTGTCTTGTAAAACTTGAGCAAGAGTTGGTGCATGTCGTAATTCTTGACGTAAAGATGCCTGGTATGGGAGGAGTTGAAACATTGAAAAAGATCAAACATCTGTATCCTATGGTGGAAGTTATCATGCTCACAGGGCATGGAACTGCAGAATCTGCTGTAGAGGGTCTTAAATCAGGTGCAACCGACTATCTTACTAAACCAGCAAATATTGACAATATTGTTGCGAAAGCAGAGGAGGCATTCAGCAGACACCTTGCACTGGAAGAGAAGATCCGGCTGGTTGAAGCTATAAAACAGGCACACATATAATTTTAATATCAAGGTAATTTAAGTTTTAGAAAAGTTTTAGATAAAGTTTTATATATTTAATTATGAATTAAGGTTAAAAAATATAACAATTGAAGTTCACTCTCATAGAGTGAATTAGCAACCATTAAAATTAAAACTTGGAGTGTCTTTATGGCTGAAGTTGAATCAATTAAACCACCGGCAAGTACCCGGTCAATCGTTATAAAAGTAGTAATAGGTTTGGCATTGGGTATTGGGATAATGCTGCTACCCAGACCAGTAAATCTTACTCCAGAAGGACAGAGATTTCTTGGGCTTCTGGTAAGTGTGGTATTTCTTTGGGTAAGCGAAGCAGTTCCCATTGGTGCAACTGCTCTTTTATCTGGTGCAGGTCTTATTCTCCTTAAAATACAGTCTGCACAAAACGCATGGGCACCTTTTGCAAGCCCTGCCGTTATGTTTGTGTTGATGATCATCATGTTTGGAGTTGTGTTAAACGAAGTGGGGCTTGCCAACCGCCTTATGTACTATCTTCTTAAAGTTGCTGGCACTAAGGTAAAACGCCTAAGCCTTATTCTTGCCATAGGCTGTACCATGACCTCAACCGTTTTCCATGATGCAACAATTACAGTTATTATGGTCTTTGCATTTGTCCCGGTCTTTATGAGTATGGGAATGAAACCGGGTCAGGGTCATAAACTTCCAACTTTTTTTCTGCTCCTTATACCCCTTGCCTCTTCTGCTGGTGGTTTTGGAACCCTTCTTGGTGGAGGTCGTAACCCATTAGCCCTTGAAATTCTTACAAAGTTCAGCAATGGAAATATATCTATAGGATTTTTGCAATATATCGTTATCCAGTTTCCGATATGTATTTTAACTGCTGTCGCTACATGGGCTATTTTGTGGTTTTTGATTAAACCAGAAGAGAAAGAGCTTGCAGGAGTTGAACTTGCAGACCCCGGACCTATGAGTCGTGCAGAGTTGGGTGTTCTCGTTGTTTTTTCTGCTACATTTGTACTTTGGTTTATGGGTGATTTAACTGGTTGGCACTACAGTGTTCCGGCAGCGTTTGCTATTTTAGGATTTTGTGGACCTGGATGGATAAGTTTTAGAACTATATGCGATAAGTTTCCATGGGAATCGTGGATAGTATTTGGAGCTGGCGTATCATTAGGTGTATCAATGCTTGACAGTGGAGCTGGACGTTTCTTAGCCGAAGCGTTTCTGCCACTTTTGAATGGTAAGCCAATGTTCGTTGTATATTATGGCATGGGCTTTTTTGGTTCATTTCTCTCAAGCATGATGTCTAACTCTGCTGCTGTTGCACTTATGTTGCCTATTATGCTGCCAATGGCAGAGATGATGCACATGTCGCCAGAATCTGTTGCCATGATAGCCCCTATGACTACATCGTTTATCATGTTAGTAATCGGTTGTCCTCCAACTATTATTGCATACAGTACTGGATATTTTACTCAAAAAGATTTTATCAAAATAGCAGTTCCTTGGTGTCTTATCCTTTTAGTAATATGCGTTATAAGTATGCTGGTATATTGGCCATTGATAGGTTTCATTAAATAATCTTTAAACTCCTTTCTTCCCTCTCTCTGATCTAAGGGGGAGGGAAGAAAGGAGTAAAACAGTGTGGGATTTTTCTCTTTAGCTAATTTTTATACTTGCTGTTACAATAAAGTTATACAAAGTACTCTTAAGATAACTTAAATCTCCATTTCTTTTCTCACTTTAATATCTCCCACAAAAACTATTTATCTGCTTTAAGCAAAACCTTTTTATGCCGCCCTCTATATTTTACTGCTTGGGTTTACAGGGCATATAAATACTAATTCAAAATTATGTTAATTTATGACGGCTCTGCCGTTTAGTTATATCTACAACGAATCGTTATATATTTACGTATTCGATTGTAAACTTTTTTTGTTTTTTGGTCCCTGTATAATGGGTAGATATGTAAATCTGCTCTACTATCAGGATGGTTCACGACTGTAATTTTTATTATGCAAGGAGAGCTAAATGGTTACAATGGTTAAAATGAGGATTATGCTTGTAGATGATGAAGAGAGATTTCTCCAAACCACGCAGAAAATGCTCATAAAACAAGGCTATGACGCTATAACTGCTACAAGTGGAGAGGAGTCTCTTCTAAAACTTGAACAGGAGCTGGTGCATGTTATAATTCTTGATGTAAAGATGCCCGGCATGGGAGGTATTGAAGCTCTAAAGCAGATTAAACAGAAATATCCTATGATAGAGGTTATAATGCTCACAGGGCATGGAACTGCAGAATCTGCTGTAGAAGGTCTTAAATCAGGAGCTACGGACTATTTGACTAAGCCTGCAAATATTGAGGATATTGTTGCCAAAGCAGAAGAGGCTTTTAATAAACGTCTTGCTCTTGAAGAGAAGATAAGGTTGGTTGAAACTTTAAAAGATTCCCATATATAAGGGAGGAGTCGTCGTCAATAGGGTATTTTTTTAGATCTAACAATATATAGAGCTAAACAAAACCTATAATAAATGTAAACTAATGAAAATGAAAATTTGGAATATAGGAGTATAATTTATGGCAGAAGTTGAATCGATTAAACCACCAGCAAGTACAAAGTCAATTGTTATAAAAATGATAATAGGTTTAGTATTGGGTATTGGAATAATGTTGCTGCCCAGACCAGCAAATCTTACACCAGAAGGTCAAAGACTGCTGGGACTTCTTGTAACTGTCGTATTTCTCTGGGTAAGTGAAGCAGTTCCCATTGGTGCAACTGCTCTTTTGTCTGGAGCTGGTCTTATTCTCCTCAACATTCAGTCTGCACAG
>JADGBE010000120.1 GCA_015231615.1 Desulfamplus sp. | reverse complement strand
TTAGTCCTCAATAAATTTGGGCTGGTTGTTGATTGGGACTGCGATACCGCCAACGATGTAACAATAATTAAGAAAGCAAACATCTACTTTAATGGTAAAGTTACCAGCCGCACTATTGTTTTTTCAGATGGCTCCCGCAAAACACTTGGAATAATGCTTCCAGGAGAATATGAGTTCAATACTGACGATAAAGAAATTATGGAGATAATTTCTGGAGATATTGAAGTATTAATCACCGCATCAGAAGGATGGAAAACAGTTAAAGACGGAGAGGTATTTGAAGTGCCTGCAAAATCTAAATTCAGTTTGAAAGTTAAAATCCCTACTGATTACTGCTGTTCTTACATAAAATAAAAAGGAAATATGATTGCTACGATACCTCATATAAAGGGCAAAGACCTATCTCCTGATTTGCTTCATCAGTTTAATATTAGACCTGGGCAGATCATTACCATTAAAAACAAAAGCAGAAGAAACCTTAGCTTTTAATGCAAAAAAAGAAAATGGTAAATGGGGTAAGATTGCTGATAGGTTACGTGGCGAATCCTTCTTGACTGGACAATCCGAGAAGGTTGAGCAGTTGGTAAAAGCCTTTAGAACCAGTTTTGAATGCTCATATAATATCTTTTCTTATAGTTAATTTCCGTATGCTCGGAAAAGCGTTTATCCTTCCATTGATCTAACTCCTTTATTTAAAGTTCTTCTGTTAATCCATTCTTTATAAATAAACGGCCGTTTTTATATATCTTATTAAGATACTAAACTATTGATTACTTTATTCATATAGCATAAATTATAAATCGTTAATTAGGTTTTTATATCCAACTCAACGATTAAGGGATATTTTTATGACTACATGGGGCTATGTAAGGGTCAGCACTGACGAACAAAGTATTGAGAACCAGAAATTGACTATCCTTGAATATGCAAACAAAAACAAGATGACAGTTGATAAATGGATTGAAATAACAATCAGCTCAAGACGCAGCTCAAAAGAGAGAATGATAGATGAACTTCTACAAGAACTTCAAGCTGATGATACCTTGATTGTAGCAGAGCTGTCGAGGCTTGGCAGGTCTGTTGGTCAAATTACAATTATAGTAAATGAGCTTGTTAAAAAAAAGATAAAGCTGATATGCCTCAAAGAGAATATCCACCTCAATGCTAAAGCCACCATACAGAATAAAGTTACAATAACTATGTTCAGTCTGTTTGCAGAAATAGAACGAGACCTTATATCTGAAAGAACAAAAGAAGGATTAGCAAGAGTAAAAGCAGAAGGTAAGAATTTAGGACGCCCCAAAGGAACTTTAGGCAAATCAAAACTCGATGGTAAACAAAAAGAAATCCAAACCTACCTTCAAAAGCGTGTTAATAAAACCAGCATAGCCAGAATCTTTGATGTCAGCAGACCTGCATTAGTAAACTTTATTGAAACAAGAGGGTTGTCTGATAAAAAGTCAATAAAAGTTGAACTATGGCTGCGTGTAGAGAACAACTCCAAATTTGTAAGAGGTAAAAGCAAGGTCAGGAAGCACATAGAAGATTTTATCTTAAGTGAATACGACATGAAAAAGCCTGATAAAGATGGATGGGAATATGAGTTGACCATACCTTATGAAAATGACAAGGATTTGGATGATAAAATTAACAGTATGCTTCAAGAGATGGATTCTGAAGCAGATATGAGAAACTGCTTTATTGAAGCTGATGTAACTGCTATGGATGGTTCGGATCGGTCATGGTAACTATAAGTTTTCACTTCCAGAAATATTAGAGATCAAGGTGCGTTAAAATGGGAAGTGAAATTTCTGAGTAAAACCCTGGGTGTATTGACATTTGATAAAATCCTATGACAGATTTTCCCTAAATGTTTAATTATACCCAACTTTAAGGGGGTTAAGAGCCTGAATATTTAAACAGGCTCTTAAATATCCAGCTTAAATCTTTGGTTATGTGTTTGAAAAGGAAAATTCATGCGAAAGTATATAATAATTGCGTTCTCAATAGGATTAATGCTGAACCTAATCTCATGCTCGGAGGAACTGGCTATGAATAAGAAGTCCTACAACAAACTTTCAACGGAAGAAGAAAGAGTCATTGTCCATAAAGGTACAGAGGCACCATTCAGTGGGAAATATAACAACTTTTTTAAAAAGGGTTCTTACCACTGCAAACGATGCAATGCACGACTTTATATTTCAGACGATAAGTTTGCATCTACCTGCGGATGGCCAAGCTTTGATGATGAAATCAAGGGAGTCATTCAAAGACAAAAGGATGTTGATGGAAGAAGAACCGAGATATTGTGTGCAAATTGCGGGGCACATTTGGGTCATATTTTTGAAGGAGAAGGACTAACAGAGAAGAATATCAGACATTGTGTCAATTCCGTCTCCTTGATATTTATACCAAATAAAAATGAACCCCATATAGCAACAGCCTACTTTGCAGGAGGCTGTTTTTGGGGTGTAGAGTATCTCTTTGAACATAAAGATGGTGTCATTTCGGCAATCTCAGGTTATATGGGAGGTTCCATGGCAAATCCCTCCTATCGGGATGTGACTTATGGAAATACTGGCCACTTGGAGGTTGTAGAAGTAACATATGATCCGACCAAGGTGAATTATGAGAACCTTGTCAAATTTTTCTTTGAGATTCATGATCCGACACAAGTCGGTGGTCAGGGTCCGGATATTGGGGAACAATATTTATCCGCCATTTTTTATGAAAATGATGATGAGAACAAGATTGTTCATAAGTTAATAGATATACTCAAAAACAAAGGATATGAAATCGCAACAAAAGTACTTCCCGCCGGTACCTTTTGGAAAGCCGAAGAGTACCATCAGGACTATTACGACAAAAAAAAACAGCAACCATACTGCCATGTGTACAAAAAGAAATTTTAATTAAACATCTTTGGGTAAAATTAAACATTGGGATGAAATCTGTCATAGGATTTTATCAAATGTCAATACTTGAAAGATTAATTGATGAGGAGATGCAGAAGGAACAGCCGGCTTAATTCTATTTTATAAGTTAAACTGTTCACTGACATAGCGATAAAAAGTTGGTTTTGTAATCTTGAACACTCTGCATATTTCTTTAATAGTTTTGCTTTTCTTCCGCCAATCCTGCCCCTTGCTCTTGCTGCCTTTAGTCCTGCGTTGGTTCGTTCCTTGATTAAATTTCTTTCAAACTCTGCCAAAGCTCCAAAAATCTGAAAAACCAGCCTGCCCCCGCTGGTTGTTGTGTCAAATCCGATTCCTGAGGAATTGACATAGAGCAGTTAAAAGATATGTACCAGATTCAGGAAGCAAAGGAGATTATGAATGAAGCTGAAAAAATTACTGCGGCAGAAATTAAGAATTTAACAGCAAAAGAGGTGTTTCAAATTAGAAGAGCATTACAGAATTGTCTCGGGTTTATTCGTGAACTGGAGGTAGTCAATCCTCCCTCTGATTAAAAATGAGGGGAGAGAAAACAAATCGGAAATAATTCTGTAACACCTTTCTGTAATACCTTTTTAGAATTAGTGTCAATAATTAAGAAAAACACGTTTATAACGCTGTTTTTAGAGGTGTTGGAAAGGATTACCTTGTTGACATTCTAAAAATCAAAAAGTGGATCACTTTTAATGTCCGAAAATGGATCATTTTTGGTGTCCATTGACACTCTTTTAAGTATAATTGCATTTTTAGATAAAATATGTCATACGCTATCCAACCAGTTTGTATTTGAGCTATGGAGGATTAATGGATTATACTGAAAAAATAAGATGGATACTTAAAAGTTTGCTGGATGAAACTAAGGAAATCATTGCTTATAATTGGTACTCTGAAAGTCAAGTCTCCCAACTCAAGGGCAAAGTTGAAGGGCTTGAATTAGCATTGGATTACATCAATGGTCGTCGTGACCGTGATGCTGAACAAATTTGGGTTTTAATTCCTGTAAAAAAACGTGAATTAATTCTTGCAAATATATTCTGTAAGAATTGTGGATTTGCTACTGTTAAGGAATATACAATCATTAATGCAGATGGAGGTATTAAGTTAGGTGGTAAATGTGAGACTTGTAGTTGTTTTGTTGAACAATATGTCCAATTGATGAAAACTAAAAAAGATTATTATAAATCAATACAATGAGAAAAATTATCTGGTATCAATAAGAGTTGAATGGTACAGATAAAATGTAATCTGTTTTATCTGTATTTAATGAAAAATTATGGAGGTCAAATTGAGAGATAAAGAATCAATTGTTAGAGCTCTTTTTAAACGCCTTAACGATCAATCGATGAAAAAAAGATCAGTAGCTATTCTGTCTGGTCCATGGGGTTGTGGTAAAACTTATTTGTGGTTCACTGAACTTATGCCAGCATTGGACGAAAGCAAAATAATTTACTTTTCTCTATTTGGGCTTGAATCAATCTCCACACTTAAAGAACAACTCATGAATAAAAGTCTTCTTTTAAAAATAAAAAAACTACGCACAACTGAAAACCTTAGCAAAATTGAAGTTATAAAAGAAACTATTAAAAATTTATTCACAGACAGCGAAAGAAAAGCTCTTCTTAAAATAGCACTGAAAGGAACCGATTTAGCAATCGGAACAAATATTTTGCCGTGGAGTTATGACCCCTTAGAACTAATCGATGATAATTTAATAATTTGTTTAGATGATGTTGAGCGAATGCGGTGAATGTCAAGGAAGTTGTCGCCTGTCCCTAAAAAAATGATGTTTTTGCTGCCCTTTTTTTCATGTTATTTTTAAAACAATTTGCGATACTTTTATTTGCAATATATGACTATCCATACAAAAT
>JADGBE010000011.1 GCA_015231615.1 Desulfamplus sp. | reverse complement strand
TAAAAAAGCAAGATGTAGGAAATTGGCTTTTAGTAGAATATATGTCAGCTTTACACAAAGTTCGTGAAAAGCTGCATTTTTTTGAGCATAAGTATAATCAGTCATGGGAAGAATTTGATATAAATAATTCAACTTCTGTGCATGAGGATTTTAGCAAATGGGATGATTATATTGAGTGGAAAGCCTATATAAAAATGAGCGAAGAACTTACGAATAAAATAGGTGAGGTCAAGCATGGAAATTTTGAAATTGCTTGACAGCTCAACGCTGATTAACAATTACGATATACAGGATTATAAACATTGGTCAGACGGATTTTACTATAAACTAAAGGTTGTATTTGTTGATGAATCCGTGCTGTTTGCCAGAGAATATTTTGATACTGATGAGAGAAACTATTCATTTCATTGGCAGAATAAACAAAATATTATGATTATTAGATGGGATAATGCACCGCATCATCATGATATTTCAACCTTTCCGCATCATAAACACAGTGATAATGAGATTTCTGAAAGTAATGAGATTTCATTAGAAGATGCCATAGAGTTCATTCAAAAAATAATTATGGAGAGAATGAAATAAAGATGTTTAATGATCCAATAATCGAAGAAATCCGATCCGCTTTTTGGAGAGCTGTTAAGTTGGGAATTACACGACTGATAAAAACGGAGGTAATGAAATGAAGATGACAGAATTAAAATTAAATATACCACAAGATATACTATACACATTAAATGAGACAAAAAGTGATTTTATAAAAAAGATGAAGCTGTATGCGGCAATGGAACTTTACAGAATGCAGAAGTTGTCAATGGGTAAAGCATCAGAACTTGCGGAAATGAACAAAATTGATTTTATGTTTGAACTTGGAAAATATGAGATACCAGCAATAAACTATGATACTGATGATTTCATGGAGGAAGCGGAAAGGATAATGGGAAAATGATTGTTATTGCAGATTCCTCACCGCTCATAGCTCTTGCAGTTATAGAAAAATTGGAAATCCTCGAAAAAATGTATGAAAAGATATATGCACCGACCGCAGTAGTTCAAGAAGTTGTGAGGACAGATAAGCCGTTTGCAAATACTCTCGGCTGCAACATAAAAATGCCCTGATATATTAAAGCCGATTTTGGAGGAATGACTATTCACAAATATTTAAGAGGTATAAATATGCAGCATATTCAAAAGATTAATAGTTGGATAACATATTGTCGAGTTGCTGGAAACCGTATTTCAGTTGATTTGCCTAAAGAGTTTGATGCCAAAGAAGTGGAGATTATTATAATACCTAAAAAAGAAGCCAGCTATTCAGATAAAGATGGCTGGAAAGAAGATTTTCGATCAATTTCAACATGGAATATTACAGAAGATGAAATCAGGATGAAATCATGGGAGATAGCAGAATTCTAATAGATACTTCAATAATAATAGATTTTCTAAGAAAAACAAATAAAGAACATTCTGTGCTTTGGAAAATTAGAGAATTAAACGAGTGTTTTATATCGTCTGTAACATTATTTGAGTTAAAGTGTGGTGCATCTACGGAAAAACATTCTGAAGATATTGAGAAATTATGTAAATGGATTACCACAGTTTCTTTTGATAATGAGATTGCTGACATTTCATCAATAATTTATCAGGACTTAAAAAGATCGAATAATTTGATTGAGTTTAGAGATATTTTTATTGCAGCAACCGCAATTTCTATGAATCTTTGTGTTGCCACACTGGAATAGAAAACATTTTGAAAGAATTAAAGATATATTTTTATTAAAGATTTGAATGCAGGCTATTATATGCACAGCTTTGCTTAAAAAAGTCCTGATATATTAAAGCCGATTTTGGAGATTTGTTAAGTTTTCACAGTGAGATTTATCGCCGGCTGCAAAAACTTATGATAAATTAGGAAAAAAATATAAGGGTTAGTAATAATGATAACTGTAAAAAAGCAAGATGTAGGAAATTGGCTTTTAGTAGAATATATGTCAGCTTTACACAAAGTTCGTGAAAAGCTGCATTTTTTTGAGCATAAGTATAATCAGTCATGGGAAGAATTTGATATAAATAATTCAACTTCTGTGCATGAGGATTTTAGCAAATGGGATGATTATATTGAGTGGAAAGCCTATATAAAAATGAGCGAAGAACTTACGAATAAAATAGGTGAGGTCAAGCATGGAAATTTTGAAATTGCTTGACAGCTCAACGCTGATTAACAATTACGATATACAGGATTATAAACATTGGTCAGACGGATTTTACTATAAACTAAAGGTTGTATTTGTTGATGAATCCGTGCTGTTTGCCAGAGAATATTTTGATACTGATGAGAGAAACTATTCATTTCATTGGCAGAATAAACAAAATATTATGATTATTAGATGGGATAATGCACCGCATCATCATGATATTTCAACCTTTCCGCATCATAAACACAGTGATAATGAGATTTCTGAAAGTAATGAGATTTCATTAGAAGATGCCATAGAGTTCATTCAAAAAATAATTATGGAGAGAATGAAATAAAGATGTTTAATGATCCAATAATCGAAGAAATCCGATCCGCTTTTTGGAGAGCTGTTAAGTTGGGAATTACACGACTGATAAAAACGGAGGTAATGAAATGAAGATGACAGAATTAAAATTAAATATACCACAAGATATACTATACACATTAAATGAGACAAAAAGTGATTTTATAAAAAAGATGAAGCTGTATGCGGCAATGGAACTTTACAGAATGCAGAAGTTGTCAATGGGTAAAGCATCAGAACTTGCGGAAATGAACAAAATTGATTTTATGTTTGAACTTGGAAAATATGAGATACCAGCAATAAACTATGATACTGATGATTTCATGGAGGAAGCGGAAAGGATAATGGGAAAATGATTGTTATTGCAGATTCCTCACCGCTCATAGCTCTTGCAGTTATAGAAAAATTGGAAATCCTCGAAAAAATGTATGAAAAGATATATGCACCGACCGCAGTAGTTCAAGAAGTTGTGAGGACAGATAAGCCGTTTGCAAATACTCTCGGCTGCAACATAAAAATGCCCTGATATATTAAAGCCGATTTTGGAGGAATGACTATTCACAAATATTTAAGAGGTATAAATATGCAGCATATTCAAAAGATTAATAGTTGGATAACATATTGTCGAGTTGCTGGAAACCGTATTTCAGTTGATTTGCCTAAAGAGTTTGATGCCAAAGAAGTGGAGATTATTATAATACCTAAAAAAGAAGCCAGCTATTCAGATAAAGATGGCTGGAAAGAAGATTTTCGATCAATTTCAACATGGAATATTACAGAAGATGAAATCAGGATGAAATCATGGGAGATAGCAGAATTCTAATAGATACTTCAATAATAATAGATTTTCTAAGAAAAACAAATAAAGAACATTCTGTGCTTTGGAAAATTAGAGAATTAAACGAGTGTTTTATATCGTCTGTAACATTATTTGAGTTAAAGTGTGGTGCATCTACGGAAAAACATTCTGAAGATATTGAGAAATTATGTAAATGGATTACCACAGTTTCTTTTGATAATGAGATTGCTGACATTTCATCAATAATTTATCAGGACTTAAAAAGATCGAATAATTTGATTGAGTTTAGAGATATTTTTATTGCAGCAACCGCAATTTCTATGAATCTTTGTGTTGCCACACTGGAATAGAAAACATTTTGAAAGAATTAAAGATATATTTTTATTAAAGATTTGAATGCAGGCTATTATATGCACAGCTTTGCTTAAAAAAAAAGTCCTGATATATTAAAGCCGATTTTGGAGAGCTGTTAAGTTTTTACATTAAGCTTTATCGCCGGCTGCAAAAAATTATGATAAATTAGGAAAAAAATATAAGGATAGTAACTAATGATAACTGTAAAAAAGCAAGATGTAGGAAATTGGCTTTTAGTAGAATATATGTCAGCTTTACACAAAGTTCGTGAAAAGCTGCATTTTTTTGAGCATAAGTATAATCAGTCATGGGAAGAATTTGATATAAATAACTCAACTTCTGTGCATGAGGATTTTAGCAAATGGGATGATTATATTGAGTGGAAAGCCTATATAAAAATGAGTGAAGAACTTACGAATAAAATAGGTGAGGTCAAGCATGGAAATTTTGAAATTGCTTGATAGCTCAACCACTGAAATATTTACAGTCCCAAAAATATTGGAATCAGAGAAATTTTAACAACCAAGGAGTTTTAAAAACTATCGTGACTAATACAAATATAAAAATTACCACGGGATTTGACCAACTAACCCCATTGCAACGGGCTTTGTTTGGTCTTAAAGAGATTCGCAAAAAATACGATGCCTTGCGTCAAGAGCGGAGTGAACCAATTGCAATTATTGGTATTGGGTGTCGTTTCCCTGGTGGTTCTAATAATTTATCTAATTTATCAGATTACTGGAAACTGCTTTTTAACAAAGAAGGCGGAGTGGTTGAAGTTCCTGTTGAGCGTTGGGACAACTCTATCTATTATGATCCTGATCAAGATATTCCGGGACGTATCAGCACCCGTTTTGCCGCCTTGCTAAAAGATTTAGAAAATTTTGATGCCGCTTTTTTCAGAATCACACCTCGTGAAGCTCGAAGTATGGACCCTCAGCAGAGGCTTTTGTTGGAAGTTGCTTGGGAAGCCCTTGAAAATGCAAATATTGCCCCCCACACTTTAGCAAAAAGCAATACTGGAGTTTTTATCGGTATTATGGGGCTTGATTATGGCACAAATATTATGGGTTCAGGAGACCCTGAAGATATTGATGCCTATTTTGGAACAGGCAATACACTTGGACTTGCTGCTGGACGTTTATCATACTTTTTAAAGTTAAATGGTCCAAGTTTTTCGCTTGATACTGCATGCTCTTCAAGTTTGGTAGCCTTGCATCTTGCTTCCCGTTCTTTGCGTGATAAAGAGTGCAATATGGCTTTAGTTGGAGGTGTAAATATTATTTTAGCACCTGAAATTTCTGTAAGTTTTTCCAAATCACACCTTATGTCCCCAGATGGACGCAGCAAAACTTTTGATGCGTCAGCAGATGGTTATGTAAGAGGCGAGGGTTGTGGAGTGGTTTGTTTAAAGCGTCTCTCTGATGCTATCAAAGATGGGGACAGAATTTGGGCAGTAGTTCGAGGCTCTGCTGTAAACCATGACGGACCTTCAGGAGGTTTGACTGTTCCATCAGGTCCAGCTCAAGAGGCTGTTATTCGTCAAGCATTAAATATGGCTGGTCTAAAACCAGAAGATGTTGATTATGTTGAAGCTCATGGTACTGGGACATCGCTTGGCGATCCGATTGAAGTTGGTGCTTTATCTCGCGTTTTCACAAATCCAAGAGAAAATCCGCTTTTAATTGGCTCTGTTAAAACAAACTTTGGACATTTAGAAGCTGCTGCCGGCATGGCAAGTCTTTTAAAGATAGTTGCTGGACTTCAAAATCAGACAATTCCAGCACAGCTCTATTTTAATACACCCAATCCCAAAATAAACTGGTCATCAATTCCAATTAAAGTTGCATCTGACCATGTTCCTTGGAATATTGGTGATAGAGTTAGAACTGCTGGAGTCAGCGGTTTTTCTTTTGGTGGGACAAATGCCCATGTAATAGTGTCAGAATCACCAAAATTCAGTGAAACTTCTAACTATAAAGAAAATAGTAAAGAAGAAGATAAAACAACTTTTGTCAGACAGGTTCATCTTTTACCAATTTCATCACGCAGCAACGAGGCTTTAAAAGCTCTTGCGGATCGTTATATAAATTTTTTAGATAGCTCTAAATCAACTCTAAATTTTAGAAATATATGCCACACAGCCGCAACTTGCCGCTCACATTTTGAACACAGAATGGCTATAGTTGCTGAAAATAGTGAAAAGGCAATATTGCTTCTTAAAACCGCAGCAGAAAAAGGTGCGGATCAAGACCTATTTTATGGGAAATCCCCCACCAATCCAAAAATAGTTTTTCTTTACTCTGGTCAGGGTTCTCAATATCCTAATATGGGCTTGGAACTTTATCAGACACAACCAGTTTTTAAACAGGCTATGGATAGATGTTTTGTGTTTATAGAAAAATCTGGACTTTCAGAGAGGCTTTCCAAACGACTCAATGAAGTTATGTTTCCGCCACTTAAGACAGATGTTGAAAGTTCTCAAGGAAAAACAATTGAAGCTGAAAAAACAACTGAAAATGGAAAGGAAACTGAAAATGGCAATGTTGGCTCTTCCGTGCCTAATAAACCGCCTGCCAGACCTTTTAACATCTTTTCATTAAAGCCTGTCATCGGCACGTCAGATTTAGATAAAACTTTATATACACAACCAGCAATGTTTATTCTTGAGTTTGCACTCACTGAACTTTGGAAATCGTGGGGAGTATTTCCAGATGCAGTTATGGGGCATAGCTTGGGTGAATATGCTG
Source organism: Desulfamplus sp. (assembly GCA_015231615.1). GTDB lineage: Bacteria > Desulfobacterota > Desulfobacteria > Desulfobacterales > Desulfobacteraceae > Desulfamplus. Next base: position 64,263 of record JADGBE010000011.1, on the reverse strand, counting down.
CTGCTTGTGCTGCTGGGGTTTTTACTCCTGAAGAGGCTTTAAGTTTAATTATTGAGCGTGCATATTTGATGAATGAAATAACTGATAAGGGCAAAATGGTAAGTGTTTTTGCCTCTCTTGAAAAGGTTGAGGAGGCAGTGAAGCCTTTTGAAGATAAGGTGTCAGTTGCAGCAATAAACGGACCTGAGATAATTCTAATTTCAGGCGTTGCAGATGCTGTTGACAGTGTGGTTAAAAATTTGGAGAGCCAGAGAATCCGCTCAATGCAGATAAATATATCTACAGCTTTTCATTCACCATTGACTGAACAGATTATGGATAATTTTAAAAATAGTGCTAAAAACATATCTTATAAAACGCCTATAGTTCCTGTTATCTCTAATTTAACAGGAAAACCAATCGGAGATGAGATTTGCACCACTGATTATTGGTGTCGCCACATGCGTCAACCTGTTCAGTTTGTAAAGAGCCTGCTCTATATCCGTAAAAACTACAACACAATGGTTGAGATAGGACCAAGCCCAAATTTGATTGATCTTGATATGACTCTTCCAGAGAGTCTATTTGTTAAAAATGGTTTGGAGAAACACTCTGATATTAGGCGGTTACCTTCATTATCTCCAAGAGTTCCAGATACAATTCGTATGTTACGCTCATTAGGAGAGCTTTATGTAGCTGGTGTTGATGTTGATTGGAAAACATTTGAAGCACCATTTAGCCATTCAAAAGTTTTATTGCCCAACTATCCATTTCAGCGTGAACGTCACTGGATCAATCGAAAGATTGATAAAAGCATTGAGCAAAAAATCGAGCGAAACATTGAACACAATATAGAAGAAAAAATTAACCAAAACATTGAAATAAAGCCTGATCAAAAGGTCAAAATAGGAGTTGGACAAAATATTGAAGAAAAAATTAATCAAAAACTTGTAAAAGAGCCTCAAATATCTAATAGTGAAAAATCTTTATCACAAGAGCCGCAGGCTTTTAATTTAATATCAACGCCATCAGCAGCTATTAACGATACAATCGAAGGGATAATGATCCAACAAATTCAAACCATGAATCAGCTTATGCAACATCATTTAAAAATATTAAAAAATAATTGTAATTAGGATTTAAGGAGCAAACTAAGGATGAAAACTGACGGAATACTTGGCACAATTGGCAATACCCCGACAATTCGACTTAACCGTTTATTTAAAGATGCCCCATTTCAGGTGTGGGTAAAACTTGAGATGTTTAACCCTGGCGGATCAATTAAAGATCGCACAGCATTAAATATTGTCAAAAGAGGGCTTGAAAAGGGTGAAATAAACGCTGAAACAACAATCATTGAGTCAAGTTCAGGTAATTTAGGAATTGGTTTGGCTCAAGTTTGCCATTTTCTTGGTTTAAAGTTTATATGCGTTGTTGACCCTAAAACAACCGGTCAAAACCTGAAGATGTTAGAGGTTTATGGGGCAACCATTGATTTAGTGCCAAAGCCTGATCCTGTTACTGGTGAATATTTACACGCTCGTGTTGCAAGGGTTCAAGAGCTGCAAAGGCAGATTCCAAACTCTTATTGGACAAATCAGTATGCCAATCTATATAACCCCGGCGCACACCACCAGACAATGCACGAGATAATTCATGCTTTAAACAGAAAACTTGATTATCTTTTTATAGCTGTAAGCACTTGTGGCACATTGCGTGGGTGTCGGGAATATCTGCGATTTTTTGGCATCACAGATACTAAGGTAATTGCAGTAGATGCCAAAGGTAGTGCAATATATAACGATCCTCCTGCCAAACGCATTATTCCAGGACACGGGGCAGCCAGAGTTCCAGAGCTAATGATGCCTGATTTACAAGACGATGTAGTTCATATCACTGATATTGATTGTGTTGTTGGATGCCGCCGTCTTCTCCATAGTGAGGCTATTTTAGCAGGAGGCTCTACAGGTGGTGTTATCATGGCAATTGAGAAAAAACGGGAAGAGTTCCCAAAAGATGCAGTGATAGCAGCCATAGTTCCAGATCGTGGGGAGCGTTATTTGGATACAGTCTATTCAGATGAATGGGTAGAGAAACATTTTGGCGATATATCTCATTTGTGGTCAGGCAATTTCAAATAAGATTGAATAATCATAATTGGTGCAGCAAATGCTGGTGGAAAAATTGGCTGATTAAACATTAAGGAGAGAGATAAATTAATGCCATATTGCACAAAATGTATTTTAAAACATGGACATCCGGGTGTTAAATTTAATAGTTACGGCGAATGTTCTATTTGTAGTGGAAGCTCATTAGGGGCAGATTATGCCGAGAAATACAGTGCTATTTTGAATAATTATGAGAAATTTATCACCGCTTCTCCTGTCAATGAAGGCAGTTATGACTCTCTATTGATGTTAAGCGGTGGTAAAGACAGCATGTATATGTTGAATAAGCTGAAAAAAGAGACTTCTAAACGGATTATCTCATATACTTATGATTTACCCTATGAAGGTAAAAATGCAGTAAATAATATAAAAGAGATAATGAAATTGATAGATGGCGATTATATATCTTTCTCATCTTATGCAAAATATAAGCAGTTGATGAGAAAAGTATTTTTGTCAGAGAAAAAGGAAGATGCCTTTAAAGCTGAAAAAACTCCTTGCACAATCTGCACATCTTATCTTGTTGTATCAGCATGTTTTATGGCAATGAATTTAAAAATTCCATATATCCTTTACTGTGCTGATCCTGTTCAGATGTTTAGTGTTGAGACAGATTTAAAGAAACTCATACACCTGCTTGCATCTTATCTCGGCTGGGATTTTTTAGATGAATTAACAGACAAAAGAGCAAGTCTTGTAATGAAGATGGATAGTAAAGAGCTGCCGACTGTTGTGCTGCCTTATGTTACAATGATGAACTCATACAGCAAAGAGAATATCATTAAAGAGTTAGAGAAATTTGGTAAACTTTTGCCCCGTTCTATGGGCACATCTTGTTCTCTCTATCCGCTGTTGGAATATTATTCATACAAGAATTATGATTGCAATCTTGATTCACTTGAATATGCAATCAATGTTAGAAAAGGCTTTATTCCAAGAAATATGATGCTCTCATTAGATGATTTGTATAAAAAGATAATCATTGAGATTGCAGTTAAAGAAGAGTTGACCGAACAAGATAAAGTTACTATCCGAAATTTTACACAGACAGTTAATCAAGATTCTGAGATTGATTCCGAAACAATGTATCAAAAAATAATTTCGTTAAGAAAAGTGAGCCAAGATTTGGGTATCTTTGAGGAGTTCATAACAAGCAGTTCATATTACAGAGAAAAAGAAGAGAAAAAATTTCTGCATTCAATTACAGATAAAATTGATGAGGATTTTTGATTAATCGTTAATTAGCCGTTATTTGATTAACAGCATCTGATTAACAGGGGCAGATTAGGTAATATTTGATTAATCCTTAAAATTCATTTTTATAAATTAAAACAGACAAGAGAGGCTAAATTCAATGAAAGACCAACCAATTTTACTTTTAACAGGCGATGAGATTCTAACGCTCTTTAGGGGACGTGAAACAGATATAATGGACGCTGTAGCTTCGGCTGCTTTAATTCACAAAACAGGCGATGCTACGCTGCCTCACTCAAATTTTGTATTTTTTCCAGAAAAACCAAGAGATCGTATTATTGCTTTACCCGGGTATCTTGGAGGTGCTTTTCAGACTGCTGGCATTAAATGGATAGCATCATTTCCTGAAAATGTTGATAAAGGAATAGAGCGGGCATCAGCAGTATTGATCCTAAATGATATGGAGACAGGAAGACCTAAAGCAATTATGGAAAGCTCTATCATCAGTGCCAGAAGAACAGCAGCATCTGCTGCTATTGCTGGAGATATTTTGAGAGCTGGAAAACCTGTCAAACGGCTTGGACTTATTGGGTGCGGACCCATTAATTTTGAAGTTTTGCGGTTTTTACAGGTACGACAGCCTTCTATAAAAAACTTGATCCTATATGATCTTAATCTTGAAAGGGCAAAGCAGTTTGCCTCAAAATCTCTTATAAGAACACCTGAGTTATCAATAGAGTATGCAAAAAGTTATGACGAAGTATTGGGGGCAGGTGATATTACTGCCTTTTGCACAACTGCTGGTGTTCCATATTTAAGTGATATTAGTGCCTGTCCAAAAGATTCTGTAATTTTACACGTATCATTAAGAGATTTAACTCCAGAAGTTATCTTAAATGCTGACAATATTGTTGATGACCCTGACCATGTTTTAAAGGCAAATACATCGCTGCATCTTTTAGAGCAGAAAATCGGCAGACGCGATTTTATAAGAGGCACTCTTGCCGATATTATTGACGGCTCACAGCCTCCAAGAGTTGAGGGTAAAATTCCAATTTTTAGCCCATTTGGAATGGGTCTTTTAGATTTGGCACTTGGAGAACTTGCTTTAAAACTTGCACGCGGACAAAAAATGGGGCAGGAAATTCATGGATTTTTTCCACCTTCGTGGATAGAACAGCCATCAAGATAAGTTTGAGAGATTTGACAATTTTTAAAAAATTGTCAAATCTAATGAGATAACAGGCTCGGAATTAAAATTATGGAAACTTTAAGCCTATGAAAAAACGTATATTTGAAACACTTTCGGGAATCGTCAAAAAAGTCTCTGGGGTTGAGATGAATAGTTTGAATATGACAATCGACTACTTTAATCTGGGTTTTGATTCATTAGTTGTGTCGTGGATTGATCAGGAAATACGCAAACATTTTAACATCGTAATAGATATGGGGCTTTATTATGAAGAGCTTGACTCTTTGCAAAAACTTTTTGATTATTTAGTTATTAATTTGCCTCCTGATTGGGGGTCTGAAAATGAGCTTTCCTTACCATTGACTTCAAACACATCAGATGTTGGTCTATCTGAATCTGCTGGACAATTGATAAATTCAAATATGCAGGCAATACCAGACCAGATAGAACGACAATTGGACTCAAAAACTATGAAAAAAGAGATATTTAATATACTTTCAGAAATTGTGAAAAAAGCCTCAGGCATTGATATGAATAAGGTTGATATTGGTTCTAACTATATCAGCTTAGGTTTTGACTCATTGGTTGTGGTCAGAATTGATCAAGGGATTAAAACGCACTTTAACCTTGAGATTGATATGGGGCTTTACTATGATGAAGTTGACTCCTTATCAAAGCTGATTGACTATATAGCTGATAACCTGCCTTCTGATTGGGCTTCTGCAAATCTTGCAAATGCACCAGCTCATACACCTGCTGGAATATCTGCACCTGCTGCTGCCGCAGCATTAACACCTGCACCTAATATGCCTGTAAATATACCTGTAACCGCCGCTCCTATACTTTCAAGACCTGCAATATCTGAAAAAGTTGGTTCAGATTTAGAAAGCCTTTTAAATGCACAGATGCGGGCAATGTCAGACTTGATGCACCATCAATTAGATGTGTTGGGGGGTTATCGTCATAGTGTGCCAACTTCTCTATTATCGCCTGCTGCACCATCTAAGCCAGAGTCCCAGCCATTACAAATTTCTAAGCTGTCTCAAGCATCTAAAGCAGATATACAGCCTAAAGCAGATATGCAGTCTAAAGCAGATATGCAGCAAGAACCGCCCAAACCAAAGGTTTCAGAAATTCGGGCAATTAAAGCAGATATACAGCCTAAAGCAGATATGCAGCCTAAAGCAGATATGCAGCCTAAAGCAGATATGCAGTCTAAAGCAGATATGCAGCAAGAACCGCCCAAACCAAAGGTTTCAGAAATTCGGGCAATGAAGTTTGATCCAGACAGTCTCAGCAGCTCTCAACAACGGTTTCTTGAAAGATTTATTCCTCCATATATTGAACGAACAAAAAAATCAAAAACTTATGCTCAAGAACATCGGTCATATTTAGCAGATTGGATCAATACACTTGGTTTTAGACGGAGTTTAAAGGAAATTATATATCCTATTGTTACTACAAACTCCTCTGGCTCTAAGATATGGGATATTGATGGCAATGAATATATTGATATTGCAATGGGTTATGGAGTGAGTCTTTTTGGACATGCTCCAAAATTTATAACTGAGGCTATGGAAGAGCAGCTTAAAAGAGGTTTTGCACTTGGTCCTCAAGATAATTTTGTTGGTGAAGTTGCAAGTTTGATAAGTGAAATGACGGGTATGGATCGCGTGGCATTTTGCAATACAGGAAGTGAAGCTGTTATGGTTGCCCTGCGTTCTGCACAGTCTGCAACTGGCAAAACACGTATTGCTCTATTTGTTGGTTCATTTCATGGTAATTCAGATATGGTAATCAAAGATACTTTAGCTTTGCGTTATGGAGATGAATCAGCTTTAGAAATTATTAGAGAAAATGCTGACGAGCTTGCAGCAGTTCTTGTTGAGCCTGTTCAGAGCCGTAACCCCTCCCTTCAGCCAAAAGAGTTTCTCCATGAGCTGCGTGCTTTAACCACTAAACTTGGTATTGTTTTGATATTTGACGAGATGATAAACGGTTTCCGCTGCCACCCTGGCGGAGCTCAGGCTGTATTTGGAGTTCGGGCTGATATGGCAACTTATGGCAAAGCTGCGGCTGGCGGAATGCCTATTGGTATTGTGGCTGGAAAAACCAAATTTATGCAGCTTATAGATGGTGGAATCTGGAACTATGGTGATGATTCATTACCCGGTCAAGATGTCATCTTTTTTGCTGGAACTTTTTGCAAGCACCCTTTAACAATGGCAGCATCAAGGGCAGCACTTCTTCACATGAAGAGAAGAGGTGCTGCTCTTCAAAATGAGATAAGTATTAAAGCTGAATCATTTCAAAAAAGAGTCAACGCATTTTTTGAAAAAGAGAATATCAGTATCAGAATTGCACGTTTTGCATCACAATTTATTTTTGAGCCTACAATTCAACTCTACAAAAGACCAGTACCACCTCCTGATATGACAGTTTGGTTCTATCTGCTTATGTCAAGAGGCATATATACTTGGGAAAGGCGTATATGTTTCTTTTCAGAAACTCATACAGATGAAGATGTTGAAAAAATTATCAAGGCTGTTAAAGAGAGTTCGCTTGAGCTTAAGGCTGCGGGTTTTCCGCTTTTTGGGGGGATAAATAGTGGCGGCAATACTCCTTCAACACATCCAGAAGATATAAAAAAAAAAGAGATAACTCATGAAGAGTTAAGTAAAAAAAAAACTGAAAATTTAGAGATAATTATACCCCTTACACAAGCACAGCAGCAGCTTTGGTTTCTTTCTCAACTCAATGAAAACGCAATACCAGCCTATATTGAAACAGTTGCTATACGTTTAACAGGAAAATTAGACAAAGAAGCACTATCTGCTGCTGCATCTGATTTAGTTGCAAGGCATTCAGCTTTACGCACAGTTATGGTTGGAGATGGTGAAAATCAAAAGATTCTGCCATCTATGCCGAGCAATATAGAATTTACAGAATCTAAAGCTATTAACGACTCTGAATATACAGATAATATTCAATGTTGGCTCAAAGAGAACAGCCACTCAACATTTGACCTTATAAATGGTCCGCTTTTTTCCTTTAAACTGCTCCAGCTTGCTCCTGAAAATTATGTTTTTGCAATGAATTTTCATCACATTGTTATGGATGGACGCTCTGTAAATGTAATACTACAGGATTTATTTAATTTTTATAAATTGCGATTAAACAGCAGCCATTTTAATGTGCAGACAGCTCCTGATTTGCAGGACTATCAAAATTGGCTTGAAGATTATCTAAACTCAGACCAATCTAACCGTGATAAAGAGTTTTGGGGCAGCCTTTTTCCTAACTCAATCCCTATGGTTGATTTTCCAACTGATATGCAGCGTCCTTCACTATTTACATTCAAAGGTTCGCGGTACCATCTGTCAGCAAACCCTGAACTTCTTGAACGCTGCATATTGTTGGGGCGGAGCAGGCGGCTTACCCCTTTTATGACCTTGATTTCACTATATGCACTTTGGGTTCACAAATTAACTGGTCGAGAGGAAGTTGTAATAGGTTTTCCAGTTACAGGTCGGTTTTTTCCAGACAGCGATGAACTTGTTGGTTACTGCACTCATTTAGTTCCATTTATAAGCAGATATAATGCGGACAGCTCTTTTACAGAGTATTTGGATCGCTCAAGAGAAACGCTTACTACTGCTTACCGTCATCAGCAATATCCTTTCAGCCATTTAATCCGGAATCTTAATTTTGAGCAAGATATGAGCAGAGGTTCCGTTATTGCATCAGAATTTAACCTTGATAAGATTCAGGAGCTTCCATCTATAGAGGGGCTGACACTCTCTATGGTTAATATTCCAATTAGCTATGCAAAGTATGACTTCAACCTTGAGATCATGCAGATTAATGGTCAATATCAGTTCAAATTTGAGTATGCAACTGATCTGTTTAAGCCTGAAACTGTATCGCGATTTGCCAACCATTTTATGACTTTGCTTAACTCTGTGATAGAAAAGCCTGAAGAGCCTCTCTATAAAGTTTCTCTTCTTACTCCAATTGAACGACACCAGATTATAAATGTTTGGAATAACACTTGCCGCGATTTTCCTCTGCAACACCCATTTCACCGTCTATTTGAAGAACAGGTATCCAAAACACCAGAGAGTGTTGCCGCTGTTTTTTCTGATATTAATAAATCTGGTGAAATATATATAAGCCAGCAAATGACTTATAGAGAACTTAATTCATATTCAAACAGGTTAGCGAGAAATTTAATTAAAGAGATTAACTTATCTGGAACGTCAGAATTATCAATACATGTTCCCTTAATCCCAATTCTTGCTGAAAGAAGCTGTCATTTCTTAGTTGCAATGATAGGTATTTTTAAGGCTGGTTGTGCCTATCTTCCGTTAGACCCTGAACATCCAGCAGATCGCATCAGCGGTATTCTAAACCAATCTGGTGCTAAACTTATTTTAGCTGAAAAGAAGTTTGCACATCTATTGGAAAGTAGAGATAAGGATATATCAAAACATAGAGATGAAGATATATTAAAACGTAGAGACCAACGATCGTTGGTCTCTACTGTGCCAGACGAACAGTCCCACGTTTCAGAGCAAAAATCGTTAGTCGCTGCAAAAGTATTGTGGTTTGAAGATTTTATTTGTAATTCTACATTAACACCTGATGATGAACAAAATCTTCCATATAACATTAAAGCTGATTCTCCAGAAAATCTTGCATATATAATCTTTACCTCTGGCTCAACTGGTCTTCCAAAAGGTGCAATGGTTCAGCAAAAGGGAATGGTCAATCACCTTTACGCAAAGATAGAAGATTTAGGGATTCGCGAAAATGATGTTGTGGCTCAAAATGCTTCACAATGTTTTGATATTTCGGTTTGGCAATTTTTATCTGCTCTTGTAAAGGGCGGGCATGTTCAGATTGTAAGCAACGATATTGCACACGATCCAAGCAAATTATTTGAAGTTTCCACTAAACAGAAGGTAACAATACTTGAGGTTGTTCCCTCTTTTCTTCGGGTTCTTTTAGAACAGATAGATAGCAGCAGTGCCTCTAACCAAAATCTAAATACTCTCCGCTGGTTAGTTCCAACTGGTGAGGCACTGCCGCCAATATTGGCGGCTCAATGGTTTCAACACTATCCTAACACTCCAGTTTTAAACGCTTACGGTCCAACTGAATGTTCTGATGATGTGGCACACTATGCTTTGCATAATGCTCCGTCTCCTGAAACTGCCATTATTCCAATTGGTCGCCCTGTTGGAAATATGCGTCTCTACATTCTTGATTCTCATTTAGAACCCGTGCCTATTGGTGTTGCTGGTGAGCTTTGGGTTGGTGGAGTTGGTGTTGGACTTGGATATCTGAATCAGCCTGATTTGACTAATAAATCTTTTATCCCCGATCCTTTTAACCCAACACCTGAAGCAAAATTATATAAAACTGGAGACCTTGCTCAATTTCTGCCAGACGGCAATATTCTATTTTTGGGACGACAAGATCATCAGGTCAAGATACGTGGATTTAGAATAGAACTTGGTGAGATTGAGTCTGTTCTTGCCAAACATCCAGCAGTTAAAGAACTTGTGATTACAGCATCTGAAATAGAATCTTCTGACTCAAATAGTTCTACACAAACAGGACTTACAGCATATATTGTCTTTCAGCCAGATCAGACTGATAATTTTAGCGGTTCAACTTCAGAAAAGATAGATGTTATCCGCACCTATCTTGCGGACAGGCTTCCAAATTATATGGTTCCTTCCTATTTTGTAGTTATGGAAAAGCTGCCTCTTACATCAAATGGAAAGATTGACCGTAAAGCACTTCCAAAACCTACGGCAACCCATGTTGAATCTGCTGCTCCATTTACGCCTCCACGCAATGAAGTTGAGCAGATACTTGTTGAAGTGTTATCAGGTGTCTTAAACCGTGAAAGTATTGGAATCCATGACAACTATTTTTCACTTGGTGGAGATTCTATTAAGGCTATTCAGGCTGTAGCAAGAGTTCAGGCTTATGGTTATATCTTAAAACTTAGAGATATTTTCCAATATCCAACTGTAGCAGAGCTTGCACCCCGCTTAAGCCGCCGTAGTCGTCAGATTGATCAGAGTTTAGTTACTGGTGATGTTCACCCAACACCTATTCAATCTTGGCTTCTTAATCAAGATAAAGCTCTTATTAACCACTATAACCAAGCTGTAACGCTTAACTTTAAATATAACCTTAAAGTTGATTCGCTTAAAGCTGCTTTAGAAGCTTTAATGATTCACCATGACGCTTTAAGGCTTACAGTTCAAATTGACGATTTGAATATTAAAGGACCAGACCTCAAACCTGAATTGGTTGTTGTTCCCTTTGACCCAAAAGCCAGACAAACACCCTCGCAAGCCAACCAGAATCACCAGACAGGCATGGACATTCAAACTGATACAGACCCTCTCTTTACCGCAATCAGCCGCAAACTTCATTCAACTATTGATATTTTTAATGGTCCACTGCTTAAGGCTGCCTTATTTCAAGGAGATACTGAAGATCGTCTGATGGTTGTAATTCATCATCTTGCTGTAGATGCGATCTCATGGCAAATTTTGGTTGAAGATTTGATCTTTGCTTACAATGCACACTCTAATGGACAGGATATTAAGCTGTCAGCAAAGACAGACTCTTTTAAATATTGGGCAGATTTTATATCTAAATCTTCACAGATTTACCAAAATGAACGTGAAATTGACTATTGGGAATCTATAGCCAAGGAACAACTAATTGAATTACCAATGGATTTTCCAAAAGAGAATGGGCAATATCAAGATAGTGCAATCTTTGAAATCAAGCTGCCAGCTCCAGATACAGAGATTTTAACAGGTAAAGCTCATGTTGCTTACAAAACTGATATGAATGATTTGCTTTTGACAGCAATTGCTAAAGGTTTGAACTATTGGGGTAACATCAATGGAGTTTTAGTTTCATTAGAAGGGCATGGGCGAGATACTATATCGGATGATATTGATATTTCTCGCACAGTTGGCTGGTTTACAGCTGAATATCCAGTTTTATTAAAACTACCAGATTCTTCTATTAAAACCACCACAACTTCTCTCCCAAATAGAGAGGAGAATATGGCAAGCCGTGCGAATAGAGAGCTTGGTATTCAAATCAAGCACATTAAAGAGTCTTTGCGGAAAGTTCCAAATCATGGGGGAAATTTTGGCTGGATTCGTGAGAATTTAAGCAATGAAGCCAAAGAGAGGTTAAAGCCAAATATCAGCTTTAATTATATAGGTGCTGCTGGTTTAGAAAATCAAGATTTGAGGGTTGAAGCAACTGCCCATCTTGATCTTGTTAATCCAAAGATGAAAAGAGAATACACTCTTGAGATTGAAGCAGATATACGTCAAGGTTGTTTGTATATCCAAATCTACTACTCTCCAAATCAATATAAAGAGGAGAGTATCAGGCGGCTTGGCTCACTAATCAAAGCAACCTTGATAGAGATAATTGATTGTTGTTCGTCCATCAAGATACCAGAAGTTACGCCATCTGATTTGACATGGTCAGGCTTCTCACTATCGCAGCTTGAAACATTTTTGCATGACAATAAAATGACTCCATCAGATGTTCAAGATATTTATCCTCTTACACCTATGCAAGAGAACATGCTCTTTAGCCGTCTTTATGATTCTGATTCAACTGCCTATTTTGAGCAGTTCAGCTTTACTCTAAAAGGCGATGTCAACCTAAAAATATTTGAAGATACATGGAATATAGTTAGCCAAAGACACGACATAATAAGGACAAGTTTCATCTACAAAGGAGTTCCAAGACCACTTCAAGTAGTTCGCAGAACAAGACCAATTGAGTGGCACTATGAAGATTGGTCACAGATAAAAGATAAAGCAGCACGTCTTGAGGCTTTTAAAATAGAGGAACGTCAACGTGGATTTCTCCTTGATAGCGATACTCTTATGCGTATGCACATTTTTAAACTTGAACCTTTTCGTTATGCTGCAATTTGGAGTTTTCACCATATTTTGATGGACGGCTGGTGTTTGGGAATTTTGATTGAAGATGTCCAATCTGCTTACATGGCTTTGAATAGAGGACAAATTCCTAAGTTTGCTGGCACAGCACCTCAATACAGGGAGTATATTCTCTGGTTGGAAAACGCGGATCATGCAAAGGCAGTTGGATATTGGAGTAACTATTTAGAAGGATTTAACAAAGTTACTTCACTGCCTCGTGATGTTAAGGTTGATGCTGTTAAAGATACTGATACTTCCAACTCTGATCTTCAAAAATTATATCAATTTGAACTTGAGCCAGAAGTCAGCAGAGTGCTGAATCAAATTGCAAGAGATTACCAGATAACCATAAATAGTCTGGTTCAGTCTGTTTGGAGTATTATGTTGGCAGAAGCAAATCGGGTTTCAGATGTGGCTTTTGGTGCTGCGGTAGCTGGTCGTCCAGCCGAAATACCAGATGTTGAGCGGATGGTTGGATTATTTATCAATACTGTTCCTGTTCGGGTAAAGTTGGCTGACAATATATCATTCAAAGAGTTGGTTCGGGTAGTTCAGACAGAGAGTATTGATAGCGAACCACACCATTTTGTCTCGTTAGCTTCTATCCAGACAGCTTGCAATGTGGAGAGTTCTCTTCTTGATCATGTTTTGATTTTCCAAAATTATCCGTTGGGTGATGAGTTAGAATCTTTGCAAGAAAAGTATAATGTTGGTTTTACATTCAGCGATCTTGAGGCTTTGGAGCAGACCAACTACGATCTGTCGGTCGAAATCTACCCTTTGCCTACACTTCATTTTGACTTACGATATAATCATTTAGCCTATTCAATAGCAAAGATGGATAGAGTTGCCAATGAGCTGACTACCTTGTTTACGGCTATTTCCAAAACTCCTGAAATCAGCGTTGGTGAGCTAAGAAAGTTGCTTGCATCTCCAGACGAACTTGGTTCAGATGCAGATTTTCTTGCGGCAGCTATGAATATTGATGATGAGTTTTAAAAGCCTTGACAATCACCGTCTAAAATTCACAAGATTCCAAAAAAGAGTTATCAGCAAAACTTAAAGATAGCCATTTTTTTAAACAGGAGAAAACAACTTGATCTATATTGATTTAATTCTAAATCTTTCGCTTTTAGTCTCTTTAAGCATTGTTTCAGGATTTATTGAAAAACATTGTAAAGTAGCAAAAATAAGCTCTGATGTTGCACTGATTCTTCAAGGGGTTTTATTTGGCGGTGCTGCTGTTTTAGGAATGATGAGTCCTTTAATTCTTGGAGAAGGTCTTATATTTGATGGGCGTTCTGTGATGGTGAGTATCTGTTCGCTCTTTTTTGGTCCAATATCAGGAGTTATTGCAGCAATTTTTCCTGCCTTGTGCCGTATATTGATTGGTGGAACAGGTGCAATGACGGGTGTTTTGGTTATTATCTCATCTTTTATGATAGGCTCTTTAGCAAGGTTTTATCTTAAACCAGAATCTGAATCTTTGACAGTTCGGGAACTCTATATTGTCGGGTTTGCTGTCCATCTAACCATGATTGCCATGATGTTTACTTTACCAAAAGGTGTGGGTCTCTCTGTTGTTATGAGAATAGGTTTGCCCGTGATGCTGTTTTATCCTCTTGCCACAATACTTGCTGGTAAGATTTTATCAGACCAGCTTGAATCAAGAAGACAGCTTTGTGAACTTGAAAATACTAAAACTCTTCTTACATCTCTTCTTCACTCTATGTATGACATAGTTTTTTTCAAAGATATAAATGGTGTCTATTTAGGTTGCAACAAGTCATTTGCAGACCACGTTGGACGTTCAGTTGAAGATATAGTTGGAAAGACAGATTACGATCTCTACACAAAAGAAGAGGCAGACTTTTTCATAGAAAATGACAGAAAAATGTTGGATTTGATGGCACCTCGTCATAGTGAGGAGTGTATATCTTATCCTGATGGTCAAAAAAGAACAATCGACACAATCAAAACCCCTTACCTTGATTCAAAAGGAAAATTAATCGGCATAATAGGAGTTAGCCGCGACATAACTGAACAGAGGCGGACAAACGAAATTCAAGAGTTCTTAGCACAAACCAACATTGGAATAACTGCAGAGCCATTTTTTGAAACTCTTGCAATCTATCTTGCAAAAACGTTGGATATGGATTTTGTCTGTATTGATAGACTTGAAGGTGATGGGTTAAATGCTACAACGCTTGCTGTGTGGTCTTATGGCAAATTTGAGGACAATATAACTTATGCCTTAAAAGATACACCATGCGGTGAAGTTGTTGGAAAAACAGTATGTTGTTTTCCAGCAAGCGTATGTCAGTTTTTCCCAAAAGATCAGGTGCTTCAAGAGCTTAAAGCTGAAAGCTATGTTGGTGTAACTCTTTTTAGCCACACAGGCATACCAATTGGGTTAATTGCTGTTATTGGCAGCAAACCACTTCAAGATAAAAATATTGCTGAATCTGTATTAAAAATGGTTGCGGTTCGGGCATCAGGAGAACTTGAGAGGCTTAACACCGAAGCTGCACTTTTAGAGAGTGAGAGACAACTTTTTCAAGCTCAAAAGTTGGAGTCAATTGGTCGTCTTGCTGGTGGTGTTGCCCATGACCTAAACAATATGTTGAGCGTTATCATTGGTAATGTTGAGATGGCTATAGATGAGCTTGAGCCTTATCAGCCAGCTTTTAATGAGCTTCAAGAGATACGAAAAGCGGCAGAGAGATCGGCAAATCTTACCCGCCAGCTTCTTGCATTTGCAAGAAAACAGATAATTGCCCCTAAAGTTCTTGATCTTAACGTTACTATTGCAGATATGCTAAAGATGCTAACAAGAATAATTGGTGAAGATATAGACTTAAAGTGGCGGCCGCAAGATAATCTATGGCAGATTAAAATAGACCCATCTCAAATAGATCAGATATTGGCAAATCTTTGCGTTAATGCCCGTGATGCTATCTCTGATGTTGGCAAAATAACCATAGAGACTGGAATGAAAACATTTGATAAGGCTTATTGTGAGCAACATTTAGATTTTTTAGTTGGAGAGTATGTAATGCTTGCTGTTAGCGACAATGGCTGTGGTATGGATAAAGAGACCATGAAAAATATCTTTGAGCCTTTTTTCACAACAAAAGAGATTGGAAAAGGCACAGGACTTGGTCTTGCTATGGTTTATGGAATTGTTAAGCAAAATAAAGGATTTATCAACGTTTATAGCGAACCAAACAGAGGAACAACATTTAAGATATATTTCCCAAGATATAGAGATGAATCAACTCCATTGAATAAAGAAAATATTAAAGATGTGGCTGAGTGTTCTAACGAGACCATACTAATTGTTGAAGATGAGGCACCAATTCTAAACTTAACAAAATTGATGCTTGAAAAAATAGGGTATAAGGTTCTTGCAGCATCAAACCCAAAAGAGGCAATAAGATTCGCACAGGCATATCAAAATGATCATTGCAAAATAGATTTACTTATAACAGACGTAGTTATGCCTGATATGAACGGTAAAGACCTTGCAAAAAATATTTTTTCAATCTATCCAGATATAAAAATTATCTTTATGTCTGGATACACAGCCAATGTAATTGCCCATCACGGAGTTTTGGATAGTGGTGTAAATTTTATCCAAAAACCATTCTCAAAGCAGGATTTATTAGAAAAAGTTAGGAAAGCACTCGCAACGATTTCCAGATAAATATTTTGCCCCTCCCCGCCCTCCCCAAGGGGAGGGAATAATTATCCTCCTCTCCATTGGGGAGGGGGCAGGGGGTGGGGCTAATTAAAATAAGGATAGCAATGATTAAAAATTTTGTGCAATACATTGAATTGCCACAACCTACGCTTGGTAACAATACAGCAGATGTCGAAAGGCTAAAAAATGCCATTAAACAGAAAATTGAGTGTAGTGGTAAAGAAAAAAATCTTGGAAAATCGTCTATATTTTTCCCTACAAAACTTGCAACTGCTCTTCCATCTAAACTTAGAAAGTGGAATCATAAATTAAAGGTTGTTATCTTTAAAAATTCTATTGGTTGGCAAATTGTTGATATAGTTGAACCTGATAGAGATAAACCATGTTTTGGCATTGCGGCAGACCTTGGAACTACCCGTATTGTTTTGCGTCTTATCAACCTTGAGACTTTACAAACTTGTGGTGAAATTGGCTTTGATAACCCTCAAGCCTCAATTGCACCTGATATTTTGGCACGTATCCACCACGCTCGAACAGATAAAGGTTTGAATGAGCTACAACAGCTTGTTATCTCTGCATTTAATGAGAACATAAATATTCTTTGTAACTATAAAATTGACCCTAAATCTATCTATATCCTTATTGTTGCTGGAAATAGTGCAATGACACATCTATTTCTTGGAATTGATCCATCATTTTTGATCCGTGAACCCTATATTCCAGCAGTAAATGCTCCTGAACCTCTTGAGGCTCGAGAGCTTGGAGTTGATATAAATAGAGGTGGTATGGTCTATCTTTTTCCAAATATTGGATCATATTTTGGTGGCGATCTTATCGCTGGAATATTGTTTTCAGAGCTTCATAAAAAAGATGCTCCTTGCATTATGGTTGATGTTGGGACAAATGCTGAAGTCGTTGTTGGATACAAAGATTGGCTCATTGCCTGTGCTGGTGCAGCAGGTCCAGCTCTTGAAGGTGGGATAAGCGATATGGGTATGACTGCAAAACCAGGGGTTATTGATAAAATAAAGATTGACCCTATAACAGGCAAGATTGATATTCATACAATAGAAGATAAACCACCAATTGGTATTTGCGGCTCAGGTATGATCGATCTTGCTGCCCAGCTTTTTCTCTCTGGCATGATTGATATTAGAGGTAAATTTGTCCCTGAAAGGTGTGGTAATAGATTTTTTGAAAAAGATGGTGGGGTAGGGCATTTAATAGTTGCAGAGTCAGAAGATGGAATTGGCTCTCGTATTGTTCTGAGCCAAGTTGAGATGAACTCACTAACAAGCTCTAAAGCTGCTATGTATTCTATTTTGCAGGTAATTATTGAAAAGACAGCAGGATTACAGTTCAGTGATCTTGAAAAATTTTATGTAGCAGGCACTTTTGGCTCTTTTATAGACCCTAAATCTGCAATATCAATTGGTATGTTGCCAGATATTAACCTTGAAAAATTTGAGGTTCTTGGCAACTCTTCTCTTGAAGGGGCATCTAAACTTCTTACAAATCCATATCTATTTGATGAAATTGATAAGATAAGAGAGGGAATAACCTATATTGAACTTAATGTTAATCAAGAGTTTATGAATATCTTTAGTGGAGCAAAGTTTTATCCACATACTGATATTTCAAGATTTCCCTCTGTTTTGCGTTGTGGTGGATAGATATTTTGATTTTTTAACGCCCTGAAATTTATTTCAGGGCGTTAAATACCAGAAGTCAGCTAAAGCTGACTATTATTTAGTCCACTTTAGTGGACTTTTTTATAATTTAGCCGTGCGATTTATCGCTCGGCTAAAGAAGTTATCATAATACAATTTATTGCTCATTTTACTGAATTGCAGCTGCAAAAGCATTAACCTTACCAGCAAACTCTTTTGCCATATTTGAGGCAATTGTTGTAAAAATAAGGCGATTTTTTTCAAGCCCCATTTTTTCAAGCCTCTTTTGGATCTCGTTTACACGCCATTTTGCGTAGATGTTTCCACGTTCAGCCTTGCAATTTCCTTCATGGCAAGCAGCAACCATAACGCCGTCAGCACCTTCAACAAATGCTTTCATAATAAACTCAACATCAACTTTACCAGCACACGGCACTTTTACCATTCTGAAACCTTGCGGCATCTCATGTCCAAATTGTGTTGCAGCTTCGCAAGCCTCAAAGGCAGAGTTTTTGCAGCAAAAAGCAACAATAAGAGGTTGTCCATCTTTTTGATTATCTTTTGCAGAGACTACAGCATCTTTTATGCTTGTTCTTAAAGAGTCATCAGTAAAATCGCCAATCTGAATTGCATCCATTGGGCATTCACTTGCACATATACCGCAACCTTGACACGCAACTTGTGAGATTGCGGCCGCACCATTTTGCCAGAAAATAGCACCATGTGGGCAAGAACGATAACAGGTAAGGCAGATTACACAACGATCTTCATCAACTTTTGCCTTGTTTGCTGCAACTTTCTTTATACCGTTTCCGATAAGCTCTTTGAGTTTCAATGCAGTATTTGCAGCATCTGCTGAATTGTTTACTACAAATATTCCATCTCTGTTTGATTTAGCTGGAAATCTGTGAACATTGTTGCTGGGAAGAAATCCATAAAGGTCTGCGTCAATTCTAAGAGTTGAAGCAATATCAAGATTTTGCTGACCAACAACAAGAGCCTCTTCAACTACGATGTAATCAGGAGTCAGCTCAACATCTGTTCTTACAACAGGGTCTTTAATGGTAATTTTAATTGTCTCACTAACCTGCTTATGATCACAATTTCCATCCTGTTCAACAGTTGAGGTTTGTTCAATGGTTGGCATTTGAGAAGGTTTAAAGCACACCACTCCAGCATGACGTCCTTGAGTGAAAAGCCTTTCTAATCCCTTTGCACCAACTTTAACATTACCTGCATAGATGTAGGCATTGCAGTTCTCCATATTCTGAACAGCAAGTGCAGAAGTTAAAACTCTGCTTGTTAAAGTTGGATCGCCCTCTTGAGCAAATCCCGTTAGAAATGCAACTGTTGATCCATTGCCATTATTGCTATTTAAAATCTTTTTCTGGCTTTCGGAATCACCAAGCATAGCTTCAAACTGGCTTTGGCTTACCACTTTGTCATTTAAAGTCAGACCATATTTTTTATTAAGTGGAGAGTATGAATATTGGGGGGCAACAACAATAGCACCAAATACCTTTTCTACTTTTTCGCTGCATCCTGTTTCATTACATCCTGTTCCATTGCCAGCCGTTTTAATTAGAACTGCTCTAAAATCTCCTGTAACACCAGCAAGCGAATCAATAGCTACATCTTGCATAATGTTCACTTTGCCAGTTTCAAGCATCTCTGAAGAGCAGCCAGATTGCCTTGCACAAGCAGTTTTTACTCCAATAACAGAGACGCTATAACCTTGAGCCGCAATTTTACCAGCAGCTTCAAGCCCAAAAGAGCCAGCCCCAATAACAAGCACATCTTTGCTTATTGATATATCAACCATATTGGCATCATCACAATTTTCTGATCCTTTTAAATCAATACATTTTTCTATTACGTTGGTGCATTTATCTGTTGTCATTTGATCACCCCCAAATATTTCATTGCCTCAAAGGCAGTTTTTCCTGCATCTGCCATAGATGCGGCAATGCCTGCTGGTCCTTTGGCAGTTCCAGCTACAAACAATCCTGCAATAGAAGAGGCAGATTGGGAAGATGTGCTTGGTTGAGAGGCTTGAGTTGACTTAGCAGATGAACTACATGGACAACAAGAGATTTCATTATCAAGAAAACCGTCTTGATTAACAGGGATACCTGTAATTTCAGATAGTTTGCCACTATCTTTTCCCGGCATAATTCCAACTGAAAGCACAACTAAATCAAAAGATTCAGAAGATGGAGAACCCTCTTCTTCTGCCATGTGCCGCAACTCTAATCCATCGTTTTCAAGAGGGTATATGTCAACTGGAATGGTTCTGACAAATCTGATATTTTGTTTAATCTTTTCGTAAAAAACAGGGAACTCTTTGCCGCTGTTTTGAATATCTATATAAAACATTGTAATATCAGCATTTGGGTTGTCGTGCTTTACAGTTCCAGCCATTCTCATGGCATAAGGGCAACACACCTCAGAACACCAAAGATTTCCAAGTCTCTCATCTCTTGAGCCAACACACTGGATAAATGCTACCTTTTGAGGTTTTTGACCATCAGAAGGTCTTACAAGTGAGCCGTTCTCTCTGATTATATTTTCAAGATCAAGACCCGTGATTACATTTTTCCACTTTCCATAACCATAAGTTGATTTACGATTTGGATCAAATGGTGAGTATCCTGTAGCAACAATAACAGCATCTGCTGTTATTTGACAACTGCTACCCATCTTGTCTTTATCAGAGTCAGTAACATATAGAGGGTTGTTATATTTAGAAAATCCCTTTGCAGCTTTACCAGAAGGGAGATTTTTAATTTGACTATCAGGCAGTTCAATATCACTTTTTGTAAGCGTAATATTGAATTTGGCAGATTTTTTAAGCTCTTTAA
This sequence comes from Desulfamplus sp., assembly GCA_015231615.1. Classification (GTDB taxonomy): domain Bacteria; phylum Desulfobacterota; class Desulfobacteria; order Desulfobacterales; family Desulfobacteraceae; genus Desulfamplus. The sequence goes on along the minus strand of JADGBE010000011.1, from coordinate 43,490 downwards.
TTTCTGTCCGAAGATGAACATTAATAAGCGGTTCATTCACAACATTTTTGAGCATATCTTCAACACTGCAAGCACCACATTGCTGACACTTATCAGTTGCCTTGCATGTAAAACCAATAGCGTGTCCTCCAAGGAAACAGCTTTTTTCAACAAGTTCAACACTGATATTCTGACGGGAAAGCTCCCATGCAGCAGTGAGACCAGCGATACCGCCCCCAAGTATTAACACTTTTTTAGTTTGATTATCCAATTTACTAAAACTCCTTATATTTAAAGCATTTTTAAGGTCTCTTAACTTTTATACTTCTGGTCTTGGTAAGACACCTGCTCTTTCTGCAATTTCAGGAACCATGTGTTCCCACTCAATTGGCATAAGGTGAACACCAGCAATGCCTTTGGTCTCCTTGAACTCTGCAATTTGCTCACAGGCGATCTTGATTCCTTCATCAGCAACCTTTTTCTTATCAACACCTTGAAGGCGTTTAATAATTTCATCTGGCACGTCCATACCCGGAACTTTGCTCTGCATGTACTTTGCCATACCTATGCTTTTCATAGGAGTTACACCGGGCAAAATATATACTTTTTCAGTAAGCCCCATATCATTTGCCTGACGTATCCATTCACGAATTTTGGGCATGTTATAAACGCACTGGGTCTGAATAAAATCAGCTCCAGCAGCAACTTTTTTTGCAAGACGGTGAACTCTCCACTCAAATGGTTCAGCAAATGGGTTTGCAGCAGCACCAATAAAAATCTCTGGTTTAACATCAATATCAGCACCACTTAGAAATTTACCCTCATCTCTCATCTTTTTGACCATCATAATAAGCTGCATTGAATCAAGGTCAAATACACCTTTAGATTGTGGATGATCTCCAAACATCTGGTGATCTCCAGATAGGCAGAGCATATTTCTAATTCCATGTGCATAAGCACCCAGAATATCTGCCTGCATTGCAATACGGTTTCTGTCACGGCATACCATCTGGAAATTTGGCTCAACACCCTCTTGAATGCAGATAATCGAAGCTGCCCAGCTTGACATTCTAACCATTGCTGTCTGGTTATCTGTAACATTGACCATGTCAACATTACCTTTAAGGTGTTTCAGTTTCTCCCTAATGCTGTTGACATTTGCACCGCGGGGAGGTCCTACCTCTCCTGTAAAGGCAAAATGTCCAGCTTTTAGTACTCTCTCCAATTTACTTCCTGCTTTCATAACTTAATCTCTCCTGAAATTATTTATAGCGGCTACCTACAGTTCCATTACCGCATATTATTAAATCATATTCTAAACTATGTTTCTAAAACGTAAATTTCTCAAACTATATTTCTAAAACACAGTTATTATTAATCAATGACCTACGAGTTCATCGCCTTAACTCGTTCCTCATATCCGGGCTGGATAACTTTTCTTGGTTTCTGGTTACTCCAATCATTTGGTGGAGATATTTTCATTATCTGATCTAAACGTCCCTGCCCTGAAAGTCTTTCATATATTTTAAACCATGCACATGGCTGATCTGTATGGATTTCACAACTTGTCTTATTTGTTCCGCCACAAGGACCATTAAAAAGACTCTTTGCACACATGGTAACAGGGCAAACGCCACCTGTCATTGCAAGTACGCATTGACCACAGGCACGGCACTTCTCTTCATACCAGCCAACATCAAGATTTACACCAATAAAAGATGTATTTACTGCTGGAAAAACAGGTTTATTTGGGAATCTCTCTGCAAGAAACTGTATTCCAGCACCGCAAGCCATTGAGAGCAGGCAATCATATTGGTCAACTTTATTATCAAGCTCTGCTAAAAATTCCATATCACATTGACGTTGGAGCGTTTCTGCACCAAATTCAATTCCATCTTTTTTAAATGCAAGATTTAACTCAGCATTAAGGGTTTCAACCTCTTTTGAACCACCTGCTAAACATACGGCAACACAAGTTCCGCATCCTACTGTTAAAACCTTCTTATAATTTGAAACCATACTCCTGATCTCATCAAAAGGTTTTCTCTCTGCAACAATCATAAATCCTCCTGCTATCGTTTATTGCCCAATCCATTCTAAAAATTCTAATGTCGATATTTAGTTTAATATAGTTAAAAATATTTAGAGTGATGATCAAAGTTAAAATTAAAATAACTGTTTTTTTAAGCCGTGCCACATTTCCAAATTAATAGGTAAATGTCAAGGATATTGAATCTTTATCAGCAAAAAGGTGTTTATAAAATGAATGTAAGTCATATTCTGTATTAAAACAAATAGGTATCAAGTGCTGCCTCATTTGACCTTGACATGCCCAATTAGATAACCTATAGATATTTCAATTTTATTGGCATATATCTTAACAGTGTTTCATTTTCTGTCGTCTCGACAACCATTTAACAAATCTTTTGGAAGGTGTTAAATTATGATTTACGGCAATGAAGTTGAAAACCATTATCTATTAAAGGCAATTGAGACAATCAAAAGACAGATCATTATTATCTCCCATGACTACAGAATTCTTGCATCAAACTGCAATCCAGATAGACAATATTTTTTAAATAGAGATAGCAAAGAGGGAGAGATCTGTTATCGTGCTTTATTTAACTTTGATTCTCCATGTAGAAACTGCCCTGCTACTGAAGTTAAAAGAACTGGTAAGCCATCTTTAAAACGTATTGTCATAGATTATGATACCAATGGTAGTGAGACCAATAGTGATGACGATGTTAAAAGTAAACTATGCTCATGTCTATATGCCTATCCAATGGCTGCATCTAATGAGCTTTCGTCTGATCAGAAAAGAGATGAAGATGCCATTGTTGTTCTTGATTTTGATCTCCCCTCTCTTTTTAAATGTGATGAAAAGCGAATAACTTCAAATGCTTTTTTACGTAATCTTATCAATAGTGCAGCAGACGGAGTTATTGCCGCAGATATGACTGGCAAAATAATAATATTCAATAAAGCGGCTACAGAAATATCAGGATATTCTCGTAAAGAGGCAATTGATAGATTAAACATTAAAGAGCTATATCCTCCAGGAGATGCTCAAAAAATAATGAAGAAAATGAGAAGCGATGATTATGGAGGAAAAGGCATTTTAAAAAGTCATAAACAGGTGGCAATTAGAAAAGATTGTAGTGCAATCCCAATTATCCTCAACTCATCTATTGTGTATGAAGGTGATAAAGAGGTTGCAAGTATTGGTTTTTTCCATGATTTAAGGGAGGCAAAACGCCTTGAAGCTGAACTTGAAAAGATGCAGATTCAGCTCCTTCAGGCTGAAAAGATGTCATCTCTTGGTAAACTTGCTGCTGGTGTGGCCCATCAGTTAAACAATCCACTTGGTGGTATTACCTTGTTTACTCAGTTGATGCTTGAAGAGTATGATTTAATTGATGACGCTAAAAATGATCTCCTTAAAATTCAAAGAGATGCTGAGAGATGTAGTGCTATTGTAAAAGAACTTCTTGAATTTGCACGCCAGACTAAAAGAGAGCTTAAACTTCAAAATATAAATAAAACAGTAGGAAGAACACTGTTTCTTCTTCGCAATCAGGCAATTTTCCAAAATATTGCAATAGTTGAAAACTATGACACCTCAATTCCTGAGATACCTGTAGATGTTCAGCAGTTAAACCATGTTTTTATGAATATTATATTGAATGCAGCAGATGCTATGGAAGGCACTGGTGTGCTTGAGATAAAAACATTTCTTAGGAAAAGTGAGAATATTAAAAGCAGTGAAGGTGTCATACCAAATAACAACGAGTGTAATCCATCTCCTGATATTAATATTAGCATCTCAGATAGTAGCGACCAAATAATAGATAATACAGATAATGATGGTATGGCATATATAACAATTTCAGATACTGGTCCAGGAATCCCAGAATCAATCTTACCAAATATTTTTGAGCCTTTTTTCACAACTAAAGAGGAGGGCAAAGGTACTGGTCTTGGTTTAAGCATGGCTTATGGAATTGTTGAGAGCCACCACGGTAAACTTGCCGTTAAAAATAGACCAGAAGGTGGTGCTATTTTTTTAATAGCTTTGCCTTTAAAGCAGAATAAATAATAAATTATTATTATAATTTAACCGGCGATTTATCGCCGGCTATAAAAATTGCGATAAAACATTTATAAAGCAGAATAATCAATAAATGCTCTTTCCCAACGCTGAGACTGTAAGATTAACAGCAAGTTTTGCAGTTTTGTTTGCCTGATCTAAAATAGGATTTATCTCAACCAAATCCATAGAAGATAGTTTTCCAGAATCAGCAATTATCTCCATGCAAAGATGAGCTTCTCGATATGTTAATCCTCCCGGAACAGGAGTTCCAACTCCAGGGGCTTCAACAGGATCAATAGCATCCATGTCAAGACTTACATGAATTCTCTTAATGTGCATAAATTTCATCAATGCCTTGTTAATAATGGTGCTGATTCCCTGTTCATCAATATCTCTCATGGTATATACAGTTACACCACTTCTCTTAAGTCGCTCTTTCTCCTTTAAATCTAAATCTCTGATACCAAGTAGCACCACATTCTCTGGATCAACTTTCATGCCTGTTCGACCAATATCTAAAAGGGCTTGCGAACCATCTCCAGTCAGTGCCGCAAGCGGCATTCCATGAACATTACCACTTGGTGAGGTTTCATAGGTATTGAAATCGCCATGGGCATCAATCCAAATAACACCAATCTGATTATCATGCGACACTCCACCAATTGTCCCGATTGCAATTGAGTGATCACCACCAAGAAACAGAGGAAATGAACCTTCTTGAACAGCTTGTTTGCCTACATCATAAACTTGAGTGCAGACATTGGTAATTGCCTCAAGGTAGTTAGCACTATTTTTATCTGTTTTAACTTTAGATTCAGTCTCTTCTCCCCTGTCTCTAACTGGGACTCTAACATCTCCTGAATCTTCAACAATATAGCCAAGTTTTCTCAATTCAGAGACAAGACCTGTATATCTTAATGCTGCTGGCCCCATATCAACACCTCTGTGAAGCTGACCAAAATCCATTGGAACGCCAATAATTTTAATTTTTTTATCCATATATTTGCCTTTATTGAATGCTATATTTCAAACTATCCCCCTCTCCATTGGGGAGGGGGCGAGAGGTGGGGCTAATAGGATTTGCCAATTTATTTATCTGGAATACTATATTTTACTCCAAAGCTCTTGAAACAATCTCATAGACATCTCGGGATAAATTTGGCACAGCAATAATCTTTTCTAATTCTACTTTCATCATATTCTGACGTTTTACATCATACTTTTTCCACAGATTGAATGCAGAGACCATTCTTGCTGCAATTTGTGAATTTATCTTATCTAATTCAATTACCTTTTGTGCAAAAAATTTATAACCTTCCCCGTCTATCTTATGAAAAATCACAGGGTTTGTGCCAAACACAGACAATACAGACCTTACTCTATTTGGATTTTTCCAAGAAAATTCAGGATATTTTACAATCTCTTTGATTCTATCCAAAGTATCAGGGCGTGTTGAGCCAGCTTGAACTGAAAACCACTTATCCATCACAAGTGGGTATTTTTGCCATTTTTCACGGAATTTATTAAGAGCCTTTTCCATCTTAGCATCTGCAAAACCTACTTCACTGCAAATAATAGTAAGTGAGGCAATCTCATCTGTCATATTTTGTGCATCATTGTAGTGATTTAAAATTATTCTCTCTGATTCTTCGGAATTTAGAATACCTATGTAGTAAAGAGCCATGTTTTTTAAACTTCTGTTTGCCATAGCACTGCTTGAAATATCAGAAGGTAGAGATTTAGAGCAGATGAAGATAATCTCTTTCAGCTCATCTTCACACTCTTTTGCAAGGTGTTTTGCTAAAAAAAGGCGAGCCTGATGTATAGCATCAACATCAATTGGGTCATATCTTTGACCAATTTCAGTTTCATCAGGCAAAGTTATTACCTTTGCGGTTAATGCTAAATCCAATAATTGACTACTTGTATATGTATCGGATACAGAATCAGAGAGAGCCTTTTTAAATGCCTCAACAAGAGGAGAAGAGACTGAAAGAGTTCTGCCTTTTTGAACCATAGCAATTATATTATCAATTTCCATAAAATATAGCTGCTGTGCAGACTCCCAACGGTTAAATTCATCAGTGTCATTTGCCATTAAAAACGCAAGCTCTTGGGGATTAAAATCAGTTTGAATCTTTACTGGTGCTGAAAATCCTCTAAACAAAGAGGGTAGGGTGTTTGGGGGAATATTTTTAAAGACAAAAGTTTCTTTTTCTTTTTTTAAATGTAGAATCTGTTGACCATTATAGCTTTCCAGATAATTATTTTGCCCCACCCCGCCCCTCCCCAAGAGGAGGGAGTATTTATTCCCCTCTCCATTATTAAGCTCTTTTCCATCAGGAGAGATAAGAGCAAATTTTACAGGAATGTGCATCGGCAGTTTTACAGATTGATTTCTATCTGGTTTTATCTCTTGGCTAAAATCTATTGATAGAGTTTTAGATGCCTCATCATAGTTTCGTTTTACAGTAATTGTTGGAGTTCCAGATTGAGAATACCATAACCTAAATTGTGAAAGATCGATCTTTGATAGATTATTAGAATTTGGGCTTTTATTTGTTGTATTAATTATCTCAGAAGATATATCCATATTAGCCCCATCTTCCATTGTCTGAGCAAAATCTTCTGTTGTTACTGCCTGTCCATCAAATCTTTCAAAGTATAAATCCATAGATTTTCTAAAAAGCTCTTTTCCTAAAATCTCAAACATCATTCTTATAACTTCAGAGCCTTTTTCATAGACCGTCATTGTATAAAAGTTGTTCATTTCAATATATGACTCTGGCCTGACAGGGTGTGCCATTGGTCCTGAATCTTCGGGAAACTGCAAAGTTCTAAGTTTCTTTACATCTGAAATTCTTTGAACCGCTCTTGAATTTAAGTCAGATGAAAATTCTTGATCTCTAAATACAGTAAGACCTTCTTTAAGGCTTAACTGAAACCAATTTTTTAAAGTGATTCGGTTGCCTGTCCAGTTGTGGAAATATTCATGGGCAATGACCCGTTCAATATTCATAAAATCTGTGTCGGTTGCTGTTTGGGTATCTGCAAGGACAAATTTAGAGTTAAAAACATTAAGACCTTTATTCTCCATTGCACCCATATTAAAATCATTAACCGCAACAATTTGGTAAAGATCAAGATCATACTCTCTGCCAAAACGCTCTTCGTCCCATTTCATAGCTTTTTTAAGTGATTGCATTGCATGGTTGCACTTATCTTTATTTTCATGTTCAACATAGATATGGAGGGTGATTTTACGTCCCGAGCATGTTATAAAATGGTCTTCGATAAGGGCAAGATCGCCTGCAACAAGGGCGAATAGATAAGATGGTTTTTTAAATGGATCATCCCATTTTGCAAAGTGTCTTGTGCTGATTTTAGAAGCATCTGACTTTATGGCAAAATGTAAGTTGCTATCTTGTGGCATATCTCCCTTTTCTACAAGGTTTCCATTTGAAAGCAAAATAGGATATTTTGCCTTATCAGCAGTAATTGTACATGAAAAATGGGTCATAACATCAGGGCGGTCTGGAAAGCAGGTGATACGCCTAAATCCTTCAGCTTCGCATTGTGTGCAAAATGTTCCGCCTGTTTTATACTCTCCATCTCCACCTGATTTATAAAGCCCCTCTAATGCTGTGTTTTTATGTGGTTTTAGTCGATTCTTTATCTCAAGTGTAAATTCTTCAGGAACTCTTGGTAGTCTAAAAAAATCATTTCCACTGCTAAAATTTTTTCCAAGCTGATAATCTCTTGAACATAAAACAATATCATTTGCCACGACAGATATAAGATCAAGATATTTGCAGTCAAATATTAAAGGAGTATTTTCATCTGCAATCTCTCTGTTTCTTCTGATTTTCATAGTTGATGTTACAATGGTCTCTTGTTCGTCCAAATCAAATTGGAGATCAATCTTGTCAATCCAATATGATGGGGGGCTATAATCTTTAAGGTATTTTGTTTTATGCTTATTGATTTGGTTATTATCCACCGTTTTAAATCTCCTTTTAATTGTTGAGTTTTTGCCTGTTTTATGTAAGAAATAGATTAATAGCTTGTAATTGCTGATTATAAGGCGAACATAATATCTTATAACAAATATTGGCATCAAAAACTAAAAAAAATGAATTTAAAATGGAAGGCATTATGAAATGTCAATAGAAAAGGAACAATTTGATATTAAAACTTATTTAAGTGAGTTTAGTTTTATCAAAAATGAAGGTTTGTTTCAGGATGAACAGAAAACAGACATAGAATACCTTGCAATTGAAAATAATCGCAAAATTCCAAAATTTATTAATGAATTCTGGACATCAAAGCAAAGACAGGCAAATGCAATCCATGAAGTATCATATAGAGCGTGCTTTAAGCCACAACTGCCTAACTTTTTCATTACACTACTAACAAAACCTAATGATATTGTGTATGATCCTTTTACAGGTAGAGGGACAACTATAATAGAATCTGCGTTACTTGCAAGAAATGTAGTATCAAACGATCTTAATCCATTAAGTAAGATTTTATGCAGACCAAGATTATTTGTTCCTGATTTGCAATCAATCCAAAAAAGAGTTGATGATATACCTCTTATAGAGCAAATTACAGATCAGAAAAACGATATTGATTTATCAATGTTCTATCATAAAGATACGTTAAGAGAAATTACATCAATTAAAGAGTATCTTGCAGAAAAAGATAAAAGTAACAAAGAAGATGATGTTGATTCATGGATAAGAATGGTTGCTACAAACAGATTGACAGGTCATTCTACGGGGTTCTTTTCTGTATATACATTGCCTCCTAATCAGGCAGTATCTCCTCAAAATCAGATAAAAATTAACGCAAAACGCAATCAAATACCTGAATATAGAAATACAAAAGAGATTATAATAAAAAAGACAAGAGATTTAATAAAAAATTTAGATAAGAAACAAGTTAAGATATTAAGAGAGATTGGCAATAAAGCTATTTTTCTTAACAAAGACGCTATAGATACTAACGAGATACCTGATAATTCTATTCAACTTACAGTCACTTCCCCTCCTTTTCTTGATATAGTTCAATATGCTGATGATAATTGGCTCAGATGTTGGTTTAATAATATTGATTCTGATAAAGTCGGAAAAAATATTACAATGTCAAAAAAGATAGAGGACTGGAGCGAAGTTATGAGTAAAGTTTTTAAGCAGCTTTATAGAATAACTAAAATAAATGGCTATGTTGCATTTGAAGTTGGAGAAGTAAGAAACGGCAAAGTTAAATTAGATGAACATATTGTCCGTATAGGAATTAATCAAGGTTTTTCTTGTGAAGGCATAATGATAAATGAACAAATGTTTACCAAAACTGCAAATATTTGGGGAGTTTCCAATAATCAAAAAGGGACTAATTCAAATAGGATAGTTTTATTTAAAAAAAACGATAATGCACCGTTAATTTGAGATAATAAATATGGATAGTTACACAAAACAACTTGAAGATGTTATAAAGCAAATGCTTCAACCATTAAAAAAATTACCTTTTAAACTTGTTATAGAAACAATATCTGGCAATAAGGTATTAAAATTTGATTTGCATAACGAAAAAAATATACGGCTTATTGATGATTTAAAAAAAGTTGCCAATTTTGTTGGAAAAAAAGTTAATATAAATGGTATTGAGAGACCAAGACCTAATGAAGTAGGTAATGATATTGAAGCTATTATAAAAGCATCTTTAAATGAAGTGGGTTATGAATCAGATACTCCTTTAGCTAAGAGTGGCAAAAGAAAATCAACAGGTTATCCTGATATTGAATTTAAAGATACTTATAATAGACTACACTACCTTGAGTGTAAAACTTTTAACATTGAGAATGTTGATACTACTCAAAGATCATTTTATCTTTCGCCTTCTGATGATTTTAAAATAACAACTGATGCTTACCATTTTGCTATGTGCTTTGAAATATATGTTGATAAAAAGAAAGATAAAAATAATATCTATAAGTGTAAAAGTTGGAAGATATTAAATTTAGAAAATTTAGAACTTGATGTAAAATATGAATTTAACTCCGATAACCATAGAATGTATAAGAGTAACCTGATACTTGCTGAAGGAGAAATTACTTAGTAATAGTGTATATTTCAAACGGTCATAAATTTAGCTTTTATATATGCAAAACTCAACTTATGACCGAGAGAAGTATAATCTATTTTATCTATTTATAATCCGATTAATTCATTTGATAACACTTATTGTGTAGAAAAATATAGATAGGAGATTTCTATGGATATTTTTGTGGGGCGACCTTATGACCGAGAGAAGTATAATCTATTTTATCTATTTATAATCCGATTAATTCATTTGATAACACTTATTGTGTAGAAAAATATAGATAGGAGATTTCTATGGATATTTTTGTGGGGCGACAGCCTATTTTAAATCAGAATAAAAAAACCTATGCCTATGAGCTCCTTTTCAGGGATAGTCTTAAAAATTCATTTCCGGGGATTGACGGCAATACTGGAACCTCACGGTTATTGGCAAACACTTTCTTTTCAATGGGAATAAATGAAATTACAGGCAATCACCCTGGGTTTATCAATTTCACCAAAGAGCTTATTTTAAATAAAACGCCTCTTCTGTTTCCAAAAGAGAGCATTGTTATTGAGATTCTCGAAGATATTGAGCCTGATAAAGATGTAGAAGATGCTATTAAAGAGTTTAGAAAAAAAGGATATACAGTTGCTCTTGATGATTTTATTTTTGACAAAAAATATATAAATTTAATCAAACTTTCAAACATCATAAAGTTTGATCTTATGGCAACGCCTTTGGGTACTATTACTGATCTTGTCAAGGCACTTAAAGCAAAATTTAATATCACCCTTTTAGCAGAAAAAGTTGAGACCCATGAGGAGTTTGAGAAAGCAAAAGAGATGGGTTTTACACTGTTTCAGGGATATTTCTTCTCAAAGCCAGAGGTTATAGCAAAAACAGATATACCTTCGAGTAAAATGACGCTTCTAAGTCTTATCTCCGAGATTGGTAAAAGTAATATTAGTTTTGATAAACTTGCTAAGATGATAAAAAATGATATATCAGTCTCATATAAACTTATGAAATTTATCAATTCACCATACTTCAGAAGAAGCAACGAAATAAGTACTATCAAAGATGCTGTTTCATTCCTTGGAGAAGATACAATAAAGCAGTTTGTAAGAGTGCTTGCAGCTGCTGGACTTAATGATAATAAACCAGACGAACTTATGAGGCTCTCAATTGTTAGGGCAAGAATGTGTGAATTGATGGGCAAACATATAAAAACTCCTTTTTCTGGTGAGGAGCTTTTTACTATGGGTCTTTTCTCAACTATTGACGCTATGCTTGATAAAGATATGAAGACGATTTTAAAAGAAATATCATTTTCAAAAAAGGTGAGTGAGGGATTGTTGGGTAATAATCAAACTTTTAATGAGTTACTCTCTCTTTGCATCTGTTTTGAAAATGGGACATGGGCTACTTGCAATTTGCCTGAAGAGGAAAATAAAGATTTAACTGTGCATTTACCATCAATTTATATGGATGCACTGAAAATGGCGGATAATTTTTTAACGATGTAGATTAATTGATCTAATTTATATTGATCTAATGCAAAACTTTGATCTTACCATTGATTTTATTGGATAAAAAACTTAGTTCTGCGGAAGTCTAAAGTAATTCTAATATTAAAATTAAAATAAGGATAACACGATGTTGAATAAAGAAGATGTAACGCTTTTTAGTGGCGGTCATAAAGGTGCAGAGGCAGAGTTTGGAAAACTTGCACAGCAATTTGGAATTAATGAGGTAAACTTCACATTTGAAGGTCATGTTATAGAGCGTAATGTGGGTCTTAAAGTTTTATCATCAGAAGAGCTTCAAAAAGGTGATGTGAGTATGGATATTGTATCTGCCCGCATGGGACGTAATTTTTCAAAAGTCGATACAATACGTAAGGTTATTCAATCAATTTTTCACATGGTAAACAGCGGGTATCAGGTTTTTGTTATTGGCTGGATACTTCCTGATAACACCGTAAAAGGTGGAACTGGTTGGGGTGTTGAGCTTGCAAGGCTTTTTAACAGACCAGTTTTTGTATATGAACAAGATAGAAAACAGTGGTTTTCTTGGGTCAACAACAGTTGGATTGAAGTAACACCTATAATAAGCCACAAGACTTTTGCTGGCACAGGTACTCGTAATCTTTCTGATGGTGCAAAAGAGGCAATGAAAGCATTATTTGAAAGATCGTTTGGAAACAATTAGCTATATAAACAGTAATTTAGCATGGGACAAATATCAGCATAAAAATTTTTTAGCTGTTTTGTCCCATTTTGGTTATTAATAGAGTTCCTGCAAAACTTGGATTTACCAATTGACTTATTGGACAAAGGATAAACAATGAGTTCTGCAGGAGGTCAAATAAAAGTTTTATTGGAACAGATAGATATGCAAAATCTGTTGGTAACTGGTGGCTGTGGCTTTATCGGTTCAAATTTTATCAGATACCTTTTAAAAGATGCCCCATCTTTTTTGGGCAAAATAATTAATGTTGATAAGCTAACTTATGCTGGAAACCCTGAAAGTCTTGCGGATATTGAAGAGGAGTTTGGCAAAAAAGAGCAATATAAAAACAGATGCTCGACAGAAAGATATATTTTTGAAAAAGCAGATATTTGCAATATAAAAGAGATGGAGCGAATTTTTGATCAATATGAGATCGACTCTGTTTGTCATTTTGCAGCAGAGTCTCATGTTGATCGATCAATTGCATCCCCTGAAATTTTTATTGAGACAAATATAAAGGGAACTTTTAATCTGCTTGAGTGTGCAAAACAAGTTTATGATTTGTCTTTAATTAAAGGGTCAAGGAAGAAATTTGTTCTTTTTCATCATATAAGCACAGACGAAGTTTATGGCACTCTGGGTAAAACAGGCTATTTTACTGAAGAGACTCCATATTCACCAAATAGCCCATATTCAGCATCAAAAGCAGCTTCAGATCATTTGGTGCGGGCATGGCATGAAACTTATGGATTGCCTGTTACAATCTCCAACTGCTCAAATAACTACGGACCTTTTCAATTTCCTGAAAAACTTATTCCACTTATGATTCTCAATGCAATTGAAGGCAAAGAGCTTCCCATTTATGGAGATGGTAAAAACATAAGAGATTGGCTTTATGTAAGGGATCACTGTGTTGCAATATGGTTTATAATGCAAAAAGGTGTAAGAGGACGCACCTATAATATTGGCGGTGGATGTGAGCTTGAAAATAGAGCAGTTGTTGAAAAAATCTGCTCTATAATTGATAAGGTTATCAATCCAAATCCAAATATTAGAAAGAGTTTCTTATCTTCTTCAAAAGAGCTTATAAGATTTGTAAAAGATCGTCCCGGGCATGATTTCAGGTATGCCATTGACTGCACAAGACTTAAACAAGAGCTTGGCTGGAAACCTGAAGAGTCATTTGAGACAGGTCTTGAAAAAACAGTAAAATGGTATCTAAACAACATGAAATGGGTTGAGAGGGTAAAATCTGGCGAATATTTAGATTGGATTACGAGCCATTACGCTGTTTAGTTCCAGCAATTCTAATTTTGCAAAAGAGTCATTATTATTTGGAGTTATATTTTATGAAAGGAATAATTTTAGCAGGAGGTTCAGGCACAAGGCTTTATCCCATTACTAAAGCTGTGAGTAAGCAGCTTGTTCCTGTTTATGATAAGCCGATGATTTACTATCCTCTATCTGTGCTTATGCTCGCAGGTATTAAAAAGATAATGATTATCTCAACACCTGTTGATTTGCCAAGATTTAAGGAGCTTTTTCAAGATGGCTCAACATTAGGGCTTAAATTTTCATATATGGAGCAACCAAAACCAGAGGGTATTGCACAGGCGTTTATACTTGCAAAAGAGTTTATTGGTAAAGATAGCGTTACCTTGATACTTGGAGATAACATCTTTTATGGTAGCAGGCTTCAAAATGTTCTTAAAAACGCTGTCTCAATGAAACAAGGAGGGCTTATATTTGGCTATCCTGTAAAAGACCCTGAAAGATATGGTGTTGTTGAATTTGACTCTTCTGGAAAAGTTTTAGGAATTGAGGAAAAACCTCAAAAGCCAAAATCACTCTATGCTGTTCCGGGTCTCTATATTTATGATAACAATGTGGTTAAAATAGCAGAGAGTTTAACTCCATCTGCAAGGGGCGAGCTTGAAATAACAGATGTAAATAATGCCTATCTTAAGAATGGTGAACTTAAAGTAGAATTGCTTGGACGTGGATTTGCATGGCTTGATACAGGCACACACGAGGCACTGCAACAGGCATCTTCTTATGTTCAGGCGGTTCAAAATAGGCAAGGGCTTAAAATTGCCTGTATTGAAGAGATCGCCTACAGGCTTGGTTATATAACAGACTCTCAGCTTCAATCTCTTGCCGCCGATATGTTAAAAAACGATTATGGGCAATATTTGATGAGGCTTATCCGTGATAAAAATGATTTTGGAGAACTTTAGCTATGCTTGATGGAGTATTAATTATTCAACCTAATGTATTTGAAGATTCCAGAGGGTTTTTCTTAGAGACATGGCATAAAAAGCGTTATGAAAAAGAGGGGATAAACGTTAGTTTTGTTCAAGATAACCACTCTCGTTCAAAAAAAGGTGTGGTTAGAGGATTGCACTATCAGCTTAAAAATCCTCAAGCAAAACTTGTTTATGTTGTAAGAGGTACAATTTTTGATGTGGCTGTCGATATTAGGAAAGGCTCTCCAACCTTTGGGCAATGGACAGGTGTTATTTTATCAGACCAAAATAGATGTCAACTCTTTATACCAGCAGGATTTGCCCATGGGTTTTCAGTTTTAAGCGATGTTGCTGATGTTATTTATAAATGCTCTGATATTTACACACCAGGAGATGAATACGGAATCATATACAATGATCCAGATATTAATATTGATTGGCATCTGACGAATTTTAGCGGGGATTTTAATAATAGTGAACTTAAATCTATTACACAAATTTTAGTCTCGGATAAAGATATGAAATATCCAAAACTTAATGAGATACCTGATAGTAATTTATTCAGTTATATTGAATAAGTGTCTACAGTTGATTAATCTTTTGGTTTGCCTCTTCGGCAAGAGGGCTTTGTGAGGGGGCAAGCTCAATAACCTTTTGCCAACTCTCCTTTGCTTTGTCAAATTGGCGATTCTTTTCATATACTTTTGCCATATCAGCATAAAGAATAGCCGCTCCTCCTTTATCTGAATTTCTTTTGATACCTTCACTTAGAATATTAAAGGCAGATTGAAGTTCAGAGCTTTCCATATAAGTTGTGGCAAGACCATGAATAGCATTAATAAATCCGGGTTGTGCTTCTAATGACATTGAAAAATATTTTTTGGCAAGGTTTAAATCTCTTTTTCCAAGATATGCCCAACCTAAATTAGAGAGTGGATAATGTGGGGTTGCGTATAACAGATTATCTGATATTTCTTTAAAACAGCTAATGGCGAGATCCCATTTTTGCTGTTTAAGATAAGCACTTCCAAGATTATTTTTTGCAGGAATGTAATCAGAGTTTAAGGCAACGGCTTTCTTAAAATGCTCTTCTGCAAGATCAAACCTCTTTTTTGCCATATATGTCAACCCTAAATCATTATGAAGGTAAGGGTCAGAAGGAGTTATCTTCTCTGCTTTTAAAAATTCATTTAATGCTGCTGTATAGTTCCCTTCAGCCATAAATGCCTCGCCAAGTTCTTTTGTAGCTTTTGCCATTTTTGACTGCTGATTATCTACAGTTGGAGTATTTGTAGTTTTAGAAGAACAGGAAGATATTAATAAAAACAGATATAAAAAGATAAGTATTGGTAATTTATTATATCTAATAAAATTTTTATTACTTTTTTTCATAATTGTGTTTCCTAAAAAATTACTATTGTTGGATTTTAGCAAGACTATTAATTTTTTATTAGTTATCAATCTTTAAAATGGTGATCTCTTTTGATTTAAGATACCTAAAAGCCTCTTTAAGTAATGTTGGTCTATGAGTTATAAATAGTTCAGTGTTATCAGAGTTAATATACATGCCTTCAATTGAAATAGCTCTACCATCGTCTGGATTGACAAAAGATGGGTTCTCAGTTGTTGATGCCCCTAAGGCAGAAAAAAGCCTTTTAGCAACATCTATAGTGGTGAGTAGTGGAGAAATAGTAACGATATGACCCTTTTCGTTTTTCTTTAGAGCTTCAAATGCTGAACCATATATATCTCCAAACACGATTAATATGTTCGGTTTGCCATCTCTGGTAATGAGACCGGGAGTTGCTTTTACCATTATATTTCCTACAGATATGTCTATCTCTTTTTCTGGAGTATATTGGTAATTTGCAATAGCAAGAAGTTGTTTTACAGCAGATTTGTGATCTTGTTGAATTGTTATATTTATAGGAACATAGGCATTTTCTTCTAACCGAGAAAATGGTTTATTATGTAGCGTTTTTTTATCGCCATACTTAGATTGTAATTTATTATCGTATGGTAATGTTCTATTGTTATATGAATTTGCTGAGTTAAATTCCATAAATGAAGATGTCTCTCCATAAGAAGATACATCTCTAAACTCCATTATTTTAAAGTCCCGCCAAAACTCTTTAATAGTGTCAATTAATCCTTCAAATTTATCCTTATCATCTACAAACAAAATTTTTGAACCATTTTTAAACTGCATAAGCGGATTTAATGAGACATCAACTACTAAATCATCTCTATTATTACGTGGAAAATAGTATTTTCCTCTAAGCATCAGTTGTCCATTGTGAAGTGTTGCAAACTGCTTTAGTTGACGGATTGGTGGTGTTGTATAATTTAGTTTTGTTTCTGGTTTAGGTGAAATTGCGTACGTCTTTAATTCTGATTTTGCTATGGGTGATATTTCTGGCTTAGGTGAAATCGCAGGTGTCTTTAGTTCTGATTTTGCTATGGGTGGTGTTTCTGGCTTAGTTGAAATAGCAGGCATCTCTGGTTTTGGTGTTACTATCGGTGGTGTTTCTGGTTTAGGTGAAATCGTAGGTGTCTTTAGTTCTGGTTTTGCTATGGGTGCTGTTTCTGGCTTAGAAGATAATAATGTATTTTCACCTGATAGAGGTGTTTTAACTATTTTGGTAGCTTCTGGAACTTGCGAAAGCGTTATGATAGGAAGCTCCACAACTCCTGGGCTTATCTCTTTAAAGTCACTTTGTTTTGATTTTTTTAATGGGATAGTGATATTTTGACCCACTTCTATTTTATTCGTATTATTTATTTTAGGATTTATTTTTTTAAAAATACGCATAAAAAGACCAAAATCTTCCTTTGAAAGTTCTCCTTTTGATCTAAATATCTTATAGACCCAATCACCACGCTTAACAATATAAGGCTCGCACAGAATATAAAGCTCACCATATCTGCACAACGAATATCTTTTATATGATGTGGACAGTATAGCTTGTTGAGATTCTAATTGAGGAGTTTTAGAGTATTCTACATCAGGTTGCTTTATTGCGTCATTTGTTGACTCAGCAGAGCAGGAAGTTGATTTAAGAAATAGTGCATCTTCTGCTAAAACAAACAGACAGCTAAATAAAAATAGTAATGTCGCCATTCCCTTTTTTTTAAGCATATAATTAAGTTGCTCTACCTATTAGTTTTTTCAAGGTTAAGTTCTGCTGCAATTTTACGTGAAATATCACCCGCAAAAATTTTAAAATCTTCATCACTTAATGGTTTGCCTTGTGCGGGGACATTATCTTTATTGTCTGGCATCACAAGAGTTGGCGTATTAATTAAACTCTTATTTGGCACAATTGAATACTCTTTATTAATGGTTTTCTGAAAATATTGATCTTGAAATCCTGAGAACTTAATTGCATGTGCTGTTGCGTCAACAATTGCAGTCTCATTATTTGTAATAATTCCTTGTTTAGCAGCCTTCACAAGACCTGCAAGAGATTCGCCGCCTTGAGTGCAGGCAATGTGTCCATTTCTGTTCGCCTCAAGAGACCAATCCATAATCTCTTGCTCTGTTACTTGGGTAAAAAATACGTTCTGTTTGCCAGAAATATCATTATATTTATTAACAATAGCTACTACTCTTGGCATTGACACAGGATTGCCAATCATGGCTGCCTGTGCAACGCTTGGTTTTACTGTAACTGGTTTGAAAACTCTTTTGTTTTTTTCTGGCTCTAAGTAGTAACGATATACAGGATCAGCGTGTTCTGATTGAACTCCAATTACTTTTGGCAGACAATTTATAATCCCAGCCTCATAAAATTTTAAAAATCCGTTCATCACAGCAGAGATATTGCCAGCATTACCAATTGGCACAACCACAACCTTCTCTTGCATCTCATATTCAAAATCTTGGGCAATTTCGTAAGAGTAAGACTCTTGACCTAAAATTCGCCATGCGTTTTTAGAATTTAAGAGAGCTACTGGATACTCTTCTGATAGCTTTTCTACAATTTTCATACAATCGTCAAATACACCAGGAATTTCAAACACCTTTGCACCACTTCCTAAAGGCTGAGACAACTGCTGCGGTGTAACCTTTTTGTATGGAAGAAGAACAGCAGATTTTATGTCAGAAGTAAGGTATGATGCGTAAAGTGCGGCAGAAGCAGAAGTATCTCCAGTAGAGGCACAAATAGCAATAATATTTGAAGCAAGCTTGTTATCAATTAAATATTTGATATAAGATAAAGCACTTGCCATGCCTCTATCTTTAAAAGATGCACTTGGATTCTGACCATCATTTTTATAATAAAATCTGATTCCTCCAGTTTTCTCTTGCAGCTTTTTATTTGCCTCAATAATTGGTGTGTGTCCCTCACCAAGATAGACTATTGAGTCAAGAGAGATATTTGGTCCTATAAATTCATGGTAACGATAAATCCCTTTTAGTGCTGGGATATTCAACATTCTTCTGTAATCAAATATCTGCTGCCATGTTTTGCCTGAAATCTTTTTGAGTTCATCAAAATTGCGGTTATGGATAAGCAATACCTGCCCGCATTTAGGGCAGACATAGAGAAGCTCATTTATCGGATAAGTGGCATCACAGCCAAGACATTGATAGAATAGCTCTCCCTGCGGTTTTGGAATAAGCAGTGGTTGAATATCTTTAGGAAAATTTTCTATTTTCATATATTAAATAACCTTTGTAAGCATTTTTTGCCAACCAATGTAGATTATAGCAACTCTTAAATAACCTTTGTAATAACTTTTTGCCCACCCATGTAAGGTTGCAATACCTCTGGAATTTCAACTGATCCATCAGGCTGCTGATAATTTTCAAGAATTGCAGCAAAACATCTGCCAACGGCTAAACCAGAACCATTTAGAGTGTGAACAAACTCTGCCTTTTTTGCACCTTCGCGCCTAAACTTTATATTTGCCCGCCTTGCCTGAAAATCTGTACAGTTACTGCAAGATGATATTTCGCGGTATTTATTTTGACCCGGCATCCACACTTCAATGTCATAAGTTTTTGCAGCAGAAAATCCCATATCACCTGTGCAGAGAGTTATCACCTGATAAGGAAGGTGTAGACGCTTAAGAATAGTCTCAGCAGATGCAAGCATTGATTCAAGCTCATCAAAAGATGTTTCAGGTGTGGTGTATTTAACCATCTCAACTTTATTAAATTGGTGTTGTCTAATTAATCCGCGTGTATCCTTGCCGTGAGAACCAGCTTCTGATCTAAAACATGGGGTATATGCTGTAAATCTTATTGGTAAATTTTTTTCAGGTATGATTTCGTCAGCGTAGATGTTGGTCATAGGCACTTCTGATGTTGGAATCATAAAGTAGTCCCAACCTTGGAGTTTGAAGAGGTCTTCCTCAAATTTAGGTAATTGCCCAGTTCCAGTAAGGCTTTTACGATTTACCATAAAAGGTGGCAGCACTTCTGTAAATCCATGCTCATTAATATGAGTATTTAGCATAAAATTTATCAATGCTCTTTCAAGCATTGCACCGCCCCCCATGTAAAGCGGAAATCTTGCACCAGCTATTTTTGTGGCTCTTGCAAAGTCAAGAATGCCAAGCTCTTCACCTATCTCCCAGTGAGGCTTAATTGAAAAATTAAACTCTCTTGGAGTTCCAATCTGTTTTTCTAAACGATTATCGTTTTCATCTTTGCCAACAGGTACACTTGAATGTGGAATGTTAGGAATGTTCATTATGAAGCTATCAATTAGACTTTCAGTTTCAGCAAGTGCTGTGTCAAGCTCTTTTATCTTTTCTGAAACAGATCTCATTTCAGCAATTTTAATATCGCCATGACCCGCACTCTCTATTTCACCATTTTCTTTTGAGCCGCCCTTTATAGTAGATGCTTGATTTGCTGATTTTTTAATTGCGGCTATCTCGTCAGAAACTTTATTACGGTGGTGTCTTAGAGTCTCAATTTCTTGAAGTAGCTCCCTTCTTTTTTTCTCTTTTTCAAGAAAAGTGTCAAAATCAGCAGTAGAACGCCTCTTTTCCAAAGCCTTTCTGACATCCTCTACATTTTCTCTAACATACTTTATTTCCAGCATTTTAATACCTGTCTTATTTTTATAGAATAGTTAAAAATTTTATTTGATTAATATTTTTAAAAAATTATCACGCAATTTTCAAACAGTCAACGATAATTGCTGATTGACAATTGTTTTACGCTGTATAATATTGCAAAAAACCTGTTTTTAATGGAGAATATAAAACATTATGAATGAGACAAAAGTTAGTAAACAAAGTATAGTAAATGAAGTTATAGAGAGGGTTGCTGTGCTGACCCCAGATGAGATTGCCGCAAAACAGAAGGCTGTAGAGTCAAATTTTCTGACATTTGCAAATTTTTTAGAAGCAGAGCTTGTGTTGCTTTATCTTCCAAGAAGCAGTGAACTGCCAACTGAAACAATTATCAAAACAAGTCTTGAAGTTAGAAAAGGCATTGTTTTGCCTGCATATTCAGAATCTCGCCATTCAATAACTCTGCTTCGCATTAACAATTATGATTCTGACATTATAAAGACGGAGTCAGATATATTGGAACCTAATCCAAATACATGCAAGAAAATACCGTTAGATATGATTGATGTTGCATTAATTCCGGGTCTTGCGTTTGATGAGAAAGGGGGTAGAATTGGTTTTGGAGATGGATTTTATAACAGATTAATCTCAAAGTTGCCTGAAACCACCCGTAAACTTGCGATTGCATTTGAAGAGCAACTTGTTGATCATATACAGATGGAGTCAAGAAAATATAATTTAGATATTATTATCACGGACAAACGAACTATATTTAAGATTTAAAAAGTTTATAGACTATAGCGGTTATCAAATCTTCTATCTACCAGCATCAATTCCAATTTTAGCCCTGAAATAAATTTCTGGGCTAAAATAACTGAAGTCGGCTAAAGCCGACTATTATTACAGTCCACTTTAGTGGACTTCTTTATACTCTTAGCCGTGCGATTTATCGCCGGCTATAATTTTTAACTATTGAGGATTTAACTCATCATTGAATTTCTTTAAGTTGCTTACCTGACCCATAGCAATAATCGTATCTCCTGCCTCCAAAAATGTCTCAAAAGATGGATTAAATCTCATCTCTCCACCCTTTTTATTTATTGCAATTATAATTATGTTGTAATTTTGTCGGATTCCAGAATCTTTAAGCATGACATTAATTATCTTTGACTTTGTGGATATTGTAACCTCTTCAATCTGAATATCTTTCTGTTTGCGAGAGAGTGCAATATCAAGAAAGTTGCTGACGCTTGGCTGTAGCAGCTTCAAAGCCATAGATACTGCCCCAACCTCATAAGGAGACTCTACTCGGTTTGCCCCAGCAGCAATAAGTTTGCTTTTTACATTATCACTTCCAGCCCTTGCCATAATATATATATTAGGATTTAATTGACGAACAGTAAGAACAAGAAAGACATTATCAGCATCGGTTGCAAGAACAGAAACCAATGTTTTTGCCTTGTCTATCCCAGCTTTTATAAGAATAGATTCATCAGAAGCATCGCCATGTATGTAAAGTGTCTTATCCTTTTCAAGAACAGGTAAAAGCTCCTCACTCTTCTCTATCACAACAACTTCTGAGTTTTGCTCTTTTATCTGATTGCAAAGCGTCCTTCCAATTCTACCATATCCACAAACTATGTAATGTCCCCTTAAACCGCTGATGCTTTTATCCAATTTTCTTCTCCCAAGAATACTTCTCATCTCTCCTTCAACCACAAATTGCACAACTAAACCAGCAAGATACATAACTAAGCTCATACCTGAAATTATGAGGAAAATTGTGAAAATACGCCCGTGAAAACTTAGAGGATGAACTTCACTATATCCAACTGATCCAAGTGTTAAAACGGTCATGTAAATAGAATCCATAAAATCCCATTTTTCAATAAGCATATAACCAGCAGTTCCAGCAAATAAAATGAAGAATGAGGCTAATGTCGAAATTATGAGTTGTTTTAATTTATCCATAATAAGAATTTATTAGCTTTAGCTATGTTAAAAATCAAGTAAATTTTATAATCATTAAACCTTGACCTTGATATTAGCTCTATCTTTTGGTAGTAGAACAAAATTTTTCAGTTATCATAACTTTTACAACATTTTAGTTTAATAAATTAAGATAAAGTTTATTGGAATCTATCTAAAAAATCAAAGGAGAACTTCTTGCATGGACATGAAAAACCTTGAACTTCAACCCTCACCAACCCTGAATATTGAGATACTGTCAGGCATGATAGCAGGCCTTCAGTATGATTCAGGGGAAATTCCGTGGCATGAAGGTGGAAAGACAGACCCATGGGATTTGGTGGAATCTGCAATGGGTTTGAATATTGGAGGTTTTTTTAGAGAGTCTGAACGTGCTTTTGAGTGGATGGTTAAAAATCAAAACGAAAATGGCTCATGGTTCTCATCTTATATCAAAGGTGTTCCAGAAGATAGAACAATGGAGACTAACATGTCTGCCTATATTGCCACAGGCGTATTTCATACATGGCTTATAAGGTGGGGTAAGTTGAATAAAAGTAGTAGAGCTTTTCTTAAAAATATGTGGCAACCAGTCCAAAGGGGAGTTGATTTTGCAATCAGCCTTCAAACCGAAAGAGGTGAAATCTATTGGGCAAAAAGTCCTCAAGGCAACACAGATCCAATGGCCTTACTCACAGGTTCAAGCTCAATATATATGAGTTTGAAGTGTGCATTATCCATAGCTCATCTACTTGGTATAAAAATGACCCGTTGGGAGATTGCTTTTGAAAAACTTGGGCGAACTATAAGAGACAATATTCATATATATAATATTAGCAAATCACGATTTTCTATGTATTGGTTTTATCCGATTCTATCAGGTGCTTTGACAGGTGATGCAGCAACAAAAAGAGTAGAAAAGTATTGGAAAAAGTATGTTGTTGATGGGCAAGGTATTCGTTGCGTCTCAGATCGACCTTGGATAACTATGGCAGAGACATCAGAGTTTGTAATTGCCCTGTCAGCTATGGGAAATAGTAAACTTGCAAAGATCGTATTTTCATGGATACAAGAGAGAATTTATGATGATGGTACATTTTGGTGTGGATATACATTTCCTGATATGGTGATATGGCCAGAAGAGAAAATTTCATGGACAAATGCCGTTGTGTTAATGGCAGCGGATGCACTCTATGATCTAACACCTGCATCAAATCTTTTTAGCCATAAATCATGGGACGGATTTCTTTTCAAAGGATTAGACAAATGAGACGAGATCACCGACCTTATTTTATTAAAAAACTTTGGTTTAGATTTTTAAAACTTTATGTCAACCACTTTTTAAAGCCACAGCTTGAGAGTCTTGGCAAAAATTCATATATCGTAAAACCTTGGTATATTGAGGTATTTGGAGGACCAGTTACCATTGGAGATAACATAACACTTTTAGCTTCCTCAGATAAAAAGACCCGTCTAACTGTCTGGTCAGACAAAAAAAATATTTCGGGAATAGTTATTGGCGACCATGTCCTTATATCACCCGGGGTTAGAATAAGTGCAGCAAGCCAGATTATTATTAGCGATAACTGTATGATTGCAAGCAATGCCTATATTACAGATTCAGATTGGCATGGAATTTATGATAGAAGTCTGCCACCTGATGTTGCACACCCTGTGAAACTTGAGAACAATGTATGGATTGGTGATAGTGCTATTATATGTAAAGGAGTAACCATTGGAGAGAATAGTATTATTGGGGCAGGTGCTGTTGTATCAAGCAATATTCCGCCAAATTCAATTGCTGTAGGAAATCCCGCAAAAGTTGTAAAAATGCTTGATCCTAATCGTAAAATAACCACTCGCAAGGATAGATTTGGCGATAGTGATCTTATTAATATGAATCTTGATATTCACGAAAAAGAGCTACTGAAAGGAAACACTGTTATGGGTTGGTTACGCAATTTTATTATGCCTATGAACAGTGATTAAAGCAAATTTTCTATAAAAACCTTAAATTTTGATTTATGATAATGCACGTTAAAACCGCAAGATATTTTAATGACTACAAGATAGAGGTCTCTTTTAATAATGGACGTAAAGGTGTTGCATATTTGAGTGAAGTTTTAAGCGGCATTTTTCAGCCACTTAAAGACAAATTTAAAATAAAGCAGATGCGAAAAGCCAAAGCATTAACAAAAAAATAAAAAACAATAATTCAGATTTTAAATATAAGAGTTTTATCTAATGAATTATATTGTAGAATATGTTGAATTGGATAACGGAAAAAAGCCGTTTGAGGAATTTGTATTGAGTTTACCAGTTCAAGAACGAGCAAAAGTTTTTGAAACAATTAATTACTTTGTTGAACTGAAAAACCAGAATGCCACAATTAAAGAAAATCTGTGAAAAGAAGACTTGAAATCTGCGTTGAAGATAAGGAGACTATTATGACTAACTATCAAGAATTATTTAAAATACAAATGAATGATCCCGAGTTTGACAAAGCGTATCATGAAGCAAGATTAGAGCGTGTTATCTCTGAAATGCTGGAAGCCTTAAAAGAAAAAATTGTTCATAATGAGCCAAAAGAGAATTTATTGTATATGATTGATTCCATTCAACACACAATTGAAGCCACTTTATTTATGGAAAGTGTTTAATTCAAGTAAAGCAGATTTAATACATAAAGAAAAAATAAAAGAGCTAAAAAAATATTACGGAAAAGTTGACCTTGAAATAGATTTAGATGCAATCAGGGACAGATAATCATGGTCTTTATCATAATATGAACTCAACCCTATTTCGTCCTTTCTCTTTTGCACGATACAAGGCAGCATCAGCACGGGCCATCATAGTCTTTACATCATCTCCCTTCTGGTATGCAGTAACACCAAAACTTGCCGTAACTTTACCAACTACAGAAAAATTAAAAGAGTCAATGGCTATACGAAGTCTTTCCGCTGTATGACATCCATGCTCTCCATTGATTTCAGGGCAGATAATCAAAAACTCCTCCCCCCCCCATCTACCCGGCATATCCACTTTTCTAAGATTCTGCTTCAGAAGATCTGCCATCTCCACAAGTACCGAATCTCCAACCTGATGTCCGTGAGTGTCATTAACCCTTTTGAAGTAGTCAATATCCATAAGAATCACTGAGAACTCAAATTCATAACGTTCTGATCGGATTCGTTCATTTTCAAATACCTCATCAAGTTTTAAACGGTTGCTGATACCTGTTAAACGATCTGTTATGGCAAGAATTTCAAGTTGACCATTTTTATCCCTAAGTTCCTGAGTTCGCTGATTGACAATATTTTCAAGCTCTTCATTCATTGTCATAAGCTCTTCATTCAACCTTTTTAGCTCTTCATTTACAAGAGATAGTTCCTGATTTTTTCGTGCAATCTCCTGATCTTGGCGATAGGCTTGTAATGCACTTTGGACAGTTAGAAGCAGATCATCATCTAACCAAGGCTTTTCTATAAAACGATAAAGAGAGGCATCATTTATTGCTCTTTTAACACCTGCTAAATCGCTTTGTCCTGTAAGTAGTATTTTACGCACATCTGGCAACCGTTCATGGACATTTACTAATAGCTCATCGCCTTTCATGCCCGGCATAATGTAATCTGCTACCAATGCTTGAAGCTCTAAACCCTCATCTATAATTTCATCAATTATCTCAAGAGCTTCTTCACCACTCTCTGCAATCTCAATCATTATTTTCCCTTCAAATCTCTGGTGCAGAAGAGTTCTGAGTGAATTTAACACTGTATTTTCATCATCTACAAAAAGAATAACGCCTTTTTTGTTCATTTTTTCTCCTATTGACGGATAACTCTAAAATAACGGTCATAAATTTGGTTATTATCAAACTTTTCAACAGGTGCAAGCCATCGGCTGAAAAGTGAAATCTGTAAGTCCTCTTAAGAGGACTTTGATAAGTTAGCCCATAGCTTTAGCTTAGGGCGACAAATAATATTAAAAGCTCAAACTAAGACCGTATAGAATTAAACCATTGGAATTGATACTTTACAAATAGTTCCTTCATGCTCTTTGGAGTCAATGTTAATTGTGCCTCCATGTTTTTCTACAATCCTTCTGACAATATCAAGACCAAGACCGCTCCCTTCGCCAGCAGGTTTAGTTGTGAAAAAAGGCTCAAAAATCCTGTGTTGAATATCGTTGGGAATACCGCAACCTGTATCTTGAATGGTAACCAAAATAGATTTAGGTTCTTCTTTAAGAAGAACTTGATACTCTTTTTCTACAAGATGGGTATGGAGATCATTGATTCTAATGCCCACGGTTAAGGTTCCCTTATAGCCCATTGCCTGAAGTGCATTGTGAATAAGGTTTATCCAGACTTGATTCAATTCATCAGGGTAACATAGTATTTTGGGTATCTCATTATAATCGCGAATCAACTCTATTCCATGCTTAATGTGATTATGATAAATTGTCAATACAGATTCTAAACCATCTTTAATGTCTGCCTCAATTTTTACTCCATGGCTATCAAAATGGGTAAATGATTTTAGGGCAAATACTATTTTAGATGCTCGTTCTACTGCTGTATGGATATTTCTACTATGAGAGACAATAGTGGCAATATGGTAAGCCATATTAAAAATAAAGCTACTCTGTTCATGTTCTATCAATGGCTTGAATCTAAGAGGATTGTCATAAATTCTTAATTGGACAAATAAAGATGCCACCTCTCTGCTATTTTGGATACCTGCATCACTTAACTCTTGTGCCATTCTACGGGCAATTTGTCGCTCCTCTCTGCTTGTAAGTAGCTGGCGATTGTTCTCTATCTGCTTTATAAGTTCATTAAAGAGGCTCTCTTGTGTAGAGGATAATATACGATATATTAAAGGGAATTGGCTTAAACTATTACTAATGGCTCTCGTAATATTGCCAGCACTTGTGTTTATAGCACCAAGTGGAGTATTTATCTCGTGGGCAACACCTGCAATAAGTTGACCTAATGCCGCCATCTTCTCTTGTTGAACTAAATGTGCTTGGGCAGCATGAAGATCATCAAGTGTTTTCTGTAATACCTCGTTAGAACGATTAAGTTCCGCAGTTCTTTCTTCTACCCTTTTTTCTAAGAGTGAGGCGTGATCAACTACTTGTTGATAGAGTCTGGCATGAACAATTGAGATAGCAGCCTGATTGGATAGAAGTTTTAAGATTTCAATACGCTCGTCTGAATAGACATTTTGGCTATTTCTGTTTTCTAAATATAAAATCCCAAGAAGTTCACCTTTATAGACAATTGGTAAAGAGAGCAAAGATTGAGGATTAACCCTTGCAATATATGGGTCTCTGGCAAACTCTTTATTAGCCGATGGCATATTTAACATACGAGGTGATAGTGTATGTTGAACATAATTAACTACAGATTCAGGATAGCTGTTATCAATTATTCTCTCTCCAACTCCACTTTGAGCTTCAATAGTAAGTTTATTCCCCTTTTTTAAGAGAAGAATACCACGCTGAGACCCTGAATTTTGATTTATAATGTCCATAATTTTTCCAAGCAAGGTCTCAAGAGTTCTCTCTTCTGCAATTGCATGTGATGCTTTAAGAACTGAGGCAAGATCAAAACTACTAACACTTGCAAGGGTTCTATCAACATTTGTCAATGTCAGGTTCACATCAGAAATAGGAGAAGGGGTAGTTGTTCTTAAATTAACTCCATCTATATGTTGCTCTCCTAAAACAGAAACAAGTGGGTTTTTGTCTCTAATTATATTGGTTGCCTTATCAAGAATATTAGATGTATCTATATCCAAAATAAGGCAATCTGGATAACGACTTACAAAATTATATCCAACAGCAGTTGCCCCCCATGCTTGTAGAGTATTAATAGCTTTTCTTGCATAAAACGCCGCAAAATCTTTTTGTCCAAGGTTGTATAAATATCTTACTCCAAGGTCAAAAGCTATTGCGGCAAGATGTGTGAAACCCGCATCTTCCGCACTTGCCATTGCACGCTTTAGAGCATTCCATCTATCTGGATCATCATTTAAGCCTTTTATTAAGGCATCAATAAGGTGCATACAGCAAAGGTTGTTATCTAATGCTGTATGGGAGAGTTTCTCAAAATATTGGTAGTTATTCTCAAGAATATCAAGCACAAGTGGCACATCAATCAATCCATCAAGCTCTTTATCATTTAGACCATCAACTTCTCCATCAACTGTCTTGTTTACTGATTGAAGGTTAAGATAGAAAATAACAGATTCATAAATGTGATACTCTCGCTCATGGTAGAGACTTGCAACCCCCATTTTATAGTTGCTTGCCTCTTGTATAAGCTCAAGAGCCTGTTTGGGAAGATTAAAAAAAACAGCAAGAATAGCCTTGCTAAGAAAAAAAGAGTATAGAGACGAGATATTATTTGCTTCTGTCAAAGTATCAAGAAGTGCCTTATCTTTTTCAGCACTACCGTAAAATAGTAGTGGATCAGGCGATATAACCATAAGATTATGAACACACTGCTGCCATATATCAATATAAACAGTTTGAAACTGCTGTCCAAGCTCATAAGTTCTATCGTAATAGTAGGCACAATCTCTCTTTACATCATCCAAAGGGTTCCCTCTGAGAAATGAGTATAGGCAATAATACATAGCAGAGTAACAAGCATGTTCAATATCTCCATACTCCAATCCAGTTGTTGCTGCATTTTTAAGCGGGGCAAGGGTCTCTTCAATTGGAGCATTCCAATGGGCAACACAGGCATTTGCAATCATCTCAACTCTTGTCATATAGGCTTTAGGATCAAGACGATTTGCAAGGGTTTGGGCAAGTTTTGCAAAATCTCTACCCTCTTTGTATCTTAACATAACTCCACAAAGAAGAAGGCTATGAAAAGCATATACTTGCGTTGCTGCTGCACAATTTCCCTTTTCAATACAAAGTTTTACAGCAACATAACAGATTTTTGGATAATATTTAGGTGAAACCATATATGCAGGAGACATTATGGTGTTGATAATATCAAGTGCGAGAAGGGACAACTCATCAACCATTAAGGGAAGCTCAAGAAGAGCTGACACATTTGATGTATCGTACATCTTTTCAAGAGCAGGGTAATATACAAAGGGGTTATCTTCTACAGGTAGCTCTATGCCAAGCTCCTTTAAAACCTCTACACCTTTTGATAGAGCTGCCTCCATTCTGTTAAGAGATATCCAAGAGTGTATAAGTATCTGATGAAGTTTTACCTTTAATGGTAAGTATCGACTCTTTATAGATTCAGATTGGTATCCCCATGAAGTAATAAGCTCCATAGTTTTTCCATAAATATCATCACCTCCTGCAAAATCAAAGGTTAGATATTTCAACTCTGCAAGTTCAATAATGCTTTCAATATAAAGCAAAGGTTCTTTAGCAATCCTATCTTCAGATGACCATCTCTCAAATAATAGTCTATTTATACTATAAATTTGATTCTGATTCTGTTCATCATTAAGAGTGTGATTATTAGAAGAAAAATTATCATTTCCAAGAAGGTATAAGGTTTTTTCTAAATATAAAATAGCGATGTTGTATGCTGTAGAGGATTTTGCTTGAAGAGCAGCTTTATAATTATCATGTGCAAGCTGTATCCTTGTTTCATCGTCATTTATAAGATCAATTGCCCGGTTAAGATGATCAACAATTTTAAATGTATTTTCAAGAGTATCACCTTGTTTAACAATAGCCGCATACCATGTTCCGATTCTAAAATGTGCCTGTGCAATCTCATCGCCAGTAAATAGCATTGAGGCAGCTTGTTGAATCCTGTCATGTGAAAAACAGTAGCAACTTAACTCACTGTTATCTCTTGAAGAAGCCTCAAAAATAAGCTCTGCTTCAATTGCTGGATATAGTCGATCGTGGAGAGTTTCACGGGGTTCATTAAAAATCCCTTTCATCTCTATATCCCCAAATACATTACCAATACACGATGCAAAGCATAAAAGTCTGGCACACTCTCTTGGAAGATGCTTTAACCTTTCAAGAACAAGTTCAACTACATTATCACTTATATTTTGAGACTTTATCTCATCAAGATTCCATATCCACTGACCCTCTTTATGGTCAAAATAGAGGAGTTTCTGGTGATGTAGATTTTTTAAAAACTCACGTGTAAAAAATGGGTTGCCACGAGTTTTTGCCATTACTGCCCGGGCAAGAGGAAGTGTATAAGTTATATCATTAGATGAGTTAAGTGTTGCAGCAATCAAAGAGTTAATATGTTCTAAAGAGAATGGTTTGAGATCAATTATGTGAAACTCATGCAGCTCTTTCATCATCAAAGAGAGAGGATGGGTCATGTTGATCTCATTATTGCGATAGACCAAAATCATCATAAGATGGCGTATTTGACCATCTTCCAAAATATTTTTAATAAGGTTCAAAGCAGCAGCATCTGCCCATTGTAAATCATCTAAGAATAGGACTATATTTTGACCAAATGAGCATATTGTCTTAACAAAAGATAGAAAGGTTAAGTTAAATCGGTTTTTAGTCTCTGTTAGCGGAAGTTGTGGAGGTGTTGGCATCTCACCAACAATTATTGAGAGTTTTGGGATAAAGTCGCAAATAATGGCGATATTTGTTCCAACACTTTGAAGAAGTCTTGATTTAACCCATTGAACATAAACATCATCTTTGAAAAGTATCTGTTCAACCATATTCTCTAAAGCCTGCATAAACCCATGATAAGGTACAGAGCTTTTTAGCTGCTCAAACTTTCCTCGAATAAAAAAAGCCCCCTCAGTATCAATATGTTCTTTAAAATTTTGCACTAATACTGATTTGCCAACTCCTGCATATCCAGTAATAAAAACAAGCTCTTGCCTGCCATGATCTTTTAAAGATGCAAATATTTCAATAAGTGTCTCACGTTCCTTTTCTCTAGCAAAAAAATCTTTAGATAGAGTCAAATGAGCTGTGTAATCATACATTCCAACAGGAAACTCAGGAATATCACCTATATTTTTAAGTGCGTGGCGACACTGTTTTAAATCAGCAAGAACTCCTTCACAGCTTTGATAACGTTCTGTTTTGTTTTTTTGGAGAAGTTTGTTGACAATTTTGCTTAACATGAGAGGAAAATTTGCCCTATCAGACATCTCAATAGAACGATCACTATCTGGCTTGTAAGAAGCATTAGAATAAGAAGAACCGTTTACAACATCTTGAAGCGAAGGGGGAATCTGGGCAATGTGGGCATGTATCAAAGCCATTACATCGCTATTCTCAAATGGGTATCTGCCACTACTAAATATAAAATATAGGGTGATGCCCAGTGAATAGAGATCAGAGCGAAGATCAACTCCATCTTCAACTCTACCGCTCTGCTCAGGGGCAATACAGCAGGCTCTCTCTACTTCAAGTCGAGAGTAGTCCCAGCTATTTTGCTTATCTCCAAAAGGGACAGCCCGTTCAAGACCTGAAAACTTTATCTCTCCACTCTTTTGGTTGTATAGAAACACCCTTGGACAAACTTCGTTATAGATAATTTTATGGTGGTGAAGAAATGCGAGAGAGCTTGTAATCTTTATTGCTATATCAAGTTTCTCCTCAATGGTGAGATTTTTAAGGAAAACAACATCTGAAAGCGATATAGCATCAAATGGTTCAAATTCCATTATCATCTCATTTTTATCTTCATTTATTGATACAGGCGATAGAAGGTAGTCGCTGCCAAGCTGCTGGTGAAAATTAAAAGAGTTTCTAAACCTGTTAAGAGCTTCCCTACTAATCTTTTTGTTAATTATTTTTCTTATATACTTTGGAGTATGTTCAATTCTGAGCATTCTTCGCTATTCCTTTTTAAAATCTCTCAGGTTTATAAATCTTATTTAGGGTATTAAATCTTTTAAGGTCTATAATTCAAATAATAATACATTTAGCTTTTATATATGCAAAACTCAACTTATTTTCATAATGCACTTTTGAGAAAGATTACAGAAGAATCAGGGAACAATATAGCCGCTATCAATTACCATGTTGGTTTAAAAATAATATGTTATCGGTACTTATGGCAGATAGAAGAGACTATTGATGGCTTGGACTTGATGGAAATAAAGAAGAGTAAATAATAGTTTATTGAAGATATAATAAAGTTTGTAGTAAGAGGTTTTAGAGTATAGTATTTGCTATGGTCTTAAATATACTTTCAATGGAGTGAAGCATAATGTACCTTATATCTTTCTATGTTCCAGATAGCCATTTTAAAGAGGTTACATCAGCTCTTTTTAGCAAAGGAGCTGGTAAGATTGGAAATTATGACTCATGTGCATGGCATACAAAAGGAGTTGGTCAATTTAGACCATTAAAAGGTAGCTCTCCATTTGCAGGCACGCAAGATAAAATTGAACAGATACCTGAATTAAAAGTTGAGATGGTATGTGATAATAACCTTATCAAAGAGGTTCTAAGTGAGCTTATAAGAGTTCACCCATACGAAACGCCCGCTTATCACGCCATTGAGATATTGACCATTGATGATTTATAAACTAATCTTACTGTAAATAATTCTGTGCTGTGTTGGCAATTATATTTGATTTCTTATCTGGTTAGCAGATATTATGGTATAATAATTATATATAGTATAATATTATTCCGATAAAGCATGGATATTAATCTGTTTTTAAGCCAGTATAATCTACAAAAGAGCCAAATATAGATACTTAAAAGACTCTTGCAGACAGCACGGAATTATTTACAGGAACTAATAATTTAAGGAAAATATGACATATCCAGGAACACTTCTTAAATCATCGAATCTTTTTGCGAGAAAAGAGCTTGGACAGAATTTTCTTGCGGATACAAGGGCAGCATCAAGAATTGTAAATCTTGCACAAATTTCAAAAGATGATGTAGTGCTTGAAATTGGTGCTGGACTTGGTGCAATAACTGTTCATGCAGCAAAACATGCGGCTAAAGTTTATGCTGTTGAAAAAGATGATAGGTTAATAGAACTACTTAAAAATGAGTTGTCAGAAGCGTCTGTTGATAATGTTGAACTGATTCACAAAGATATTTTTAAGGTTGACATTGAAAGTATTGCAAAAGAAGTTGTAAAGAGCAATTTTAGCAATGGGGGCGAAAGCGTTATAAGTTGCAAAACAGAACCAAAGATTCTGGTAATTGGCAATTTACCTTACAATATATCTTCTCAAGTTCTTCTAATGCTTGCTGAAAAACGAACATTAATCTCAAGAGCCATACTTATGTTTCAAAAAGAGCTTGCAGAGAGGATATGTTCACCGCCCGGAGGAAAAGATTATGGGCGGCTATCAGCAATTATGCAGTATTGTTCAAGAGTAAGAACTCTTACTGATGTTGGGGCAAACCTTTTTTTTCCAAAACCAAATGTTGAATCAAGGGTTATTGAGGTAAATTTTTTTCAAAACAACGACTCTAATCTCTCTAAATCAGTTTCAACTTTATATTCAGACTCTTATAACTTATCACCTGAACAAGAGCGTTTACTATTTCAAGTAATAAAAGCTGCTTTTTCTAAAAGAAGAAAGACCTTGAGAAACGCGATTTCCAGTTCAGAACTTAAAATAGATAAATCTATTACTGAAAAGGGGTTAGAGCTTGCTCGCATTGATCCTGAAAGAAGGGCAGAAACCCTTGAGGTCGCAGAGTTTATTGAGCTTACACTTTCATTTTGGCAATTGCATTTTGGAGTATTATAAAGGTTAATTATGGTACAAGCAAAGATAAGTATTGATAATCTTATAGCAATCGTAGCCCAAGGAGGTAAGGTTAAGACTGGTATTGATGTTTATAATGCTAAGGGAGTACTTCTACTTGAAAAAGATGTTTTAGTAACCAGAGTCAAAATTCTTGAAATTATTAGAGAACAAGGTGTCAGAAACCTTCCACTTAATCCTGAGAATTATGGTGGAGTTTGGGATCGTGATGGAAATTATCTTAAAATAGATGATGACGGAGTAACTACTCAAAAGAGCAACAGCTTAAATATACAACAAAAAAGCAGTGCCGTAAAAGCAGACAGAGAGCTTAAAAAAAGCAAAAATAGCAAAATCTTAACACCTTCTGGAGATATTGAAAAACGCCTTAAAGCAATTGAAGAGATTAAAGTAGTTGCTGCCCAGAAATATGAGCTTGCAAAGCAAGGTGTAAAAAAGACACTTGATGAGATAAAAAAATCAAGAGGAGAGTTTGATTATGGTGGTGTTGAGAACCATGTAGCTGAATTAGTAGCATTCTTGAATACAGCCGAAAATCCATTCTCCTACCTTACAAAAGAGATACTAAATTACGACAATTTTCTCTACAGCCACGCTGTGAATGTTTGTGCAATCGGCACAGCAATATTAAATCGCTTTAATATAAATTTCAGTAATATGGTCAATAAACATCTTGATCTGTATGTAGGTTCAGGAGATGAGATTTTGACATCTGCTAACACTATGCCTTCTGGCTCTTATTCATATTATCTTAAAGATGATATACTTGATATTTCAACAGGCTTCTTTCTCCATGATATTGGAAAGATTCTTATTCCAGATAGTGTTCTTAATAAAAAGAGTAAATTGACAGATATGGAGTTTGGCATGATAAAAAAGCACTCCTACGGTCTTGGGATTCAGATACTTGAAAAGAATCGTCTAAAAAACAGAACTGTCAAAAATATTGTTGGACTTCACCATGCGAGTATATATGAAGGTGAAAAGCAATGCTATCCTGAAAATATCCATTCAGATGAGATTCAACTAAGCGTAAAAATATGCAAACTTGCAGATATGTATGATGCCATGACCTCAAGAACCTCTTATAGAGAGGCTTTTAACCCTATAAATGTTGTTACTGATATTTTTCGCAAGTATGCTAAAAAAGATAAAATGCTCCAGTTTGTTCTCCATGCCTTTGTTAAGAGTATTGGAATTTATCCGACAGGTAGTGTAATTTATCTCAAGAGTGGTCAATTGGCGTATGTTCTTGAGAGTAATGGTCCTTTGGTTTTGCCATTTACAGATTCAACGGGTAAAACCCTATCAGCAGGTAGCTCTCCACCGCCACTTGATCTTGCCTCTAATGATATTCCAGATGAGCTTAAAGCAGATAGTTTGCGTAGTATCAAAACTCCGCTTGAGGTTTACGAGCTTTTACCAACATGGCTTAAACCACAAGCAATCTCAACCTAACTCTTCCTAAGTTGTTATAGTGAATTTTAGTTAAAAGAGCGTTTCTAAACCCCATACAAAATAATTGAAGTTTGATATGAGATTTAAAAAAGATGAATAAAATAAATCCCAATCTAAATAATGACACTGTTCCAACACAGATTAAGAATCCTGAACTTGTAAAAGAGCGAAGAAGACAGATAGTTGATGCAACAGTCCATCTTTTTGTAGAGCATGGCTACCATAAAACAACCACTCGTATGATTGCAAAAGCTGTAGGATTTTCAATAGGCTCTTTGTATGAATATGTAAGGTGTAAAGAAGATGTTTTATATCTTGTCTGCGAGGCAATACATGGAGAGGTTCAGAGGGCAGTTGAAGAAGCTCTCTCTTGTGGCACAGAAAATGGAAGATCAACACTTGCTGAGGTGATTAATGAATATTTTAATGTGTGCGATCAAATGAATGATCATATTCTTTTGATGTATCAAGTAAGTCAATTTCTTCCTAAACAGTGGCAAATAAAGGCTCTTGAAAATGAACTTAGAATAACAGACATCTTTATAAATGCTCTCATGCGACTTTCAGGTAAAGGAGATATACCAGAAATAGACCATAAGACAGCATCTCTTGTTGGTCATAATATCTCTGTGCTTGGTCAGATGTGGGCTTTTAGGAGATGGTATCTTTCAAAATATTTCTCAATTGAGGAGTATATAGAGTATCAAACTAAATTTATTCTTGGTTTAGTATTCCAAAATCAAAGTGTTCAGGCAAGCCTTTTTTAGAAGAAAAACAATACCTCCCATAAATCTTTTCAAATCAAGTTTTTTTGTCTATCACCACATAAATGTTATGAATAAACAACTATTTTATTAATTATATAAGAATTATGTTTGGAAAAAAGAAAAAAGAAGAATCTCCTCCTCCCGTAGAAACACCACCTGTTGAAGATAAAACTAAAGGTAAGGCAAAGGGGGGTAAAAAGAGAGGTGATAACAAAGAAGTTGTATCTGTTACAGATAACCTCTTTCAACCAATTGAAAAGAAAAAGAGAAAATTTTTTTCTAAAAAACTTCTCTTTATTATGCTTGTTTTTATATCAGTTGGAGTTGCTGCTTTTGTTGTCTATAAAATATATTTTATTCCAAAAAATACTCAAGGAGTGAAACGAGAGTATGCAAAAAAAGAGCTTCCAAACATTATACTTGCTGAAGAGGTGGTACGATTTTCATTTGATCTACTTCCAGAGTTTTATGATTCAACTATAATTTTTAATGACAGTGTTATTGCTCTTGAAAATGAGGTTAAACGACTAAATGAGCTTGGTAAACAGTTTCCAGATCAGATAAAAATTGCGGAAAAAGAGATAAAAATAATCGAAAAAGAGAAAACAAAACTTAAGCAAACCTATGAAAAATTAGAAAAAAAAGTTGAAGCTCTCTATGTATCGTATAAAGTTAATCAAGAGAGTGGTATTAAGCAGATTGAAGAGCAAAGAAACGAAATTTTTACAAGTTCAAAAGATGCCTTAGCTCCTGTATTAGAATTGACAAAGAGAATTTATGCAATGTCAGCAGCAGAATCAAAAGAGCCTGAAGGCTTTTTTAAGAAGGCAATCTATAAAATAAGACAAAAAATAGGTAAATAGGGGTTCTGTAAATTGTTTCTTGTGTAGCTGTGAGTCTAATACCCCGCAGCATGCGGCGGGGATAGGAATTTTTACGCCGTATTTTATTAGATATCTTTAGTATTTACTGCCTCTATAAACACTTTCTCAAGGTTTTCAGAAAACAGCTTTGTTTGGCACTGGGCTCACACCATATATTATCTCTTTTAATAATAAAAATTTTGTGTTTTAATTATCATGAGTAAACCTCCGGCTCTGCCGGAGGACTCCTAAAGTTTGACATATACGGGAATATAAAAGAGAACTCCTTATATGAACCGCCAAAGTTCAATAAAAAAGGAGTTCTCATGGAACATATAGTTACTTTAAACCATACTAAATGGGATTGCAAATATCATGTTGTATTTATCCCAAAATATCGAAGAAAAGCTCTTTACGCTGAATTGAGAAAAGAGCTGGGTTCTGTATTTAGGTCATTAGCAGAACAGAAAGAATGTATAATAGAAGAAGGTCATCTACTTCCGGATCACGTTCATATGATGATATCAATACCGCCGAAGTATGCAGTATCTCAAATTGTAGGTTTCATAAAGGGTAAGAGTGCTATCCATATAGCCCGGACTTTTTTTGGAAGAAGGCAAAATTTTACAGGTCAGCATTTTTGGGCGAGAGGCTATTACGTCAACACAGTTGGAAGAGACGAGAATGTGATAAGAGAATATATTCGGCATCACGAAGAGGAAGACAAACGTCTTGAGCAACTAAAATTATGGGAATAAATATGCCTCTTAGGCATTCACAAAGCCGCTCGTGAGCGGCTAACATAATAACCGCTTTGAGCGGTTCCATCTTTCAAGCCTCCAGCTTTGCTGGAGGTATTGACTTCATTTCTTACCCAGATGAGTAGTCAAATAGAATTTCTGACATAGTTTCTGACATAGCACGGAACTATTTACAGTCCCAATTTTATTAAATCTCAGCATATTTAGTTTTTTATAGATTTTAGTGCATTTTCAAGATGTTCTGTTATTTTGTCAGATAGTTCTGCTGTTTGCCTTAGAAGTTTAGCAGCTTCTGAAAGATTGGTTTTCCCTGAATTGTCAAAATCAGCCTTATTAGCCCATGAAATATAGCTCTCCTTATGACTATTGTTGTGGTCAATCCAGTGTTTAAGTAGCATAGAAAATTTTTGAGCCAAAGATAGCTCTTCTTCTGAGTGATGATGGTGATGCGAATGGCTATCTGAGCCATGAGAATTGTTATGAGAGTGTTTACATGAGCCGTGTGAGTCGTTATGAGCGTGACTGTGGCTATCTAAGCCATCTGAATGGTGATGCGAATGGCTTTCTGAACCGTGTGAATGGTTATGTTCTTCATGGTGTGTCATTTTAATAATCCTTTATATTCAAATACTCTTTAAGTGTTTCTGGTTGATATAGATACTCTTTAATGGGATCAGAGTCATATCTGTTAGTTATCTCTATGCCACGACAAATAATCGAAACAGGTCTATCTGACGATACAACCACAACAATTACATCTTCATGTTCTGCTGTAAATCTTAGAGCTGAATTATATCTTGCCCCCCGTCCTATATTTTCTGATGGTATAGATTTACCATCTAAAAGACAGCCAAACCCTATAAGATCACAGTTAGACATTATGTGTAATGCCCCGTCAATTTTAATTAAAGAAGAGGCAAGGTTAAAATACTCCTCTTTACGCAGATCAAGCGGCGGTTCAAGTATATGCCCTGACAACACCACAGGGTTATCAGTAAGATTTAAGACAAGTGTAGCCCCATGCCTTTTATTCTGTGCTGTGTGAACAAGTTTAGAGACAACTTGAAAAAGCTCATTGCAGCTTATAGCATCTTGTTTACAGTCCAATAACATCTCTTCAAGCTCAACAAGTTTTGCCCGCCTTGTTGTAGAGTGAAATGCCCCATCAAAAAAGCTGCATATCGGTTGCCCAGCAAGCTCAACAAACCCATAATCTCCATTGAAAAATGCTGAGACCGCATAATTTGGGACTGGGGAGTCAGATATACCAATGATTCTTTTAGCGTCAGATACCAATATCCTATTGGAATACTCTACAGCAAGCATCAATTTTCTTACATGCTTGATATTGCTTGTAAATGGACGTTCAAGTCTATGAATCTTTGCAAGAAAATGAAGTTCTGGTACAAACTCTGGATCAACAAAAACAAGACGTCCTCTGGGCCAATAACCCTCTTCTTTTGTTTTAGAGAGTCTAAGAATCATATCAAGTATTGGTTTAATCAACATCTTTGAATCAATGCCAAGAATCTTGTTTCTTACATCAACAATGTAATCTTCAATCGCATTGATAGCGTAGCTTTGTAGAACGTATCCTGAATTCTCCATAGACATATTCTCCTCTGAAAAATTCTGAGACATCAGCCAACCCGCATGTTCAAGCCATCGTTCTGTAGGTGAGATTGAACACATATTAGGGTGGTGGTCTGTAAACCACATTTGGTAAAAAAATGAGCTTGAACTGCCTCCAAAAGATATAGTGCCAGCAAGCTGAAGAGTTCCATGGGTAATAAAATGTCCTTGAGGTTGTTTTTTTATCTTATTAATTATGCTCTCTTTCCAAGAGCCATCATCAAAGTATATCTCTTTAAGTCTTAGTTCATGCCCTTTAAGAAGTTTATTAGGATCGTAAATATGTATTGGATCAGAAGGATAAAGAGCATATATCAATGCCACCCTACTTTGCTGAGAAAAGTTTGAAAGCCCTTCAACAAGACCATTATAGATATTTTTAATAGCTAAGTTGCAATATTTATCCTTGAACATATTATCTTTTCCTTAACTACAATAATCTTAAATTTCTGATTTAATAAATTTGCATTTTATCAGATTATCAAAATTAACTTTTCTCTTTTGAACCATAATCCTTGAACTTCTCAATAACTTTATCCATCTCATCATCAGAAAGGATAATTGGTTTTCCTATACACTCTGTTTGATAACAGATTCTTGCCACAAACTCAATCTCTTCGGCAGTATTAAAGGCATTTTGCATAGTTTTGCCAACTGCTACTAAACCATGATTGGCAAGAAGGATAGCGTTGTAATCATCAATTGTGGAAGCGATGTTGTCTGCAAGCTCTCTTGTCCCAAAAGTGGCATAGGGGGCAACTGGCACTTTTTTTCCTGCAAAAGCCACAAGATAGTGAACAGGCATGATCTCTCTATTGAGGCAAGCAAACGTTGTAGCATAAGGTGAGTGGGTGTGAACTACAGCATTTATATCTGATCTTTTACGATAAAGAGCAAGGTGAAATCCAACTTCGCTTGAAGGTTTTAGGTTGAAATTTGCATCCTGCAAGTTAGAGTTTAAAAGTGTAGAGTTAGAAGATGAAATAATATTTCCATCAATATCCAGTAAAAGAATATCGTTAGGGGTAAGCTCGTGGTATTCAATTCCACTTGGTGTTATAGCTATTAACCCTTCACTTCTATTAAAGATACTCAAGTTTCCACCAGAGCCTGTTGTAAGAGCTGATTTGACCATTTTAAGTGAGTATTTTATAATCTCTTCGCGTTCGTGTAAAAGTTTCATCATGGCAGGTGGATACACTTACTTAAACAGCTTTGCAAGGTCTTTTTTGGTATTGTAAATTTTTTGAAGGGCTGCTATTAAAGCGAAAAATCAAATATTTGATGTTATTTATGTATTAAATATAGAACGCAGAGGTAATTCATAGATAAATTAGTTAATCTCCTCTACTATTGGCTTTATAAAGAGATAGCGATTCATTGAATCATAACAAGATAGGAAAATAACAATGAAAACAATCCAGAAACACTACGTTATTTATATATTATCAGCTTTAATATGCTTCTCATTAACAGTATTAACAGCAATTCCTTCTGCATTTGCAGAGACAGGATATATCTCTGATATGCTTATTTTAAGCCTTAAAGAGGGACCGGGCAGACAATACAGCACCATCAAAACATTGAGAAGTAATACGCAAGTTGAGATAGTTGAGACTACAGAGAGATTTTTGAAAGTTAAAACAGAAGAAGGCGATTTAGGCTGGGTTGAGAGTCAATATATTACAAAAGAGCTACCTAAAGCGTTGATTATCGAACAGTTAAACAAAAGAATAGCACAGCTTGAGGGTAAAGACCCTAATGTTGAAAAAAGTCAAATTGCGGGTCAAGGTGTTGAGCCTCTAAATCAGACTACTCCTTTAAGCAGCAATTTAGAAAATATTAAAGCATCAGAATGTTTAATCAAAATACAATCCCTTGAAGCTGCTTTAAACAATCAGCTTGAAAAAAATAGACTTCTTGAAGCTCAGTTGCGTGGTTTTAAAGCTGACCAAAGCAAGATAACAGTTGAACAAAGTAGCTCTAAAGAAGATGAAAGTAGCTTTGAAAAAGATCAAGATAGTTCCAAAAATGAAGAATCTGAAAATAAAGATTCTGACAATGAAGATATTTCCCTCTTCTCAACACAAGATATGAAAGATATTGTTACGATACCTGATGATGATCTCCTAAAAACAGCAATGATCAAATGGTTTTGTGCTGGGGCTGGTGTTTTAATAGCAGGGTGGTTTATAGGAAGGAGCTTTTCAGGAGGAAGAAGAGGTGGAGGGCTTCTTGATTAGGTTCTGTTGACATTTGTCTTAAACTTATACTCTAATCGGCATAAATTCAGCTTTTTATATTTAAGTAGAGACGCACGGCCGTGCGTCTCTACGGTTGAACCTTTTGTTAGCAAACCTCAATTTATGACATTAAACAGTATAACTCTTTTACAGTCCTGAAATAAAAGAGATGTTTTGAGACTTTAAATTACTATTTATTTTTTATTCATAGCTTCCATAAGTAATGCACCCATACTTCCAATACTCTGGCTCTTATTTTCATTTTCTGCAAACTGCTTCCAATCATTGCTCTCTTTAGCATCAGGTGGTGCAAGGCTAACTCTTCGACCTTCCTCATTTATCTCAGATACCATAACATTAACCATATCCCCGGGTTTTAGTTTGTCGTAGTTTGAAGGTTCTGAAGATTTTGCTATAACAGAATTTGGAAGAAGACCTGTAATACCCGCTTCAAGATTGATAAACAGACCAAACTTTTCTCTTTTTTCAACTTTTCCTTCAACAACTTTTCCAGCAGGATATTTTAACTCAGCACCACTCCACGGATCACCATGAGTATCTTTTATACTTAAAGATATTCGCTTATTTTTAAGATCAACCTCTTTAACAACTACCTGAACCATCTCTCCTTGCCGAAGTACATCATCAGCTTTTAAAACGCGTTTTGTGTGGCTCATTTCGCTTAAATGGACAAGCCCATCAACACCCGGTGCAATCTCAATAAAAGCACCAAACGGGGCAAGCCTTACAACTTTTCCTGTAAGCTGCTGTCCAGTTGAGAAAGTCTCTTCTGCCCGATCCCACGGATTTTGTGTGGTCTGCCTAATAGATAGTGAAATTTTGGGGGCAGAAGAGTTCTCTTTATTCTCTCTATTATACTTATTTTGCCCCTCTTTTTTCTCAATCTTGAGTATCTTTACATTAACAAGCTCATCTTGAACTAATGCTTCGTTAGTTTTTTCAACTCTTGACCAACTAAGTTCAGATATATGAACCATTCCCTCAACACCCGGGGCAAGTTCAACAAAAGCACCATAAGGCATGATTTTAGTAACCTTGCCATTAACAATATCACCTTCAGAAATGGTGCTAAGATAGTTTTCTCTGCTCTCTTGTATATCACGATTCATAAGGTCTCTTCTTGAGACCACAATATTTTTACCGCCTTCAGCAAAACGTGTGATGAGAAAACTTAATGTTTTACCAAGATAATCTTCTTGCTTTTCCACATATTTAACATCAATTTGGCTTACTGGGCAAAATGCTCTTTTGCCCATAATATCGACACTAAATCCACCTTTGATAATACCTGACACCTTTCCTTCAACTGGGGTGTGGTTCAAAGAGGCATCTTCAAGCATGGCTGCATATCCAGAACCTGAAAGAGCTT
>JADGBE010000119.1:1016-5083 GCA_015231615.1 Desulfamplus sp. | reverse complement strand
TTTAGAAACTCCTATTTTATATTTAAACTTGATTTTTCGTGCGTTGATCCAACTGGCACGGTTGAGCAGATTCGCCAATCTATGTTTGATCACATAAATGTTACGATAGAAGGGTTTGAGAGATGGTATAAATATAAAGGATTTGAGATTCCAAAAATCACTATAAATTATGATAACGCCCTGTTTTCTCTTCAATCTTTAGCTGAGTCTGTTAAATCAACTCCCTACCCAATATACCTTTTAATTGACGAATACGACAACTTTGCAAATACAGTAATGATGGGCATTCACATTTTAGATAGAGATTTTGGCAAGGATAACCATAATCAGCGTTATCAATCTTTAGTGCACGAACAAGGACCATTGCGGACATTTTTCAAAACAGTCAAGGCATTAACATCATCAACCATGTTTGACAGGGTTTTTATTACTGGAGTTTCGCCAGTGGTGATGAGCGATATTACAAGCGGATATAATGTTGCAGAAAATATCTATTTTGTTCCTGAATTTAATAATTTATGCGGTTTTACACAAAACGAAGTTGAAGAAGTTATAACAAAGATTGCTGATTCATGCGGGTTTGAAGAAAAAGAGAGTAAAGTCAAAGAGGCTGTTGAGCTAATGAAAAATTACTATAATGGATATAAATTTTGTTATAAGAAGAGTGATTACATTTATAATCCAACACTTTCAATATACTTTTTTAAGCAGTTCCAAAAAGAGTGCGAATATCCTCGCAAAATGCTTGATACCAACCTTGCAGCAGATGAGTCAAAATTAGAATATATTGCACGTCTTCCAAACGGCAGAGACCTTCTTTTAGCTTTAATGGAGAAAAATCAAGAGGTTGTTGTTGCTGAGATTCAAGACCGATTTGGAATTTATGATATGCTTAGTGATTCATCGCAAGACCACATATTTTTAGTATCATTTCTTTACTATTTTGGGGTGCTTACAATTTCAGATGTTACAGAGACCCTAAAAACCTCTCTAAAAGTTCCAAATATGGTAATGAAAAGTCTTTATGTTGATAAGATAT
Organism: Desulfamplus sp.; assembly: GCA_015231615.1. Lineage (GTDB taxonomy): Bacteria > Desulfobacterota > Desulfobacteria > Desulfobacterales > Desulfobacteraceae > Desulfamplus. Next base: position 4,044 of record JADGBE010000119.1, on the reverse strand, counting down.
GCAGAATGCTTCTGCCTGTCCCAGCAGAAAGAGACGAAGGTAAATGGGCTGCAGAATTAGTTTATCAAAAAGGAGATATTGCCCCTTTGTGCAAGTTTGTTGAAGACAAGTATTTCAAGGTCTTTGCAAATAGAGATTATCGCTGGGCAAATGAGTTGACTGTAAAAACAGCATTTTTGACCTTGCTCTACAATGATCTGCTCTATATCATGGATTCTGAGCTTGAAATTGACCGCAGGTTTGCAGATTTAACCATGATCATCAGACCAGACAAGCGGCACGGTAAAATTTTTGATGTTCTGATTGAGTTTAAATTTGTCCATCTAAAAGATGTAGGTATGACAGGAGAAGAGGCAAAAGCCTTGAGTGAAGCAGGTTTAGCTAAAATACCAGCAGTTGTTGAGAAGTTAGAAGATGGAGAAGAGCAGGTTGCCGAGTATGGAAAACAGCTTGAAGAAAAATTTGGAAATTTGCGTTTGCATAAATTTGTGGTAGTGGCTTTGGGTTTTGAGAGGGTCTGTTTTAGAAAGGTGGAATATTACAATTAAATCAAAACATTACTTACAGCACGCAATAAGGGTCTCGCCCGGAAGTTTGCTTGCATATTTTAACATGCTTGATACATATCTATTATCTAACGACACTGAGTGTATGGATATGTATGCAGATAAAATTCTTGATAGATTTACATTAAAGCAGATTTTAAAAGAGTTTGATGAGCTTAAAGAGCCTAATTTAACTGTGCCTATATTAAAGAAAGAAGATATACTAATTTATCTTAAAAATAGAGCAGCAAAGCGATATGAGAGCTAATCATAACTTATATTATCTACCCTATTTCAGCCGTGGGGCTGAAGCCCTCGGCTAACCACAAAGAAGCCCGCTTAAGCGGGCTTGGGTAAAAATTAGCCCATAGCTTTAGCTTAGGGCGATAAAATTTAAAGCTCAAATTAAGACCGTGTAAAGTATCTGAATCACTGATTAACCTGTATTCTGACAATTTTATAGCAAAAGGAAACTGATTATGAAATTTGGTTACGGAGTGAGTGATTTTAGTAAGATTATTAATAAAGGCTATTTTTATCAAGACAGAACAGATAAAATCCCTCTTTTAGAACAATCTGAATCTCAGCTTTTTATTCGTCCTCGCAGATTTGGCAAATCTCTTTTGCTCTCCATGCTTGAAAATTATTACGATGTCTCCAAAAAAGATGAGTTTGATCAGCTTTTTGGTCATCTTGCAATTGGAAAAAATCCCACGCCCTTTAGAAACTCCTATTTTATATTTAAACTTGATTTTTCGTGCGTTGATCCAACTGGCACGGTTGATGATATAAAACAATCTTTTTTTAACCATATAAATGTATGTATTGAAGGGTTCTCTACTTATTATAAATTCAAAGGTTTTGATTTTCCTATAATTCAAATTAACAGAGATGATGCTTTATATTCTATTCAATCTTTAGCTAAATCTGTTAAAGCAACCCCATATCCATTATATCTCTTAATTGACGAATACGACAACTTTGCCAATACAGTAATGATGGGCATTCACATTTTAGATAGAGATTTTGGCAAAGATAACCATAAGCAGCGTTATCAATCTTTAGTCCATGAACAAGGTCCATTGCGGACATTTTTCAAAACTGTCAAGGCTTTAACCACGTCAACCATGTTTGACCGCGTTTTTATTACTGGTGTGTCGCCTGTGGTGATGAGCGATATTACAAGCGGATATAATGTTGCTAAAAATATCTATTTTAAAGATGAATTTAATGAGTTATGTGGTTTTACTCAGCAAGAGGTTCAATCTGTTATTGAACATATTGTAGAAAAATGTCAGTTTAAAAACAAAAAGAGTAAGGTTAAGGAAGCTGTAGAGCTTATGAAGACCTATTATAATGGCTACAGATTTTGTTATAAAAATTATCAATATGTTTATAATCCAACCCTTTCAATATACTTTTTTGAACAATTTCAAAAAGAGTGCGAATATCCATTTGAGATGCTTGACGATAACCTTGCAGTTGATGAATCCAAACTTGAATATATAGCAAGAATCCCAAAGGGGGAGCAGCTTTTATTAAGTTTGATGGAGCAGAATCAGCAGGTAGTTATTCCAGCCATAAGCAAAAGATTTGGAATTCAAGAGATGCTGAATGATGCTTCAAAAGACCACGCTTTTTTGGTCTCATTTCTCTACTATTTTGGGGTGTTGACAATTAAAGATCGTACTGATGATTTACAAAGCATCTTAAAAGTTCCAAACCTTGTAATGAAAGGGCTTTACGTTGATAGAATCTGCAAGATGTTTCTGCCAATGCCGGACGATAGAGACAACGGCAAAGATGCTGCAAGGCAGTTGTGGAGCAAAGGCAATATTGCCCCTTTGTGCAAGTTTGTTGAAGACAAATATTTTAAGGTGTTTGCAAATCGTGATTATCGCTGGGCAAATGAGTTGACCGTAAAAACGGCATTTTTGACGCTGCTTTACAATGATCTGCTCTATATCATGGATTCAGAGCCTGAAATTGAGAGAAGATACGCAGATTTGACCATGATTATCAGACCAGATAAACGGCATGGCAAAATTTTTGATGTTCTGATTGAGTTTAAGTTTGTGCATCTAAAAGATGTCAATATGACAGGAGAAGAAGCAAAAGCGTTAAGTAAAGAGGATTTAGAAAAACTACCTGAAATTTTAGTAAAGTTAGAAGATGCAGAAAAGCAGGTTGCCGAGTATGGAAAACATCTTGAAGAAAAATATGGCAATTTACGGCTGCATAAGTTTGTGGTAGTTGCTTTGGGGTTTGAGAGGGTATGTTTTAAGAAGATATAAATGTGCAAGTTGTATTGAAAAAAGGAGGCTGATCATGAAATTTGCTTATGGCTCAAGCGACTTTAGAGGCATGATAAAAGAGGGCTGTTTTTACATTGACCGAACAGACAGAATTCCTCTTCTTGAAGGTTCAAAATCTCAGCTTTTTATCCGTCCCCGCAGATTTGGCAAATCTCTTTTGCTCTCCAT
>JADGBE010000119.1:0-937 GCA_015231615.1 Desulfamplus sp. | reverse complement strand
GAGTTTGACCAGCTTTTTGGTCATCTTGCAATTGGTAAAAATCCCACGCCGCTTAGAAACTCCTACTTTATCCTAAAACTTGATTTTTCGTGCGTTGATCCAACTGGCACGGTTGATCAAATTCGTCAATCTATGTTTAACAACATAAATGTTCGTATTCAAGGGTTTTGCACTTACTACAAATTCAAAGGATTTGATCTGCCTGAAATTGAAATTAACAAACAAGATGCTCTATCGTCTTTAAATTCAATTGCCAATGCAGCAGCAGCAACTCCGTATCCAATATATCTCTTGATTGACGAATACGACAACTTTGCCAATACCGTAATGATGGGAGTGCAGATGCTGGATAAAGAGTTTGGGGAACATGGTCATCGTTATCAATCTTTAGTGCATGAACAAGGACCCCTTCGGACATTTTTCAAAACTGTCAAGGCTTTAACCACATCAACCATGTTTGACCGAGTGTTTATTACTGGTGTGTCGCCAGTTGTTATGAGTGATATTACAAGCGGATATAATGTTGCAGAAAATATCTATTTTGAGACTGAATTTAATAATTTATGCGGTTTTACACAAAGCGAAGTTGAGGAGGTTATAACAAATATTGTTGACTCATGCGGCTTTGAAGAAAAAGAGAATAAAATTAGAGAGGCTGTCGGGTTGATGAAAACCTATTATAATGGTTATAAATTTTGTTATAAAAAGAGCGATTACATTTATAATCCAACACTTTCAATATACTTTTTTAAACATCTTCAAAAAGAGTGCGAATATCCATTTGAAATGCTTGACGATAACCTTGCAGTTGATGAATCCAAACTTGAATATATAGCAAGAATCCCAAAGGGAGAGCAGCTTTTATTAAGTTTGATGGAGCAGAATCAGCAGGTAGTTATTCCAGCCATAAGCAAAAGATTTGGAATTCAAGAGATGC
>JADGBE010000118.1 GCA_015231615.1 Desulfamplus sp. | reverse complement strand
GAAATGTGGTTGGATTTGAGGTGGAGACCGCTCTTTAGGAGGAAATTGAGGAATTTTTTGGTGTAGGAGGCTGTAACACATTAAATTTAGGAGCTAATTATGAAAGATCGTCTTGTAAGATTTGATTGGGCAATGAAAAAGGCAATATCAATTAATATTGTCTATTTTGATCTTGGTCATGGTGAGGACTATATTTACAAAGGGACAACAGATTTTAAAGGACTTCATAAAAATGACCTTCTGCATCCCCATGTGTCAGGAAAGATGGTGAGCCAGACGATAAGATTAAAAGATATACTGGTTTGAGTGATAGTGAGATTAATGGTTTGAAAACAAATAACTTATAAGACATATAATATTCAAATGAAAATAACAGCAACTCCTTTAAAAATTTTAATGACATCTACCTCATACCCACAAAACGCAAAAGATTGGCGTGGATTATTTATTAAAGATATGGTGTATAGTTTAGCCGCCAATCAGGGTATCAATTTGACATTGTGGGCACCACCTGGTGATATTCCAGCTTCGGTTAATAACTCATGTTTAGACAAAGAATCCTATTGGTTAGCAGATTTAATTGAACAAGGTGGGATTGCACATATACTACGTAAAGGTAAAGGATTAGAGCGTGTAACTAAACCTCTTAGGTTATTGTGGTTGTTAAGGCAAGTTTATTTCCGTTATCCTCATATTGATCTGTTCCATGTTAATTGGTTGCAAAATATTTTACCATTATGGGGAACAAAAAAACCTGTTTTAGTTACAGTCTTAGGTAGCGATTTAGGTTTATTACGTTTACCTGGCATGTCCTACGCTTTACGGCAGGTATTGAAACAACGCCGTTCCATTATTGCACCAAATGCAGATTGGATGATGTTTGAGTTAGAAAAACATTTTGGCGATATATCACAAATTTTGCCTATACCATTTGGAATTAATGCAAAATGGTATCAACTATCAAGAAACTGGCAAACTCAAAAAACAAAAAAATGGATAGTTGTCTCTCGTGTTACTGAAAATAAAATTGGATCGTTATTTGATTGGGGCGGGACAATTTTCCAACAAGGTGAGCATGAATTGCATTTATTTGGACCCATGCAAGAGCAGCTAAAAATTCCTAATTGGGTGCATTATCACGGTGCAACTCACCCGAAAGAGCTACAAGACAATTGGTTCCCACAAGCAGCAGGATTAATAACTTTGAGCAAACATAATGAAGGTCGCCCACAAGTTATTTTAGAAGCTATGGCAGCAGGATTACCAGTCTTAGCTTCACCTTTGCCAGCCCATACCAGTTTGCTCACCCATAAAAAAACTGGTTGGTTAGCAAACTCAGAGGCTGAATTTCATGCAGGCATTTATTGGTTAGCTGAACCACAAAATAATGAAGAACTATCTTATCAAGCACATAATTGGGTTAAAAACAATATTGGGACATGGGCAGATTGTGCACAACGATATTTGACTGCTTATCGTCAATTATTAAGGAATTAATATGCAACCACAAGGCATCTTGATATTAGGTGGTACTGGTTTTGTTGGCAGACAATTAATAAAACATTTGCAATCTTTTAATCTTGATATTTATGTGCTTGCAAGAAGTGCTCATTTACTGCCAAAACTGCCAAATATAGAATATTACAGAGATTCTTTAGATAATATTACATTACTAAACAAATTACTGCCTCGTTGCAAAACTGTGTTTCATCTTGCCAGCGATTCAACACCCGGCTCATCAGCCTCTCAACCTACGTTTGAAATTAGCAACAACTTACTTCCTACCCTGCGTTTCTTAGAAGTGTTGCAACAATATAATCAAGTTCATTTAATTTATGTCTCTTCAGGAGGTGCGGTCTATGGCAACCCCAATACTGACTTGGTTAAGGAAGATACAGCCCTTACCCCATTATCTTATTATGGAGCAGGTAAAGCTGCTTTAGAGAAATTCATTATTGCTTTTGCACAACAAACTCAATGTTTTGCAACTATTTTACGTCCTTCTAACTTTTATGGACCAGAGCAACCTTATCGCACGGGTTTTGGCATTGTATCAACCGTTTTTGAATATATGAGAGCTAACAAGCCATTGTCTATTTGGGGTGATGGTGAAAATGTGCGTGATTATCTATATATCAGTGATTTTATAGATTTGTGTGTCAAGTTGATTGAACAACCGATTAACTCTGCAATAACACAAATTTACAACGTAGGTTCTGGACAAGGAACAACTTTAAACCAATTATGTGATTTGATTAAAAAAGTTACGCAATTACCTGTTATACGTAAGTACCAACCATCACGTACCGTTGATGTTAGGCGAATTGTTTTAGATTGCACCAAAGTATATAACCATTATCAATGGTCGCCAAAGACCAATTTACCAAAAGGACTTGAATTAACATGGCAATGGTTCAACACACTCAATCATTAAATCCAAAATTACAAAAACCTGTCTGTTCAATTTGTATTGCCAATTTTAATGGTAGGAATACATTAGCTGCTTGTTTGGATTCTATATTGCAGCAAACTTTTGATTTGCCTATAGAGATTATTGTACATGATGACGCTTCTACTGATGATTCTGTACCTTATCTGCTTGAAAACTATCCTAATATAGAATTGCTAATTAGTAAGCAAAATTGCGGTTTTTGTGTCAGTAATAATCGTATGGTGGACATTGCTCGTGGTGAATTTATTTTGCTTTTGAATAACGATGCTGCGTTATATCCAGATGCCTTAAAGACTCTATATGATTATGCTTCAAAGCAACCTGTGAAGGGGATTTTAGGTTTACCACAATATGAGATGCAGACAGGTGAACTCATTGATATTGGTGAGTTTTTTGATCCTTTTCTTAATCCATTACCTAACCTTGAATACGCCTCTCAACCTGTTGGTATGATTATTGGTGCGTGTTTGTGGCTGCCACGCACTTTATGGGTAGAATTAGGTGGTTTTCCTGACTGGTTTCATACTTTAGCAGAAGATATGTTTCTCTGTTGTTATGCTCGAATCAAAGGCTATCCTGTTGAAGCAGTGGCAATTTCAGGATTTCGACATCTTGTTGGTAAAAGTTTGGGAGGTGGCAAAGTTGTTAATAACCGTTTATCAACATCGTTTAAAAGACGGGCGTTGAGTGAACGAAACAGACTATATGTTATGGCAATGTGTTATCCATCGCCTTTTGTGTGGATTATACTACCTTTGCACATTGTTTTGTTGCTTATTGAAGGATGTATGCTTGCTCTGCTTAAAAAAGATGCTAAGATACTTGACTCAATCTACTTGTCAGCTTGTAAAGCATTCTGGCAAAACCATAAAAAGTTATTCAAGTTACGTTGTGAGATACAGAGAAAAAGGAAAATAAATTATAAAGATTTTTTTTCAACATTCAGTATTGTTCCTTATAAAGTCAAAATGTTAATTAAACATGGATTCCCTAATATTACATAAATTCTTCAATTTTAAACGTAAAAAATTACGAAAATAGAGAGCCCACCACAACCACGAGAAATAAGACAATCCATTTTTTTTACGTGCTATGCCACATTCTCTATGGCACTTTATTTTATTTGATATTTGGAGTTGGAGGCGTTATGAAAAAATTACCGCTTGGCATACAAAATTTTCCTGAAATCAGAACAGACAATTATATCTATATTGATAAGACAAAAACAGCGTTTGATCTTATCAATAATGGCAAATACTATTTTCTCTCCCGCCCTCGTAGATTTGGTAAATCTCTCTTTCTTGACACTTTAAAATGCCTGTTTGAAGGAAAAAAAGAGCTTTTTGATGGTCTCTATGTTTATGATAAATGGGACTGGGGTAAAAAATATCCTGTAATCCGCATTGATTTTGCTAAAGGTGTATTAAAAACATCAGACCAATTAAGAGACAAATTTCTTTCAATTTTAAAAATAAGCAGTAAAGAATCTGGTGTGGAAATTGATTATTCAACACCTTCGACAACTTTTGAAAACCTGATAATAGGCTGTTATGATAAATATAAGATGCTGTCTTTCTATTTCCTTTCTGATATTATACTTTTCTGGACCATCTCCTGCTATAATATAAACATATTTTGAAGCGATATTAGGCATAACTTCTTTTACAAACCATTGATTACCTTTTCGCTTGATTAACCTCCCAACTGAAAATAATATTTTTTTACCTTTAAGATTCAGGTTAAATTTTATTTCAATATCTTCTATATTTAAACAACCTTCCTTTAATTTATTAAAATCAATGGCATTAGGAATTATATTACATATTTTTTCTGGAATCCCTCTTATTTTACATTTTTCTAAGGTAGAATTACTGACACAGACAATCTTGTCAAAGCGTGATACTAATGCAGGAATGATCTTTTGATAAAGATAGTTATCATAAGTAATATCTAAAGCATGTACTGTTAACGATAACGATGCATTGGAAAGTAACTTCAAGAAAGGATAAAATATTGATAAAGATGCATCTGCAAGATGTATATGAGAATACGAATTGCCGTTGTTAATAATATGAAAAAGAACTCTAAAGCCAAAATAAATCAGCCCCTTTTTTCCTTTGCTGTGTGCTAAAAGCTCCGTTGGAATATTTTTTTTTATATTATGATAAAAATCATAACTATATTTCTCTAAACCCCCTATTATTGGGGGATAATTTCTGGTAATAAATAGCAATTTTTTTTTCATTTTCTGTTAAACATTTAACATTCAATTAATTTCAACTATCAGGCTTAATATCTGGCTTGCTGTTTAGAGAATTGTTTATTTATATCTCATCAACTCTCTGTTTTCAAACCATCAATCTCACTATCACTCAAACCAGTATATCTTTTAATCTTATCGTCTGGCTCACCATCTTTTAGCATCTCAAGAGCTATTTCAATCTTACTCTCAATCTTCCCTTCAATTTTTCCCTCAATTCTCCCTACCATGACCAAGATCAAAATAGACAATATTAATTGATATTGCCTTTGTCATTGCCCAATCAAATCTTACAAGACGATCTTTCATAATTAGCTCCTAAATTTAATGTGTTACAGCCTCCTACACCAAAAAATTCCTCAATTTCCTCC
>JADGBE010000117.1 GCA_015231615.1 Desulfamplus sp. | reverse complement strand
AGTCGGTAAATTTTCCTTCGCTATCAAGAATACCCCAACTGACAATAAACTTTTCATTATCGGTTGTAACAGCACATAACCCTTTTGAAATATCTCGTCTTTGGGTTCTATCATACTGTTTTTTATAAGCATCTCTGTCTGTTATCTTCTCTTCTTTATCAAGAGTATAATTTTCTTTAACCCATTTTATAATATCTGATTTTGGGTCAACTTTTAAGTGATCTGGAATAGTCAGCATCTTTAGTTGAAGGTTGATAATAGATGTCTTAAGATTTTCATTTAAGGCTTTTTGGATATCAAGCAGGCTTGCATATTTTTGGCTGATTTGGTTGTCCCAATACCAATTTGAGTAGATTAAGGTGCAAAAACAGAGCGTTGAGGCAGTTGCAACGCTTATGATGATTTTTGCACTTATTGATGATCTTATTGAAATTTTTTTTAATGATTTTATTGACACCATTTTTAAAACCCGCCCTTATTTTTTTTCTTATACTAAAAGAAAATAGTGGGAAACATTTTGATCCCCACTATATCAATATATTTTTAAACAATACCTCTTACACTCTCTTGAGCATCTGCCCGATCTTCTAAATCTTTTGTCATCTTATCAAGCTGGACGATATTTTGCTTGGCTGACTCGACCATTTTAGCCTCAATTTTAGATGCTTCGTCCATTCTGTTCATCAATATTTTGTAGGATTTTGTAAGGTCAGTGAGTTTAATGAGCGGGCTGTTTACAACTTCAGCAGTCATTGCAGCATTATCCATTGCAGATTCAGCAATATCAACCATTAATTTACCGAGATAATCTTGAGAAGATGCTAAAGCCTCAGCAATTTTTCGCTCCTCTTGCTGGGCAATAATCAGAGCTAAACCATTTTCCATAACAGGGCGTGTAAGGTGGGTCATTGAAAGAACAGCATCACGTAAGTTTTCATGGTTATCCATAGTTGTATTCATTGTGATGAAAAACTGGGAAAATGCGTTTTCAGTGATTTTAAGATTTTGAAGCCGTCTGATAATCTTTGCAACTGCCTTTTGAAGGGTCATAAGCTGGGTCTGTTCTGTTAATTTTGGTTTAACCTCTTCAAGTTTTGAGGCTATAACCTGAAGCTGATAACTTCTAAGTTTAAGCTCTTTTTGTAAACTTTTAAGATTTTTATAACGCTCTTCAATCTCAATTGAGTTTTCTAAAAGTTTATCAGCCCCTGCTTCTAAAGATTGAATAATAGCATCAACTTGTGTCTGGACAGACTCAAATTTCTTTGCAATATCTGACAAAATTTTTCCAACACCCGGAACTTTGCTAAAAAGTCGGCTGAACCAACCAGCAGTCTCTTGGCGTTTTAGCTGTTCAATTGCAGAGTATGGATTAATATCATCCATAATGTTACGCAGTTTTAAAAGATCATCTGGAATATTTTGTCCTTTACCCTTTGCAACCTGCTCCATAACCTGACCTAAAGATGTTCGCATAAGCTTAAATGTATTATTGGCATTTACTTGAATATCTTCACCAATTGAGGTTGCATCTCTTAATGATGTTCTGTCATCTGGTTCGTTTAATATTTTATTGGCAATTTCTAAAGCAATCTTTTCTGCTTCTGCAACTTTAGATGGCTCTAAACCTTGTGGTGGATTTTTATCTTTTAAAAGAAGTGCGGCTGTTTCTGCAGGCACTTCACTTTGAACCGCTACTATAGAGGCTGTCTCATTCATTGTTAGCTCCTTTTGAATAACTATTTGATATTTATCAATATATTTTAAAAATAGATTCTATTGTTACTTGATTAATTTATTTGTTAATTCCAAAAATCCAATAAATTTTTTATAGCATCTCTAAACAAAGATGGAGCTTTTATTAAATTTTTACATAAAAGCTCTCAACTGGTTTGAAATTTTTATTGCTTCTTCAGTAGAAATTTCCTTATTTTTTAATTTCACAAAAAGACATTTTGTGCTTTCATTACAATCGCATAGTTGTTTTTCATGTTTATCAATAATTGAATAAATTATCTCTTTTTCGATTTCATCGTCTTTATGTTTTCTTCCAACTGGAATTGGGGGAATTTTTCCTTTTGCTAATGCTTCTTCATATGTTTTAGGGGCATTCCGAAAAATTGATTCTAAAATTGCCTTATTTCTTTCATTAAGTTCTATTCTCATACTCATATTAAAAAAAATCCTTAAATTGTTGTGATGCAATTTGATGTTTATACAATTTTTCAACATAATCATAATCAAAGAATTTTATTCTATTTTTAATTGAAGAGAATGCAGATTTTTCTATTTCTTGTTCAAATTTTCTAATTTTACTTTGATCTTTTGGTGCAATTAAAATCATATTAGTATTAAAATCTTGAAGCTCAACAAATTTTACTAAAGAATTTCTAAAATTTGTTGAATGTTCTATTTCGAAAATAGAATTTGGAAAACTTCTTGCATTAAACCAAATAACATCAATGTATTTTGTTGATTGGATTATATGCCCATATGTAAAATTAGGAAGCTCTTTTTGTGTTATTATATCTCCTAATTTTTTCGATAAAAAAACACTATTTTTGTCTGGGGTAAAAGTTTGAAATCCATTAAGGTTTCCAATTTCAATCAATAAGCCTTGAATGTAAGAATGATTTATTATTATTTCTTCTTCTTTTGTTTTCTTGATATTAGGATTATATTCATCAGGAAGTTTATCTAAATGTCCTCTTAGACAATATAATCCTGGTTTCAATTTATAGAATTGTTCATCTCGTTGAACTCTTTCGTTTATCGTTTTATGTGGTGTCAAACCTTCAAATTTTTTAAAAGAAGGTGCAATTTCATAAATCTGTTTTAAAGTAGCGATATATCCAAGTTTTATAATTGCTAACTTAATGGCTTCTGACCATGTTGGCTCTTTTAATTTAGGCATATTATGAAATGTAAAACTTCAACACTTGAGTTTGAATAGTTAATATCAATATAATTTACTTGATAATTTGAATTTTTATTAAGCCAATTTTGCAGTATTTTATTTGATTTCCCTTTATGTTCTAAAACATTGGACAGAGCAAATTTAATGTTATTTGAGTTTAACTTGTCCAATGTTTTTTAAAAGCTCTCTCTCTTCTTTTTCGCTCCAACCTTAAAACTCGCTAATTATACCCCTTTGCCTCACGAAATGCCTTGATAAGACCATCTTTACGACCATCAAAGACCCTCGCTGTGGAAAACTCGGCAAGCTCTTTAAGCTGCTTATCATCTGCTGAACCAAAGGTTACTCCAAATATTGGGGGTAGAGTAAAATCAGAGTTCTTCTTTTTTATCTTCTCAAGATAATCTTTTACATCAGAGAGTTTGCCGTCATTAGACATTCCATCAGTCATCAAAATAATTGAGACAAGATAGTTATAGATATTTGCCCCCTCTTTGTTCAATATATCCAATGCGTTAATAACTGGCAGATAGATGTTTGTTCCACCATTAGGCTGAAGCTGATTTATGGTATCTATCAGTAACTTCATATCATTTGGTTTGCGGCTCTCTATCTTCCACCCCTTTACAACTGCATGGTTAAAGGTCAAAACAACTATCACATCGTCAGAGGATGTCTGCAGAAGATATTTCTCTGCACTCTTTTGATCTAAAAGCCCTGTCATTGCCTGTTTTAGCTGATTCATTCCATCTCCTTGCATACTTCCGCTAACATCAAGAAGATATACAGTATAAGATGGTTTACGCAATGTTGTCTGATAAAGGCTCAATGCCTCTTGTATTACATCAGCAGAGGGCCAAGGAATAGGCGATATAGAGCGGTTAAGATCAATTCCCCACTCAGGATTATAGACTGATTTATCAACCTTTTCAGGATTCATACCAATTAAACCTGTACGAAAGCCTGTTTTTAATATCTTCTCCTGTGTTTTTTCAGATAACAGATAATCTTTGAGCTTTATAAAAAACTCTTTTTTATCTGAACTATTTTGTTTGTCAGAACTAACCTCTCTGTTGACAAAACCAATTGTAGAGTCTGCAATTGCCAATCCATCTGTTGGGTAGATTACATAAAGAGGTTCTTTTTTCTGGCTTTCAAGCTGTTTATTAAGTGCAATAACCATTGACTCATAATTGAACATTGCGTTCAAAGTGTCATACTTCGAGATAAACATCTCATTTAACCAGCCAGAACTGCCAGAACCTCTCTCCATTGCCCCAAATATCTCTTTTATGTCAGACTGCAATTTAGTATCTGCAAGGTGTTTAGACTCAAGAACATCTGGTTTTCCTGCCAAACCAAATAAAAGCCCAATATAGGCAGAAGCACCTGAATTTGACTGTGTAGCTGATGTCATTGCAAATTGAAGTTTTTTATTGCGGACAGCACTTAAAATATCATGAACTGTTATATCTTTGTTTATCCAGCCAAGCTCTTTAGCAAGAGTTTTTTTCACACCTAAAACCACAGGGGATCGCATTATAGAGGCTTCATCACTCACTCTGTGCAAATCTCTATCTCCCATACGAATCCAGATAGAGTTTGCAGCCAAAACAGCATCATAGGGAAAATTTGGCTGCTGCAGATCAAGCATCATATCAACAGAACCTTTGTAATCCATCTTAACTACAAAACCATTTTTAGATGCAAACTCCTGAATTAAAGGCTCAATCTCTTTGCTTTCAGAGCCAGCAACAATGGTAAAGGTTTTGCCTGAATTTGAATCAGAAGAGCTGCCTGATTCACAACCTGTCATAAAAAATATAATTACAGCAACAAAAACAACCTCAAGCAACTGCTTAAATAACAATGGATACCTTTTCATAAATCCCCCCTTGAGAGTTATACTTTACACGCTCTTAATTTGAGCTTTTATTTTTTATCGCCTATCATTCTCTTCAACTTGTGGGTATAACAACGCCACTATCGCTCCACCCAAAAGTTTCACCATTCAAAATGATCTTTTCTTTATTAAACCAAACTGTCAAATCATCTGGATTTTCCTTAACTTTATCAGTGTCAATAATTGGGGTACCAACTTTAAATAGGTTGTTGGTATATTTTATCACCTTAGATAATTGCTCGTCAGATCGAATGATTTGAGATTTAAAGATCATAGTTATATCT
>JADGBE010000116.1 GCA_015231615.1 Desulfamplus sp. | reverse complement strand
TAAAAGAAAAATCACAAATAGTATCGGAACTATTTTTAGAGATGTTGTTGATGAGCAACAAATGCTCTTATATTCAGAAAAAATTTGGACTATTGTCAAAGAACAATTATTCAAGTCAATCAAACTACTTACTTACAAAATTGACCTCGATGTCATATATCAACTATTTGATTTAATAGATGATATCTTATTCAATCAGGTAAGATTAATAACTGCGAAAGTTTAGTAGTTTAGATGAATACACAAAAATATAACTTAAGAGATTTTGATTTTGCAAAAATAGCTCGTAAAGAGGTCAATTCGAGAGTACGGATTCGTCTTTTGGTTCTTGCTAATTTAAAAGATGGAACAGAGCAGGTTCAAATTGCTAAAGCTCTTAAAATCAGTGCAGTTTATAGCCTTCAAGGAGTCTATCGTCTTCTTCACCATCTTGGTTTTTCGTGGATTAGTAGCCGTTCTGTACATCTAAAATACGATGAAAAAGCACAAGAAACATATAAAAAAAACTTTATGAAACTTGTAGAAGAGAATCTACCCCCCAAATATCAATTTAAAAGATGTTGATATTTGGTTTGAAGATGAAACCAGAGTAGGACAGCAAGGCAGCATAACCAGAAGAGTATGGGCTATAAAAGGAAGTCGTCCTTATTATAATGAATCTTTAACTACATTAAACATCACCTAATTGCAGGACTACCAAACTTTACATTCAATAGAGATTTGCTATCTATGCATGTATGGTAAAAAGGCTTATAATAAACAATGCAGAATAAAAAAATGGAAGATGATAAGAAAGAATTTAGGATAAGACTCATTGCGATTATCAGTTCAGTTTTAGTAAGCACTTTGCTTATGCTTTTTAAATTCTATGTTTATAGACTTACCAACTCTTCTGCTATTCTTTCCGATGCTCTGGAATCTATAATTAATATAGCGGCTTCTATATTTGCTTTGGGAAGCATTATTTTTGCTGCAATACCTGCTGACAAATCTCATCCTTATGGTCATGGACAAATTGAGTATTTTTCTGCTGGTTTTGAAGGAGCGTTGATTTTATTAGCATCAATAGGCATTTTTAAAACAGGATGGGATCGCATTTTTTCTCCTCAACCCATTCCAAATATTGATGAAGGGACTTTTCTTTTATTAATAGCCAGCCTGATTAATTTTATTTTAGGTTTAGCACTCATATATGTAGGCAAAAAGACGAATTCTTTAACGCTTATTGCAGATGGAAAGCATGTTTTAACTGATGTATATACTTCTGCAGGAGTAGTTTTAGGACTTTTTGTTGTTAATATAACAGGATGGTATATGGGGGATGGTATTATAGCCTGCATAGTGGGCTTGAATATTGTGGTAATG
Organism: Desulfamplus sp.; assembly: GCA_015231615.1. Lineage (GTDB taxonomy): Bacteria > Desulfobacterota > Desulfobacteria > Desulfobacterales > Desulfobacteraceae > Desulfamplus. The sequence continues at coordinate 3,766 of JADGBE010000116.1, read as the reverse complement.
GAACTGGTGGACGAGGCACTGGAACTGGTACATGCAGAGCATAAAATTTTAAACGTCATTCCAGAACGGTCTTAATTTGAGCTTTTAATCTTTTATCGCCCTAAGCTAAAGCTCTGGGCTATAAGTTATCCAAGCCCGCTTAAGCGGGCTTACTTACCTAAGCCTACGGCTGAAAAGATTAGACATGTTGCGGAATACCCATTAGTCTGTATCTACCCTTTTTAATCTTGGTGTTATGCAGACTTCAAATGGTAATTCCATATTCCACATCCGATATTCATAATCATATCATCGAATTTCTCTTTTTTATTTCTATATGTATTTGCTAATGATCTCAATCTCTTAACCCCTCCAATTGCATGTTCAGCAAGCACCCTGCGGGAAGACAACTTACGATTTTCTTCTTTCTGCTCCTTTGTAAGCTCTCTGCCACGAGGTTTTTTATGAGGAATCTTGATGTCAAGATCGGGATAATCCTTTTTAATACCTTGGAATCCAAGGTCAACATTTACTACGGTATCCACGGGAAGATATTCTGAAATTTCACTCTCTTTAAGCTCTGTGTAGTCATGCTTGCTTCCGGGATCCGTTTTTGTTAAAACCAGAACCCGCCTTTTCTCATCTGAAACAATTATATTTTTACGTGTATGACGTTTCTTCTTACCTGAATAATCCTGTTTTTGCTTTTCTTTATTTTTACTACGTTCCACCGGACGTTCTGTTCCGTCGATAAAAACTTCTTTTATTTCAGGAAAAAGCCGGATGAACTCTTCAGCACTTTTAATCTGTCTGACAGGTAAAACAAGCTCCTTACCAAGTGCTTTTTCAAGAATAGGCATAAAACCATGCGTCCATCGACACGTTTGAGCACGATCAACATTGTAAAAAAATGCTGCAAGGTCAAACGCAGGATAGCATTTTAGATAGAACAATGTGTAAAAAAGTTTAGCTTCTGTATTGAAAAGAGTGTGTATAGCTCCGCCTCCAGGCTGCCTTACTCGTTCCTTTGAAACAGCAGTTTCGTGAAGAAGTTTTGAAAATACTGGTAAAATTGCTAAAAATTCATCTACTGTCATACCAGTAATTGCCTTCATCAAACGGTCAGATTTCATTGCATTTTTAACATTCAACATATTTTCCACACTCCTTAAAAACAAGTATCAATTTTAATTTCAGAATACTCCAAAAGTGCTTATCACGCAACACGTCTAATGTTTTATCCCTTTATCATCAGTCCATGTATATATGTCTGCTGATGCAGGAATACATATTATCAGAACCACAAATAAAGCTACAAAACACTTCATATACTTATTTTCCTTTCATAATCATATTGGCTTTTATGGTTTACATATACCACATGGCTCATAACCAGCATTTACAGCTTCATCTCTGCTACTGAATACATCAGGCATGATTTCAGTCATAATGCTTGCAACCCTGCCTATGAAATTTCTTACTGCCACATTACCGTGAAAATTACCAGCATACCTTTTCAAAGAATAAATTAACCATAAAATCGTTAATATTATATGAATAATTCAAGAAAAAATGATAACTAATAACTTTTCAATAGTTATCAATAGATTTATTATTTTTTAAAGCCGCTACTTGGGTTAAATGTAATATACATTATGGAAATATCTACATGAATCATATAGTTCACAATCAGATTGTCAGTTATATATGGGGAATAGCAGATGATGTTCTCCGAGATGTCTTTGTAAGAGGCAAATATAGAGACGTAATTTTGCCATTTACGGTTTTAAGAAGAATTGATGTTCTGCTTGAACCTACAAAAGAGAAGGTGCTTGAACACGACCATTTTCTTAAAGATAAGAAAATTGACGATAAAAGCTCTCTTAGTGCAATCACAGGATACCCTTTTTATAACACATCTCCTTTTACTATGGGGTTAAACTGCCCTAAAGATGCCAAATACCCCTTTGTCTCTCTTTTGTCTGACCCTGATAGAATCAACTCCAACCTTGAAGCATATCTTGATGGGTTCAGCCAAAATGTTCAAGAGATTATCAGCAAATTCAAAGTCAGGAATCAATTGGAGACAATGAAAGATGCAAAAAATTTGACATTTGCCCTGATTGAAAAACTTACCTCCAACACCATAAATTTAAGCCCTCATGAAGTTATAAACTCAAAAGGTGAAAAGATGCCTCCGCTCACCAATATCGGCATGGGCTATGTGTTTGAAGAGCTTATCAGAAAATTCAACGAGGAGAACAACGAAGAGGCTGGAGAGCATTTCACGCCAAGAGAGATAATCCACCTGATGACAAGAATTCTTTTTGAGCCTGTAAAAGAGAAGATGCGAAAAAGAGAGTTTGCACGATTCACAATTTATGACCCTGCCTGCGGTTCTGGCGGAATGCTTACAGAAGCAGAGAAATATGCAAAAAAGATAACAGATAACAAGTCATTTTTTTCTCTTCGTGGTCAAGAGGTCAACCCTGAAACATGGGCAATCTGCACAGGTGATATGCTCATTAAAGCTGATTCAAAAAGTAATGAGGTTGGAAAGATTATTTACGGCTCTACCTTATCAAATGACGGTTTTATAAATGAAGAGTTTGATTTTATGCTCTCCAATCCTCCTTACGGTAAATCGTGGAAAATTGACGAAGAAGATATTGTCAGCGATAGAGGCAAAAAGGGAAAAGAGATTATTAAAGATTCCCGTTTTCACGTTGGTCTGCCTTCAATTGATGATGGACAGCTTCTCTTTTTGGTCAACATGATCTCCAAGATGAAAAGAGAGACCAAAGATAATAAAGAGCTTTATATGGGCAGCCGCATTGCAACAGTTCATAATGGTTCAGCATTGTTTACAGGCGATGCAGGACAAGGGACAAGCAATATACGCCAGATGATTATTGAAGGCGATCTGCTTGAGTCTATTATTGCCCTGCCTAAAAACATCTTTTACAACACAGGCATTCCAACATATATCTGGATACTTTCAAACAACAAAGAAGAGCATAGAAAAGGCAAAGTCCAGCTAATCAATGCTGTTGAGATATATCAAAAGCTACGGAAAAATCTTGGACAGAAAAACTGCGAGCTTACAAAAGAGCAAATAGAGTTCATCACCCAGCTTTATCTTGATTTTAAAGAGAGTGAGATTTCAAAAATCTTTAACAATGATGATTTTGGCTATTGGAAAATAACAGTTGAACGCCCTTTAAGGCTCAAGGCAGTCATCACAAAAGAGGCTGTTGAAAATCTGCGTTTTAATAAAGCTGTTCAAGATGAGATGAAATGGGTTTACGAAAAATATGGAGACTCTGTTTATCAAGGTTTAAAGCCATATAAAGAGGAAATTCTAAAATGGCTTGAAAAGAGCGAAATCAAGCTGAATCCCGCAAACAAAAATAAACTCTTTGATGTAAATTTCTGGAAAGCTCAAAAAGATTTAATGGCAACTCTCCAAAAGCTGTTTGAAATAATGGGAGACAAAGAATACAAAGATTTTAATCTGTTTAAAACAGACGTTGATAAAGCTCTTAAAACTCTTGATATAAAACTCAAAGACCCTGAAAAAAAGGTGATTCTTGATGCAGTAAGTTTTAAAGATGAAGATGCAGAACCAGTTATCAAAAAGATTGAGAAAGATAAAACAGTCATTTATGAGCCAGATGCAGATTTAAGAGACAGTGAACAGATTCCATTAAATCAAGATATTGAGGAGTTTTTCAAGCGTGAAGTTCTGCCATATATTCCTGATGCTTGGATTGACCACACCAAAACC
>JADGBE010000115.1 GCA_015231615.1 Desulfamplus sp. | reverse complement strand
TTGTTCGGTAAAAACATAAGGCAGAGAGCCTCCAAGATGCTGTTTTGAAGGTATCGCATTTTGCGATACCAACGCCTGAACCTCATTTTCAGTGAGTCTAAACATAAAATCTTCGGGAAAACGATTGAAAAGGTTTTTAAAGGTGTTGATGAGAGCATTGTAAGAACCAGAAGCGGAATGGATTTAATCAATAAACTCAATGACACAACCCCTTGGCTTTTGTGTTCGCTCATTCATAAGTTTGGCAATAAAGAAGAGGCTGATTATGACAGTTATTTTGAAGAGTTAAAGAACAGCCTCCCAAGAGATTTCAAGCCAAAAGGCGATTTTTATGTTTTTGTTGATGAGTGCCACAGAACCCAAAGCGGAGATTTAAACAAGGCAATGAGGCAGATTTTAGGGGACAATGCCCTGTTTATCGGCTTTACTGGAACACCTTTATTACATAGTGATAAACAAAAGAGCATTGAAATATTTGGTAAATATATCCACACCTACAAATTTGACGAAGCTGTAAAAGATGGCGTAGTGTTGGATTTACGATATGAAGCAAGAGACATTGAGCAGAAAATCACATCAGCAGACAAGATTGATTCATGGTTTGAGAGCAAAACCAAAGGTTTGTCTGACTTTGGCAAGACTGAACTCAAACAAAAATGGGGAACAATGAAAAAAGTGTTTAGTTCAGTAGGACGCTTACAGAAAATTGTTGCTGATATTCTGCTTGATATGGCAACCAAAGAGCGGCTACAGAACGGCAGAGGTAATGCTATTCTTGTTTCTGGAAGTATTTACAATGCTTGTCGCTATTATCAACTTTTTCAAGAATCCGGATTCAAGAAATGTGCTATCGTAACCTCATTTGCTCCAACTTATAGCGACATCAAAGGAGAAGGTGAGGGATATACTGAGAAACTGATGCAGTATGAGATTTATCAGAAAATGCTTAATGGCAAAACCACAGAAGAATTTGAAGACCAGGCTAAAAAGCGTTTTATAGATGAACCTGCCCAGATGAAACTTTTGATTGTGGTTGATAAACTGCTCACAGGGTTTGATGCACCAAGTGCCACTTATCTATACATTGACAAAAGTATGCGAGACCATGGGCTTTTTCAGGCAATCTGCCGTGTAAACCGATTAGATGGAGATGATAAAGATTACGGCTATATCATTGACTACAAGGATTTGTTTGGAAGTTTGGAAAAGGCAGTTGATGACTACACATCAGAAGCATTTGATAGTTATGACAAGGAAGATGTTGAGGGTCTTTTGACAGACAGATTGAAAAAAGGCAAAGAGCGGTTGGACGATGCTTTGGAGACCATAAAAGCATTATGTGAGCCAGTCATGCCACCCAAAAGTACAAAAGAGTATCTTGCCTATTTTTGCGGTAATACACAAATACCTGAAGATTTAAAGGACACAGAACCTCGAAGAGTTGCTTTATACAAGGCTGTTGTTTCGCTTATCCGTGCATATTGCAATATAGCCAGTGAAATGGAAGATGCGGGATATAAACCCTCTGAAATTCAAGCCATTCAAAACGATGTAAAACATTTTGAAGCTGTCCGTCAGGAGATTCAGTTGGCAAGTGGTGATTTTATTGACTTGAAACAATTTGAGCCAGCAATGAGACATCTGATTGACAGCTATATTGGAGCAGAAGAGAGCAAACAAGTCTCTGCCTTTGATGATTTTAGTTTAATAGAGTTGATTGTCAAAGAGGGTAGGGATGCTTTGGATAAATTACCAGCAAGCATAAAGAAAGACAAAGACTCAATGGCTGAAACAATTGAGAATAATGTCCGAAGAGTAATTGTGGAAGAAAGCCCGACCAATCCTGTTTACTATGAAAAAATGAGCGTGCTGCTTGATGAGCTGATAAAGTTGAGAAACGAACAAGCCGAGCGTTACGAGGAGTATTTGAAAAAGATTTTAGCTTTAGCCGTAAAAGTTAAAAAGCCTGAAACAACCACCGACTATCCTTCAGCCATCAACACACAAGCTAAACGGGCTTTGTATGACAACCTTGATAAAGATGAGCATCTCTGTCTTGTGATGGATAAAGCCGTTATTTATGGCAAACATGATAATTGGGCAGGGCATCCGCAAAAGGAGAAGCATCTAAAGATTCAGGTGGTAAAGCCTGTATTGGAACAACACAACAAAATTGACAGGTTAAACCCGATTTTTGAAGTTATCAGGCAGCAGAGGGAATACAAGTAATGGCGGAAGAGAGGAAAACTTTACAGATAAATGCTGAACTCTTCATTGAGGTTGTTCGCAAAAATATCAAGAATATGCACCTTGCCGTGTATCCACCAACAGGCAGAGTCCGTATCTCTGCACCTTTAAGAATAAATGATGAAGCTGTAAGACTTTTTGCTATTTCCAAGATAGGCTGGATAAGGAAGCATCAAAGAAGTTTTGTAGAGCAGGAAAGACGACCTCCAGAGCAATATAAAGAGCGAGAGAGCCATTATTTTCAAGGCAGACGCTATTTATTGCGAATTATAGAACATGATGCCCCGCCCAAAGTTATTCTAAAGTCAAAGACCTATATTGAATTATATGTAAAACCAAATAGCACGAAAGCAGAGCGACAAGCCATTATCAATTGGTGGTATCGGATAGAGCTGACAAAGCTCATTCCACCAATTGTTGAGAGATGGGAAAAACAGGTTGGTGTAACTGTCTTAGACTGGCGAATAAAACAGATGAAAACAAGATGGGGAACTTGTAATATTCCAAAAAAGCGTATCTGGCTAAATTTGGAGTTAGTAAAGAAACCGCTGCACTGTTTGGAATATGTTATTCTTCACGAAATGATACATCTCTTGGAAAGACTTCACAATGACCGCTTTTACAAATTTATGGAACACTATCTGCCACAATGGAAATTTCATAGAGACGAGTTAAACAATTTACCAATTAGCCATGAAGAGTGGCTGCAATAACTTTTTAAAATTATATAAGATCAGGAGAAAGCAAAAAATGAACAAAAAATATGATGCCATTATCATTGGTGCAGGCGTAATTGGTTGCCCAATTGCTTACGAACTTTGCAAAATGGGATACAAAACACTTAATGTGGACAAATTGCCTGACGCTGGCGAAGGTTCAACTGCGGGGTCTTGTGCAATTGTAAGGGCACACTATTCAACTGCTGACGGAGTTGCACTTGCTTACGAAGGTTTTAAATATTGGCTTGATTGGGAGAACTATCTTGACAATGTAAAAGACGAGAAAGGTCTTGCAAAATATATGAATACAGGCTCACTTCTTCTAAAATCAGAGGGACACGACTGGAAAAAAGTTAAGAAAAATTACGATGAAGTTGGTGTAAAATATGAAGAGTGGGACAATGAAAAGATTAAACAGATGGTTCCGCCTGTTGATCTTCATAAATTCTGGCCTGTAACACGCCCTGAAGACCCAAAGTTTTACGATGAACCAACTGAAATGCTTGAAGGTGGAGTTTTTTGCCCAGAGGGTGGCTATATGAACGATCCCGCCCTGTCAGCACATAACATAATGAGAGCCGCTGAAGCCAAGGGAGGCGAATTTATTTTCAATGCTGAGGTTGTTGATATTAGAAGTGCAAATGGCAAAGTAACTGGAATTACACTAAAAGATGGAACTCAGATTGATGCCCAAATTGTTGTTAATGTTGGCGGTCCGCACTCATACAAAATCAACAAGATGGCTGAAGGTGTGTGGGAAGGTTGCAACATCAAAACCAAAGCTCTTCGCCACGAGGTTATGTATTGCCCATCTCCAGATGATTACGATTATCTCAATAAAGGCTATCACATGTCTGACGGCGATATTGCTTGTTATGCACGTCCTGAAGTTGGCAACACCTTTCTTATTGGTAGCGAAGACCCTAAATGCGACCCTCAAGAGTGGGTTGATCCAGATGAGTTCTATGCTGGCAAAGGTGGTTATGGTAGAGATAATCAGTTGACAGAGGAGCAGTGGAAAGCTCAGTGCTACAGATGGGCAAAGAGAATCCCAACTCTTCCTGTTCCAAATCAGCCAAAAGGAGTTGTTGATCTCTATGACTGCTCTGATGACTGGATTCCAGTATATGACAAATCTGATCTTGATGGTTTTTATATGGCAGTTGGAACAAGCGGAAATCAATACAAAAATGCTCCAGTTGTAGGCAGAATGATGGCAGAGCTTATCAATGCTTGTGAAAAACAGGGTCTTGATCACGATAAAACACCGTTCCAGTTTAAGTATCACTATACTGGTCGTGTTATGAATGTTGGTTTTTTCTCACGTAAAAGAGAGATTAATAGAAATTCAAGTTTCTCTGTAAATGGGTAATTTTTACATGATAAGTTGATGACACCAATAGGGCTTGTTTTTTTAAACAGCCCTATTTTTATCTGAATCACTGATTAACTCGATTATACAGATTGATGACCATAATAAATACCCACAAAAGATAATTGGGACGCATTGTTCGCAAATGCTATTGGTAAGTATTGACGGAACAGTTTAGGTGATATTATTTTATCTGATCCGTTTATGGTGTTCATAAGTTTTTATCAATAAATTCAAGGAGCATAAATGTCTAACTCTATATTACCTGAAAATTTAAAACACAAAATACATGAATTATCGAATAAAGGTCATAGCACAATAGAAATTTTTGACTTTCTAATTTATGAATCAGCTAAATATGTTGACTCGCATGAACAACTTACACGATGTATCAGTGCAATAATTAAAAAGCGTTCTCCTAAAAAACAAAGCTTAAATTCTGATCAAATTGATAAAAAAATTCCAAAAATTAAATCTTTCGATAACAAACAATACGCTCATATTATTGAATCATTAAGCGAACAAATGAACGAGAAAGAGTTTGAAAATTCATGTGAAGAAATTGTTGCAGATATTCTTGAGAACCATGAGGGGTTCGAAAACATAGAAAATGCAAATAATGTTTTGGGCTTTACCAATCCACCGTTCGACTTTTTTGCTTTGAAAGAAGGTAAGCCTTATGTAATTGAATTGAAAGCATCTCTCAATAATTTCAACTCACCCGGAGAAACACAAAAACGCAGACTTAAGGAACTTCTGGAACGAATAAAGGAACTGAATATAGCTCTGCTTCAGGTAAAATTAAGGAAATCTGAATATCGTATCTTCTACAATGACGACATGAATCTATTTT
>JADGBE010000114.1 GCA_015231615.1 Desulfamplus sp. | reverse complement strand
ATTACAAGCAATAATTTATATATCTCATCAGGCATTGCAAATCCTCGACATAAAGAGCTTATTGAAGCCTTTAACAAAGGGCTGGCAGAAATCAAGGCAACTGGAGAGTTTGCAAAAATTTTTGACGGCTATGTAGGGAATAAACACCAACTAAGCAAAATCGAATAAATAAAAAAACAGGAGATGGTAAAAAATGAAAATTAAAAACAAAGTAATGACCATAGTAGTTATAATGATTCTCTCGTTACCTTGTAAAATCTTGGCAGAAGAGCTTGTAATGGGTGTTGGACTTGCACTGCCCCCATATTTTATTGAAGAGAACAATTCTGGGTTTGAGATGGATATAATTAAGGAGTCTCTTAAACTTAAAGGTCATACAGTCAAATTTAAGTTTCTTCCATTTGCCCGTATTCCTATATCTTTTGCTGATGGTAAGGTAAATTGTGTAAGCACAATAAACGAAAGTTCGGGAATAAAAGCACACTATTCAGAGAGCCACGTCTCTTATCAAAATTTTGCAGTTACTTTAAAGTCAAACAATCTGACCATCAACGCAATTGCTGATCTTAAAGATAAGGAGATATTAGCTTTCCAAAATGCAAAGCTGTATCTTGGCAAAGAGTTTGCCGCAGCAGTAGAGGCAAATCCAAAATATGAAGAGGTAGCCAGCCAAAACTCACAAACAATAAGGCTTTATCTTAATAGAACGCAGGTTCTTGTAGGTGATGGCAATATATTCAAATATTACTCAAAGCAGATTTCAGATAAGGCAGATACCACTCAAGAGGTTGTTTACCACTCTATATTTCCAAAGACTGATTATAAAGTTGCTTTTCATAATGAGCAGATTATGAAAGATTTTAATGAGGGTTTAAAAGAGATTAAAGCAAGTGGACTATATGACAAACTTCTTTCTAACTATATAAAATAACACACTATAGAAAAGGATCATTAAAAAATGAAGAAAATGGCTTTAGTTTTTGCGTTAGTAGTTATGACATCTACAACGCTGTTTGCAGGTGAAGTTGTCAAATTGGCAATAGGAGATTGGGCACCCTATACATCAGAAACTGATCAAAAAGGTAAACTGCTGGAAAAAGTTGTAACAGAGGCGTTTAAATTGGAAGGTATTGATGTTAAATATGACTATTTTCCATGGAAAAGAAGTTATATATATGTAGAACAGGGTAAATATGATGGCACTTTTCCTTGGAATAAGACGGAAGAGCGTGAAAAAGAGTTCTATATACACAAAATATCATTAATTAATGATGAAGGAGTATATTTCCATCTTATAAATAAACAGTTTGATTGGAATACAATAGATGACTTAAAAAAATATAAAGTTGGAGTTACAATAGGTTATAAACAAGAAGAGTTGTATAAATCTAAAGGTATAACAGCAGAGAGCGTCCCAAACGAAGAGCAAAATTTTAAGAAAATGTTGGCTGGCAGGATTGATGTATATCAAACATCTAAAGTTGTAGGATATTCAGCTATTAGTAAGCTCTTTTCACCTGAAGACGCAAGCATGTTTACCAATCATCCTAAACCAGTTGAAGAGAGTCAATATTATATTTTGTTTTCAAAAACTACACCAAAAGGCAAAGAGCTTGCTGATAAATTGGATTCAGGATTAAAAAAACTCAAAGATTCAGGAAGTTATGATAAAATCCTTGCTGAATATAATATAAAATGAACCTATACTCTAAACGGACATAAATGAGCTTTTTATATTTAAGTAGAGACGCACGGCCGTGCGTCTCTACAATTTAGGTATAACTCAATTTATGGCTTTTAATAGTCTTTTATGAAACTATCCAAATTAATAGTAAATTGTTAAATGGGCGAATCTATTTTAAGGATTTGCCCATTTTTATATATTTTTATTTTAAGCAAATAATAGAATAGAACTTTAACAGGGATTTTTATGACAGATAACAAAAACCAGAAAAGGCGATATACAATATCATTTAAAGCATCTGTTGCGTGCAGCATTATTGTTTTGCTGCTTCTTACAATAAGCAGTGCCATATCAATAAAACTTCAACTTTCAGTGCCAGAGCTAATTATCTCAACCTTTGAGCATTCTCAAAAGAAATCACTTGAAGAGGACTCTGCAAGGTTAGAGCAATCACTAATTAACAACCTTAATGCAAATCTTGAAATCTGCCAAAGTGTAGCATCAGATTTTTTGTATAATTGGCAGCCTGAGTCTCTTCCTGCCCTGCTAAAAGGCTGTATGAAAATAGATGTAATAACTGCGATAAAAGTTATTGATGGAAAAGGCAAACCTTTTGGTGCTTCATGGAGAAACCCAGATATTATGACGGGCAGCAATATCCCAGAAGATATTAAGTTAGATGAATCTTTATCTATTGTTGGTGATTCTCTTTATGAAAATGAGAAAGTCGGCACTGTGAGAATATATTTTAATAAAGATAACATTAATAAGCAGATAGATATCAGAAGTTGCGACATTCACATGGGCAATATCATCTGCAATTGTGGCAGAAGCATGACTTATTTGACTCATATTTTCCCCAACTTCAGAAATTCCTTGAGAAGCATTTCCAATATTATTTGCTATCTCTGATGTTGCAATTGATTGCTCCTCTACAGCAGAAGCAATTGTCATAACCAAAGAGTTTACATCACGAATAACATCTTCTACACCTTTAATATTATTAACGCTCTCATTTGTTGAAGCTTGAACCTCTGATATTCTATTTTTAATCTCGTTTGTTGCATCTACTGTTTGTGTAGCAAGAGCCTTAATTTCAGAGGCTACAACTGCAAAACCTTTACCAGCCTCCCCCGCCCTTGCTGCCTCAATTGTGGCATTTAGAGCCAAAAGGTTGGTCTGTTCTGAAATTTCATTGATTGCCTCTGTAACTTTTCCAATCTCTTGAGCTGCCCGTCCAAGTTCAGACATGCTTATAGTTGCATTTTTTGCTTTATTAACTGCTTTTTCAGAAATAGACCTTGCACTCTCTGAGGTTTTACTTATCTCCCTAATTGTTGAACTCATCTCTTCAGTTGCGGTAGCAACAATATTAATATTTGCAGTTGCCTCTTCCATAGCTTCTGTAACAGCATTTATACTTGTATTCATCTCTTCAGTTGAAGAAGCAACACCCGTTGATTTTTCTGATGTTTCAGAAGAAGAAGCAGATAAAACTTTAGCAAGTCCAACTAAATCCTTAGATGAACTATCAAGTGTTTGAGCATTTTCAAAGATAAGGGTAATAAGTTTCTGTAGTTTGCTCATAAAAAGGTTAAAAGATGTTGCAAGTTCACCAATTTCATCTTGTGAGCTAACTTTAAGACGTTTTGTTGTGTCACCTTCACCTTGGGCAATGTCATTTAAACTGGCTGCAACAGCTTTTACTGGAACAATAATTATCACTCCAACAACAACGTAAATTGCAATAAAAAGAACAATAATAGTTATAATGCCGATTATAATAGATATATTTCTATTTTCTCTTGCATTTTCTGTAACCTCATCTAAAGGTGCATTTACTCCAATTGACCACGAAACACCTGTCTGCCCAAGAGATACTGGGGTAAAGACAAATTGCGAGAGAGTTTTATTTTTAGCAGATGCAAATATTTCTAAAGCACTCTTTCCATCAGAAACAAGTTCAAAAGTCTCGTTAGAAACATAATCTTTAATATTTTTACCAACAAAATCTATTAACGGGTGTGCAACTATCAATCCTGTTTCAGTTGTCAGAAATCCATATCCTGACTTGTATGCTTTGACTTCAGCTATCATCTCACCCATTTTTTCCATTGAAAAATCAACGCCAGTTATCCCAACAACTTTGCCCTTAACCTTAATAGGCACACAAGCACTTATAACAGTAACTTGTTTCCCGCCAATATCATAAGTTGCTGGCTCTAAAACAACTTCTTTTCCAGAGTTTCTTGTTTTAGCATAATAGCCTGTAGCGTTACTCTCTTCATAATCAACACAAGGCTCTATATGTATTCCGCCAACACGGTTCCAGTAAGGTATAAATCTTCCTGTTGCATCATGTCCCTCTTTTTTTGCATATTCAGCATCTTTCCCATCTAAGGCATTTGGCTCCCACACTGTCCAAATTCCAAGAAATTGAGCATTCTGCTCTAAAATTTCTCGCATCATACCTATTAAAACAGGTCTATCTGGAATAGTATCTTGTTGCTTTAAGCCTGCAAAAGAGTACGCAAGAGAACGTGCTGTAACAAGAGCATTGTTAATTTCATTTTCTATCTTAGATGCAAAATAGTCAGCTTTTGAAGCAGTGTATTTAACCGCATCTTCTTTTGACGAATTAAATCCATTTATAGTTATAAATGTTATTGAACAAGCAAGCGATATAAATAAAATACCGCAAATCCAAATTAATAATTTTGCACGTAATCCTTTAATATTTATCATTGTTTTATCCTTTTTATTTTGACCCATATTTTTAAATTAAACCTTAAATTTTCCCATCATTGATTTTAGTTCAGAGGCAATTTCTAATAGTTCATTTGCCCTTGAATCAAGGTTTACGACAGAGTCAGAGATTTCAGAAGTGTATTTATCAACCTCGAAAATATCTTTTGCAATAGTTTCTGAAACAGAGGAGCTTTGAACAACATTTTCGTTCACCTCCTGAAGCCCTAAAGATGCCTGTGAGACGTTTTGAGCAATCTCTTTTGTTGCGGTTGATTGCTCTTCCATAGATGAGGCGATATTGTTTGTAATATCGCTTACCTTATCAATAATTTTTGATATTTCACTTATTTGATCAATGCTTGTATCAGTGGCATTCTGAATATTCTTTATCTTATCTTTTATCTCTAAGGTTGCTTTAGAAGTCTGTTCCGCAAGCTCTTTTATCTCATTTGCAACTACTGCAAACCCTTTACCAGCCTCGCCTGCTCTTGCAGCCTCAATATTTGCATTAAGGGCAAGCAGATTTATCTGGCTTGAAATTTCTGTAATTACCTCTGTAACCCTTGTAATATCTTTTGCTGAATAACCAAGGCTGTTCACCTGCTCTAATGCTTGGCTTGATTTTTTTACAGCTTCTGAAGTTATACTTCTTGCCTGTTCAGAATTTTTTGCGATTTCGTCTATTGTGTTGGTCATCTCTTCTGCTGCAACTGCAACCACATTAATATTAGTTGTTGCCTGTTCAGAAGCTGACGCAACAGATGCCATATTACTACTCATCTCCTCTGCTGCTTGGGCAACCACTCTTGATTTTGAAGATAAATCAGCAACACGCCCAGAGATTGAGGCTGAAATTTTGGAAAGTTCATTTGCAGATATATTAACTGTCTGTGCATCTTCAGAAACATTTTTTATTAAAGCCTGAAGTTTTTCCAAAAACATATTAAACCAACTTGAAAGATC
>JADGBE010000113.1 GCA_015231615.1 Desulfamplus sp. | reverse complement strand
AACCTTTCATATTCGCTCCTGAATTGTAATTTCAGGAACTCTCTCAAATTAATTTTTAAAAAGAAAGTGTAGAAAAGTGGATCAATTTTGTTGTCCGTTTTTGGATCAGTTTAGTTGGCCATTAACACATTGCGGATATGTTATTGAATAAATCGGGAAACGCTATAAGTTTCAAGACCCACACCAATAACAAAAGCCTGAAAAGTGAAAATTATATTCACATCTCAGGCCTTATGTTTTTAATCCATTACTTACTTGTTAATCCATTACTTACTTGATTTGTAAACTACGTAATTGACTTGCAAATTTAAGTTAAGATTTACAAATTTAATATCTGTTTTTATACCTTTTAACCTTTAAGGCTATACTGTGCTGATTTTAATGTGTTTTTCATAAGCATTGCAATTGTCATAGGTCCTACACCACCAGGAACTGGTGTAATTTTTCCAGCAATCTCTTTTGCTTTATCATAATCAACATCGCCTTTCAAAATTGCTTTACCTGTCTTTTCATTCATACCAACGCGATTTACACCAACATCAATAACTGTTGCCCCAGGTTTTATCCACTCTGGTTTAACAAGATCAGGAACACCAGCAGCAACAATCAAAATATCTGCTCTTTTGCAGTGTGATGCCAAATCTTTTGTTCTTGTGTGGACTATAGTTACTGTGCTGTTTGCACCTTTGCCTTTTTGAGCCATCATCATGGCAATCGGCTTACCAACTATGTTTGAACGCCCAACAACCACAACTTCAGCCCCAGATGTCTCTGTGCCAGAACGAATAATAAGCTCTTGAATACCAGCTGGGGTGCATGGCAAAAATTTTGCTTCATCGCCGCCAATCATAAGTCTTCCAACATTTACAGGGTGGAAGGCATCAACATCTTTGTCAGGATTGATTGCATTTAGAACTTTCTTCTCATCAATATGCTTTGGAAGAGGAAGCTGAACAAGGATACCGTTAATTTCAGGATCATTATTGTATTTATCAATCAAAGCAAGAAGAGAAGCTTCTGAAATATCTGCTGGCTGGTCGTCTTGAATCTCTTTAAAACCAACCTCTAAAGCTGTTTTTACTTTAAGAGTTACATAGCTAATTGATGCAGGATTTGCTCCAATAAGAATGGTAACAAGACCCGGAACTTTTCCATATTTTTCCTTCATCTGAGCAACTTCTGCCTTAACTTCTTCAAGTATTGCTTTGCGAATTTCGTTGCCGTTTATAATTTCTGCTGTCATCTATCTAAATCTCCTTCTGAATCTCTAAATCTCTTTAACGCGTTAATTTAAGGACGACTAATTTTAAATATTATCGGTATAGATTTGACAACTTTCAAAAAAGTTGTCAAATCTTTCAAGCATGGTCTGTTCCCTAAAATCTATTATTAGGAAGTTTAATCTATATAAGCCTTAGAATACACCTTGAACACTACCAGTATTAACATCAACATCAACACGTTTAAATGCTGGGTTAGAGCTTGTTCCTGGCATTAAGCTGATAGCTCCTGCAACTGGCACGATAAATCCTGCACCGCTGTAAGTGAGAACCTCTCTGATTTTAAGATTCCAACCTGTTGGAACACCCTTGAGAGCTGGATTGTCAGAAAGTGAAAGGTGAGTTTTAACCATGCACATGCCAAGTTTAGAAAGGTGTGGGTCTTTTTGAATTCTATCAATTGCTGCATTGGCTTCATTTGAATATTCAACGCCATCTGCTCCATAAACCTCTTTGGCAATAAGAGAGATTCTATCTTTAATTGGCATCTCAAGTTCATAGAGGAACTTAAATTCTGTCTTCTCTTCACATGCTTCAACAACAGCTTCTGCAAACTCAATTGCACCGTCTCCGCCTTTTTCCCAATGGCGAGAAAGGGCAACTTTTGCACCTTCTGCTTCGCAAAGATCGCGAACTTTTTTAATTTCTGCTGGAGTATCTGTGTAGAATGCGTTGATACAAACAACTGGGCTGATACCTGCTTTTCTTACATTTCTGATGTGATGAATGAGGTTTGCACAACCTTTTTCTACCCAGCCGACATTTTCAGTTTTGTATTCAATAGGCATAGCTTTTCCAGGAACAGGAACGGGGGCACCACCATGGCATTTTAACGCTCTGATTGTTGCAACAACAACAGCACAATCAGGAACAAGACCGCTGTAACGGCATTTTAAGTTCCAGAATTTTTCAAATCCAATGTCTGCACCAAAACCAGACTCTGTTACGTGGTAATCAGCAAGTTTTAGACCAATTCTGTCCGCAATAATTGAACTCTGACCAATTGCAATATTTGCAAACGGACCAGCATGAACAATAACTGGCTGACCCTCAAGGGTCTGCATTAAAGATGGATTAAGAGCATCAACCATCCAAGCTGTCATAGCACCAGCAACCTGTAAATCTTCGGTTGTTACAGGTTTGCCCTGTTTTGTGTAAGCAACAACAATTTTGCCCATTCTTTCACGCATATCTTTAAGATCAGTTGCCATAGCAAGAATAGCCATAACTTCTGAAGATACGGCAATACCGAACTTAGATTTCATCATATAGCCGTCAGTTTTGCCATTTACGCCGTCAATACCAATAATGATATTTCTTAAAGACTGACAGCAAAAATCCATAACCCAGCCCATTTCAACTCTTGTTGGGTCAATGTCAATCCGTTTCATGCCAGAGAGTCTCTCAAGCTGCTCGTCATTATAGTTTCTCTCATGCTGAAGACGGGAGGTTAAGGCAACCATAGCAAGGTTATGGGCATTCATAATGGCGTTAATATCGCCAGTAAACCCAAGTGAGAATGGTGTAAGAGGAATACACTGGGCAAGACCACCACCAGCGGCTGAACCTTTGATGTTCATAGTAGGTCCGCCTGATGGCTGACGAATTGCTGCACAGACATTTTTACCAATTTTCCCAAGACCTTGAACAAGACCCATTGATGATGTTGATTTACCTTCTCCAAGAGGTGTAGGAGTAATCGCTGTAACATCAATATACTTTCCATTTGGCCTATCTTTAAGGCGATCTAACACTGCTTTAAAATCAATTTTACCAATGTAATGCCCCTGAGGAAGCAACTCGTCTTTTGTAAGCCCAAGTTTTTCTCCTATTTCATAAATTTTGAGCATCTCTTTTTCTGCATCTTGTGCAATTTCCCAGTCCGCATGTTTGGTTGGATCTAATGATGATGGCATGATTAACTTTAACTCCTTTTTAGGTTTTAAATTAAGGCTCGTCAAAAACTATGAGCCGTTTTGTTAAAAAATATTTTTAGTTTTAGATATTAATGATTTCTATGGATAACTAACTGGATTAATTGACAAACAACTTACTTCGCTTGTATGAAGAATAATTAAACCAATTCATTAGCACAATGTAAATAAAAAATATACAATTATTTTTTTAAAAGTCTCACTTTACCGCCATTTTTAATACTATCAAAGATCAAATGAACCAAATTCATTTACTAATCATATCAAATATTTTTCAACTAAAATCACTCTTATTTTTATTCAAAATTAGTATGGAAATTTAATCAACTCATCTATTGACAAAAGGATACCCTACCTGTAAATATTCCAATGCTAAAATGCAGTATCCTAAAAAGTATTATTAAGGAAGAAAATACTTAAGATTATATTTATTAGGCTTTTCATTATGATCCTGAAACAGAGATCATAAATTCGTTATATTAACCCGCAACATATAATTATCTATCCATGAAGGAGGTAAAAGTGGGATTTGACATAACTAAAGAATCCTATGCCGGTGCCATCAAAGGAATCACAATCGGAAAAGGTGAGAACGCTTTAACTGTTGGTGCCGAAACATGCTATCCCTTTTATCAGTTTGAAGGGAGCATGCCAAACAAACCCGTCATCGCAATGGAAATCTGGGATATAGAACCCCAAGAGTGGCCAGCAGCAGCAATTGCTCCATTTAAAGATGTTATCTCAGACCCAGCGGCATGGGCTAAGAAGTGCGTGGAAGAGTTTGGGGCACAGATTGTTGTGCTACAGCTAAAGAGCGTTGATCCAAATGATAAGAATGCAACTCCAGAAGAGGCGTCAGCAACTGTAAAAAAGGTGCTTGGTGCTATTAAAGTGCCACTTATTGTATGGGGCTGTTCTTCTCCTGCAAAAGATGAGTTAGTTCTAAAAAAGATTGCTGAAGATTGTCAGGGTGCAAATCTAATACTTGGTCCAGTTGAGGAGAAAAACTACAAAGGTATTGGTGCCGCAGCAATGGGTTATGGTCACACTGTAATTTCTTCATCACCTATAGATGTAAACCTTGCAAAACAGGTTAATATTCTTCTTGAGAATCTTGGAGTTCCTTTGACTAAAGTAATTGTTGATCCTACTACAGGCGGACTTGGATATGGTCTTGAATACTCATATTCTGTTATGGAACGCCTTACAATGGCTGCAATGACTCAAGGAGACGATAAACTCCAAAATCCAATTATCAATAACCTTGCAAACGAAGTGTGGAAATGCAAAGAAGCTAAACAAACAGTTGCAGATGCCCCAGAACTTGGCGATCCTGAAAGACGTGCAATCATGATGGAAGCTGTTGGTGCTGTATCATATTTTCTTGCAGGCTCAAACATTATGATAATGAGACATCCAGAAGCCATTAAGCTTGCAAAATCTTTTGTAGAGTTGCTCTCCGATGGTGGTTCTGCATTAAATGTTGCCCCTATTGCAAAACGACTTGATGATGTTGATATTGACTTTGCAGCCTTTGCACCAGCTCCTAACCTTGCTATTGAAGAAGATGCAAAAGGTGCATCAGCTCCTGCTAAAAAAGCAGAAGCTCCAAAAGCTGCTGCCACCGCAGCACCTGCAGCAAAAGCACCTGCGGCAGCTACTCCAGCAGCCACAGTAAAGGCAGAAGCTGCCCCAGTAATAGATGCAAAAGCACAGGCTGAAGCTGATGCAAAGGCAAAAGCCGCGGCTGAAGCAAAAGCTAAAGCTGATGCAGAAGCCAAAGCCAAAGCTGATGCCGCGGCAAAAGCAAAGGCTGAGGCAGATGCCAAAGCAAAAGCAGAAGCTGACGCAAAAGCCAAAGTTGAGGCTGAGAAAAAAGCTGCTTCTGATGCTGCTGCAAAACTTGAAGCTGATGAACAGGCTTTAAGAGACAAACGCGATCAAGATAAAAAACATCATGCCGAGCCTTGTGCTGGTAAAACTGCAATAACAATGACTCAAGCGGCGGTTCAGAAAACAGAGCTTGAGAAAATTCTTGCGAGTCTAAATAAAGTTCATAGAAGAAACGTTGCATAATTTTTAAGA
This sequence comes from Desulfamplus sp., assembly GCA_015231615.1. GTDB lineage: Bacteria > Desulfobacterota > Desulfobacteria > Desulfobacterales > Desulfobacteraceae > Desulfamplus. Next base: position 232 of record JADGBE010000113.1, on the reverse strand, counting down.
TAATTACGCAATTTTTAAGATAAATAAATAAAAATATTACAGAATTAATAATGCCTGATAATTTATGATTATCACTTAATTTTTTGGTGGTAACCATTTTCATAACAGGAGTTTTAACATCATCAACATTATCCGCTTTGTAATAAGGCATATTAAAACCCATCAACTCTTCAGATGGTGTCTCTGGGTCTTGCACAACTACATAGACCCACTCTTTTTTTATATTTATATC
>JADGBE010000112.1 GCA_015231615.1 Desulfamplus sp. | reverse complement strand
GAAAGGGTGGCCCGCTCTTTTAAATCAGCACCAGAGCAAAATGCTTTATCGCCCGCACCTGTGATAATTACGCTCCTAACTTCTGAACGATATTGCAGGGCATCTACAGCATCTCGCAAAGCATAGAGCATCTCAAAATTGAGTGAATTCATAGATTTTGGGCGATTAAGTGTAAGTATTACACAGCTTCCTTTTTCTTCCTGTATAAGAACTGGTTGGTTATTTATATTTGTGTTGATGTCAGTAGGCATTTCTTTACCTCCATATAATCCTTGATTGCATCAATAATATTTGCGATGGCTTCTTCTTCTGTATTTCCTTGAGACCAACATCCCGGTAGTCCCGGAACAGAAACACTTATACCTTCATCTGTTTTGTGTAATGCTATCTTGTATTTCATCTTGCTAAACCTTTTAATATAACAACGTTTAGAAACTCACCATAATTAAACAATTAGCACCCAATATACCTTGAAATTACAATCCTCTGAACCTCTGAAGTGCCTTCGCCTATATCAAGAAGTTTTTGGTCGCGGTAGAATCTCTCAACATTATAATCTTTCATAAGACCATAGCCGCCATGAATTTGAACAGCATGATTAGCAACTCTTCCCATAAGTTCTGAGCAATAGAGCTTTGCCATTGCAGCCTCTTTCTCAAATGGACGCTTTTCATTTCTTAGCCAACACGCTTTATACATAAGGTTTCTGGCACATTCGATCTCTGTTGCACAATCTGCAAGTTTAAATGCAATTGCCTGAAATTTTGAGATCGGCTGACCAAACTGCTGACGCTCTTTTGCATACTGCAAGGCAAGGTCATAAGCACCTTGTGCCCCACCAAGACCCATTGCACCAATTGATAGCCTGCCCCCATCAAGAGTCTTTAACATCTGGTGAAATCCATCGCCCTGTTTTCCTAAAATATTCTCTTTTGGCACACGGACATTATCAAAATAGAGTTCAGCAGTATTTGAGGCTCTCCACATCATTTTTCTGTGCATGGCAACAGCCTTGAACCCGGGAGTTCCCTTTTCCACTATAAAACAGGTGTATTCAGGTTTTCCATTTGCCTTTGTTCCAGTGATTGCCTGAACTGTTACGCCAAGAGTCATTTCGCAAGCTGCATTTGTAATAAAAATTTTTGAACCATTTATAATCCAATCATTGCCATCTGGCACTGCTGTAGTTTTACTTCCGCCAGCATCAGAACCAGCAGTTGGCTCTGTCAAACCAAATCCCCACAAGGCTTCGCCTCGACAGAGCGGAGGAAGGTATTTTTGTTTTTGCTCTTCTGAACCAAAGTAATATAAAGGACCAATGCCAAGCGAATTGCCGGCAGCAATCGTGGCAGCTTGAGAGCCGTCAATTCTGGCGACCTCTTCAACTGCTATAATGTATGAAAGATAATCCATTCCCTGACCTTCATACTTTTCAGAGACAAACATGCCAAAAAGACCTATCTCTCCCATTTTACGGGTAAGTTCTGGGGAAAACTCCTCTTTTTCGTCAAGTTCGCCAGCAATCGGGGCTATCTCTTTTTGGGCAAAATTTCTTACCTCTTTGCGGATCATCTCCTGCTCTTTTGTAAGATCAAAGTTCACTTGTATCCTCCTTAAGTTATATAGTGATAAATCTTAAATTCTGGGCGATGTGGTTGAATTGGTAGAAGTGATTTTTATACAATTAGTAAATATTTTTTATAATATCTATCCGAACGAACGCTCAGTCTGTTTGAATCAGATATATATTTCTTAAATTGTTTTTGTCAAACAGTTTTTCATTAAACAATATCTTTTTTAAGGCAAAATTAGGAAGACCCACTCTTAAATAGATAGAGTGGGATTTTAGGTTGGAATAATATTAAAGAATAATTTGAGTTAAACTGTGTTTTCTAAACTACGTTGGCGGGCCCAGTTTTTAAGATCAGGGTCTCAAGTATTGCCTTGTGCATGTGGCACTTATTTTCAGCTTGATCCCAAAAAACAGCATCAGGAGCTTCAAGCACATCTTCAGAAATCTCTTCACCTCTATGTGCGGGCAGACAGTGCATCACCATCACATCTGCCTTTGCTTTTGACAAAAGCTCTCTATTTACTTGAAATCCTTTAAATGCTTTTTTTCTTTTTTCAAAATCATCTTCTTGACCCATACTTAACCAGACATCAGTATAGACAACATCAGCATCTTTTACAGCTTCAATGGGATCGTTTGTAAATATAATGGTTGATTCAGATTTTGAGCAACTTTTTAAGTCTCCGTACTTTGCAGAGCGTGAGCAACGTTTTGAGTTAGAAGACTCTTTTACATACTCTTTAATACCGTAGCCTTCAGGTGTTGCAATCACAAGATTAAGATCAAGCACGGAAGCCGCATTAACCCAAGAGTTTGCAACATTATTTCCATCGCCAATCCAGACAATCTTTTTCCCCTCATAAGAACCTTTAAACTCAATTATTGTCATAATATCGCTTAAAATCTGACAAGGGTGAGAATAGTCAGTAAGAGCATTGATTACGGGTATTGTTGAGGCTTTAGCAAATTGTTGAACTAATTTATGGTCAAAAGTTCTCATTACAAGGGCATCAATATATCTTGAAAGAACCCTTGCAGTATCTTCTACTGGCTCATTTCTTGATATTTGCGTATCAGTTGATCTGATATAGATAGGGGTTCCGCCAAGTTGAATCATTGCTGTTTCAAACGACACCCTTGTTCTTGTTGATTTTTTATCAAAGATTAGCCCAATGCTTTTCCCAATCAAAGGTCTATCAACAATACCTTGTTTAAATCTTTTTTTAAGTTCAATTGCCCTTTGGAATAGGTATGTAAAATCATCTACTTCTAAATCCAGCAGCGATAATATATCTTTTTTCAAAATTCTCTCCCTTATATCTAATAAAATTTTAATCTTATTGGAATATTATTTGGCGATAGATTTGACAATTTTTAAAAAATTGTCAAATCTATCATAGTTATAAAATGCTACTTAAAGCCTCAATCAATGAGTCTATCTCATCTTTTGTTATAATAAGAGGCGGGGCAAAGCGTAAAGTGTTGCCTTGTATTGCATTAATAATAAAACCTTTATCTAAACACTTTTCCACAATAGGGGCAGCCTCACTATTAAGCTCCATACCAACAAGAAGCCCCTCACCCCTTACATCTTTAATTACAGGATGGTTATGCTTTAGTGAGTTGAGCTTTTCTCTAAAATATTGTCCTTTTTCGCGGCACTCCTGCAAAAATTGAGGCTTTGAAATAATGGATAAGACAGTTAAGGCAACTGAAGCCACAAGCGGAGTGCCGCCAAATGTTGTGGCATGACTTCCAACTGCAAAACCTTGTGCCGCCTTTTCAGTTGCAAGCATAGCACCCATTGGCAATCCATTTGCAAGAGCCTTTGCAAGGGTCATAATATCTGGCTTAATATCATAAATCTCATGGGCAAATAGATGACCGCAACGCCCCATTCCAGTTTGGACTTCATCAAATATTAGTAAAATTCCCTCTTTGTCGCAAAGCTCTCTAACAGATTTTAAATATTGAGGATTAGCAGCAACAACGCCTCCTTCACCTTGAACAGGCTCCATCATGACTCCACATACTGTATCATCAAGAGCCTCTTTAAGTGCATTGATGTCATTAAATGGAATATGGATAAATCCATCAAGAAGAGGGTTAAAACCATATTTTATCTTGTCTTGCCCAGTTGCAGTAAGTGTTGCCATAGTTCTGCCATGAAAAGATTGCTTCATGGAGATAATTTTATAACGCTTATTTCCATCTTCTTTATTAAAGTATCGTCTCGCAAGTTTTATTGCTGCCTCGTTTGCCTCAGCTCCAGAATTTGCAAAAAAAACTCTATCTGCAAAGCTATTTTCAACAAGCATTTTTGCAAGCTCTGCTTGTGGTTGTGTGTAGTAAAGATTAGAGACATGAATTAAAGTTGATGCTTGGCGTGTAATTGTCTCTGTAATTGCAGGGTGGCAATGGCCAAGAGAGCAAACAGCAATGCCAGCAAGAAAATCTGTATATTTTTTGCCATCTTCGTCCCAAAGAGTTGAACCTTCCCCTTTTACGAAAACCTTTTTGATCCGACCGTAAGTGTTAAAAACATACTTGTCTGTCTTTTCTATTGTATTCATAATTTATATATTTCCAATTTGCAAAATATCCCAAAATCCAAATCATAGCTTTTCAGGTCTTATGATTAATTATATTACCGTCATTATCACTAACTATTATCTATATATAGAAAACTGCTACAATGACAAGACAAATTTCATCTAAATGACTGCCCTAACACATAAGCAGCATGGAATTATTTACAGGAACAAAATTTCACTGGTGAACGAATTTTACCACCAAGATTTACTCTAAAAGCTGTAAGCTGTTTTAAATTTGGGCTTAGATTTGTTGTAAATCACAATTTACCTCTTCCCACTCAAAACTTACGATATTTCTCTGCACCTTTGAGAACTCAATACCAATTAGAAATATTTTTTGTATAATGCCTGAATATTTATCAAAATATCTTTTCTCTTTTATCTGCTCCAACGGCTTTTTTGAATTTGATTTATCATCTTCAACCACTTTAAATTCAAGAATATAGACCGTATTTGCAGGAAATTTTATAACCATATCAGCCCTGCCTCTGCTGGAGGCATCTTCTAAGGTTATATCTATTCCAAGCGAGTAAAAATAGGCATACACAACGCTTAAATAAAAGCCTTCGTAATCTGCTATGTTGTTCTTAACGTAAGCTGTGTAGGGAATTGATGAAAAAAGAGTTCGCAGCACTGACTCTAACTTCTCAATCTTCAGTTCTTCCAAAACTCCGTAAAGTTCATCTTGATTGATGCCGCGGCTTATGTAGCTCTCTGCAAGGTGATCTATAAAATAGCTTAAAAACGAATATCTTACCTCAAAATTTGGAAATCCAAGACAATAGCGTTTGATATGGGGAATTCGGGAGGGTTTGATTGATTTGATTGTAAGATAACCAGTCTGAAACATTAAAGATTCTATCGGGATATTGCCAACATCAAAGGTATTTATCACCTGCTCAGATACTTCTATATTTTCCAAATCAGGTAGATGGTAGTGCTTTTCTCTTATCATATCTATTAAAAATGTTGGTGTGCCTGTCTCAAACCACCAGCTTTTAAACTGCCTGCCTTTATCAAAAAAAAGAAGAATATCGTAAGGATTATAGACAGATTCAACTCCAAGAGTTCCAGCAGATTCATTAGATGGATTGCCGAATGAATAGCCGTTATACCACCTCTTCAGCTCTTCTATATCCACGCCTTGCAGATACTCCTTAAAAACAACCTCAACATCATTTTGGGTATAGCCGCAGATTGTGGCATATCTATCATCAATAGTTATATCAGTTAGATTATTTAAACCACTAAATAGATTCATCTTGCTGAACTTGCTGACTCCAGTAAGAAACGCAAATTTTATATATTCGTCAGAATCTTTGATTACAGAGTATAAATTCCTTAAATTATTTCTCATTTCAAGAGCTTTAGACTCGTCTGTTATATTATCCAAAATTGGTTTGTCGTATTCGTCAATAACAACAACCACTCGTTTATTGTGCTTTACATAGCAGGCTTCTATCAAAAATTTAAAATAATTTCCTACAGTTGCCTTGTTCTGAACAGCAACCCCGTTATCTCGCTCATTTTTT
>JADGBE010000111.1 GCA_015231615.1 Desulfamplus sp. | reverse complement strand
CTGAAAGAAGGGAATGGATAGTGTTATTCGGCAAATCAGAATTTTCTGTATCGAACACCTTCCATGAACCGTCAGATTTAAAATGGGCAAGACCGCTATTCCAAGTACCAATCCACATCCCATTCTGACCGTCTGAAAGGAGAGACTTGACATCGTTATCAGGCAGTCCTGAATTGTCTTGATTAAACACCTGCCATGTGCCGTCTGCTTTATAATGGGCAAGACCAACATCATCATAAGTAGCAACCCAGATTCCACCTTTGCCATCAGATAAAAGTGTTGTTATATCCGCATAATCAGACAATACGGAGTTATTGGAGTCAAATTTATCCCATGTTCTATCCGATTTCATGTGCAGAAGACCACTTCCTGTTCCAATCCACAGCCCGCTGCTGCCGTCAGATAAGAGAGAGCGAATCCCTGCTCCGTATGGTAATTCCGAGTTGCCGCTATGAAAAATTTCCCATGTACTATCTGGTTTAAAGTGGGTAAGGCTGCCATCATGTCCATCAGTTCCAATCCACAATCCGCCACTACCGTCAGACAGGAGAGCTTTAAGCCAGAAGTTATCAGCTAATCCAGCCTCTCCATCTTTAAACATCTTCCATACGTCATCGGTTTTAAAATGGATAAGACCATCATACGATGTTCCAATCCAAAGACCTCCATTACCATCAGATAATAGTGCCTCAATTCCAGGATAACCTAATAATGCATATGTATAATTAAGAAAAACTTTCCATGTCCCGTCTGCTTTAAAATTGGCAAGCCCCCAACCCGTTCCAATCAAACTCCTCCATTATCGTCGGATAAAAGAGTGAATACTCTGTTGTCTGGCAACATTGAGTTATCATCTTTAAAAATTTCCCAAGTGCCATCTGATTTCAAGTGGGCGAGACCACCATTATAACTGCCTACTCCTATCCACAACCCACCACTACCGTCTGATAAAAGAGAATCAATATACTGATCAGGCAATACTGAGTTATGCGTTCCAAACACCTCCCATGTTCCATCTGCTTTAAAATGGGCAAGACCATCGTTTGTTCCAATCCAGATACCTCCAGTCCCATCAGATAAGAGCGATGTTACCCAATCATCAGGTAATTCTGAGTTACTAATCGTAAACTCATCTCCTGTTTTATCTGATTTTAAATGAATAAGACCATCACTCGTTCCAATCCATATTCCTCCATTGCCGTCTAATAAAAGAGAAGTTATCGCTACGCTTGTTAATTCCAAGACGGCTACGCTGAACTTCTCCCAAGTTCCGTCCGCTTGTAAATGAGCAAGACCACCGACATCTGATATCCAGCTACCTGTGCCAATCCATAAGCCTCCGCTGCCGTCTGCCACAAGAGATGTAACTTCGTTCTCTGGTAATCCATCTAAATTAGTGAATACCTGAATAATCTCACCAGTAACAGCATCACGTTTTTCCAAGCCTCCGTTTGTGCCTACCCACAATACTTTGCCATCATCTGATTTCAGCAGGGTATGTACCTGACTGCGGTTTGCAAATATCTCCCACGTTGCATTTTCTGGATCACCAACAATGGGTGGTTCAGAGGCAAAAAGGGCGTGGGAGGTGATAATTATAGCCAATAGTTGAATTATTAATGTGAGTTTTAAAGTTTTCATGGTGGTTGATTTGTCTCCTTTTGTTTGTTTGAAATGACTTGTTTAAAGATGCTGAATTTTAAAACTCATCTCCTTCTAAAGGTTTGCGATTAGGCACTTTATTCAAAATAGCCTCCATATCTTTTATATCTGCCCTGTTTGCTCTTTTCTGTAAGTATTCTTCGGTCATAATTGCAGAAATTTTTTCAGCTATAGCAGAAAAGATAAGCTGATTAACAGATACACCTTCTGACTTCGCGATTTTTTGTATATGTCTGTCTATTGATTCTGGTAATTTCAGGCTTAATGTTCCCATTTTATTTTCTCCAGTAATTGTTTAGGCGTTATAATATTTACATCAAACTGTTCAGAACCTTTAAAATCTTTGGCATTGAATGTCGTGATATGTTTTACCTGCGATGCAACTGCTAATTCAAGAACATGATCATCTTTCGGGTCAGGCAGCAATGGACGCCAAAGATAATGTATCTTATAAAAAGAACCTAAATCACATATATTATCTAATAATAGCTCAATATCTTCATAGGTTATACCAAGTTTTTCGCTGTTTCGTTTTAAAACATCTTCATACTCAAATAGTAAAGCAACTGAAAGCACAGGCTCAACAACTTTTGATTTAACCGCTTGTAATACCTGAAAAGATGCACCTTGAGCTGAATATAGCCCTGCAAAAAGAATATTTGTATCTAAAACAGTTCTGATTTTATCAGCTCTTTCAAGATAAATTATGTTGTTCACGACATATCTCCAACAATGGGCGGTTCAGAGGCAAAAAGGAGGTGGGAGGTTATAATTATAGCCAATAGTTGAATTATTAGTGTGAGTTTTAGGGGGTTCATGGCGGGGCTTTGTCTCCTTATTAAAAATTCAGCTCTTTTTGCAGGTTTTGGAGCAAGACCTCAAGTTCGTTTATATTTTGTTTTAAAAGCTCATCTTCATCTGAAATCGGCTTTTTCAGTATCTGCTGGAGAAGCTGGATTTTGCCGATAAACTCTCCTTCTTTTCTGCCTTCTTTTTTAGCAAGAAAAACCTTAGTGTTATAGTCTCTAATCCACTTCATGCGGGATTCATAAGCCTCTACCATTTCGTCATCTCTTGTAAATGCTGCATATTTTTGATGTGCTCTTTTGAATGTTTCATCTTCTCTTATTAAAATTTCCATAATTTTGTCCTCCTTTTCCATACCTTGTTTATAAAACTTAACAGCAGGTCTTTATGATCTTCTGTTCCAAGAAGATATTTTATGAAAATATCTGATGTTGGTTTTATGTAGGGCATTGTTTTATTCTCCTTTGATTTTTATCACTCCACCACAAACGACACAGAACCCAACGCCCATTGCCCATCAACTAAAGCAAATATATCTGAATTGCTTGGAATCAAAAGGTTGTAAGCCCAATATGTCCCTTTCATAAATCCGGGTTGTATCGGTGTTGAATAGACAGTTACTGGAGTATTGTTAAGAAGCGGGCTATCATTCCATTTTACAATATCAGTTGTCATTCTATTCATACTGGTTAAGCAATAAAGCAATCCATATTGAGAGCCATCTGGATAGGCTATTGCTGTGTATTGATCATAAAATCCTGTGCCTTCGCATTTGACCTGCACCTCAATTGTATCGCCCTCGTGGTAAACAGATTGAGAGACAAAAACCTGAGTTGTTGCCTTAAAGTCAGTTACAGGGGCTGAATCAACGCAATTTTCCCCACCAGTTACAGTAACCTTAATTGCTGTTGATGTGGCAAGGTTGTTTTTGGAGTCTTTGGCAAATAGAGTAACCAAATATTCACCAGCACACGAGAACCCGCTAAAGCTGCCAGTATAGGTTTTATCGCCGTCCATGTCGCTTAAAGTGAAAATTGGGTTTCTCATTATGGGAGTTCCCAAATCATAAACAATCTGGGGATTTGGAGGCTGGAGAACTGCCCAGACTCTCTTTATTCCGCCCTCTGCAACATTGACTTTAGCGTTGAACTTAACTGTTGAGCCTGTGGCTGCTTGGATATTTTCCCCTTCAACTGATTGAATTGCAATTGTGGCATCGCCAATCTTAAAAGTTCCGTTTATGCCAATTGTATTTGCAAGAAGCTGCCCATCAAACTCATCGTCAGCTACACCATCGCCGTTGTCATCGAGAAGCGGAGTTTGGTTCTTAAAATATCCGCCATAATCAGAGCGTAAAGTATCTTTTGCCCACGAAACAGCTTCGGTCAGATTTGCCCCGCCTCTAAGATTTGTGAAAAATGCTTGAGAAAATGATTTAATGCCGTTCTGGTCGTAATACGAGACATCAGAAGCTGTAGAGCTTGCAATCACAACCCTGTTTGGTGCTGATAGAATCGGAATCAAGCTGCCTGAATAGCAGGCGTCAATTATAATAACAACTCGATTTCCAGTTGCATTTTGGTAATCGGTTATAATGGCTGCTAATGTTTGTCCTGTTATCTCGTCAACTTGAGTGAGCATCAACTTTCCATCTCCGCCGTGGTTGGTGAAATATAGATAAAACGGCTGGCTGAGTTTGCCCTTGCTCTTTGCCCATTCAAAAGCAGCCTTTATGTCATCAACTGTTATGTCTCGTTCAACTGCTCCGCTGCCAACCTGCTCAAGCGTTACTGGTGCATCAACTATATTTTTATCTCCAAAGCCGTCTCCATTAATGTCTATCCATGCCTTTGGAGAGATAAAATATATTTCATTATGGTCGTAGCCCCGCTCAAAAAAGGTTTGATAAGCGATTGTGCTTAGATTTTCAGTTGTTGTCCATAAAGTATTTTTTCTTGATGAGCCGCCTCCTGCAATTATAATTGATGCCCTTGTGCCTGTTGTTATCTCCTTTTTAATCTCTTTTTTGACCTCTTCCTTGATCTCTGTGTTGTTCTCTACTGATACAATAATCTCCTCTTTTTTGGAAAAGGTGAGGTGGGCAAGACCGCTGTACTGTGTTCCAATCCAGATACCACCTTTGCCGTCAGATAATAAGGATTCAACGCCACTGGTTGGTAATCCAGAATTGGCACTCGTGAACACATCCCAAGCTCCGTCAGATTTAAAATGGGCGAGACTGCCGGCACCACCGAGCGGATCACTAGTACCAATCCACAGCCCGCCGCTTCCATCAGATAATATGGATTTAATGGCTTCGTAGTATGGCAGTTCCGAATTGTAATTGTTAAATATCTCCCATGTTTCATCAGATTTAAAATGGACAAGACCATCGTTTGTTCCAATCCAGATACCTCTATTACCGTCTGAAAGAAGTGAATGGATAGGGCTATCTGGCAAATCAGAATTTTCTGTATTGAACACCTCCCATGAACCGTCAGATTTTAAATGGGCAAGACCGCCAATTCTTGTTCCGATCCACAAACCTCCGTTTCCGTCAGATAAGAGAGAAAAAACATAATTGTTTGGTAGTTTGGAGTTATCTGAGCTAAACAGCTCCCATGTGCCGCCGGATTTTAAATGAGCAAGACCAACATAATCAGTCCCAACCCAGATTCCGCCTTTGCCATCAGATAACAGTATTGTTATATCCGCATAATCAGACAATACGGAGTTATTGGAGTCAAACTCCTCCCATGTTCCATCGGATTTCATGTGCACAAGACCACTTCCTGTTCCAATCCACAGTCCGCCGCTGCCGTCAGACAGGAGAGAGGTAATCCCTCCTTCGTATGGTAATTCTGAATTGTCACTGTTAAAAATCTTCCATGTGCCATCTGGTTTAAAGTGGGTAAGGAGGCAATAATGTCCATCCTTTCCAATCCACAATCCACCGCTACCGTCAGACAATAGAGCTTTAATCCAAAAGTTATCAGGCAATCCAGCCTCTTCATATTTAAACATCTTCCATAGGTCATCGGTTTTAAAATGGATAAGACCATCAAGCGATGTTCCAATCCAAAGACCTCCGTTTCCATCAGATAATAGTGCTTCAATTCCAGGATAGTCTGATAATTCATATATATAATTAAGAAACACATTCCATGTTCCGTCTGCTTTAAAATTGGCAAGACCACTGGCTGTTCCAGTCCATACTCCTCCATTATTGTCGGATAAAAGTGTGAGTACCCTGTTGTCTGGCAGCGGAGGCTTATGGATTGGCACAGGTAGCTGGATATCAGATGTCGGTGGTCTTGC
>JADGBE010000110.1 GCA_015231615.1 Desulfamplus sp. | reverse complement strand
GAACAATTATTCAAGTCAATCAAACTACTTACTTACAAAATTGACCTCGATGTCATATATCAACTATTTGATTTAATAGATGATATCTTATTCAATCAGGTAAGATTAATAACTGCGAAAGTTTAGTTAATAAGTCATGTTACGCAGTAACATAAGCAATCTTAAATTTTAAAAATTGTTCAGTCATGTTTAATCACAAACAAGGCTCTATTCATATCAAGTATGATGTATTATTGTTCATATGATATGGAACAATAACCCGATTATACTGGCAGGGCTGTTAAGTTCTAAAGGATTATCCCCCCTTGACAAAATTGTAGAGAATGAGAAATTATTTCCGTTAATAATCTCAATAATCTTTCAATTAAATAAGTTAAGGGAGAATTACATGAATCTTATCAATTATTTAAGCAAAATCTCTGATTTTCGCAGAAAACAAGGACTACGCTACCCATTAATAATGATTTTGCTTATCACAATTATGAGCATCATGGCAGGACGCTGCCGTTACAGGGAAATCGCTTCATTTGCCAGAGCAAATCAAGATGACCTAATAAAATTTTTTAAAATAAAGAAAAATCAAATTCCATCACATGTTACTTTTCGTGAAATACTGAGAAATGTGGATTTTAATGAAGTAATCAGTACCTTCAATAACTGGGCTGCCCAATACGTTATTTTAGAAAAAGATGAATGGCTTGCAATAGATGGTAAATCTTTGGCTTCAACTGTTACTGATTCCCAAAGCTCCTACCAAAATTTTGTTTCACTCGTAAGTATATTTTCGCATAAACGCGGACAAGTTTTGAAAGCTGCAAAGTTAGAAAATAAAAAGCAAAGTGAAATTCCAACAGTACAGTATTTAATTGAAGCTTTAGAGCTCAAAGGAGTGGTTTTTAGTCTTGACGCACTTCACTGTCAAAAAAAACAACTCAAGCAATTACAAAAAGCGGAAATGACTATGTGATTCAAGTAAAAGCCAACCAGCCTAACTTGCTTCAAAGTATCAAAGAAACTGTCAGCACTCAGCCGTCTATTTCAACTTTTTTTAGCGATGAACGTTCACGAGGACGTCAAGAAAAAAGGATTACCAATATTTTTCCAGCACCTTCTAATATTAGTGAAGATTGGTCTGGAATCAAGCGTGTAATTCATGTTGAGCGTTTAACTTCCAAAAATGGAGAAAGTTCACATACTCATCACTACTACATAAGCAGCTTGTGTTCAAACGAAGCTCAGATATTTGCAAAAGGAATTCGAGGCCACTGGAGCATTGAAAATCGTCTGCATTGGGTTAAAGATGTGATTCAGCATGAAGATAGTTCAGGCATTAGCAAAGGGAACGGCGTAGAGACTCTTTCTATTCTGAAAAATCTGGCTATAAATCTTTGTCGGGGACTTGGCTTTGATTCAATCAAAGAAGCTGGAATTCATTTCTCAAGTAATGTCAAAGAACTTTTGCTACATTTTAGAACTTAACAGCCCTGCCTGTTTCAGGGTGTGTCTTACTGGTATAGGCTTCTGACATCTCAATTACTGTTTTCCCAAATTTCTTAGCAACCCAATTGAGCTTTTGCTTAAACTTGTAACTTGCAAATCCCAACATTGACCTTACTGTTTTGCTCTTTATCTTTCTCTCAATTTTGCTTACCATCTGGCTTGTTTCATAGCTTGGCAACAATATTATAGAGAAATTTTTACAGAAAAATCGGGCTGTTTTCCAATGTAATTCAGATATTAGATTTTTTACTTTTGCTGATAATCTTCTGATTGCTTTTGTATAAGATTGAAACGATCGAACACCTGTATTGGCTCTCTTTGAATAGAGTTTATCTAAGTGCAAAAGTAATCTATAGATTCTTGCAAAATCGCCTTCACCAATTTTACCTGAAAAATCTGGTGAATAAAATGAGGCAAACGTTCTAACTCCAGGGTCAATGGCAACTATCCGATTGGCTTGGCTCTCGCCTCGATGAATAGTTCTTTTTTCTGGAATAGAAATCCACCACTTATTTACTCTCCATATAAGTCGGCTATCTTTTGACTCTTCTGGTAATGATTCCAAATATTTTAAGTTCTTGCCTGATACTCTTGGATAAATACCTGACTCTTTTATTGCTGATTTAGGAATATAACAAGACTGTTCTGGCTCTTTTCTGCTTCTAAAGTGAAACTTACCTTTGGTTTTCCAGAAACTCTCACACGCCTCTTTTATTGCTATTGCCTTAATTTGAAATGGTATCTCTTCACACCATTTGGGCAAACCCAGTGCATTGTGCATGTCTTTCTTAATATCAAACCATGTTGGAGTAAAATTCATACAAGACCTGATATAATCACAAGTCCAATTATCAACAAACCTGCTTGCATCAGTCCATTTCTTGAATATTATCCGTTGGGTTGCTGTTGGCGATAATCTTATTAATCTGCTTGCGGTAGTTTCTAAGACCGTGCATTCGACAGGAAAAAACGTGCAAGATTGTGAGTAAATCTCTGGTAAGTTCCTGTTCTGGTGATAGGCTATCCTCGTTTTGAACCATGATTTGACCACCTGTTCTGGTGATAATCCACTCAATGAGGTCGTAACCAAATCTACAAAGTCTGTCTTTATGGGCAATGTAAAGTGTGATGCAATCCCCTGTGATTGCTGATTCCAGAATGGCTTTGAGTCCTTTACGTTTAAAGTTAATTCCTGAACCAATATCGGTAATGATTTCTGCATCAGGAAATTTCTCCTTCATAAACTCAATTTGTCTTTGTAAATCATCTTCCTGCTTTTTAGATGATACTCGACAATAACAGATTTTGCGTTCATCTGACATTTCAATAATATATCGTCTATCTCCGCCAGATGTTCTTTCTGTCTTAATTTTGCCTTGTTTATCCCAATCCCTTAATGTTTTTATGTGCACATTAAAGTGAGAGGCTGCTTGTTTTGGTGTTAATTTCTTGACTTTCATATATCAAAGTTTAGCAAATTGGGGACTATACGTCAACCTTCAATCAATGCTTTCCATTCAAACATATCCTCATCATCTCCAGCTTTTCCATCATTGAATAATCTATAAAAATCATCTGAAGATATTTTGTATTTTATTTCAAATATTCCTATTTTATCTTTTAGATGGCTGATAGCCAGATCACATACTCTATTTTCTCTCACAAGCAACGGCATAATATGTTTATTTATATGCATAATTTAAACTACTTTACGATAAGTTTCATAATCATTTTGGGATTTAACCGTTCTATAATTTTTTTAGATGTTTTTAGCAGAGAGGCTAACGAGACCAGATTCTTACAATTACAATGAAGCAGCCTACTGCGACCATAACTTTAGATTAGCCACAAACCAACTGTCCGCTGAAACGTTTAGTTAATACTTTTTCATTGAGATTAAGATGTATTACTCATAAATAGGCTGAATCATGATCAGGGTGCAGAGACAGGATTCGTAACCAACTATCTTCCCTAAAAGCCACACTTCTAAACCCCTTTGCAATCCTGAAACTGTAAAGTCTCTCATTGCGGGGACCTTTACGTGAAATAATTGCTTCCCATTTAAAGCCCTGAATCTTGAGAGACTTGCTGCCAAGTCATACTTGACACTTTCTTGAGAGTATTAAGCACGTTCAACTTCTTGGGGCGGATTATTTTCTGCCCATGTAATTGCTTTTCCTAAATCATCAGCAACTTTGGAGTCTTGAAGCCAGCGTTCACTGGCAGGGATAAATTCACCAATTTTCAACATCCATACACCAGTTTCAATCTGCTCTATCATAACTGTTTTACCAGCATATTGTTTGCCTAAGGTTATCTGACCGCTACGACCTACCGATTTAACCATTATCATTGAACACCCCTATTTTTAATTCTGATTGTCAGCATTAGAGACTAATTAAACCAGATACTTACAATCTCTATCATATCAAATCGGCGTTTAATTTGCGGATCGCACCAAAATTAGATGATGTAACTTATTTGTTTCGTCCCATGAAACATCTGGAAAATCAAGGCTTGGTTGAGTAAACAATACAGAATCAAACTCTGGTTCGGGACATGTTCCCCAACAATCAGTATAAGGAAGACTACTCGTCCATATATCATAATCAGAATTAATAATTCCGTTTTGAAATATGGGATCCCATGATTCTATAAAATCAAAATATGATACCCTTTCAACCTTTACTCGACTCAAAGTTTCGTTCCTCGTCGGGAGACGCCAGTCTGAATACCCACAGAGTCCCATTTCGTTGACCGCATCTATGTACTGTTGCGTATCGCAATAACCTTGATTTACCTCATCACAACTTTCTCTTTGATATCCCTTTATCCGAGAATCTTTGATATACCAACTATAGGTATTCTGAATATATCTAAAGTTTCGAGGATCGTTGCTCTTGATCTCCCACATCAAACCATTTTCATCGAGTTCACAATTGCCTACTCCTTCATCCTCATTATTGTCAACTAACCCAGCTATTGTCATCAGTGCTTGCAACGAATCAACATGTGCCAGTCCTCCAAATATATCACCTACCACATAAACGTCATAACTAACTGTATTTAAGCCTATATAGCTATTTGTAACTGGATAATAACGAAAATACCATTTATCTACAGTTTGACTTGTCTGATTTGCGGGTGAGAAAAACTGGGAGTATTGAGCTTCTGCCCAATGAAAGAACCTATCCGCATCACTTAGACTATCTGCAAAAACTACTTGTGATGTTAGTGTTAAGAGTAAAACAATGACAAAACTCATTTTCATTTTCATTTTTGTATCCCCATTCCTAAAGTAAAAAATGATAATAAAACCGCTTTTCAGCACTCAGCTAAAAAGTGGTCAGACCCGAGTCAAGAAGACTCCAAGCCTTTTCCTAAAAGTTAAATTAGTTCAAAATAACTTTAAAATCTTTCTGCTAATAATCTTTTTTCATTATTATCCCCCCTTTTTTGTTTAGTCTAAGATCGATTGCCAGAACATTCATCAATCAGAGTTCTTCCTTGGCATACACGCGAGATATTGGCAGGCATGTTCGTTGACGTTGGAGATAGCCCTACCGTTCTTGAGTCTGAAAATACCGATAAGGTTTGTTGTTGAGAAGCCTAACTGGAAACTAAGCGGCACCAGCAGTTTGGCATCCGCTTGAATGGCTGGTTCGAAAAATTTTAAGTTTTTTACATCTTTAATGAATGCCAAATTGCAGCTACTTTAGTAGTATCTGGAATCAAGGGACAGCCCTGTGTTCTTACAATATTCTTGATAATTCCAAGCTCTGCCAAAGAAGATTCAACAGCATCAAGATTGCCTTGCGCAGGCACTATAGTATTCACGTCTACCAAAAAATAATATGGATAAATTTCTCTGTCATCATCTAAATTTTCTCGTCTTCCTGATGAAGCTTTTGCAATATGCGTTATTTCAGTTTCATATGAAAAAATAATAGTTTCACCAGCCGCAATCCCATTGGCAGAAATTCTGCCCTTTGTGAGAAGGAATTTTCCTACCGGTTCTCTTCCTCTCAATGTATTATTGAAATATTCATCCACACTTTCTCTTTTTGGGAAATCAACATCTTTTGGACTCAATTTAATGATTCGCATTATATTTTCTCCAGTATTCGAACCATTTATTATCAAGTAACTTTACCCTGATAATACTTTAAAATTAATGTTATCAAAGCACCTTTGCATTGATAACCCCTAAAACAGCACTTATCAAGCAGATTTCAACTGATAAGTAACCTTTCCCCTATCATAAAAATATTAACAACCGTAATGAAAAATATCACTTCAAATTATCCAGTCTTTTGTTGATCATATTCATGTCAAACTCATCAGGATCAAATTCTCCGCCAACCCACTCAAGCATGGATTCATGTTCCTCATGTTCCGGATTTTTAATCGCTTCCAAAA
>JADGBE010000010.1 GCA_015231615.1 Desulfamplus sp. | reverse complement strand
TCATTTTCAATAAGTCTATGGATAGATTCAGGCATTTGGGCAATGTCAGAAAACATGTTGATTAGCGTAGCATTTATTTTGAAGTTAAATATTTGAGGAGAGTTTTCAATAATTTCTTGAGCAGAGGAGTGATAAATGAACTTTTAAATAGCTTAAAAACACAGGAGTTCGTGAGAATACAGCGTGAGTTTAACAGATATGATGGAACGTCATTTATTCTGGATGGTGTTTTTTCTAAAGTGAGAAACCTCAAGGGCGAGATTATTGGTTATGTGGCTAATCTGCGTGACAATACAGAAATATACAGAAAAGCTACAACAGATATGTTAACTCAAATCTACAATAGAGCGCATTTCGAAGAACTTGCAAGGCATGAAATTAATAATTCGCTGAGATATAAAAAACTGTTGTCTTTCATTTTATGTGATATTGATCATTTTAAGAAAGTTAATGATACTTATGGTCATTTATGCGGAGATCTTGTTTTAAAAGAACTCGCATCAGAGATTAAAAACATGCTCAGAGATTCAGATATTTTTGCAAGAGTTGGCGGCGAGGAATTTGCCATACTCCTCCCAGTTACAAATAAAAAAGCAGCATATCATGTTGCTGAAAAAATCAGAGATGCAATTGAAAAAAAAACCTTTATTTACGATGGCAACGAGTTTCAAGTAACTATGAGTTTTGGGATATCTGAATTAAATACTAAAATCGACAGAGTAATATCTTTGAAAGAGCTGCTTGGATTAGCTGATAAAAGACTATATTCTTCAAAAGAACATGGAAGAAACCGCATAACATATTAGATAATAACGCTTTATTCTGGTAATGATCGCAAATTTAATCTGCCATAATATCCCTCTGCCCTTAATTTTTATTTTTTATATACAAGAAGACTTCTTTCCTGACCAGAGGGATATATAGCTAAAAAACGTTATTTCCGATAGTGTCTATTATAAAGATACCTCCATATACCGTGTCAGCCGGATCATCCAGGCACCTCTTTCCTGTTGAGGTTCAAAGAGGAAAAAATGACCGATATTGCGCTGTAATGTCATGATATCAATGAGAAAATCATAAACAGCATTGACTGCCTGCTGGTTCGCCACCAGGGATTGGTTCTGGGCGTCGATGAGGTCAATGACAGGCTTGATGCCTCGCACATAGGAGTCGGTAACCAGGTCAAGGTTGCGCCGGGCTGCATCAGCGGCATCCATAGATAGCCGGATGCCCGGATAGGAGGCGCGAAGCAGATGAACCGCATTGAGTATCCGCTCTTCGATTCTGTTTTTCAGACCGTCTCTCTTATGGTGCAGCCGTGCCGACTCTTTCTGGGTACGTTCAAGTGAGGCGATTTTTTTACCGCCGCTATACAGGGGGAGGCTGGCTTTGATTCCGGCGGACCAGTCAGTATCATTTCTTCCAGGGGCGTATTCTGACCCTTCTCCGCTTTTTGAGAATGATTCCGTAACATCACTAAAAAGAGACACTGTCGGCACCCAGAACTCCCTTTCTGCCTGGGTGATGCTGCGTGTCTGGGCAAGAATGGCAGCCTCGATCTCTTTCAGTTCCGGGGCAGCATTGAGTCCCTCTGTTATCAGGAATCTTCCTAATTTATCGAGTTCCATGTCATTTTCCATGTATCTGGTCAGCGGTTTGACGGGAAGGATGCCCAGTGGATCGGTTTCGTCGGCCTTATCAGGTGTGAATGTATCGCTTACAGGGCGGTTGAGAAGAGTATTCAGGGCGTTGAAGGCATTCAGGGTCACGGACTGAGCCTTAAGTACATTGCGGCGGCTATCGGCTATCTGGCTCTCCCATCGGTATATTTCTTCTTGACCTCCGGCACCGATCTCCACCCGGATGCGTGCTCGTTCAAGGTTCTTGCGGGTCAGCTTCAGGTTCTCTTTCTGAATCCGCTCGATACTCCTGGCTCGCAGCACATTCATATAAGCGTTGGCGGCAGCCTGGGTGATATCCAGCCGCACGGTCTCAAGCCCCTTTTCCCGAGCGATTTGCAGGTGTTTTTCGATGGTAAAACCAGCCCATGCCTTTTCAGAATAAATCACTTGGGTTGCCTGTATCGATCCTGTCCACTGACGCTCAGGTAGAGTTCCTGCATAAGCCGCAGCCCTGTCCTCATCAACAATTGTCGCCTGAGTGTCAAGGGCAAGTTGAGGCAGCAGTGACGATCGTGCTTCCTTCACCTGAGCCATACCTGCTTCCACTAACCGGTTCGCTGCGGCAAGATCTAAGTTGGCTGTCAAGGCCTCCTGCATTGCTTTAGTGATGTTCATCTGCTCTTCACTTAAAATGGATTCGTCATTGATCAACTCAGCCTCAGTAAGCAGATTCCAATTGGGATGAATATTGATGGCTCGGGCAGTGGCCATGTTGATAACAAGCTTTCGGTCTGGTTCAAAGATGGTGGGAAGGTTTCCGGCATCGGCTCCTCCATCCACGACATCCTGAACATTGGCGGCAACATTTCGGGCAAGCTGCAGCAGGCTATCTTCGGCTATGGCTTCGGCCAGGATTCCATCAGATACACCTGGCCGTCCCCTGAGGGAAAAGCTGGGCAACTTGCGGGTGATGAAGCCGTCCGTCACTATATGGAGTTGCTGGTCAGAAAGACGCGGAACAGGAAGAACGAATACAGCGTCGGTTTCTGGTGGGATTTGTGCCAGCACGTTCTTTCCCGAGTCTGTCGCTGTTACCACTGTCACTTCCATAGAGAACTTATGGGCAAGTTGGCGGCTAAGGGGTTCCAATTGAGGAATGGATTTGAAAATAAAATCATCCACGATAATGACAATATGTGAAAACGGCGTGATACTTCTAAATAACTGTATTTCCCGGTCAATGCTTGAAAACGTGTTGATGTAATTCAGATTGTGGACGCCGCTGGTTCCTTTTTGTGATGGGATTCCCTGAAGTTTTGCATCCACCACAGGGACGGCAAATACCGGTTTGCTGAAACTGTGACGTCTGCAAGCCTCATGAGCAGAAACTTCCCCAAGGGACAGAACCATGTCCACCTTGTCGGAAGCCATCAGCCGGTCAAGGGACTTGTTGATCTCTTCTACATTCCAGCCTCCGTTGACTTGGATATTGGCAGGGAAACTGACATGATTAACACCGTGGGTCATGCCCTGTATCTCATTCAATATGATCTCTCTGGTTTTTTTGAAGTGGGAGGACTCCCCATCGTATACAAGCCCGATCCGGATATTCCCTGCCTGAGAAATGGAAGCGAAAATCAGGAACAGGCAAATTACCCCCCAAACTATTGCATATTTGCGTTTCATATAAAATTCTCCTATGTTGATGTTGGTTAGTCCATTGTCAAACCGCAACTTTCAGAGTTCCGGTTCGCATTGAATGTTAAATAACGTGGCATACAGTGTCGGAACGAAAAACAGGATCAAGACACTGCCAACCCCCAGACCAAAGACAATGGTAACAGCCATTGACACAAAAAAGGCATCCTGAAAAAGAGGAATCATCCCCATCATGGTGGTCAAGGAAGCCATCATAACTGGGCGCATCCTGGACACTCCCGAATCCACGACCGCATGAAAGGGTGACTTGCCGTTTCGGATATCCAGATCAGTCTGATCAATTAGCACAATGGCGTTCTTGATGAGCATACCAGACAGACTCATGAGGCCAAGCATCGCCATGAACCCGAAGGGCTGATCAAAAAGCAGCAGCCCGGCGGTGACACCGATAAGAGAGAGAGGCACGGTGAGCCAGATGATCAACGGCTGCCGAAAGGCGTTGAACAGGCAGATAATTACCAGCACCATGAGCCCGAAGAAAAGGGGAATGCCGTTTTTCAACTGCATCTGGGCATCGGCGCTGTCCTCGGAATCTCCGCCCCAGGACATGGAGTATCCGGGCATTCCTTTCAAAGGAATCATGTCATCGTATTGCACGGGAATGGCTCCGGCGGCAAGTTTCTGAGGATCAGCGCCGGTGCCCAGATAGGTTTCAATGTCAACGTCCAGGGCATTTTCGATCTTTGGTTTCAACCGAGAAAACAGCATAGACGCAAGTTCCGTGCGGGAGTCGCAGTGCAATGTTATCATGCTGCGGCGCTGACGCCTGGATATGCGGGCGTTTTCTGATTCCGTGGAAAAACCATCCACTACCTGGGACAGGGGGATGTCGCGACCAGCCATGGGGCTGAAAATCTGGATGTCTCGCATGTCCTCCATGGTGTTGCGGTCAGCAGCCGGGGCCCGGGCGATAATAGGGATAAGTTCGATCCCCTCCCTGTAGGTGCCCGTGACGGTGCCGGAAAAGGTGGACTGGATGGCCTGAGCCACCTGGGGACGGTCGATGCCTAAGCGTCGGGCTCTGTCCTCGGCAATGACCGGCTGCGCCACCTTCACCTGCGCCCCCCATTCACTGCGCAGGGCCTTGGTTCCCGGGTCAGCCGCCATGATATCCATTGCCTTGTCCGCCAGGGAGCGAAGCACGCTGGCATCGGGTCCGCTGATCCGCACCTGTATTTTACCGCCGGAACCTGGCCCGTTGACGAACTTTTTCACATTGACAGTGACGTCCGGCATCATCCGTTCCAGGTCATTCTGAGCCTGAAGCAGGATACCATCGACCTTCTCGTAGCTGACAATGGAGGCAAGGATACTGCAATACTGGGAACCGGTATCCACAGGAACATTATATGTAAGCATAAATCTGGGATGAGCGGAACCCACGGCCGAGGAGATATCTGTGACGCCGTCCAGAGTCCGCAGATAATTCTCTATGTCAGCAACACCCTTTTCCGTTTCTCGAATATGGTTCCCTTCCCTGAAGTGGCATTCCACGATGATCTGAGGACGGGTGGAGGTAGGGAAAAACATGGACTTCAGATAGCCGAAGCCGAAGACCGAAAGGATGAACAGCCCCGCCACTGTTGAGATGGTGATCCAGCGAAAACGTATGACAGTGATGAGCAGGCTTCGATATATCCTGTAGAACTTTCCGCCGTAAGGATCCTTTGGTTCTCTTGTAATGCCGTTGTTATTTTTTTTACCCAGAACAAATTGCTTGGTTATGAGCGGGGTGGTGGTCACAGCGGTCAGCCAGCTCAGGGACAGGGAAATGAGAATAACAAAATAGAGAGACCGAGTGTATTCTCCTGTATTGTTCTGCATGGTCCCGATAGAGGCAAATGCCAGCACAGCGACCGCCGTGGCTCCAAACAGGGGTACGGCATTCTGGGCAACCTCTTTTTTGGCCGCCTTTAATCCCTCCATGCCTTGTTCCATGCTCACCTTCATGCCGTCCACCACCACGATGGCGTTGTCCACCAACATGCCCAGGGCAATAATCAACGCACCCAGGGAGATACGCTCCAGGGCAATGTCGTAAACATTCATCAGTACAAAGGTGGCGGCAATGGTGAGCATCAGAATGAACCCAATGATCAGGCCGCTACGCAGCCCCATGAAAAAAAGAAGTACCAAGATAACAATGAACACCGACTCCGCCAGATTGACCACAAATCCGTTTATCGCCTCGGTAACCGTGTCAGATTGCATGGCAATAACGCCCAATTCCATACCAATGGGTATCTGGGGCATGAGTTGATCAATGCGCTTTTTCACCGCGTTCCCCATGGTAACGGCATTGCCGCCCGAAACCGTGGAGATGGCGATACCGATGGCAGGCTTGCCGTTGAACCGCAAGAGCGACCGCGGAGGATCCACGTAGTCCCGGCGGATGTCAGACACATCCTTCAGATAAATGAGTTTGCCCCCCCGGCTGGCAATGAAGAGTTCTTTAAAATCCTTTTCCGATTTAAAGATACCGGTCGGGAAAATAGGGATATACTCGCTGCCAATCTGGATTTTTCCGGCGTCTGCCGGTAGGTTCTTGGCTCTCAGGGCATTGAAAATTTCCTCCCGGGTGATGCCCAGGGCGGTCATCTTCTCTTTGGACATTTCCACATACACGGCTTCGGTCTGCTCGCTGAAAAATACGACTTTTTTCACGTCAATGACGGTAAGCAGTTCACGTTTAAGGAGTTCAGCCACCTTTTTCAGTTCGGCAGGGGAATAGCCCTCGCCGGTAAGGGCGTAATAGACGCCATAGACATCGCCGAAATCATCGTTGATGATGCAAGGTCCCGCTCCGGTGGGCAAATCCCTCTGGACATCGTTGACTTTGCGACGCATTTCATCCCACACCTGGGGCAGGGAAGATAGGTCGTATTTATCCTTGATAATGACTTTTACCGTTGACAGTCCCCGGGAGGAATAGGAATCCACCCGTTTGAGCTGTCCCATCTCCTGGATCGCTTTTTCGATTTTCTCAGTTACCTCTTTTTCAACCTCATCCGGCGAGGCTCCTGGATAGGGAGTTACCACGACTGCTTCCTTGATGACAAACTCAGGATCTTCGAGTCGAGACAGGTTCTGATATGCCAGATAACCGAGCACCAACACCACCATGGTTATGGTCCAGGTAATGACGTTCTTTTTTATTGATAATTCTGCAATATTCATGATTGATATTCCTTATTTTGAAGCATCCCATATACTGACCTTCATTCCGTCACGAAGTCTGGCTATGCCGGCGGTCACGACTTTTTCTCCCTGACGCAGACCATCAAGGATCACGATGTCGTCTGATCCGGTCAACTCCCCTACCTGGACCTTTGTTTTTTTAACGGTCATGTCCGATTCATTGAGTACCCACACATACGGTATCTTCTCTGAGTCACGGGTAACTGTGATGGCGGGGATCACAATCCGGGAGGCATTGTCCACAGCAGACTTCAGTTTCCCTTCCACCGTTGCGGTCATGCCGGGCAGGATGTTGATGCCTTGGGGTCGGGGCATAACAAATACGGCCTGATATGTCAGGGTCTGTGGGTCGGCTTCCGTGGAAAATTCTTTGAATGTCAGTTGAAAGGATTGCTCCGGTGCACCGGCAAACTTGGCCGCCAAATCGGGCACATATCCTTCACGTACCCGGGTCATGAGGGTTTCTGGAACATCCACAAGGATCTCTATCTTGGAAATGTCCTGCAAAAAGGCGATGGGCTGCTTGGCTTGGATTTCCTGATGGTTTTCCACATAACGTTTGGCCACGACCCCAGCAAAAGGTGCCTTGAGATACGTGTCTTTCAGTGCGTCCTGGGCAGCTTTCAAACTCGCCTCCAAGCCTCTGATCCTGGACTGCTGGGCATCAATGTCCTCTTTTCTTGCACCTTTTTTCCCCTTGGCAAGATCCTGACGGGCTGATTCCAGTCCGGCTTTGGCCTTGTCCCGGAGACTTGTCTGCCTGTCGAAGTCAGCCTTAGAGGCATGCTGGTTGATCCATAACTGCTTATATCGCTTGTACTGATCTTCGGCGAAAAGGTACTCTGCCTTGGCTGCATCAACTCCCGATTCAAGCATCTTGATATCCTCAGCCCTTGCTCCTCTTTCCATGGACTTGAGGTTGGCTATGGCTTCGGACAAGGAACTTTTGATTCCCATAAGATTGGTTTCAAAATCCCTTGGATCAATGTGCGCGATAAGCTGACCTTTTTCTACCTCCTGTCCCTCTTCAACCGGCAGTTCAATCAGCGGCCCGGCCACCTTGAAAGAGAGATCAGCTCGTAGGTTCGCCCGAGTTTTGGCTGGCAGAGAGATAACCTCTGCATCTGTTCTCCCACCCACGGTGACTACTTTGACCGGTCGGGTGACCTCCTTGGCGACGGGTTCTTCTTTTTTCTTGCAGCCGCCGGCAACAAGGAGAATCAAACCTGTTACGGCGGTAATGACAAAATATCTTTTGATTGGAGACATACTTAATAATCCTCCAAAGGCAAGCATCTGTTTTTTCATTATCAAATCCTTTGTTTTATGATTGTGTGTTCAAACCCGGCAAACCTGAGCCGGGCTTTTGCTATGATTCAGTTGTTTTTTAGATGTGATCTTTTATGCATGGCAAATGGTTAAGCAGAGCCGGCGAACGGTCATTTCACGGACGTGGCTTCCACCCAGATGGAATAACTGATTAGCCCCAGCCCCTTCAACGCAAATAACAACTGTTGCCCAAGAGTGCTTGTGCTTAGAGGTAGTGCCTCTGTTGCCCAGTGGATGTGAATACTCAAATCAGTCTCAACCATGGACTCGTGATAGACCTTGATTGAAGTGGCCTGCCCTTCTTCCTTCTGCTGGAAAAGCTGGCACAAGAGTTCGTCGACCAACTGCCTGTTCGCCTTTACAAGAGAACGTAGTGTGATGATTTCGATCCATTTCATATCAATTTTTCTCCGCAAATACCCGCTCCATTTGGGACAGCCGTTTTTGCCCTTCTTCGTGCAACTGTCCACCGGCGGTAGCAACTTTGCGGACATAGTCAAACAGTTTTGCGCTTTCGTGTTCATGGTTCTTAAGCATTTCCGGGATCATTGAGATGGCTTTTTTTTCATCCAGCCGCAGCATTGAAAACTGCTCCCGCACTAATTCCTTGAATTCAGACAGGCTCATTTTTTCGCCTTTTTCATCCCTGATTCGACGGAGCATTGCGAAACAACGTTTGTCGGCAGCGTTTTCTGGCAGGCTCACATAGAGCATGGCTCGCAGCGTCGCCACAGTGGGGTCTCCTTTATCCATACGCTCCTTCAGTTCCCCCATCCGTTTCCTGACAAAAGCAATACGGTCACTGTCCTGTCCCGGATGTTTCCTGGATGAGCCGTCCACTGCCTGCAGTCCCAGCAAAGCCTGCAGCAAAGGCTGCTGATATGTCATGAAGAACATTTGCTCAGAAAGCATATCCCGCCACTCCTTGAAAGATTCCAGTCCGAACTGCATCCAGTCCGAAAAACCTTTCTCCCATTGCAGAAAAATATTGTCGGCTGCTGCCGGTTGTCGGTTGACAACTACCTGTTCTGCAGCCCGTGCCAGCGGATGCATCAACGGATTGCGGTCAGATATAAGCTCGTAGGACAACCGCAACGGATGAAGGTGTCGCAGAGTTTCGGCACTGGTTTCAGTAGTCATTGCACGTACAAATGGCTGTGCCATATTTCGATAAAGACCGTTGTTCACTTCGGACAACCGAGACACAGTGGCAAAGCATCGCTCGTCTTCCGGGCTGTTGCCACCCATCGCCCTGATGTCGTTCAGGCTTCGCCGCTCAAATCGCGTAACATAGCCTCCCTCCGCTAGCTCCGCATTATAAGTATTAGCCGAAATCTTCTCAAAAACTGCTTCGTAGAGGCCAAACGGCAGGCAATCGATCAGATCAATATTTTCGGCAAACTCCTGGTGCTCCTTTTTTGCAACGTTTCCCGCGACGAAAATCCCCAAATGCCCAACGTTTGCATGTACGCTATACACGATTGTCTGTTCGGACGCGATCAGATCATCATCGTTTCTGTAAAGATCGAGTATCCAGCCGAGTGCTTGCTGCGGCGGGGTGATGTTGTCTCCTTTGGAGCAAAAACAGACTATCGGCGAGCGGATTTTTCTCAAATCCAGATGAACTTCGTCCTCGCTCACCATTTCACCGCAACTAAGCTTATTTCCAACAAACAGGTTGTCAACGATGTACTGGATTTCCTCGCTGTTCAAGATGACATGTCCGCCCCACCAGCGTTCAAAATCCAGATATCGTGAACCTTCAGTGTCAATGTTGGCATACAGGTTGTATTGCTTGGTCCAAAGCGTGTTGGCTGGATTGAGATTTTCAAAATTGGCAACCAGCCATGCACCGTCGAACTTACCATGCCCCAAATCGCTTGTCAGTGCAGTCAGCCAACTTCCGCCAAGCAGTCCACCGCTATATCGCATGGGATTGATGCCTCGCACGCCTGCCCAATACGACAAAGGCGAACCGACCAAAATAATCGGGCCGC
The DNA here is from genome assembly GCA_015231615.1 of Desulfamplus sp. Lineage (GTDB taxonomy): Bacteria > Desulfobacterota > Desulfobacteria > Desulfobacterales > Desulfobacteraceae > Desulfamplus. The sequence continues at coordinate 61,818 of JADGBE010000010.1, read as the reverse complement.
AAAGATCAGGCACCTTAGCCGCCAGCATCATTAAAGCCCATCCTGCCTGACAGTTGCCGATCACGGCCGGTTTACCGTCGGCATCAGCATGCAATTCCGCTACACGCTGAATAAATGCCTCCCATGCATCAATGACAGCGTCAATGGTCTGTCCGGGCTGGGGTAATGGCGAAAAGCCTATATAATAGCAAGGGTGTCCCGCCCTCAGTGCCTCACCGATCTCGCTTTGGGGTTTGAAGCCGCCGATGCCGGGTCCGTGACCTGCACGAGGATCAATAACCACGAAGGGCCGTTTCCGATCATCAACCACGATGCCGGAGGGCGGTATTATCTTAACGATCCCGTAGTTTACGGACTGCGGCAGCGTGCGGCCGTCCATGAGTAATTGATAGTCAAATTGCAGTACATGAGGGGCTTCCTTGCCCATGTATTCCCAATATTGGTTGCCCCGACGGCGCATCACATCCCAATAAAGCACTGATCTTTGAGCGGCATCCATCATGTAGGAAACATAATCCTGAGAAATTGAAAACAGATTGAATTTTTGAGAAACGATCATTGATATTACTCCTTTCACCCGAAGGCATACTGTGTATGTCTGCCTTCGGCTGATAAAACGTTTTAGGTATGTTTTTATAGCGACCCGCAAACACAAACGGTAGATGTCAAGAACAAAGTCATCTTTTAGCAACCATGACATCTTCTCGTGGTCATCTACAATACCTCGTGTTAGAGCATGTTTTGTGCCAAGACATAAACATATATAAATATCAGATAGTTAAAAAAATACGCCTTTTGTGCTTTACTGAATACCGTAATGTGTGTTACGGTATTCAGTAATTTTTTGGTATGTTGTAATATGGCTTGATTTGCAAGCGGGTCTTTGTTGACACACAAAACGAGGAGGAAACGATGAACATGGATGAAAATGTCTTTTTTCGTGAGGCTACCCTGCGTATATGCAGCAGCCTCGACATCGAAACAGCTTTGAATCGCTGTTTTGAATACATAGGAGATTTCATTCCCGTGATGCGAACAACGCTGCACACACTGAATTATGATTTGAATATAATGCAACTTGTGGCATCAGTCGGTGTCAACCAGTTAGAAGGGTATAAACGAGTTGTGCCCTTACCAGAGAAGGGTCGTAATAAAAGAGCTGCTGATTTACATGCAGCCTTGTCAAAGAATGAAGTAATGATCGTAATTGTGAATCAGCCTGACCATGAGACAGGGCTTCCTGAGATTTTGGAACAGCTTGGGATCAAATCCGATGTATCGGTAATGATAATGTTTCTCAAACTTGAAAATAATTTGATTGGTATGGTCGCTGTAGTGGCAGATGGATTTAATCAATACAAAAATGAGCACGCCCGCCTCCTTCAACTCCTCCATGAGCCTTTTGCTATTGCCATGTCAAAGGCTCTGGATTATCAGGAAATTATTCGGCTTAAGGACATGCTTGCCGACGACAACCGTTATCTTTTTGAAGAACTGCGGTCAGCTTCAGGCGAAGAGATCATTGGTCTGGATTTTGGTCTGAAGGAAGTGATGAAAATGGTTAAGCAGGTGGCACCGCTCGACAGCGTCGTGCTGCTGTTGGGAGAGACTGGCACAGGGAAAGAGGTCTTTGCTAATGCGATTCACTATTCTTCGCCTCGCAAAGACAGCCCTTTTATCAAGGTGAACTGTGGAGCCATTCCTGATACCCTCCTTGACAGCGAGCTATTCGGCCACGAGAAGGGAGCATTCACAGGGGCGATCAGTCAAAAAAGAGGGCGTTTTGAACGTGCCAACAAAGGCACGATTTTTTTAGACGAAGTAGGAGAGCTTCCAGCCCAAGCCCAAGTGAGACTGTTGCGAGTCCTTCAGACCAAAGAAATCGAGCGAGTAGGAGGAACAACTTCCATACCTGTAGATATCCGTATTATATCAGCCACAAACAGGAATCTGAAGGATATGGTTGCATCAGGGCAATTTCGCGAAGACCTCTGGTTCAGGCTTAACGTCTTTCCTGTCATGATCCCGCCGCTGAAGCAGAGAAGAGAAGATATTCCGGCTCTGCTTCATCACTTCATAGAGAGCAAGTCCAAGGAACTCAAATTCAAAGAGAAACCTTTACTCGGTCATGGTGTTATTAATAAACTCGTCGCTTATGACTGGCCTGGCAACGTGCGGGAACTGGAAAACATGGTTGAACGGGCATTGATTCAGAGCAGGGGCGGCACGCTCTCATTTGAAGAACTCCTGACACCGCAGGTTCCATCTGTTCATAAAGCAACTTCTGACGATCCTCAAAATAAAACCCTGCTTTCGTTGGATGATATAACCATCCTGCATATCAGGCAGGCTTTGGAGATGGCGGGCGGAAAGATAAATGGAGACGGAGGAGCTGCACAAATTTTAGGGCTTCATCCAAATACACTCAGGACGCGGATGAGTAAATTGGGAATACCTTATGGAAGAAAAAGCTGGCAGCCTCATTCGCGAGGTTTATGATTGAGTCAAGATTGATGGTCTCGTAAAAAGTCATTTTTTAAAAATGCGTCATGAATAAAATCAGATAGTTATAACTCTGAAAAATGCCAATTTTAGACTTTTTACGAGACCTACAAGATTAGAAAAAATGTGAACAGAACAAAATGAAACATTGCAAATTTTGCAAGATTCTATTATGGCTAAAGATGAAAGACTAAAGAAAATTGAGATATCATGGTATAAAAAAGAATTATGTAATAAATAAGACTATTTACTTTATAAATAGAACGTATAGCAAAAAAAATAAAATTTAAATACATATTATGAAAATAGAAACACTTTTCATGGACAGCCACCTTAAACTCTCTGAAGAGAGTTGTTATATAGTTGACAAAATAGGTGTGCAGCCTGAATATGTTACGGATAGTAGGATTGTCTATGAGCATATAAATTCTGCAGAAGATCCTATTTTAAAGGGTAAACAAACTCTTTATATCACTGAAAATCATGGTGCTATAATCAAAAAATGTCCTGGTACAAGCTACTACACCTGTTGCGACTATACCATTCTTCACACTGGAACATTTTGCACAATGGATTGCTCCTACTGTATTTTACAAGCCTATTTTCACCCTCCAGTTCTTCAATATTTTGTAGGGCAAGATAAGATTTTTTCTGCTCTTGATGCTCTTTTTGCACAAAATAAGAGTTTTAGAGTCGGAACAGGTGAGTTTACAGATAGTCTTATCTGGGAACAAATTAGCAGCCTGCCAGCAAATTTAGTGAAAAAGTTTGCTGAACAAAAGATGTTTAAGCAAGATAAATCAATACAAAATTTTTCTGTCCTTGAACTAAAAACAAAGACAGTAAATATTGACTCTCTCAAAAATATTGATCACAACCGTAAGACAATAGTTGCATGGTCGCTTAATACCCCTGCAATCATAAAATCTGAGGAGAGAAATACAGCCTCTCTAAATGCAAGGCTTAAAGCTGCAAAGAAGTGTGAACAGTGGGGTTATAGGCTTGCATTTCACTTTGATCCACTTGTAATTTATGATGGGTGTGAATCAGATTATAAAGATGTAATAAAATCGCTTTTTGAAAATATCTCGCCTGATAATATTGCGTGGATAAGCATTGGAACATTTCGATTTATGCCTTCGCTTAAACAAATCATTGAAAAAAGATTTCCCGATTCAAAAATACCCTATGGAGAATTTATCACAGGTCTTGATAATAAAATGAGGTATTTCAAACCATTAAGAATAGCTCTTTATCAAAAACTTGTCTCTTTTATCCATGAATATACTTCAAATGTTCTTATATATTTTTGTATGGAAGACGAGGAAGTTTGGGAGAAAACTCTTGGTTATTTCCCTAAAATGGAAGGTGAGTTGGGAAAGATGTTGGATCAAACTTTGCTAAAATAGAATATACTTTGTTAAAATAAAACATACTTTGACAAAATCAAATATCTTAAATTTGTTGATAGATGCCATCTTTCCACCAAAATGTCTTAAGTGTGGAAGTTTTTTAGTTGAGCAATATCCTAATAAAAATTATTCCCAATTTAGTCAGTTATCTCAATATTTTTGTAGTTCTTGTTTTAAATTAGAAGAAGATTTTAATATTGATGATAACCCTGACAAATATTGCCAAATAGAATTAATAGCCTCGTCAAAATATAGTGGCATTATAAAAGAGTCCATTCATCTACTTAAATATAATGGAAAAACTCAACTTGCTGATCCTCTTGGGTTCATTTTATTTAACACGTTTGTTCAATACTATGGTAATAAATCAACCGATTTGATTGTTCCAATTCCTCTTTACTACTGGAAGATGGCTAAACGTGGATTTAATCAATCATTTTTGTTGATAAGACATTTTAAAACCTACTGGTTTAATTTAAAGGGAAGCAAGCCAGCATGGCAAATTGCTCCTAATATTCTTATTAGAGAACGCGATACAAAATCTCAAACAGGATTTAATAAAGAAGAGAGAAAGAATAACGTAAAAGGAGCTTTTGTTGTTAGAAAAAGCGATATTTTAAAGAATCGGATTAAGGGTAAAAATATTGTTCTTGTTGACGATGTCTATACAACTGGTGCTACTGCTATAGAAGCCTGCAATACACTTCTTGAAGCGGGTGCCGAATCTGTTAAAATAGTTGTGCTTGCAAAGGTTTAGTTGTAGGGTTTAAGCATTTTTTAAACCTTACAAGAAAAGAACTCAATGTGTTCCAGCTTTGAGTAATTCTTTATGTTATTAAATCTCCATTTCTTAGGAAATTTTTTATGAAATATAGAAAAAATAAAAAAATAATAGATAGATCAGAAATAGAAAATATAATTAAAACAGATAAAGAAAAAAAACAGACAATTGTTTTTACAAATGGCTGTTTTGATATACTTCACGCGGGACATGTTGCATATCTGCAAGAGTCAGCAAATCAGGGTGATATTTTGGTTGTGGGTTTAAATTCCGACATATCTGTTAAAAAAATAAAAGGCGACAAAAGACCTATTATTGGGGAATTAGATCGGGCAACAGTGTTGTCAGCCCTTGAGTGTGTGGACTACGTTATTATTTTTGATGAACCTGATCCAGAAAATCTTATAAAAAATATAGTTCCTGATCTCCTTGTAAAAGGTGCAGATTGGAGTGAAGATACCATTATTGGTGCTGATTTTGTAAAGCAAGCTGGTGGAAGAGTTGGAAGAATCGAGCTTGTTCCTGCAATATCAACCTCAACTATTATTGAACGCATAGTTATGAGATATAGCTCTTAAATAACAAGGATGTTTAACAATTATGTTTTTAAATCAGTCTACCGATGGAGTTGAATACTACTGTTTTAATAATCTCTCTAAATTTTCAGATAGGCTTGTACATGGAGTATTCACAAGAGCAGGTGGAGTAAGTCAAATTCATTTTAGCTCTCTTAATGTCGGACTTGCAACTGGTGATGACAAAGAAAAAGTATATTTAAACAGAAAAATTGTTGCCAAAAGTATGGGAGCAAATGAAAATAGTTCAATTTATTTGAATCAGGTACATGGAGATGATTTTTTAATCTTAAAAAAAGATGACAATAAATTAAACAAGTATCATACTTCAAATAGCTATATTGAATTTGAATCTCCAAAAAATGCAGATGGTATTGTAACCAATATAAAAGGTCTATTGACAGTTATGCAGGTGGCAGATTGTCAGGCAATAATACTCTACGATCCTGTAAATCAGGTTATTGCTAATATTCATTCTGGTTGGCGTGGAACTCTCTTAAATATAGTTGGCAGAGGTGTTGATATTATGGTGGAGCAGTTTTACACAAAGCCTTATGAAATTATTGCAGCAATTTCCCCTTCTTTGGGTCCATGCTGCGCTGAGTTTAGAAATTATCGTGAAGAGATTCCAGAAGAGTTCTGGAAATACAGAGTAAAAGAAATAGGTAATGGATATAATTTTGATTTTTGGAAAATTAGCCACGATCAACTGATAGAAAAAGGAGTCCTTTCTGAACATATTGAGATAGCAGAAGTATGCACCCCATGCACATCAAATATGTTTTACTCTTACAGGAAAGAGGGGCTTACAGGTCGCTTTGCAGTGGCTGCTGGATTAGTTTAAAATTTTTGTGTTAAAAAACTAAAAAATATTTTTTATTACAACAAAGATTTAAGGTTAAATAAAAGAGAATTTTGACGTTGACTTGAAAGTAATCCTGTGTTAATTGCACCTGAATTGTTAATCACTCAGATATAAATTATTATATAGTTATAGTAGATTTTCTACTAAAAAAGAGTTCGCGGTATTATGAAAAAAGAGACTTCTAAAACAATACGTGAGCTTGCCTATTATAGTAGTCTTGGACTTTCAGTAGCACTTTCCATATTTATAGGGCTTTTTCTGGGTATATGGCTTGACGGGCAGTTTGATACTAAGCCCGTTCTAACAATGGTATTCTTGGGACTTGGTATTGCCGCAGGTTTTAGAAACCTTATCAGAGCAGCAAAGAGGAGCAGGCAACTGTAACAATATATGGGTTTTGATATTCATAAAAGATTAATAGATTTTGTTATTAAATCAAACTGGTATATTTTTATTATAATAACTCTTCTTGGTTTTATTAACACCCCACTTAAATTCGCACTTGGGATTTTATTTGGTGGGTTTCTTGTTATTGCTAATTTTCATCTTCTTAGACATACATTATACAAAGCATTTCAACCTTTAAAATTAGATAAAAACAATTTTAACTTAAATGACTCCAGCATAATCTCAAATGAAGGTCGCTGGTTACTAAATAAAGTCATTATAAAATATTATATTAGGTTTACAATAAGCGGAATTGTTATATTCACGCTTATAAATAAGAATATAGTTGAACCGATCGGGCTTATTATTGGTCTTTCGGTTGTGGTTGTAAGCATAATTGCTGCAACTACGCTTGAATTAACACGACTTATTTTCAAGGAGGCGGTATAAGGTGGAGCATCCGTATCTATTTTTTGTAAAACTATTTGAAATGATAGGTCTGGGTCATTTTGTCCATGCAAATGTCCATGTTCTTTATATGTGGGTGGTCATGGCAATATTGATTATGTTGGGTTGGCTTGCTGGTAAGAATACCAAGTTGATTCCTGAATCTATCCAGAATGTTTTTGAAGTTTTAGTTTCCGGTCTTGAGGAGTTTATGGTTGAAATTACAGGCGAAGAGGGAAGATGGCTTTTTCCGCTTGCAGCATCTATATTCCTTTTTATTTTTATCGGAAACCTTATTGGTCTTGTGCCTGGGTTTTTTCCGCCTACGGCAAATCTTAATACAACAGCAGCTCTTGCTCTTGTAACCGTAGTATTTACTCATGTTATTGGTATTAAATATCATGGATCAAAATACTATAAACACTTTATGGGACCAGTCTGGTGGATGACTCCTATTATTCTCCCAATTGAGCTAATTGGTCATGTAGCAAGAATTCTCTCTCTCTCTTTCCGTCTTTTTGGAAATATGATGGGACATGAGCTTGTTCTTGGAATTCTCTTTGCTCTTGCTGGAGCTTTTTTTGCCCCACTGCCAATTATGGCACTTGGTATTTTTGTAGCTCTTGTTCAAGCATTTGTATTTTTCTTACTCTCTGTAATGTATTTTGCAGGTGCTATGGAACACGCTCATTGATGAGTGAATTTTAATAATTATCAGCATTGGTGCTGATGCTTTATAAAAGTTGCGGGTTTTGGAAGAAGCCGCGAATCATTAATTAAATTTAAGATAAAAAGGAGAAAAAAATGGATTTTTTTATCGCGTGTGTATGGGCAGCAGGTATTGCAATCGGAATCGCAGCTTTTGGTTGCAGTATTGGTCAGGGTATGGGTCTTAACGGTGCAGTTCAGGGTATCGCAAGAAATCCTGAGTCTTCAGGAAAAGTAACTGTAACCCTTCTTATCGGTCTTGCCATGATTGAGTCTCTATGTATCTATGCTCTGGTTGTTGCTCTGATTCTTATCTATGCACATCCACAGGCTGCCGAGATCATCAAGACAGTAGCAGTAGTTGCGAAATAGTTTGAATTAAAATATCTCGTATAAAAAACTATAAAAGGAATTTTGTAGTCTGTTTACAAAATTCCTTTTATAGTTTGTGTGGTATTAAAAATTTTAGATACTGTTATGAACAGTTTTGAACTAACCTTAAACTATATAATCATCATAGCCAATAGTATTTAAAACCTCAGCACCATTTTCAGTAACTAATACCATATTTTCAAGCCTAATTCCTCCCCATTCAGGAATATATATTCCGGGTTCAACTGTTACAACCATTCCTGCTTCAAGGTTAGTCTCATCAAGCCTTGACAACCTTGGTGGCTCATGTATTGCTATACCAACCCCATGTCCTAAGGCATGACCAAATTTTCCTTTAAATTTTGAGTTATCAATATACTCCCTTGCAATTTTATCAATCTCACTGCACTTAATCTTGGGACGGATAGCTTTTATAGCCATATTTTGGGCATGTAAAACTGTTTCGTAGGCTTCTTTAAATGTATTGTCAGGCTCTCCTCCAATAACAATAGTTCTTGATATATCGCTACAATAACCGTTAAATTTTGCACCAAAGTCAAAAAGTAAAGGCCCTCCTTTTCTAAACCTTCTATTTTCTGGTATAGCATGTGGTAAAGCACTGTTAGTTCCAGAAGCTGCAATAACAGGAAATGATAGGCAATCAGCACCGCTTTCTCTTATAAATTTTTCAAGTAGCCACGCAGCCTCTTTTTCTGTCAATTCTGTATTTATATAAGTTTTAAGTTTCAAAAAAGCATCTTCAGCTATTTTCAAACTCGATCTTATTGCATTAACCTCTTCAGGTTCTTTTATTATTCTAAACTCTTTAAGAGCTTCATTAGAAGAAGTGATATTAACTTTTAATCCTCGTTCTTTAATTTTTTGCTCTATTTTATTGTAAAGTTCAAATGTTATACGAGAAGTCTCTATTGCTAAAGTTATATTTTTATTTATTAGAGTATAATAATTCAAAGAGTTTATTATATCTGGAAATTCTGATGATAATCCTTTTTCATAACAGTAAGTTGAATATAGTTTAGCCTCATTTTGAGCTTGTAATTTATATCTTGAATCAGTAGCAAGAACTAAATCTTTTTCAGTTATGATAAGAAATCCTGCACTTTCATCATAATTCCCATCTTGTGCTGTAAAGCCACTTAAATACCTTCTGTTTTCATCTGAAAAAATTGCAACAGCATCAAAATTATTTTTCTTAATCAAATACCTTAATCGATCTATTCTGCTCTCTAAATCCATTTTACCACCTTAAAATATTAGAGTTCCTGCAAAACTGGGATTTCCCCATTGAGTTTATTGGATAAAAAATGAGTTCTGCAGGTCAATTGAAAATTTTTACTACAGTGTGTATAAAAATATAACTTATATGAAATTGAAACTTTTAAATAAATCAAATAAAAATAGAATTAAAGCCGCATACCCCGCTGAAATAACATCATCAAAAATGATCCCAGTTGAACCTTTGACGTTTTTATCAACATAATTTGCTGGAAATATTTTAATCATATCCAAAATTCTGAATAGTATAAAGCCTATCAACGCGGTTCTGTGAAAATCGTTTGCACCATAGTAAATAGGAACGCATAGAAATCCAATAATCTCATCAAGAACAAACTGTGATGGGTCTTTAGATTTCCAGTAGCGGATTGCCCAAGGCGTAAGGTAATAATTAAGAAGCATAAGGCTAATAACTATTCCCAAAAGAGAAATTCTTAAAAAAGATGGGGGTAGGAATTTCCATAATACAAAGTAGATGACAATACCCGGAAGCGCGCCAAATGTGCCTGGCATTATTGGCGAATATCCTAAATAACACGCAGACCCTAAAATTATTTTAACCCTATCTTTAATCGTCATTTTAGCTCCATAGTTATTGTTAAACCCATTTTTCTCTTGATTATCAACTCATATCTTATATTTATCTATACGATTTCTCTTTATAACAGATTCTATTTAAAATCAGAAATCTTATAGTTTCTTTATTAAATTTTTTATGTTAAATAGCCCCGTCTCTAATTTTCTACATGATGTCAAAAAAATGCCTGAGTTAATTTATAACTTATAATTAGTTATTATAAAGAGTTATTAAAAATATGTTTAGAGTAAATGTTCAAAATGTTAATAAAAATTATTATATATATGCAAAACCCCATGATAGATTCCTACAGGCATTATTTAGAAAACCTATGCACACGGTTTTTGAAGTGCTTAAAGATATATCGTTTGAAGTTGGTTTAGGTCAATCACTTGGTATTATTGGAGATAATGGTGCTGGCAAATCAACTTTGCTTAAACTTTTGGCTGGAACCGTTCAACCAACAAACGGAAATATCGAGGTTAATGGAAGAGTTGCAGCACTTTTAGAGCTTGGGGCAGGGTTTCACCCAGAATTTACAGGTCGTCAAAATATCTATCTAAACGCATCGTTACTTGGCATATCTGACCAAGAGATACAAAAAAGAGAGAGTGAAATAATTGCATTTGCAGAAATTGAAAATTTTATTGACAGACCAGTAAAAACTTACTCCTCTGGTATGTATGTTCGGCTTGCTTTCTCAATTGCAACTATGGTTGATCCAGATATTTTAATTATTGATGAGGCTCTATCTGTTGGAGATATTTCATTCCAGTTAAAATGTATAGAGAGAATGAATCTCTTTAGAAGTCAAGGTAAAACCATGATATTTTGTAGCCACTCAATGTATCATGTGCAAGAGCTTTGTGAAAAGGCGATATGGATAGATCATGGACAAATACGTTATATGGGAAATAGTTTAGAGGCTGTATCTCGTTATGAAAATTACTCAAAAGCAAAAAAAATAGAAGCTGAAGCACTATCTGAATCTACACCTACTGAGTCAAATAGTGCCAATGATTGCAACATTATAACTGTACAACTTGAAGATAAAGCTGGTAAGCCAGTAGATACTATTATCTCTAATCAAGATGTTATTTTACGAATGGATGTTGAGATTCTAAAAGATGGATTGATGCCAAGATTTGGTTTTGGCTTTCTGATGCCAGATGAAACCCCGCTTTACGCGAGCATGACTCACCATGATGAAATCGAATGTGGTCCATACTCTGCTGGGGATACAATAACAGTTCGTCTCCGTCTTAAGAAATTTCCTGTGAGAAGTGGAACTTATAGGATTGTAGGTGGAATAGCTGAAAATAGCGGGCTTCTTTGGTATGAATATAAAATTATAGGACCCATAAAGATAGAGACCAATAAAGGGCTTGGTCTTATCGCCTGTGAACATGAATGGAAAATACTACCTAATTAGTTCAAGAATAAGGAAGAGAAATGCGTATATTATTTATGAATCATATTTCAAACGGTCCTGCCTTTAACAGTGCTGTTGCTGCATTATCTGGATTTTTGAAAAGGCATAATCCATCTATAGAAACTTTTATGCTTAACGTAAGAGCGGAAGATTTAGAAAATCTAATCTTAGATGGTGTAAAAGATAGTGTAAAAAATAACAACACTGTTAACAATATTTCTCCAAAAATAGAAAATATTTTATCCGAAATAATAAAAATATCTCCTGACATAATTGCATTTAGTATTCATACACCCCATTGGCAAGGTATCTCATCAATTATCTCTGCAATAAAAACAACTGGCAGCTCTATCAATGCCATGATCGTCTGCGGAGGATACCACCCAACTCTATGTCCAGAAGAGGTTATAAATCATAACGGCGTAGATATTATCTGTATTGGAGAAGGAGAACGTCCATTTTTAGACCTTGTCCAAAGGTTGGAAAATAGAAAAAACTATACAGATATTGATGGATTATGGGTTAAAAAACGCTCATTATTTGGAACAAAAATTATTAAAAATAATCTTCCTGAGCCTGAAAATTTAGATGAACTGCCTTATTGGGATAGAGAAATATTTGCAGAATCTGGTATCTCTTCTGAACAATTTTCTTTAACTCATATCGGAGGTTTTCCAATGGCTTCTGGTCGGGGCTGTCCTTATAATTGCAATTTTTGCAATAATTCATCTATCTTAAAAATGTATTCTGCTAATGGGCATAAGGGGAAACATTATGTAAGAAAAAGAAGTGTGGAGAATGTTATTGCAGAGTGCCAATTCTTAGTTGAAAAATATAATGCTCAAAGTTTTGAGTTTTGGGACGAAATGTTTGCAACTGATTCAGAGTGGGTTAAAACTTTTTGTGAAATCTATAAAGAAAAAATTAATAAACCTTTTATCTGTGCTATTCGTGTTGAGCGTGCAGATAAAATAACTCTCCATCGCCTTCGTGATGCTGGGTGCAAATGTCTATTTATGGGTGTTGAGGTTGGAAATGAAAGTTATCGGAAAAAATATCTTAACCGCAATATGTCAAATGAAGTTATTGCAAAGGCATTTGAAGATGCAAAAGCTGTCGGGCTTGAGAGATTTGCTTGGGTTATGATTGGACTTCCTGACGAAACACCTCAACTTATTGAAGAGACAATCTCTTTTTTATTTGAAATAAAACCTGACATTATAGGGTGGTCTCTTTTTCATCCTCTTCCCGGGACATATTTATATAATTACTGCATAGAAAAAGGTTATATGCAAATAGAGAAGGATAAATTAAATAGTAATTTAGAAGAAAGTTTTGTCTTTCCATATCAAAATGCACCAACTTATAAAGTTCCTCTGTTAAAACAGCCTTCAATATCTAAAGAAGAAGTTATAACTTTTTGCGATAGATTCAGAGAACTTGAACAAAATGGATTTAGGGTAAATAGGTAAAATGACAACATATTTTCCATCTCAGGTAGTGTTAGAGGTAACAAGTAGATGCAACCTTGAATGTAAAGGTTGTGCTGTTCATGGACCTGATAGCTTTACAACTCGCCAGACTGGTAATATGTCTGAACAAGATTGGAGAACCGCTATTAAAGAGATTGGCTCATGGGATAAAGAGCTTAACTTGACAGCACACGGCGGAGGCGAGCCTCTTCTTCACCCAAATTTTAAAGAGATTTTACAACTTGTAAAGTCATTTCCAAAACTTAATGCTGGTTTTCTTACTAATGGAATGCTTCTTAATAAAGAGTGGGCAGAATTTGTGGTTGATATTGGATTGGATTGGATTGGATTTAGCATTGATGGTGTATCGCCACAAACTCATAAGATAGTTAGAAAAGGCTCTAACCTTGAGATTATTGAAAAGCATCTGCTTGAGCTTCTTTTGATTAGAGAACGATCTTCTATTAAAAAGCCATCAAATAAAGAGCCGTCAAAATCACCAAAGCCGCTTATTACTTTAAATATGGTAGCTTATGATGAAGTTTATGACCAAAAAGAGCAGTTTGTTCAAAAATGGCTTAACAAAGTTGATAATATAACAATTTCACACTACAGAAATCCTCCAAGCAGCAGGCGTGCTTTGCTTGTTCCACAAGAGAGAAAACCATGCTTTTTGTTATGGTCCCAAATGATTATAGCCTCTGATGGAAGAGTTGGTTTGTGCTGTGAAGATTTTAATATAGATTTTCCGCTTGGAAGAGTGGGAGAAAAGCCTTTGATTGAGATTTGGAACGGTTCCGAAATTTCTAAATTAAGAAAAATGCACGAAGCTGGAGATTTTACAAGCCACCCAATGTGCCATGATTGCGATACATGGTCAGATAATATAATTCAGAAAACAGAAGAGAATAAAAATTTAGGTTTTAAGATGCTGCATAGAGCTTCTCAAACTGAATATAAGCCTTTAAATGAACCTCTTTTAATTCATAATTGATAAATTGTCAGAATCACTGATTAACCTGATTAACCTGATTGAACGGATTTCACTGATTTTTTTATCTGTGAAATTTTTTAATTAATGTGAATCAATGATTAAGAATAATTGGAATAGCTTATGGATATTTATGACAAGTCTCTTGATATATACTTTAGGCAAATCCTTGAAACTGCTGCATTTTTACCGCCTCAATTAGCTTATAAAATATTGCCTTCAACAGGGCATCTATTTAGGAATTTTGATGACTATTCATGTGGATATGAAAAAGGTGCTTTTTTAAAGGCACAGACAAATTTGGAACATGTCAATATTCTTCCTTCGTCTCTTCCTTTTAGACGCATAAAAGAGGTGCTTAAAGAGTATCTACGTTTTGAAACACGTTTTGCTATGGAAAATATCTGGGTAAAAAGAGAAAATAGTCAATATATTATCCAAAGTTTTAATAGAAAATATATAAATTCGCTTCTGAAATTAGTTTCAAAACAAAATTATGTTATTGTTTCCGCCCATTTTTCAGGAATAATAGACATGGTTGAATTATTGAATGTAATAGGGCATCAAGCGACATTTATAGCTTCTAATGCAATGAATCAACCTTGGGATTTAGCAACACCAATGCAACGAAGTGTGGCTACTCTTTTTCGTTCATGGATAAAGCGTCAACCGCTTATTTTTTCAGATGAAAAAGATATAATGGAGAGAAGTTGTCAAACTTTACTCTCTAATAAATCTGTTATAATGGCGGCAGATGTTCCGGGATATAAAGGTTCTAAAGTGTCTATGTTCGGTAAAAATATTTGGGTACCAGCAGGTTCTGCAATAATGGCATATAAATGTAATGTTCCAATACTTGTTGCTATTCCATGGGCTTTACAACCTTATGAACCTTATAAAATTTTTATAAGAACAGTTCAGCCATCTAATAACTATGATTCTGTTATGCAAAGGATTTTTGATTATATTGAAACTGTTGTGAGATTAAATCCTGCTGGTTGGAATGGGTGGCTTTACTTTCACAGAATGCTTGCAACATAACAACAAGATAAGAATATATATCAAAACCAATTAGTTTTGGATAATTTTTTTACCTTGTTTGTATCGGTTGTTTGCATTGTATGGAATATTTTTATGAAAAAATTTATGTTAAATAAAAGCTATCCTTCTGGTAACCATGATCTGCTTCTTAAAGAGCTTGGTATCTTGTCCGATGCTAAGATTCTTGATGTTGGTGGGGGAGCTAATCCATTTAAATATGCTGATGTTGTAGTGGATATGGATTATAACTTTGGAAATATTCACAGAGATGGCTCTGCTCTTTACATTAAAAAAGAGGGGATAAACTATATTCAGGCAGATATTCACTCACTTCCATTTAAGGATAAGGCTTTTGATTTTGTTTTCTGTATTCAAGTTCTTGAGCATGTTGACTCCCCAAGCCGAGCATGTGATGAGCTTATGCGAGTTGCAAAAGCAGGATTTCTTGAGACACCCAGAAAATGGACAGAATATTATGCAGGACACCCAACTCACAGATGGCTTATTGATCTGATAGATGGTTACCTAACTTTTGAGCCTGTTACTTACAATGAGTCTCCGTTTCTAAATTTTGCACTTCCTGTTCTTTGGGACTCTCCAGAGCTTCAAAAAAGAGTTGCTGTTAATTTTTCTAATATTCCATCGGTTCAGGTTGTATGGGGTGATAATGGCTTTAAATATAAAGTGAATAAACTTATACCCGAAGAGTTTAAAACTCAGGAATTCTTAGCAGAGAGTCATTACTATTTTGCAAAAAATTTACTTTTCTGGTTAGGACAGTTTCAAGCGGGATCGTTTCACGCAGAGAGATCCCTAACAATATCCCCCCAAAAAGAAAAATATCAAAAATTATCTCTGTTTTATAAAGTTCTTACAGTTAGGTTAAGAGATATACCCAAAAATTTGAAAAATAATTTAAAGAGAGAATATTATAATCTTTTACCCAACAGCTTTATATTAAAATTGATAGTTCTTGGGTTATTGCTAAGAACATTTAGATTTATTAACACAAACATAGTAAACTTCTTTCGTAAGATAATTTCTATCCAATTCAAAAATTGACATTTCTTATAAAAAACAATGAGGATATGAATGAAAATTCTTAATGGAAAATATACTTTAAGACCTTTTGCCCCTGAAGATGAAAATGGGGTGTTGGAGTTGTGGAAAATAGCATTTAAAGCCACGATATCCTTAGAGTTATTTAGATGGAAATATTTAGAAAATCCCTACACTCAAACTATGATGCTTTGCGTTACAGATAAAGATGAAATAGTAACTTTTTATGGAGGTATTCCATATTTTTTTCAATATGAAAAAAAAATTGTGCCTGTTGTTAATCTTATGGACATAATGTCCCACCCAATGCACCGTGAGAACAGAATTTTTGAAAAAACCGCAAAGCAGTTTATGGCTTATTTTTGTTATCCTGCAAAGAGACACGGACCTGCTTCTTTACAGGATAATCTGCTTTTGATGTATGGATTTCCGGGAGAGTTTCACTACTCTATAGGTGAGAGGATTTTAAATTACAGAAAGGCTAATCAAGTTGCTTATATGAAATTATCTTTGAGTAACTTGGCTGAATCAGAGCAGCCAGCAAACATTAAAGGGCTAAATTTAAATGAGCTTAATTTAGAGGCTTGGGAAAGTGATCCTATCTGGTTTGACAGGTTATGGGATAGGTGTAAGAAAAATTACCCATTTTCAATTGTAAGGGATTCTAAATTTATTAAATGGCGTTTTATAAACCACCCTGAAAAAAGATACACAATTCTTAAATTCACCAATGATAATAATGAGAGTGAGGCATTTGTTGTTTTACAGATTAATGAAGATAAAGCGGCAATTGTTGATATGCTTATACCAAATGATATTGAACTCTTTAAAAATGTTATCTCTCGTATCATAGATTATTTAGATTTTATAAATATAAGCAGTAATACTAATAAAAGCATGAATATTGATAACAATATTAACATGAACGAAAATATAAAATATAAGATACAATATATTGAGACATGGCTTCCTGAAAACCATTTTCTTACAGATCACGCTCTAAATTGCGGATTTTTAAGGCAGAAAGAGCCGATAGGAATAATTCCAACAGTATCTCTATTTGAACATTCTCCAACTCTTGAATGGGTAACATCAAATTTATACTATAATATGGGTGATGGCGATCTTTTATAGAGCAGATTATAGCAGATTACAACCACAGGGAATTTATGAACATTATTGATTGTATTACATCTCCATTTACTACATCTATTAAACACAAATCTTTATTAGAAGGTTTTATTACAAGAGAGATCAAAAAAAGGTTTATAGGAACATTTGGTGGATTTATATGGACTTTCCTTTCCCCGCTTGCCACAATAATAGCTTATTCATTTGTCTTTTCCACTGTTCTTCGTATGTCTGTATCAGTTGAAGAGACTGGCACAGATAAGTTTATTATATTCTTTTTAACTGGTTATTTTCCTTGGCTTATGTTTGCAGAGAGCCTTTCAAAATCTGTATATGTGCTTTTGGGTGAATCTTCACTAATAACAAAGGTTGTCTTTCCCATTGAGCTTTTGCCTATAAGCACTGTAATTTCAACATTTATTATTAATATTATCGGATATATTATTATTTTAGCTTACCTATTATTTAAAGGTTTTATTAGCTATTACTGGGCTTTCATTCCTTTTTTGCTGATATTACAAATTCTTTTCACTTTAGGATTATCTTTTTTTCTATCAGCTTTAAATGTTTTTTTTCGTGATACTTCAGAAGTCCTTAACATTGTGATGATGCTCTGGTTTTTTGCAACCCCGATTATATATCCAGCATCAATGATACCAGAAAACATGCAAATTATTCTACTTCTTAATCCTATGTCGTTTTTTATAGATACATTTAGAGGCGTTGTATTACTTCATCAAATTGATTTTTTCTCTTTAGCTGTTATGTTTTTCTTCTCTCTAATCTCATTTATATTTGGTTCATGGTTTTTTTTGAAATCAAGACCAGCTTTTGGAGATGTTTTATAAAATGATTAAATCTATAATAGGCTTTTCTAAAGTCAACTATATTGCTTTTAACAAAACTGTAAATTTAAAAATAATATATTCTTTATGATCTCTAAAATGATAAATGAAAACGACCTCTTACCTTATACTGCTTCCTCTATTCCCAAGGGACCTTATCTTGTATTTGCACCTCATCCTGATGATGAAACACTTGGCATGGGTGGCACAATCCTCCTTGCGGCTAAATCAGATATTGATGTTTATATTATTTTTGTAACTGATGGTGAAAAAGGTGGTGATCCTGACGTAAGAAGAGAAGAGGCAAAAGCAGCATCTGAAATTCTTGGAGTTAAAGAGCTTTTTTATTTAAACTTACCTGATCGTGAGGTTGCATTTACAGAGTTTCCTGCACAAACTCTATTCTCTATTTTAGAGAAGGTTAAGCCAGCAACTATTTTTTTGCCATCATTTCAAGAGATTCACCCAGACCATAGGGCTACAACTCAAAAAGTATTAAATTTTATAGAACAAAAAAATATAGAACAGAAAAAGTTGGAATTTCAAATATGGTTTTATGAAATTAATCGACAAGGAGAGATCAACAGACTTATTGATATTTCATCAGTCCTTGATCTAAAAGAGTCAGCCATTGAATGTTATACAAGTCAGCTTGAGCAGTTAGATTATAAGCTACACGCACTTTGTCTTAACTGCATGAGAAGTATAACTTTAGGATATAAAATCAACTATGCAGAGGGTTTTTGGTGTTACGATGCAAAAGATGACGCAATATCTCCTTGGCAGCACTACTTTAATTGCTTTTTAAATTATATTCCACAAAGTCAAAAGATAAAAAAGGAAAATGAATTGCAACTTTTAGGTGAATTAAGAACCTTGAGAGATAAGGTTAATAATCTAAAAGCATCAATTTTAACATATTCTAATCTCTTAAACGCCCTTGGTAAGTATATCAATGATAAAGTTAATGAGGTCAAGCTCCTAAGAGAGGATAACAACAGCTATATAAAACTTATAAATGATTTTGAGAAAAAGTTATCTAACATTGCCCTCTCAAAATCGCATAGATTAGCTTCTGTTTATATAAAAACAATGATGGAGCTGCGTCATTTTTTCAGAAATCTTATAGAGAATCGTTTAACTTCTGCAAATAGAGGATCTCGGCGTTATAATGATTTATGCAAGCAATCTTGTGTGGAAAATAGAGACAACGATACAAATAATTGTTCGTCAATATTGGAGAATATTTTAATTACAGATGGAGAAGAGCCTATTTTTAGGCTTTATTCAGAAAATGAAATTGATAGTAATAAGCTCCAAGAGCATGATGTATATATCGAAAGCACTATATATGGGAAAAATAGGGTTCAACCACTTTTCAATAATAAACCAATTGCCTTTTTAATTGAGTGTTCAAAGAAAAATTTAGCTCGCATAGACCTGTTTATGGCAACCTACATGAGAGTAAACCCTGGTATTCTAAGATTATCCATTTATGAAAATGTTAAGAATACTGATATTCAAGGTGAGAAAGCTAAAATTCAAGAGCCAATTAGAGTCAGTAACTTAATGACGCCTACAATTTTAGATAACCGTTTTATCTTATTTAATTTTGAGCCAATTTCAGATTCAGAAGGCAAACATTTTTATATTACACTTTCTCTTGTAGATGGTATTGATGAAATGTGTCCGGGCATTTGGATCAATCTAAACCCTAAAATCAACGCTGTTGAAAAATATCATCAGTGGATTGAACAACGTGAAAAACAATATTTATCAACTGATTCTCTCTACTCATCAATATCTACTCAAAATAGTCCTTATATTGCTATTGTCATACCCGCCTTAAGCTCATCTCTTGTATCACGTGATAATCTTAAAAATCTTAAAATGTTTTCAGAAACTATAGAGTCAGTTTTAAAACAGTCCTATCCACAATGGAGGCTGATAATTTTGGCTGATATAGAATCGGATTTAAAAAATTTTTATTCTAAATATACACAAGAGCATAGGATTACTATTAATTATGATTTGAAAGATAATATTTATGATTGTTTAAGCCTAATAAGTTTGAATAGATGCACTCAAATTTCAGAATGCAGCTATTTTATGGTTCTAAATCCTTTGGACACACTTGCACCTAACGCTCTTGAAGAGTGCATAAATATTCTAAATAAATTTCCTGATACAGATATAATTTACAGTGATGAGGATAAAATTTCTAAAGAGGGAGTTCGTTTTGAACCATTTTTTAAGCCAGATTGGTCTCCAGACCTTCTTTTATCATTTATGTATATGGGAAATTTGATTCTTTACAAAAAAGAGCTTTTGCAAAAAACAGGAGCTTATTTTTCAATATTTGAAACAGGGCAAGAAAAATTTAAAATGCTTGATCAACATAACAGTCGTTATAGCAGTCTTTTGGGAATGTATTGTCAGTATGACACCCTTTTGGGAATGTATTGTCAATATGATTGCCTTTTGAGGTTGACCGAGCTAACTAACAATATTCACCATATTCATAAAATTTTATATCATAAAAGAGAAATTTTATTAGAAAATGGAGAACATAACCTTAGAACTATTGATGATTTTAACAAAGCTGATGACTTTAACAAAGAGTTGTCAATAAAAGCCATAAAAGATGCTATCAACCGTAGATGTCTTGATGCAGATGTTTATGAAGGAGAAACCAAAAATTCGTTTAGAGTCTCATATAGATTTGATCATAGTAAGTTAGTATCAATAATCATTCCATTCAAAGATAACCTCGAAATTCTTCACACTTGTATTCAAAGCATTTTGCAAAAAACTAAATATCCAAACTATGAGATCATCTGTGTAAATAATCAGAGCAAAAACATAGAAAAATTTTTAGAAATGGATATATGCGGATATGGCTGTATAAATAATTTTAACTCTATTTATAAAAAAATTACTATCATTGATTACGATAAACCTTTTAACTATTCGGCTATCAATAATTTTGCTGTTAAACATGCAAAAGGAGATGTTCTTTTATTCCTAAATTCAGATACTGAGGTGATTTCAGAAAATTGGCTAAATGCAATGCTTGAACATGCCTGTCGTGATAATGTTGGGGCGGTTGGTGCAAAGCTCTATTATGTCAATGATACAATACAACATGCAGGAATAGTAGTTGGAATTGCGGGACTTGCTGGACACGCTTTTAAGCATATCAAAAGAGATGAAAAAGATTTTTATCACGGATTTCCCTGTATGATTAGAAATGTAAGTGCTGTTACTGGAGCTTGTATGATGACAAAACGTTCTGTTTTTGAGGAAGTTGGCGGCTTTGATGAAGAGCATTTTAAGATAAGTTATAATGATTTAGATTTGTGCTTTAAAATGAGGGAGAAAGGCTATCAAATTATATACACCCCTTTTGCAGAGCTTTACCATTATGAATCTTACAGCAGAGGTTATAGTTTTGATCCCATTGCAACAGATAATATTAGAGCAAAATGGGGTAAAACTCTTGAGTTAGACCCTTTTTATAACTCAAACATTACCATTTACAAAGAAGATTGGAGTCTTGAATAGAATAGTGGAAACTTCACACTTTTGTTAGACCCTTTTTATAACCCAAACCTTACCATTTACAAAGAAGATTGGAGTCTTGAATAGAATAGTGGAAACCTCACATTTTTTACCATCAGTTGAGCTGCCTTGGGTTGATATAGTTATTGTCAACTATAATGGCATGGATTACCTGCCAGCCTGTCTTGAAACTCTATTTTTATCTAAATATCCTAAATTTTCAGTAATTGTTGTTGACAACAACTCTGTTGATAGTAGCGTGAATTGGGTTAAATCAAACTATCCTCAAGTAACTGTTATCAAAAATAAAAAAAATGAGGGCTTTGGAAAGGCAAATTTACGTGGTATTAAATATGGTAGTTCTCCTTTTTTTGTATTGCTTAATAATGATACTAAGGTTGATCCACAATGGCTATTGCCACTTGTTGAGATTATGCAAAAAGAGCCTCTGTGTGCTTCTGCTTGTTCAAGATTGATGTTTATGGATAGACCGAACGTTATTAATGCTGCTGGCGGTGGAATGAATTTTGTAGGTTATGGCTATGATCATGATATTTTTTCAACTGCTCCTTCTCAATCTCCTTATTTGTCAGACTCTTTGAGCCTCTCTTCTAAGATTTCTACAAATAATGGTGTATCACAATTATTATCTCCAGATTTCTATAAAATTAAAGAGGTTTTTTTTCCAACTGCTGCTGCTTGTCTTATTAGACGGTCAGCTTTTGATGATATTGGCGGTTTTGATAGCTCTTTTTTTATCTACCATGAAGATGTTGATTTAGGCTGGCGATTTCACCTTAGAGGTTACTCTGTTAAGTATATTCCTCAATCTATTGTTTTTCATGCTTTTGGAGGAACTTCGCTTAAGTCAGGAAGTTTATATTTTAGGAATAGATTAGGTTTAAGGCACGCTTTAAGAAGCCTTCTTAAAAACTATGAAATTAATACACTAAAAAGGGTGGTCCCAATTTTCTGTCGATTAGGCATTAATAACTTTAGAGCTGGTATTCCAACTGGTTTTTTCAGGGCAATTCTTTGGAATCTTCTGAGGTTGCCTGACACTATTATTCAAAGAGCAAGAGTTCAAAGACACAGAAAAGTAACAGACAAAGAGTTAGAATCTCTTATTTGGCAGGAGATCGCTCTGCCTGTTAATATTATTGAACACATACAAAACAAGTAAAAAGTGAGTAACAAAATTAGGGTAAAAATAAGAAAAGCTATTTCTTGGTTTGCTTCGCTGTTAAAATAAACAATAGGGAAATCTATAAAGTCAATGAAAAGAGATAACAGTAATAATGTGAGTGTTATCATTCCAACGTATAACAGGTGCAATATATTTTATAAGGTTTTAAAGGCTCTTGAGTCACAAACCATTGATAAATACAGGTTTGAAGTTATTGTGGTTGATGATGGTTCAACTGATGATACAGCCCAGATGGTCAGAGATTTTGCAATCAACAGCACACTTAATATCAGATATTTTTTTCAGGAAAATAAAAAACAGGGGGCAGCAAGAAATTTAGGAATACAACACGCAGAGATGCCAATAATTATATTTATTGGTGATGATATTATTCCTGATACACGCTTTATTGAATCTCATCTTAGGTTTCATGGCAATCTTGAAGAGCCTTATAAAAGTTGCGTAATTGGTTACACAACATGGCATAAAGATATTAAAGTAACCCCTTTTATGCAGTATATTGGAGAATTTGGGCATCAATTTGGCTACTCGCTTATTGAGGGTATTGGGCCTTTAAGATTTAATTTCTACTACACATCTAATCTATTAATTCCAGCATCTCTGTTAACAACTCTTGATAAAGTTTTTGATGAGGATTTTGATGTATATGGTTGGGAAGATATTGAGTTTGGTTATAGACTTGAAAATATAGGTGCAAAACTTTTTTTAAATCGTGATGCTGAGGCATACCACTATCACCCTGTTAGTGTAGCCTCATTTTGCAGACGACAAGATAATGTTGGCAGAGCATCAAATATATTTCTTAAAAAACATCCTGAACTTGAGTGGTTTTTGGGGGATAAGGCTATTTTGGGAAATAATGCAAAACAATATTTAAAAGCTGTTATTTATAAAAATATTGTTAATCTTGTTGATAATCTATTCTCAATTCCCCTACCTCATAACATTTATAAGTTTATTCTTGATACCCACTATGCAAAAGCATCTTTTTATTAAGGGCGATTAACTTACCAACCAATTCTGTAGAATTTACTGTTCTAATTTTCTAATGGCATTAAATAGATTGAGAGTAGAACCATGTTAAACGAATCATTAAATAGACCACTTGTTTCAATCATAGTTAGAACTAAAGATAGACCTTACCTATTAAAACAAGCATTAGCATCAATCGCATCTCAAACGTATGATAACATTCAAGTTATTCTAATCAATGACGGTGGCTGTGAGCTAAATATAAATGAATTAGAGACAATACTTGTGAATCGAACACTCACATATATTCACAATAAGAGTACCCTTGGTCGCTCAGAAGCTGGCAATGTTGCTTTAAATTATATAGAAGGACGCTATTTCAGCTTTCTTGACGATGATGACGCTCTCTTTCCAGATCATGTAGAAACCTTAGTATCTTTTTTGGAAAATTCTGACTATAGAGTCGTATATTCAGATGTTGTTGAATGTAGAAAAAAATATAATGCTGAAACTCAACAATATGAAAGCGAAGTGTTATATACCTATTCAAAAGATTTTAACTATCCAGAATTATTAATTTATAACTACATTCCTTTTAATGCTCTACTGTTTGATGCACGTGTAATTGAGAATTCAAAAATCTCGCCTGATTTAAAAACGACATTGCTTGATCCAAGTTTAGAAATATATGAAGATTGGGACTTTTTGATTAGGTTAGGTAAAAAATATCCTTTCTATCACATACAAAAAATAACCGCTTCTTACAATAAATGGAGTGATGAGCTTCAGGTTAACAATTTATTAAATGAGAAAATTATGCGTAATAATCAGTTGGGCATAATTTCTCGCTATGTTTCTGATATTCCGGCTGATTTTCTAATGAACCTGTGGCAACAACACCAGCATGAAAGTGCCTCTATCGTTAATCTTAAAAAAGAGTTACTTGAAAAAGATATAATTATTGAAAATAGACAATCTATTATTAATGATATGGAAGAGGCTCTTAAGAAAGAACGTTCTGAAATAAACTCTCTTCAATCAACATTGCACGATGTTCATGTAAAGTTTAATGCAAAGATAAAAGAGCAAGAAGATATAATTGAAAATAGACAATCTATTATTAACGATATGGAATTAGCTCTTAAAAAAGAGCGTTCTGAAATAGACTCTCTTCAATCAACATTACACGATGTTCATATAATATTTAATACAAGAATAAAAGAACAGGAAGAGATAATTGAGAATAGACAGTCTATTATTAATTATATGGAAGATACCCTTGAAAAAAAAGGTTATGAAGTTCAAGCACTGCAAAAAGAATCTCAAGAAAAAAAACATCAGTGTGAAGAGCTTATTAAAAAAGAATCAGAATATATTTCCATAATTGATAGATGCAAAGAGGAGCTTAATAGAAGTGTAATAGAAAAAGAGTCGTTAAGAGTTAGCTTGACTGCATGTGAGCAAAATTGTCAGAACCTAATTAGTATCCATCAAAGTCAGATTAATGCCCAACAAAATGAGATTATTAAACTTCAAGAGATGTTAAATGCTATTTATATAAGTCTTGCTTGGCGTTTGATAACAAAATATCGCATTTTTTTGGAAAAAATTATACCGGCAGATTCCTTTGGAAGAAGATGTTATCAAATATGTAGAAGGTTATTTGGTGGAGTTTATAGGTTTATATTGGCAATAAAAAGAAAGTATAAAGAGAGAAGAGAAAAATCTAACTTTATAGCATTTTCTTCCAAGCCCGAGCCAATTTTATCTAATTCATTGAGTTCGTTAATATGTGAAAATGCCTTAGAGACTAAACTTTCAGATGTATTAGAATCAGATGAATTAGAATCTAATACAATTCTTCTTGTTTCACACGATTTTGAAAAAGCAGGTGCCCAGATAAATTTAGTCAATATGGGCAACTCGTTAAAGTCTAAATATGGCAAAAATATAATTTTTATTGCTCTTCAAAATGGTGCTTATAGAGATGCGTTTGAAAAAGTTGGAGATGAGGTTATTGATCTTAATTTGAGCTTAAGAGGCAATCTCGAAATAACGCCTCAAATAAAGGATGTTTTTAAAAATTTTAAAGCGCGTGGAGTCAATAAGTGTATCTGCAATACTGTTGTGAGCGGAATATTAGCTCCCGTTTTAAATGAGTTAGATTTTCGTTTTATCAATCTAATTCATGAGTTACCCGTAACAATAGAGATAAGCAGTTTTCATGGAGCAATTCCAGCTTTAAAGCAATACTCAAAGACTATAATATTTTCTTCTGAATATGCCCGAAATATCTATATAAACAAGTATAATTTTAGAAAAAAGCAAACATTAGTAAAGCCCCAAGGAAGTTACTTCAAAAGTATTCCTCTTGAAGATAAGAAAAAAGTCAGGAGAGAGATAAGAGAGCAACTTTATTTAACACAAGATTCAATCATCGTTTTAAGCTGCGGTTATATGACGTTGCGTAAAGGACCTGATATTTTTATTAATCTTGCAAAGCAAATATTACAAAATGCCAATAATAGTAATATTCACTTTGTATGGCTTGGTGGATATGAACCAGAAATAATGAATTGGATGAAAAATGATATAGAGATATTAAATATTTCAGCCAATGTTCATTTTATCGATTTTGTAGATGAGCCTGCATCGTTTTTTGCTGGGGCTGATATTTTTGTCTTAACCTCCCGTGAAGACCCATTTCCAACTGTTGTATTAGAAGCAATGGACAATGGTACACCAGCTATTGCCTTTGATGGAGCAGGAGGAATTCCTGAGCTATTTAGTGATGGCTGCGGTATTATCGTTCCTTATCTTGATGTAGATACAATGGCAAAAGAGATATTGACACTGCTTGCAGACAGCGGCAAATATCAGTTAATTGCCGATCATGCAAAAAAAAGGATTCAAGAGGATTATAATTTTGATCGTTACACTGGCTTTTTGCTTGAGTTGCTTCATAACAATTTCTCTGATCACACTATTGATAAATCTTCTGATAACCACAATTTAAATAATTCTGAGATTTTACCACAATTTTCCAACTTGCAACCGTTAGAGATATTACCAGAAAAAGATAAAAATTTACTTTATATTAGCTCTCTATTAGATTCGAGCAGAAATATAGGAGAATATTATAAACCTCTTAAACATAATCTATCTATAAATTCTGCGATCAAGATGATAGCGTTTTATCTTCCACAATTTCATCCTATTGATGAAAATGACAAATGGTGGGGTAAAGGTTTTACTGAATGGAGTAATGTCAGCAAAGCTATTCCGCAATTTGTAGGACATGATCAGCCAAAACTTCCCGGAGAACTTGGCTTTTATGACTTGAGATTGATTGATATTCAAAGACGTCAGGCTGAATTGGCAAAAAATTATGGGATTCATGGTTTTTGCTACTACTATTATTGGTTTGGCGGCAGAAGAGTTTTGGAACGACCTTTAGAGCAGTTGATAAATAATCCTGATATTGATATCCCATTTTGTCTTTGTTGGGCAAATGAAAACTGGTCAAGACGTTGGGACGGCTCAGAAGATGATATTTTGTTAAAACAAGAATACTCTTTAGGATATGATGAAAAGTTCATTCAAGATATATCTATCTACTTTTTAGACAAACGCTATATTAAAATTGATGGCAAACCAATTTTGTTGGTTTATAGGGCTGAGTTACTTCCTGATCCATTAAATACAGCTATTTTATGGCGTGATTGGTGTTTAAAAAATAATATAGGAGATATATATATTTGCAATGTCCATTCATTTGAGAGTATTGACCCTAAATCAATTGGGTTTGATGCTGCAATTGAATTTCCGCCTAACACCTTTCCCGTGAATCCTATTAATGACTCTGTTGATATTGTGAACCCTGATTATAAAGGAATAATCTACGATTATAGACAGTTAGTAGATATTTCAATCTCTTATAAAATGCCAGATTATCCTAAACATCGAGGTATCACAACAAGCTGGGACAATGAACCAAGAAAACCCGGAAGAGGCACTACATTTATTAATTCAACTCCAGATGTTTATGAAAAATGGTTAAGCCATATAGCACATTTTACAGATAGACATTTTAAAGAAGAGGAAAAGATAGTTTTTATAAATGCGTGGAATGAGTGGGCTGAAGGTGCTTATCTTGAGCCTGATAGAAAAAATGGCTATGCCTATTTAGAGTCAACTTATTCGGTCATATCAAAATTTGAAATTGAAAAACAAAATCTAATTAAATCAACACAAAAGAATATAAGAAAAGATGCAGACATAGCGGTCATTGTTCATCTATTTTATGCTGATCTTTGGGAAGAGATAAATAGCTATCTTAAAAGTATTCCTGGCAGATTTGATCTTTATATATCTATAAATGATGATTTTAAAAAAGAGTTTATTGAAGAAATGGTGGCTCTTTATCCAGATGTACATCTATTTGCTTTTGAGAATAGAGGCAGAGATATTCTTCCATTTATAAATATATTCAATGAGATAATCTCTTTAAATTATAAATATATCTGTAAAATCCATTCTAAAAAATCAGCTCATACAGATGTGGGGGAAAAATGGCGGACAAACATTTATAAAGAGCTATTGGGAAATCCTGAACAGATTCGTAAAATTTTGGATAGATTTGATGAGATGGAAAATCTTGGAATAGTTGCCCCTAAAGGCTATCTGATTCGTCTAAATGATTGTATCGGATATAATGATGAGTTGGCAGAAAAAAACATGAGATATATTAAGCAATTTTTAAATGAGCTTGATGCCGAATGTATAGAAGATGAATGCTTTGTAACTGGCACAATGTTTTGGTTTAGACCTGAAGCATTGAAGAAGATACTATCATTAAATATATCATCAAAAGATTACCCAATTGAGGATCTGCAAATTGATGGGACAATAATGCATGCACTTGAAAGAATAATCACGCTATGTGCCAGAATTTCGGGTTACCAATATTTTGATACTACACAATTTGAGAAATAAAGTTTCCATCATTCTTACCAAATAAGTAAGAAAGACGGAACAGGAGTCATCTAACTAATTGAGTTCCCGCAAAACCTAAGGATAATATTTATGGGAGATCCTATAGTTTTTAAATGTTCTGGTTATTGCTATACCTGCGACCAAAATGTAGATTTTATTGCTTACAATGATTGGTTTAGGGATCATTTTGTCTGCTCAAACTGTGGAAGTATTCCTCGCGAAAGGGCACTTATGCAAGTTATCGACACTTACTTTCCAAATTGGCGACAAGCAATAGTCCACGAATCATCACCATGTGGAAGAGGTGCAAGCAATCGGCTTGCAAAAGAATGCTCCAACTATATTCCTTCGCAATTTTTTCCTGAGCATATATCAGGAACTATTGTTGAAGGAATGCGTTGTGAGAATTTAGAAGAGCTTTCATTTGCTGATGAGAGCATTGATTTGCATATAACACAGGATGTATTAGAACATCTTTTTTATCCTTCAAAAGCATTTAGTGAAATCAATCGAACTTTGAAACCTGGTGGTATGCACATCTTTACCGTTCCTATAGTAAATAAAAATAGAGAATCTAATTTAAGAGCCTGTATGAAAAATTGCGAAATAGAGTATATTATGCCGCAGGTATATCACGGTAACCCTGTTGGTGATGGCAGGGCTTTAGTTACCGTAGATTGGGGTTTTGATATTTGTTGGCATATTTTCAACGCTTCTGGTCTTTTCACACAAATTATTTATATTGATGATCTTAGTAAAGGAATTAGAGCAGAATATATTGAAGTTTTAGTAACATTTAAACCCAATAAAGAAAGACAAAAGAGTATAATACCTTGATTTAATAAACAACATTAATCTTTTTTATTAATTCTGGTTTTATATATAAACAGCTCTTACCTTACGAATTAACAACAAGAAGGGTGCGGAGAATTCACAACATCTGGATACCAAAGCGTTAGCTCTTCACCCTGATAAATTGACTGATTTGCCGCCTCCACCCCCTGCATAAACGAATGATCCATATTTCCCACCTCATAACGCCAAGCCCCAAATCGTCCTCTTGATAGAATTCCATGTTCTCTAAGTTGTTTAAGCATTGGAAAAAGTGATCTGTTTCTATCTTTGCTGGGTGTTGGATAACCTTTTTCTACTCTTTTATACCATGTATGATTTACTTGATTTATGTCTTTAATCAGTTTGGTATTAACTGCACCTTCTATTACCTCACTAACAATTTTTTCATGGTTTACAGGTTTCATAGGGCTTTCACTGATCTCAAACATTAAAGACCACGAATTTCTTATATCTGGAACATTATAAGGTGAATAATTGCTAAATACAGTAACTCTATAGAATGGATTGTCATTTTCAGGAAAATATATCCAACATTTATCTTTCAGGTAATCAGGCGGATTTCCCTTTAATCCAATACCAACAACGTTTGTTGACGAGTATTTTAAAGTAGGTTTAATCTTTGTTGAATCCAAGTTGCCTTTGCATCTAACTCTATCTAAATGACCTGAAAGAGAAGTATCTAAAATTTTAGTTCCAAAATCTGATTTTGAAATAATCTCTGTTATTGGAATGGTGCTAATTAGAATATCATAACCTTTTATTGTGCCATCTTTAAACTCAACTGTTTTGTCATGGAGATTGATATTTTTTAGCTCAGAATTTAGATGGATATTTTCTTGAGGAAGGTGTGCCGCAACTTTCTCCCAAATAGCACCCGTCCCCCTGTATTTAGGAAATCTAAACCTTGAATTAGGTCCCCAACCTATATCGTCTTTATCAAATATGTGGTTATCAATAATTCGTTTAATGTCAACCTTTGCAACACGCTCGCCAACCCAATTGTGGCTTAATTCCTCAACAGGATATGCCCACACTTTATAGTTGTAAGGACGTAGGAAATATTTTGCAATCCCTTTACCAAATCCAGCATCAATCCAGTCTCCAAAATGCCTTAACTGAGATGAAGATAAATTTGATATGGATTGAATATTTTGAGTTGAAAAAGGTGATGTCTGAATATCTATAAGACCGTGCAAACATTCACTAAAAATTTCTTTGGGCAATCTGTGGATATTATTTTGAATAGGGTAGGGGATAAATCTATTTTCCATCCAGACCCAAGCACTTCTATCATGAAAGAGCCACTCACTCTCTTTATCCATTACACTATCCATGACGTTGTCAAAATATGGATAGTGGCTGAACAGAACATGGCCACCTATATCCCACCAAAAGTCTTCACTATCTTTAAACGATGCGGAAAGACCTCCTGTATGGTTATCTTTTTCATAAATAGACCAATTTTTATGCCCAAGCTCGTTTAAACGCCAAGCTGCACCAAGTCCACATGGTCCTGCTCCGATTATAATAATATTCATGTCAGCTCACTATCTTAAATATTTAAGTTTTCTATTAATTACAGTTCAGAACAATTTGTCTCTCTACATATATGAAATTCGTAAAGAAAAAGCGGTGTTACTAAATCTGAAAGAAAACTTGCGTTGTTCTTATTTGCAAAACTTACTATGACATATCGAGATGGCTTAATAAATGGTTGCTCAAGACCAGCAGAAGCAGCAAGAAAATATCCATTGAAATCAAATAGAGGTATTCCACTTATAATCGGCTTCAAATCCGAAATAGCTGGAACATTTTTCCATTTAAGCTCAGAAGATAAATAGGCGTATTGTGTTGAAGTAGTGGGGATAAAATTGCCGTTTGTATCTTTATCATAGGGTCCTGCACAGACTATATACATATCAGATGAATCTGATGAAGAAGATTGAACCCTTGCATTAAAGTTAATAGTTTCTCCATTACCATAAAACATCTTATCAGTAGATATTTCCATTAAATTTGATTCATTATCTGGAATGTCAAATTCAGAAAAAATTAATCTCCTATCTCTTGCATCAGCAAGAGCCATTAACATAAAGGTATTTTGATATATCTTAACTCGTGCATAACCTTCACAAGAATATGGTAAAATTGCCTGTTTGACGTTCCAATTAACTCCATCAGGGCTATAGTGATACATAATATTTCCACCATCGCCTTCTGCATCAATAGGTTTATCTGGTGAGTTATCCCACACACCATGAAAACCACCTGATTTATCAGCAACAATACCCATACCCATTCCAGCTCTATGCAAAAAAGGTTTACTAACTTTTCCAGCAACTTTATTCATTGTCCAGCTATTTGTAGTCTTTGAGTAGCTTCCTATCAGATTTGATGTTCCTTGATGTATCCCATTTGAGTCAGTTGCATAATGGTAATATGAAGCATAAGGTATTCCATCTTTGTTGATAACAAGCTCTGTCCAAAATTCATTTTCTGATAGGTTACCTTGATCAGCATGGTCAACTTGAGATATTTTCCAACTATTAAGATCACTTGAAGAGGCATACCACAATTGGTGGGCAGACCCAGAAGGAAATACAACGCCTTTAGTATCAGGAGGGTGTGTTGTCGGATAAGCTGTCATAAGTGCATCACTGTTTCCATTGCCATATAATATATGATACTCGTTACTATTTATGTCATAAATAAAATTAGCAAGTCTATAGTAATCAGATTTTTGGAAGTTAATAACCTTACTCTCCCATGTCCCTTTTTTTGTAGTAGATGGAATAAACATTTTGAGGGCTTTTTTAAATGGAGGGTTAAGTAGATTGCCTTGACTATCAGCAAATATCTCATACTCTCTCAAAAATAGAGGCTGATTATACTTATTCAACTGCATACGTGTATGAAATGTTCCAGAGGCAATGTTAATTTTAGGTTGAACAACACCTTTTATAACTGTCTGATATACAAGACCAGATGTATGACCATTATAGTCTGGTTGATTAGGGTCAATAAATTGTGTGCCATCTACGATATAACATATATGAACCACATCATTATCATCAATTATAAGATAAGTTGAAATTGAAAGTGCTAAGCCAGACTCTTCAAGAACAATCTTTTTTTCTCCTGACCATGAATATTTTTTATCTTTTGTTGAAACTAATTTGCTTGTATAAATTATTTTAGCTTTAGTAGTGTTTGGTATAGGTTCTGTATATACAGAGTGAATAGTGCCATCTTTTGAAACATCAAAATCATAAGCGTAAATTCTATTACCAATACCCTCTTGTGAATCTGCTATTGTCTCTTCTGTTATAAGAGATAGCGTTGCAAAGCATCTAACCTCAAAACTTACTGTTAATAAAACCAAAATCAATAGAAATAGCGTTTTTTTCATAATTTCACCTTATGTCTAATTTTATTACTATTAATAGATATTAAAAAATATATTTTAGCATGAAACAAAATATAACTAATTAAGTAAGTTATCTATAAGTTTGCCTATTTTTGCAAGAGATTTTGGTTGCCTGCATGATTTTCTATATCAATAAATAGATAATCAGTAATCATATTCTCTTTAACAATATTACCAACAGTTCCCGGAAGGAGGTGAACTCCAGAATAATGTTTTCCTAAAATATAATTGTTTTGAATACGGTTATAGCAGCTTGGAAAATCTGCCTGTTCTTCATGTTGACGAAGAGCAGAACCAATTAATACCCCGAAAAAATGGAATTTATTATTTTGCCCTTTATTATTATCCGCAATTATATTTCCAGAGACACTACAGGCATATCCAGCACGAACAAACTTTATACCATCACCCCAATTGCCGTGAATGGAGTTGTTATCAACTCTGCAATACGCTGCATTATCAAAACTTATTCCTGGGAGTTTGGCTTTGGAACTTCTATCTTCCATTAAGCCCATTTTCTCTACATAATCTACGGTCAACTCTTCATCATGCTGCAAGCCGCGCCATCCGTTTCCATAAATATTGCAATTTTGGATAAGACAACACCAAGAACCATTATCAATAGTTATTCCTTCGCAATCATTATTAGATATTATAGAGTTAATGACACTAAGATAGCCAACTCCATCTGTTGTTATTCCCATTTTTCTGTTGCCTTCAAAAATACAATTTACAATAGTGGTATGACATGGTGAGGGATCATTAGGGGCAAATGGACCAAAATTTCCTATTACCTGTGATGTATAGTGAATCTGAGCGTTAAAGTCCAACGGGTTAACTCCTTGGGGTAGTTTAAGGTCAGTTAAAAAGACTCCACTTTGCTCACACTCTTTAGCACTGCAAGAATCAAGAACCGTATAATTAACATCTCTAATCAACATATACCCAACAAGACCAGCCTTTATAACTGAACATCTCGTAATAGTTGTATGTTCAACATTGTCAGAAAACAAAAAGCCAACTGCAATAGGATTTATGATCTCTATGTTTGTAAATTTTATATTTTTTGAATTAGAAACAAAGATTGCCCCACAAAATCTATGTATTCCCAAATGAAAAATTTTTAAATTCTCAAGAGATACTCCATTTACAACAGAATTTTTTGAACCACATATACTTATTCCAAAATCGATATCTTTAAAAACAAGTTCTGTTTTATCTCCATCACCAATTAATCTAATGCCAGAGCGAAGTTTTAACTCTCTGTCTATTAAAATACGTCCAGATGGTAGATAAATATCGCCCCCGTTTTCAGGAATTTTTTCAATCTCATTTAATAGCCTGTCGCAATTAAAATCTTCTATTGGAATCTTGTAAGCATATCTATCAATGCCAATATCATAATGGCTTAAATCACGTATTGCTTTAGAGTTAGAGTTTTTTGTCTGTGAATTAATTGCTATTCTCTCAAATAAATTCCAACTTGTATTATCAGGTTTCCATAAATTATCGGTAATTTGTTCAAAGCAGTTTTCAACATTTGACTCTTTATTTGTTGGTATCTCTTTAGCCGCTATAATCTCTTTAAGCCTAATAGCCATCTTTTTTACTACTTTATCCCAGAAACCAATTTTGTATTCCATATACTACAAATCTCCACGAACAAAAGCTAATTCACTGACATCCGCATTTAATCCCATATCATTCAATTTTAGAGTCAACTGCTCATTATAATATGGATCGCCTTTTGAAAGATAATCACGCCATTTTTTAGCAAAATAAGCAGCATCAGATTCTAACCATAGTTGTTTATTCTCTACAAAAGCATTTGCTTTTAATGTAAATTTCGCAAAAGGGGTGTAAACTGTTCTGCCAATACAATTCTTATTACCATCAGCCTTTTGGGTTGATGCTGATGCTCTCAATGCTAAATCAAGTATAGCATGTGGACCTTTAAATGCTTGATCAAAACCATTCATCTCATTCCAGAGAGATTTTCTTATTGCAAAACAGTATGGATGAGGAGAACTAACATTTCTTAGAATACGAGTTACACCCATATATCCAGGTATTGATTCAGCCCCTCCTTCAAATAGAAATAGGGGATAACCATCTTTTTTCTGAACCATTCCAGCATGTATAATTTCTGATCTATTATTTATAATTTTACCTGTAACTAAACCTACGTCATCTACTTGAAACCAAGAAACCATCTCCTTGATTGCTGAAATGTCAAACGAGAGTTTCGTAGAGATAAAAACAAAATAACAATAATTCTCATCTTTTATAGAATCTATTTTATTTGATAAAAAGTTAACAAATTCGTGATTTGACAGATTTTCATCAAACTCAATAATGCAAAAAGTTTCATCAGGTGGAGGAGTCAACTTTACTCGATAGTGTCCACGCCATAAATCTAACATCTCACTAACATCACCTTCTAAACATCTTCTCTTAAGAGCGTGTTTAAGGGCAAGAACACCAGCTTTATAAGCATATTCTTTTATATTATGGTTTAAAGCTACAGATTGCTCATTCTGACGCCAATGGTAAAGTATTTTTGAAATATGATGAACTACGGGATTTAACTCCATTACACGAAGAATTAGATCATAATCTTGTGAACCTTCAAATTCTTTGTGGATACCGCCAACTTCATTTATAATTGAACGACGATAGATAAGAAGATGGCAAATATAATTTGTTGAGAATAAAAGCTCTGGAGACCAATCAGGTTTGAATAGATGCATAAAACGAAGTCCGTTTAATGAGAGCATATCACGATCTGAGTAGATGACATCTATAGCCCTGTTAAAACAAATTTCCTTTGCAACACAAAATAGAGCATTGACCGCAAGACGATCATCATGATCCAAAAACGCTATGTATTCCCCTGTTGCCATACCCAATGCACGATTTGTTGCGTTACAGATTCCTCTATTTTCTTCTGAAAAAGAGACTTTAATTCTTGGATCTTCCAAAGCAAATTGCCTTAAGGTGGAAAGAGTAGCCTCATTTTTAGAACCATCATCAGCAATACACATCTCCCAGTTGTGGTATGATTGGATTTGAACTGAATATATACACTCTTTTAACATTTCAGGGTCAGTATTATATGAGGGAGTAATAACAGTGATTAAAGGTGGGTTTGCTAAATTCAGTGATTCATTACGCATTGATTCCCATTTATTTAAAGTCATAAACTCTTTATGAAAAATCCATGCCTGATACTCAATCCATTCGCTTGAAGCCCATTGTTTCAAAAGAGTTTCATCTGGAATATACTTAGTAACCTCTTTTTTCTCTCTTGAATTTGAGTTTTTGCAATATTTATAAAGCTCTGTTATGCGGTTAAAAATCATAATTATGATTATGCCTATTTTTCATAATATTTGTTGGAGTTTGTTGTAGATTGAAATTTTAGGTGGATTTACTTTAGTTTATTACTATTTAAAATGAGGTTCGTAACAAACTCTTTAGCTTTCATTGCTATCCCTTTAAGTCTCCAGCGTTTTAAAACCTCTTTTAAGTAAAACAGACAAAGGTCATAAAATGTTGGAGAGTGTCTGATACAATACTCAGTATTGCTCAAAAACATAATGTTTCCACCAAGTAAGGATAAACCTATGATCCTCTGATATTCAGATTGTAAAACCATATCATATTTATTTCTGAGCAACAAATATCTGATATAGCGACTAAATCGTCTTGGTGAAATCTCAATAAAATTTGCCCTTGGAAATTGATATATCTTTAGACCGCCAGGAGCTGTGAGAAAATCAATCTCAAGCTCTGGTCTTTGTATTGCTACTCTAACAAGAATCTCTTGAAGTCCAGTAGCTACCATATTAATTGTCCATGGGATAAGGACTTTTTTTATTTTCGGATCCATAAATGGTGATTCTGAATAATGTTGCTTAAGGTGATTAAGCATAGGTGGTAGCTTAATGTTTCTCTTTCCAGTAATTCCATTTTCAAAATCGTCAACTCCATCAACAATGATATTTGCAAGCTCTAAACGACCTATTAAGGCATAATAAAATGCCTTTTTAAGTTCATAATTTATCGCTTTATCAATTAAATAAACTTGTTCCCCATGTTTTTTCATAACAGATAGAGCATTACGAGTATCATAATAGAGAACCCATGTCGGTATTTTAGCTGCGGAAGAGAGATGCCAAATTAAAGAACGACAAGATGCAAGAACTCTATATCCCATATTAGCGATACGCAGACACCACTCAACATCATCAAAATGGATAAAAAAATCGTTCCAGATTCCAGCTTTTTTGGCAACATCGGCTCTAACAAGCATAGATGCAGCGGCAACATAATCAACATCAATATAAGGTTTAAAATCTGGAATAAAATCAGAAAGATCATTAGATGTATTTAGTAACTCTTCTATGGGACAACCCTTCCACCTCTCAATAGACATACCATGAAAATTGAAGATAAGAGAGCCAGTATCCTTGCTGTAATAAGAGCCAATTTCATTTACACGCCAAGGGTAGTCAAGCTGCATCATTGATGAACCTGATATTGCAGCATCTTTGTTTTGTTCAAGTAAATCAACAAGTTCAATCAAAGCATGTTTATTAACAACAACATCGTTATCAAGAAGCCATAGATAATCGTATTTTCCGTCAGGTTGCTCAGATGCCCATTTTAAACCTGTATTAAACCCACCTGTGCCGCCAAGATTTTCTTTATTGCATATTAATTTAACTTTGGGATATTCTTTAGAGACTCTTGATACGGTGTTGTCTGTGCTTGCATTATCAATCAAAAGAATGTCAAGATTTTCTTTTTCGTAAATAAGGGTCTCAATGGACTTTAAAAGGTTGAGTACATACTCTTCTTTATCCCAAGTTACAATAATAATTAGGATTTTAGGATATTTCATTTTATTGATCTCTTTATTGGGTTTCATTATGTGCTATTATTAAATAATTAATTCATTGATTGCTTAATAATATGGCAGAAGATTAAGATTTCGTCAATGGATTTGCCAAGAGTTAAAGCTGCTTCTGGTGTCTAATATCCAAAATTTTACTCAAAAAATGTCGATCTTCTTGACAAATACATCTCTTTTGGTTTACTTGAGCTACTCAAATTGTTTTGGAGTTATCAAAAAGAGATTCAAATTATTTATAGATTCTTAATAATAAACGATTGCGGGGGTATTAATTTTGAATAAAATTATTAAAAATACAATATTATGTTCTTTTATTTATATACTATTAGGTATGAATATAGCAAATGTATATGCAGACGATACTAACAAAGTATTAGTAAAAGGTGATGGCTTTACAATAACAAAAATGGACCTTGATGCTGAAAATTCCTTGCTTTCACCTCAATTTCAAACAACTGAGGATCAAATAATAAATGCTATTTTACGGAATAGATTGTTTGCTTTAGAGGCAAAAAAGAAATGGAATGATCCATTAATAAATAAAAAGATAGAAATTATGACAGAGAAATATTATGGACTTCTATATAATGATAAAATTGAGAAATCTATTCAAATTAGTGATGATGTATTAAAATCATATTATATTGCTAATCCTGAAGAGTTTATTATAGAGGCTGAGTATAATCTTAACCTGTTAATGGTTAAGCATAAAGTTGTATGTGAAAAGATAAAAAAAGATATTGATAGCGGTGTTAAAGATTTTGCTAAATCTGTCCAAGAAGATAGTCTTGATGAAGAAACAAAAGAAAAAGAAGGTTCTATGGGGTGGATGACAGAGGGTAGGATACCAAAAGAGATGTGGAATTATATTGCTCCTCTTGAAAAAGGACAAGTATCAGAACCTTTTATGTATGGAGATAATTGGTTTTTAGTTCAAGTTGTAGATAAGAAAAAAGGTGGGGAAAAAGACTTTGAAGCGGCTAAAGCTATGATCCGTGAAAAGCTAATACAAAAAGAATACATGAAAAAGTTAGATGAAGAATTTGAACGTCTTAAAAAAGAATATAACGTCTCAGTTAATTGATGTAAACAATAATGGTTGTTTTTAACCTACTCTTTTATGATATGCGAAAAATATTTATGATAAAAAAAACTATCAACAATCCAGTCTTTATAATATTTATGTTTTTATATTGTTTTATCATACTTTTTATTAATATAAATAGTTATGCTAACGCTATGGACAACACAAAAGATTCAACAATATTCGCCTTTGAAAATATAGCTAAAGATGTTCCTGAAGGCTTAATTGAACAGATAAAACTCTATTGGCAACATAAAGCTAATAAAGACCTGAAATCTGCTTATGCAATAGAATCTCCTCATATAAAATATCAGCTTCCATTTGAAGTTTATGAAAATTATCATAAGAAGGCACGAAAATTGAATGGCTGTAAAATCTTAAATATTGAGAATAGTTCACTTGGACGCTATTATGTTAGAATTCAAATTTCATTTGATGATAAAGAAAAACCTCTTAAAACTTTTGAAGAATCACAAGTAATCAATGAGTTGTGGATAGAACTTAATGGCAAGTGGTATCATGTTTATGTTAATCCCTTTGCAAATATACACTAAGAAGTAATATTATTTTGTTGACAAGGTTAATCTTGATTGATAATGAAAAATACAATTATTGTTATTGAGTGTTTATTATTTATTCACTTTTCACATTGATGTGAGAAAAAAATAGTCTATTTTAAGGAGGTGGTTGGGAATAAATTTATCAGTTTTAGAATAAAGCAGTTTATTTATATGGTTTGTTTGTTTAGTTTAATAATTATTTTGGAGGAAAATAAATGAAAAACAGAAAAGCATTAAGTGGTTTAGTTGTAGCATTTATAGTGTCAGTATTGTGTGTGTCTAATTCTTTTGCATTCAATGCAGTTGCAAGAGACGATAGTAGTCGCGTAACAGTTGGTCAGAACTATTTTGGTGATGTACTCCTTGGTCAGATATATCAGACTAATTGGGGTTACAGCACAAAGATTAAAGTAATAAATACAAGTTCAACCAGAGCTGTTGTTGCTAAAGTAGTTTTTAGAACAGTAGTATGTAGTAGCGAAATTTTTGACTTCCTTCTTTATCTCTCTCCAACTGATATGTGGGAAGGTGAAGTAAGAGTAAATGCTCAGGGTGCTGTTGAGATTTATAGTACTGATGATAGTGTTCTTGCAAGTCCTGCATTTGGATGGGATGGAACTGCTGCATGTAATCCATTTACTGGAGTATGGGCTTCCGAGACAACTCCTTTTAGAGCTACTTTCTCAAAACCAAGTTTTGCTGCATCGCACGGTGACTTAAATACTTTTGGTCATATAGAAGTTTTTGGTATGGCTTCTTATCCTGCTACTGCTCCTCTTGATAAAGACTCTTTGGCAATTGTATATGGTCTTATTCCTGGACTTCCAACCTTAACAACTGACGAAATTAATAGTATCATAGCTTGCGATTTCAATCTAAGTGGCAATGCTTTAGATGTTCCTAATGTCCTTACTGGTACTATAAGTCTTGAGAATAGCGTTTATGACCAGACAGTAACTACAAACATGACAGCTTTACAGAATTGGGAAAACAACCCACTTTTCATGTCAACTGCTGCAGAAACCAGTATTGGTAACAGCACATATAATTCAGTTGTAGAGACAGAGGCTGCTCTTGCAAAAGCTCAGTATGTAATTCCTTTTGATTTTTCAGATGCTACTGGTTATGCAGATATAGTTCTTGTTAATACACTTCCAACACTTTACCGTGGTGGAACTGGTGGGTCTGGTATTTTTACCGTACCTGGTTGTTCATTTACTACCTGTTTAACAGGTAGTTGCACATCAGTACCTGTTACAGGTGGTTTAGCTGGACTTGGTTATAGACCTTATGACATGAAAGAGACTATACTACTATCTTATCTTTCTGGTCCTGCTTCTAATCCTCCAACTCTTCCAGAAGTTTCAATGCAGCCTCTTCTTCCAATGATTCAGAGAGCTGTTCTTGCTGGTTATACAAAAGGTTGGGTAAGAGTAATGTTGCCAGGTGCTGGTTCTGGTCTTGCTGCTGACGGAACAACAAGAGTTACTTTTACTGGTGCTCCAATTCTCAATTCATATATTAATATATATGACAATGGAGACCTTGATTGGAACCATGCTGCATCTCCTGAGTCAACAGTAACATACGGTGGAACTGCTGTACGTCAGTAATTTTTAATTAGTTTTCGTATTACACTTTTTATATTCGGGGAGTATCAAGTTATTTAACTATTACTTGTACTCCCCATTCTA
The DNA here is from genome assembly GCA_015231615.1 of Desulfamplus sp. Classification (GTDB taxonomy): domain Bacteria; phylum Desulfobacterota; class Desulfobacteria; order Desulfobacterales; family Desulfobacteraceae; genus Desulfamplus. Next base: position 20,652 of record JADGBE010000010.1, on the reverse strand, counting down.
TTTTGGAGAAAGAGGGAGTTAAATTGAAAAAATTAATTTTAATATATTTATTAATATCATTGATTGATGTTGGAATGTCTCAAAGATGTTTTGCTGAGTTAAATTATTCGTCAATTTATCAAAATATTAATTATAAAGAGCATTTTAATGCTGATTCATTGAAAGAGGGTAACAATGTTTATCCAACAATAAATGGATCTGGACAACTATATGTAACTGATTATTCTGAAGTAAGGTTATTTAAGGCTTTTTTCCCAAAAGGGGCGAGACAGCTTAAGATTATTATTTACTTTTTTGGTTGGATAGCAAAAAGATGCGAGCAAGGGGCAACAATTAAATATTGGATGGGTCCGAGTTCAACTATACCTTCAGAGCAAGGAATGGGAAGCGATGATCTTTGGAATGGTAAATATTTACAGAGAATTTTTGCTGTTGAGGATAACGCATTTTCTATCTATGCGAAAAATTCATTACCTTCAGATAAAGCTGTATGGATTTATTTTGAGGTGAATAATCCCAAAGAGTGTCCATCTTATTCTGTTGTACAACCTGCTTATGAGCTTGATCTTGATAAATATTCTGAATGGTATAATTATGTTACAGCTAATAATCGTTGGGAGGCAAACGGTGATCCTCCTTATGATGGCGACACAACCACTCCAACTACTAAAACTATAAGTTTATCTTCTTCATCTCCATCATCTGTGAACGAAGGAGATGCAATTACTTATAAGGTAACGCTATCGGAAGCAACCTCTACCAATCTTACTATTCCTTATACTATATCTGGGAGTGCTAATATAAACCAAGATTATGAGTGTATTCAAACGGATCAAGACAATTTAGAAACTAAATGTCCAAGTCAAGATATAAATAGTAAAATTAGTGGCACAATTGTTGTTCCAGCAAAAGCACTTGAAGGAACTTTGAAATTAAAATCAAAAGAAGATAACTCTACTGACGGTGATAATAATCTTATAATTTCTTTGGGAAGCGTAATTGGCGACTATACGATACAAAATTCTACGGTTACTACTACAATTAAAGATACAAGTAAAAATCCAACTTCAGCTAATATTATTCCTTTAGATATTAATATCATATCTACTGAGCCACCACAACTTGGCGGGACAATAATTATATTTGATAGTAACAAAAACGATGGTGCAACAAATTCAGGAGCATTTACAATAGATTATTATCTTGTTAAATCCTCTGATAAAGCTACTACAATGAGTGATATAAATGCACTCAGCTCATTAGGAATAAAATTGCATACAAGAACTGTAGGTAATATTGAATCACAAAAAACGGACAGCATTTCAGACTATTCTATCACCATTCCTAAAATTTTTAATAAAAGTGATTTCTTTGATGATGATCTTAAACCTTATATTGTTAAATTGATCCATTTTAGCAATGAACAACTGACGCTGACGGAATCCAATTTTGCAAGATTTGAAAAAGATTTCTCGTTACCTGATCTATATATAGAAAATATAGAAGTTACTAATAACCCTGTAGTTTATGGGAAACCTATAGAGATTACTGCAAAAATTGGGAATAGTGGAACTGCTTCAGCAAACGATATAAAAGTTGATTTCTATATCGTTGGAGAAAATTATGAGATTAAAAATTTATTAAAATCATCTATTCCTAATAAAGACGGTTCTTTTTATGCACAAATACCAGCGGCAGATGAGGAAATAATAATACTAACTGATAACAGCCACATTATTTCAAATGACATTCTTCCTGATAGCTCTACAACTCTATATTCTTTTAATAAATCAATAACATTACCAGCAAACATAAGTTCGACATTTCGCATTCTTGCTGTGGTAAATAATCAAGTTACTATCTCAGAAAGCAATAGATTTAATAATTTTGCTAATAAGAAAGATGGTTTTACATCTGACGAGATTAATACAGTAGAGTGGAAAGATATATCAGGAGCCTCTGATATAATAACTCTATTGCTTGAAAATCCTAACTTAACACTTGAAAAAGATAAAGTTAATATTAAAGATAATAAATTAAAGTGGTTACCTGAGGAGAAGTTAACTATTGAGTGTCAGGTAAACAATAGTGGTTCTGATTTTACAGGTTCTCCAGCTACATATATCTCAATATATCTATCTAAAGATGAGAATCTTGATGAAGCAGATAACGAGTTGATAACAAAAGATAATATCCAACGTCTCTCTTCTATTAAAGCTGGAGCAACAACTCCAATAAATATACCTGAAGTTTCTATTCCAAAAGATAAAGTTGCTGGGAAATATTATCTGTTAGTTATATTACAAGAGTCAACAGAAGGAGTGGCAACGCCAACTACTAAAGCTCAAAAGGCGTTACCAATAGATATTATGAAAATATTTTCTCCAACTAAAATAGAAGGTGAAGAAATAAAAAAGGAAGATATAAAAGGCAGTGAAGATGTTCCAGTTTATCTTGGAGATATTGTTACAGGAGGCAATAATTGCGAATTGACTATAAATTTTCCTGCGTATTCAAACGACAAAGGGGAATCACAAGCAGTTGATCATTATATTGCTATTGTATTTCCTAATAATAAGCTTATGTTTGTTCAAAATAATAAAGAAGAGCCATTTACAAAAGAGTTCGCTATATTTGATAAAAAAGGAGTTACTGATTCAATAAATATTGATAAGCTTATTCCCAAAATTGATATTAGTATTGGAGACAAATTTGCATATAATGCAATGCAAGGAAGATGGTCAGTCTATTGGCTAACCGCTCTTGCTGGAAGCAATGATATTAATGATATAGTTAAAAAAGGTGAATATGAATTTCACTACTATACATTTGAAGTTGCCCTTCCTCTTAAGGAGGAAAAATTTTAGTTCTTATTTACATTTACCTCCTACAAAACTGTGATTTGACCATTGATTTTACTGGATATAAATTTAGTTCTGCAGGAAGTCTATTATCCGAACGATTTATCTCTATCGTTCGGATAAAACCATTTTGATAGGAGATTCAAACTATGAAATTAAAATATAAATTTATAATGGTTATTTGTTTGGTATTTATAATCGCTACTTTAGAAAGTAGTTATGGAGAATGTCCATTAGATCCAGTAGCCAACACACCTATAAGTGTAAACATTTCTTCTGATTCTCTTACAATTAATGAGGGGACACAGATAAGTTATACAGTAACTCTTTCTCGTGCAGCGTCTGGGAGTTTGAGCATACCATATACATTAGGTGGCACAGCAAAAATAAAAGAAGATTATACTATTCGTGGCTCATTAGCTCCTGGTTGGATAATCATTCCTTTTGGTGGCACAGAAGGAATGATTATATTAAGGACAGTTTCAGATAACATATCTGAAAGCGATGAAACTATAACCTTAACATTGGGTGGTTTGCCAGAAAACTATGTAATGGAAGGCCAAAATTCAATAACAACAATAATTAAAGATTCAGCAAATCAGGCAGTTGTAAATCCAGATTTGAAACTTGCTGAAGTGCAATTTAAAAATAACCAATCAAAGTTTACGAATGAGGATTCTGTAGTAATCCAGTATAAAATTCAAAATAGTGGTGCTGATTTTACTGGCTTTCCTACAACCTATATATCAGTATGGTTGTCCGAAGATGGATATTTTAATCAGATGGTAGATAAGCTATTAAAAGATAATATCCAAATTAGTCATTTTATTGGAGCAGGATCAACAAGTAACCTATATGATTTGCAATCATTTAAACTAACCTCTGATATACTACCTGGTAATTATTCTATTTTTGTTCTATTAAATTCGGGTGAACAAATAGCAACAACTAAAGAATTACGAATGGAGCTTGTAAAATTATTCACACCTGGAGATAGAGAAATAACAGAAAATTTTTCAGATACATCGGTTTATATTGGAGATATAGCTACTGGAGGTCAAAATAGTGAATTAAATATCAAATTTCCAGCCTATTCAGAATCTGTTGATCATTATGTTGCTATTTTGTTTCCTGATGGAACTCTTAAATTTGTTCAGCAAAATCAACAATTGACAAATGATTATTTACCTTATGCTGATAATACTACAGAAGCAAGATCAACTACTTTTCCATCAAGTTTTATTAATATACAACAAGGTATTTGGGGAGTTTATTGGTTAACTGCTCCTGCTGATAATGATGGACTTATAGACATAATTAATAAAGGTAGATACGATTTCCAATTTTATACTTTAACGGTTAATTGATTAATGATTCAGATATGAAAAAAATATTTTATTTTGGTTCTACATTTGTACTTCTTATTGCCATAATTGAAATTATTGGTTTTGCATCTTATTATATTATTTTTGGTAAAACTTATTCAAAACAGGATATTAAACACCAAATTAGACTCAATGCTGGTCAATCTATAAATGATTCAGAACTTAGAACCGAAGCTGGCGATATTTTTTGGGGAGATCAGGTTGAAGTAATACATCCATATCTTGGGTTTACACAAGACCCAAAAAGAAATATCGGTGTATCATCATTAGGTTTTCCATCTCTTCAACTAAACCAATATATAAAAAAAGATCCAAATAAAATTATAATTGCATTGATGGGAGGCTCATTTGCAAGAGAGATATATTTTCTTGTCGGAGATAATATAGTTAACTTATGTAGTGAGTATTTTAATAAAGAGATAATTCTTCTTAATTTTGCTGTTGGGGGCTATAAACAACCCCAACAGCTAATAGCTCTAAATTATCTTCTTATGAGTGGAGCTGAGTTTGATATTGTTATCAATGTAGATGGTTTTAATGAAATTGCTCTCCCAGTAGTTGAGAATATCAAATATGGCGTATCGCCTTTCTATCCAAGAATGTGGATAAATCGTGTAAAAAATTTATACGATCCGTCTGAAATAAGGTTGATAGGTAAGATTGAAGCCTTTAAGTCCTTTAAACGATCGCTTGCTTATTTTTTTAATGAAAAAAAATTATATAGAAGTCCTGCTCTCTCTTTAATTTGGCAAATTGTTGATCGGAAATTTGACGGGAAAATTGCATCAGCAAATATTGAAATGCGAGGAGTGCTTGATCATGCAGTCAGTTTTGCTGCAACAGGTCCTGAATATAAATGGGATAGTGAAGAAAAACTATACTCTGATCTTTCACAAATCTGGCTTAACAGTTCTGTAATGATGAACAATATCTGTAGAGCAAATGGTATTGAGTATTACCATGTTCTTCAACCAAACCAATATGTTCCAAATTCAAAAATATTATCATCAAACGAGAGCAAATACGCTTACGATCCAAACCATCCATACAGAGACCCTGTTTTGAAAGGCTATAGTTTTCTCCGTGAGAACGGTAAGTTGCTCAGTAAGCAGAATATCCATTTTATTGATCTTGCTGATATTTTTAAAGAAAATAGTGAGACTTTTTATAAAGATACGTGCTGTCATCTAAACACAAACGGATACCTTATAGTTGTTGAAAAGATATTGGAATACATAAAAAAAGAGAGTAAGGTTAATCAAAAGTAAATATTATTTGTTAGTACTTCCAAGCTCTTCTAACCAGTTAAAAATCCTATTAGCAAACATTTGATGTGCTTTGGGGGTGGGGTGTCCATCATCTTCTATCATCATATCTGTAACTTGTAATTTATTAAAAGATTCATTCATTAAAGGTATTAGTGATAGAAAAGGGATGTTCTTAGATTTACTCCAATCCTCAACTTTATGATTAAAATTATTAGCGTGAGTTAAATAACTCTTATCCTGCCCTGGAATTATTCCACCAAGAGATAGATAAACAATAAAAATTGGTATTTTTCTTTCAGTGAATGTATCTGCTATGTAATCAAGGTATTTTTGACTCATCTTCCACTGGTTGTCAAACATTGACGGTGCAACAAGCCATTTAGCTATTTTTTCTAAATTAATCTGTTCTTGGTTTTCTACAATTATATTTTTATTCTCAATAATTATCTGTTCAATTTCACTTTTTCTTATTTGATGAGATACCCTGTTTATAAGGGTAAAAAATCTTGATTGATTAAATAGATTCCAGGATTTATTAGTTTTTTGATATAGCTGGCTTGGGTTATCTAAAATCGGTTTATCAAAGTATGTTTTTTCTTGAACCCTATCATCATAAAGATCATTTTCAAATATCATAATAAAAGCGGCATCTGGCTCTGCTGCCATATACCTATCAATATTAGCGGCAAAATAAGATGGAGAAGCACCTTGAACTCCAAGATTTAGAACTTCCCAATTAAAAGGCTTTGCTTTTTCTCCTAACTTATATGCGAAAGTATCTCTAAACTCGCATCCATGCCCTTCAACTATTGAATCACCAATTACTATGGCTCTTTTTATATCTTTTGATTTTGGCTGAATCTCAGGTCCTCTAAAACCAGACGAGTTAATACTGTAATCAACAGCATAATAAGAGCGTGATTGCAGATAGTGAGCTTTAGGTATGTGAGAGTGCATAAATGGACGCATTCCCATTAAATATGGATTTGGAGAGTATGGGTCTATTTTGCTGTGAGGCGGTGGGGATGGCAATTTGTTTTCTTTAACAAAGAGCCTTGCCATTATTTCACAACCAACAATGATGAAAATAGATGTAGTTAAGAATAAAGTAATATAAAGTTTTATTTGTGATTTTTTCTGTTTAGCACTGATTTCTTTATTGATCATGGTTTTATAAGTTATAAGTTTTAAAAACTTCTGGATTTATAAAATTTAGGTGATCCCCTGAAATATGAATTGCAAGATAGCCTTTTTTATTGGCATTGCTTACAATTGAACTATCAAGAAAAAATGAGGCAATCACAGGAACAAGATGTTTTTCTTTTAAGTCTGGTAAAAATTCAAAAAAATCGTTAATGGTGGTGGCAAAATCAATAAGATATTCAGGTCTATAGGTGCTTTTTACATCTACAAAAAAGACGTGTTTATCTGTGATAGCTAAGGTATCATATTCTCTTACAATACCATTCATTTTTCGTTTTCTTCTTATAAATAGGTCTATAACTTCAAGGTTGAATGCTCTTTGAATTGCAGAAGGTATCCCAGGACCAACAATATCCTCTGTAACAGTTCCAAGTTTATTTGCCAATTCTCCCCATTTTTTTGAAGATTCTGTTTTAAAACTTTTCATTTCATTTTTAAATTCTTTCATCTCATCTTTAAACTCTTGCATTTCGTTCTTAAACTCTTTCATTTCATTTTTAAACTCTCTCATTTCCATTGAGAGACGTCTCACAGTTTGATCGGTCTGTCTTACTTGATATGCTAATTCTATTAGTGCATATTCAAGAGAATCAACTCTTTGGTCTAAAGCTGTTTGTGCCATAGATAGCTCCTCCATATTTTAAATTGAGCGTTATATATTAAATTTTTTAGCTAAGTTTTAGTTTAATCAAGCTCAAATTTATCTCTCCATAACTCATTATCATTAAATTGAGGTTGAGCTTTCTTAAAAAAGAGGACGTTTTCAATAACGAGAATATCCATTTCTGTTCTCATAAAACAACGATAAGCATCTTCAGGGGTGCATACAATTGGCTCTCCTCTTACGTTAAAACTGGTATTTACAACAACTCCAATACCTGTGAGCCGTTTGAACTCTGTTATCAATTCCCAATATTTTGGATTGGTCTCTTTATGGACAGTTTGAATACGTGCAGAGTAATCAACATGGGTTATTGCTGGAATAGTAGATCGAACGTGGTATAACCTCTCATAAAGTGGCTGTTCTGAGTATTTTTCTGGCTCTTTAGTTCTTAAAGAGGCTTTTACAGGTGCAACCATAAGCATGTATGGAGACGAAGTTTCAATATCAAAATAGTTACTAACATCTTCAGCAAGAACTGACGGAGCAAATGGGCGGAAACCCTCTCTATATTTTATTTTAAGATTCAGCCGTTTTTGAGTCTGAGGATTTCGAGGGTCAGCAACAATACTTCTATTGCCAAGTGCCCTTGGTCCCCACTCCATTCTTCCTTGAAACCACCCAACCACATTATCTTCTGCAATATATTGGGCAATATCTGCACAAAGCAGACTAAAGTTATCATAAACTTGTGATACTGCACCGTAAGAGTATTCTAAGTTTACTGCATCTTTACTTGTAAACTTTGGTCCAAGGTAAGAGCCACACATATTGTCAGTTAGATAATAAATTTGCTTATCCTCCCTTGTTTCTTCGAGTTCATTATATTGTTCTGTATTTGAAACTCTTTTAGAATCATACCAAATATAGTAAGCAGAAAGGGCAGCCCCTAACGCACCTCCAGCATCTCCTGCTGCTGGCTGTATCCAGATATTGTCAAAAAGTTTTGATTGCAAAAGTTTACCATTTGCAACACAGTTTAAAGCAACACCTCCAGCCATAACAAGATTACTTGAGCCAGTAAGTCTTTTTGCTGTTGTTGCAAGCCTCAAAACAATCTCTTCAGTAATCTCCTGAAGTGCTAAAGCCATATCCATATAACTTTGGCTAATTTCAGATTCAGACGGACGAGGCGGAAGGTTAAAAAGAGACTCCCACTTTTCAGTTTTAAACATCTTAAGCCCAGTTACGTAATCAAAATAGTCCATATTCAATAGAATTGAACCATCAGATTTAAGGTCAACAAGATTTTCAAGTATTAGTTTTTTATAGCTATTCTTATCATTTCCATCTAAATGTCCATAAGGGGCAAGACCCATTAATTTATATTCACCGCTATTTACCTTAAAGCCGCAGTATGCTGTAAATGCAGAGTACAAAAGCCCTATTGAGTGAGGAAATGTAAGCTCTCTTAAATTTGTTATACCGTTGTCTTTACCATGGCAGATGGTTGTTGTTGCCCATTCTCCAACGCCATCAATAGTTAGAATGGCTGCATCATTAAACGGTGATGGATAAAATGCACTTGCAGCATGAGAAAGATGGTGTTCTGGAAAAATAAACTTTGGCTTTTTTTCAAGCCCATTTTTAGGTTTAAATTTAAAGTTTGATTCAACATTAGAGTTAAACTTATTAAATTTTATAGATTGCTCAACTTTCTCTATCTCTCTTTTTATATTGCTTCTCATAAAAAGTTTGTCTTTAATCCATACTGGCATAGAAGAGAGAAAGCTCTTTAAACCTGAAGGTGCAAACGCATGGTATGACTCAAGAAGTCTCTCAAATTTTATGTATGGTTTGTCGTAAAACGCAATCACATCAACATTTGAGATTCCAATTCCAGCTTCTGATAAGAGGTAACTTACAGCATTAGAAGGAAATGAGGGATCATGCTTTATTCTTGAAAACCGCTCTTCTTGTGCTGCGGCAATGATATTGCCATCAATTACAAGAGCTGCTGCACTATCATGGTAAAACGCTGATATTCCAAGTATTATTTTCATATAGTTAAAATAGTGTGTAAATAAACGGAGCAATAGCAGTTCCGCTTGTAAAGAAAATCAGTGAGCCAAAAAACACAAGGCTTAAAATAATCGGTAATAGCCAGAATTTTTTTCTCACCTTCATAAAACCCCAAAGGTCTTTTATAAAATCCATAAAAATTAGTATCCTTTTTGTTTTATATCTTAGAAAGGTTTATCCATATCAATTTCTTTGTATGTGTGATCTCTTATCGTAAATGAAGATTCTTGATCTTTTCTCCATTTTTTTAATTGCAGAGGATCACTATCTGAAATACGCCTTAAGTAGCTAATTGGAATAACTATAAATATAAATAAAATCGTTAAAATAGTTGAGGAAGAGTAACGTCCAAGAATAGAAGATAAACCAAACCAAATTATGGTAAAAGGTCTAAATAGAATAGGTGCTGTCATTGCAATAACAAGCAGGGTAGTAATTGGAATAATAAGTAGGCCATTTTTTGTTATGATTTCAACAATAAGAAGTATCAGAATAAGAGCAAGCCCCGCATCTTTATCATTTGTGGATATATTGTTATCTATATTTTTCATCACTGTTTTTTTCTCTTTAGTTGTTTTTATGTATTAGATTTCCTACAAAACTTGAATTGACCCCTTGATTTTACTGGATAGAAAATGGGTTTTGTAGGAGGTCAATTTTTGTTATGTATTGTCTCTTAAAATTTAATTTTTTTCTATTTATTTAATTCGAGATTTATCAAGATTAAATGAAGATATTTATTTGTGGGCTATTACATCAATCTTTGACATTTTGTCAATTGGTAAAGAATATCTTGAACTTTGGTGCAAAAACTGTTAGCAAACGCACAAATTATTTGAAAATTAATTTTGGAATGTAACTTAAAAATATGACAACTATAAAACTCACCATAGTTTTCCTAAACTTTAATAGGCTTCAAGATACCATTAAAACTGTAAAACAACTTAAAAAAATTTGCTACAACAGAAAAGATATTGAAGTTATAGCTGTTGACAATGGCTCAACTGATGGCACTCCTCAATTTTTAGAATCACAATCTGATTGGATTATTAGCTTATCTTTAAGAGATAATTTAGGGATTGAGGGATTAAATCGTGGATTTGATATGGCTAAAGGTGAATATATCCTTGTTCTTGACGATGATTCCCACCCATTTGGCGTCAACACAGTTGATATTATTATTAAAACACTTGATAAACATAAAGATGTTGGAGCCGTTGCTTGTAAGATAGAGTTTGAAGATAGGACTTTTTTTAAAACATGGCATATTCCAAATATAAATATCTCAAGGAGCTGTCAGTCTCTCGCATTTGTAGGGTGTGGTTTTGCCATAAGGCGTGATCTTTTTAAGAAAATAGGTTGGTTTCCAGCTAAATATTTCCTATATCAAAATGAAATCTATGTTGCGATTAAAATAAGAGAGCTTGGATACAAAATATATTATGAGCCTAACTGCATAGTAATACACAGAAATTCACCTGTATCAAGACCAAGTTGGCGTCAAGTCTTTTATCCAACAAGAAACACGGTCTGGCTATTGAGAGAGTATGCCCCTTTTCCAATATCTGCTTACTATATATTTTCGAGGCTCTGTTTTGGTTTTATTAGAGCGTTTGAATCTGGTCAATATAAATGGTATCTCAAAGCTCTAAAAGAGGCGTTTTTTTGTAAAGTGAAAAAAGCTCATTTACCTCTTGAATTACATAAAGAGTTTCTAATTTTGTGGCATCAAAACAGCATTTTTCACCAAATTAAGTGGGCATTAACTTCAGAAAAACAAAAACAGATGCAACAAAAAAGGTTTTAAATAATTAATGCTTATATCAGTTCTCCTTGTTTCCCATAATAATCAAAAAGATTTAGAGATTCTTTTGCCATCTTTGGTTAAGGCATTAAACCACCTTGAGCAAAGTTTAAATTTTACTTTTAGTGCAAAGGGTAGCAATGGAAATACTGATGGGAAAATTAGCAATGGTAATATTGACGGAAAAGAGAGAAAGATTAGCAAACCTATTTGCCATAATAGTTCTCTGAGTGAAATATTGTTAGTGGATAATTGTTCGTCGGATTCAACAGTTGATTTTGTTCAAAAGCATTTTCCTAATGTTCTAATTACTAAAAATAGAAAAAAGATGGGTTATGGAGCAAATCAGAATCAAAATATTGCAAAGGCTAAAGGTAAGTTCTTACTTATTATGAATCCAGATATGGTTCTGCCACCTAATCTCTTCAACATTATGGTTAAATTTATGGATGACCATAAAGATGCGGGTATTGCAACCTGCAAGGTGTGCAATTTAGATGGTTCATCTCAATATCTTAATAAAAGAGAGCCAACAATATTTGATCTATTTGTAAGAAGATTTTTTCCAAATATAAGGAAGATTTATTTAAGCAAATCTACTAACACTATCCAAGAACTTCACAACACCATAGTAAAAAGGCTTGATATGTATGAAATGAGAGATGTTGGATATGATAAAGTTGTTGATGTTCCATTTGTATCTGGCTCGTTCATGTTCACAAGAGCCTCTCTTATCAAAGAGCTAAACGGATTTGATGAGCGTTTTTTTATGTATTTTGAGGATGTAGATCTTTGCAAAAGAGTAAGGAATAAGGCTCGTTCTCTCTACTGCCCTGATGTTAGCGTTATTCATCGTTGGGATAGAGCTTCACACAAAAGCCTTAAGTGGACAATTGTTTTTATCTTAAGTGGGCTTAAATATTTTCATAAATGGGGGTTTAGATTTATCTGATTATGGTAATTTTATGAAAATAGCGTTGGTAACAGGGGGGACTGGTAAAATTGGTCAAGTTTTGGTGCCAGAATTATTAAAACAAAAATTCAGAGTAAGACTCTTTTTAAGAGATAAGACAACTAATTTAGACTCAATAATATCTTCACTTTTTACCTCTTCAACTCCTATCTCTCTATCCACACAAACAACTATTTCCCAAATGCTCCACCAAAATATTGAAATATTTTTTGGTGATATAACAGATTACAAATCTGTTTCTAATGCAGTGTTAGGTGTTGATTATATCTTTCATCTTGCCGCAATTCTTCATATCAATAACCCTCATCCATCTATGTATGGGCAATATTATGATGTTAATGTTATTGGAACAAAAAACATTGTTGATGCTGCATTGATAGCAGGTGTTCAAAGGGTTATACTCTTTAGCACAATATCCGTTTATGGTGTAAATTCAAAAGATTGCTCAGATTCACCAAGTTTTTTAGATTCAAATAAACAAATATTTTATGAATCATCACCTGTAAATCCTTTGACTATATACGCAAAAACTAAACTTCTTGCTGAACAATACTCTTATCCTTGCGTAACTATTCTACGTCTTGCATCAGTATATGGTAGTGGGGTAACGGGCAACTACTTGAGATTGATCATGGCTGTCAGGAAGGGTTTTTTTTGTATTCCTGTTAATTCAAAAGGTTGTTCTGTTAATAGGACACTTATACATGAAAAAGATGTGGTTACGGGAGCCATTCTTGCTGCAACTCATCCTGAGGCGGCTGGCAAAATATATAACCTAACTGATGGAGCTATCCATTCTCTTGAGGATATTGTTAGAGCTGTTGCTAATGCTATTTCTGTAGATGTAAAAATATTCAAAATTCCTGAAAAACCCCTTAAAATTTTTTCTAATATTGTTTGTAAATATAAACATGAAAATATTGAGAAAGTAGCCTCTATTATCAATAAATTGATGGAAAATATTGCTGTTGACGGTAAAAAAATACAGGTAGAACTTGGTTTTCAGCCTAAATACAATCTAAAAAATGGGTGGTACGAAGTTTTAGAAGAAGATAGGAAGAAATTGAAATATTTAAGATGATTCACTCTTTTGTTTATATTTGACCTCCTTCAAAACCCATTTTTTATCCAGTAAAATCAAAGGGTCAATTCAAGTTTTGCAGGAACTCCTATTGTTGATATAATAACATAAAAATGACTTGTGCCATTTTTCAAATTGACAATTTATTTTATTAATGGTTTATAATACCTAATTCTAAAGTAGCAAGGGATACCTTTTAAAGTTCTTTATAGAATTAGTTATAGTTTTTTATCTAAGTTATTGTGTAGTTATTTGCTAACCATTTAAGTTTGAAGGAGAAATGTCATGTTTACAAAGAAGGTCTTTGCAGTATTTATTACTCTGTTTGTAGTATTTTTCTTTGCACCTTTACTCTCTGCATCTGATGACAAAAAAACTGATGATAAATCAAAAGAATCTGTTGAGGTAAAAGCTGAAGGTGAAGTAAAGGCTAATGAAGTTAAAACAGAAGAAAAAGATGTAAAACAAGAAGAAAAAGCTCCAAAATCTGATACTAAATCTATAAGAAGAATAAATATCAATAAAGCAACTGCAATAGAACTTAGTTCAGTCCTTAAAAGAGTAGGGCCTAAATATGCTGCTGCAATTGTAAAATATCGTGAAGAAAATGGTGAATTTAAAGCACCCGAAGATATTAAGAATGTAAAGGGGATAGGTGATAAAATCTTTGAGCTTAATAAAGATGTAATAGTTGTGAGTGATTAATACAAGATAGCTATAAATGCTACCTCCTCCCTGATACTTGATAATTATAAATTTTGTGTTATTATCAATAACCATATCTATTTTGATATGGTTATTTTTTTTGTATTGCCTAAAAACTTGTTAATAAGACAAAAAAAACAGAAATAGGAGAGATAAAATTTTGGATATTTCAAAGACATATTCCTTAAAATCTTTAATGGTCATAACTCTTTTTATGGTTTTATTGATGACATTAGTTAATTTAGCACTCTATTTTGCTCTTAATCAAATTGCTTTTAGTATGACATCAGAAGCTACCATGAAGCTCGTTATTCCGGGAGCTAATATTGAAATTGTTATGCAAAGCCTTGCAGATGTTGTAAAAAATCTCAATCTTTTATTGGATAATTTTTTTATCTGGATTGTTCCAGCAACTTCAGCTCTTTTTCTTATCTCTGCTATTGTACTTTGGTTTATTATGAAATTTTCATTATCATCGCTGTTTTCATCAGAAACATCTTTTTCAAACAAATCCTCAAAGCCTTATCATACTGCCATATCTCAATCTGTAATTGCTGAAGAGAAAAAAGATTATGCAGATCAAAAAATAGAGCAGGAACGTCAACGCCGTATGTTTCTCCATTTTCTATCAGTTCTTCAGCGTGAAGGACGTATTCTTGATTTTTTCAGTGAAGATTTAAGCCTCTACGATGATGCTCAAATTGGTGCTGCTGTGCGAAGCATTCAAGAAGATTGCAAAAAGAGTGTTGAAAAATATCTATCGCCTCAGCCAGTTTTGACAAAAGAAGAGGGGGAGATTGTTGAAATTCCTATTGGATTTGATCCAGACTCTATAAAACTTACTGGTAATGTATCTGGAGAGCCTCCATTTAAAGGCATTTTAAGGCACAAGGGTTGGAAAGCAGGAAAAAAAGAGATTCCAAAATTGTCTGATGTTCTTGATTCATCAATTATTTCTCCTGCTGAAGTTGAGATTGAATAGATTAAAATAGAGTTAAAAAATTAAGATAATAAATATAAACATAGTGCAACCTTTGTATTGTAGAGATTTTCAATGAAAATGCAAAAAGGCTACACTCATATAAATAGATGGAGTTTGCAGTGAAAAATGCCCGTTATATTGTTGGAATAGATCTTGGAACTACTAACAGTGTTATTGCCTACTCAGATAGATATAAAGATTGTGAAAAAGAAAAAGCTGAAGAGAGTGTTGATAGAAAACATAGTCAAATATCGGATAGCATTGAACGTGAACCTTGTGAAATAGAAGTTTTTAAAATTCCACAACTTACGGGTTTAGGTGTGGTTGATAAACGAGATGCCTTACCTTCATTTATATATATCAAAGATGGGCATGAAATAGAAAATGAGTCATTAAAATTATCTTGGTCAAGTGAATCAAGTTCAAGCAGCTCAACACCTGATAGTTATAAGAATTTCCTCTCTGTTGGAGAATTTGCAAGAGAGAGAGGGGCGGAAGTTCCAAATAAACTTATATCATCTTCAAAATCGTGGCTTTGCAATAAAGTCGTTGATCGTGAAGCCCCTATTCTTCCATGGGACACAACTAACAATATTGAAAAAATTTCGCCTGTTCAGGCTTCTTGTGCTATTTTAAGACATATAAAAGATGCGTGGAATTATGAAATGGCAAATTCTGATCCCTCTTGTGAGCTTCAGAATCAGACTATCTACTTGACTGTTCCAGCTTCATTTGATGCGGTTGCCCGCGAACTTACTGTTAAAGCAGCTAAACTTGCTGGTCTTGAAGATATTGTTTTAATTGAAGAACCACAAGCCGCATTCTATTCATGGATTGATAAATCAGGGGATAAATGGCGAAGAAATGTTAAAAAAGGAGATGTCATTCTTGTTTGCGACGTTGGTGGTGGAACAAGCGATTTTAGCCTTATTCAGGTCAACGAAGGTGAAAAAGGGGTTCTTGAATTAGAGCGAATTGCAGTTGGAGATCATCTTCTTGTCGGAGGTGATAACATTGATTTTGCACTCTCATATTTTATGGCAGCAAGATTAAAAGAGAATAACAGAAAATTAGATTCTTGGCAGATGAGATCGCTTGTACATTCATGCAGAAAGGCAAAAGAGACTCTTTTGGCAAGTGATTTACAAAATAATACTAAAAATTTATCAAGTAGTGAAATAGAGTCGTTAAATGAGCCTCCAAATTTTGAAAATAATGTTCCAACAGAATATCAAATAACCATTCTTGGCAGGGGTTCTGGTTTGATTAAAGGGACTATCAAACAAAATATTTCGCTTCAAGATATTGAAAAAATAGTTATTGATGGATTTTTTCCGTTATGCGATTTAAAAGATAAACCCAAATCATCAAATATATCTGGTATTAAAGAGTTTGGTCTCTCTTATGAAGCTGATCCAGCAATTACCCGTCATCTTGCAAAATTTATTTCAACCGGCCGCGATGAAAAGGGAAATCCTATATTGCCGACTGCTGTGCTGTTTAACGGCGGAGTTATGAAATCTCCATTGATTAGAACCAGAGTTATGGAGATTTTACGAAAATGGAATAAAGAATACAAAGTGGGATCTGAATCTGTTGAAAATAGAGAAATCCGTGAAATTGAAGCTGTAGATTTTGATCTTTCTGTTGCACGCGGTGCAGCTTATTATGGAAATGCTGTAAGAGGTGATGGAATTAAAATCAGAGGCGGGCTTGGAAAATCATACTATATGGCAATTGAAGCCTCTATGCCGTCTGTTCCAGGTATTCCTATGCCGACAAGGGCACTTTGCATAGCTCCTTTTGGTATGGAAGAGGGAATTTGTGCAGAGTGCAAAGAGAGGCTGTTTAATCTTGTTGTTGGTGAAAATGTGAAATTTGATATTATGACATCATCTACAAGACGTGAAGATTTAGTCGGCAGTGTGATTGACGACTGGGAAGATATGGATATTGTTGAGATGACCTCTATTGAGACTATGCTTGAAGGTAGTAATGAGAGCTTTATTCCAGTTACTTTTGAGGTTAAGGTAACAGAAGTCGGAACCGTTGAGTTTTGGGCATATTCAAGAGACGATGATAGAAAGTGGCGATTAGAGCTGAATGTAAGAGGAAAAGAGTAACTTAGAGATGTTAGCTTTAAAGAACTAAACAATAATTTAAAGTTAATTCGGGCATACTCTGCGAATCAGGAAGTTTTCATCATTTTTACTAAATAGGTAAGAATGAGTAAGAAAAATAGAACAGATGGCTGAAAGTATATTTGCAAAAAGCAAGGGATAAAAGGAACTGATAGGAGATAAGTTTGGATTTTAATGATAGACGTTATGTTATAGGCATTGATCTTGGAACAACCAACTCTGCTGTATCTTATATAGATATGAGTTTGATACGAGAAAATTTAACTTATCAGCAGAAAGTCAAATCAATTAAAATATTCAAAATTCCACAATTAATTGGAGCTGGAGAATTTTCAACAGTTTCTGTTCTTCCATCATTTTTATATATTCCTGGAGAATATGATATTTCAAAAGAGTCTATTACCCACCCATGGAAACGAGAAAATGATATGTTTGCAGGTACTTTTGCACGCGAACATGGCTCGCAGGTTCCATCAAGGCTTGTCTCTTCTGCAAAAAGCTGGCTATGTCATGCACGGGCAGATCGTCAGGCAAAAATATTGCCGTGGGGTTCAGAAAATGTTGAAAAAATATCCCCTGTTAGAGCTGCAGCAGAATATCTAAGGCATATTAGAAAGGCTTGGAACCACTTTGTAAAAGATGAAGATGACTTTCTTGAGAATCAGTATGTTGTAGTTACAGTCCCAGCCTCTTTTGATGAAGCTGCCCGCGAATTCACCTTAGAGGCGGCAAGGGAAGCAGGCTTTGGAAAACAAATTACACTTCTTGAAGAGCCTCTTTCAGCATTTTACAGCTGGCTTGTTTTGCATGAATATGATTGGCAGGAGCATGTTAAGCCTGATGATCTTATTTTGGTTTGCGATGTCGGCGGAGGCACTACTGATTTTACATTAATTTCGCTTAAAAATGTTAAAGGAAGCCCTGGTTTTGAAAGGCTTGCAGTTGGTGATCACCTTATTCTCGGCGGTGATAATATTGATCTTGCACTTGCAAAATTTATTGATTCTAAATTTACGAAAAAAGAGCCATTAAACGCTGATAAATGGAAAACTTTATGTCATAAATGCAGAGCTGCTAAAGAAAAAATTTTAAATGAAAAAAATGGTGAAAAAAATCTTTCAGAAAGCAGATTTAATGAAGTAACAATTTTGAATCATGAAGTTAGCAGCAAGAATAGTAATAAACAAAGCAATAAAGTTAGAATCACCATAAAAGGAGAGGGAAGCTCTTTAATTGCTGGAACATTGGCAGCAGATTTAACAAAAGATGAGCTTGAAAATATCTTGTGCAATGGTTTTTTTCCTGATGTTGAACCATCAAAAGATATTGAAAAAAAAAGGGGCAGGGCTATTGCAGAGTTTGGGCTTCCCTACGAGCAAGAACCGGCAATTACGCGCCATATTGGTTGGTTTTTAGAAAAACATAGAGAAAACATTAAATCAATACTCGGGAAAGAGCCTATGCCTGATCTTATTTTATTTAACGGAGGCTCTTTAAAACCTAAACTTGTGCAGGAGCGGATCAGAAGTGCTATCAGAAAGTGGTTTTCATCTGATAACTTTGATCTGCCAAAGATACTTGAAAATCCATCACCTGATCTCTCTGTTGCACTTGGAGCATCTTATTATGGACTTGTTAAGCATGGAACAGGAGTCAAAGTTGGAAGCGGAAGTCCCAGAAGCTACTATATTGGAATTGAGAGAGAAGAGATTAATCAAGCAATCTGCATTGTTGAGCGCGGTCTTGATGAAGGAACTGCTATAAACCTTCCCAAAATGAAATTTGAAGTTATTACAAATCAACCTGTAGTGTTTAATATATTTAGTTCAAGTTTTCGTTCCGGCGATACAAGCGGCGATATTATTGATATTGATGATACACTAACACCAATGATGCCTCTCCAAACAGTAATCAGATTTGGAAAAAAAGGGGAAAAAAGCTATGTTCCAGTAACTATTGAGCCTGAATATACAGAGATGGGAACTTTAGCAATATGGTGCCGTTCAAATATAAGTAATCATAGATGGAAATTACAATTTCAACTTCGTGATAACTTAAAAGGTGAGGCTGAAGATAGTGAAATTTTTGACAATGCTCTTGTAGAAGATGCCTGCTTGTTAATAGAAAATAGATTTACGCAAAATCATGATATTAAGATGCTTGTCAAACAGCTTGAAAATTTGATTGATAAAAAAAAAGATAGCTGGTCACTATCTTTTTTACGAGCTGCTGCTGACTGCCTTATTAAAAATAGTGATTTTAGAAAAATCAGCCCGGAGCATGAGGTAAGATGGCTTAATTTAACTGGTTTTTGTATTCGTCCCGGGTTTGGCGATGCTTTTGATGAAGAGCGGATAAGGCAATTATGGAAAATTTATCTGACAGGTTTAGTATTTCCTAAATATAAACAAAATGCTTTGGAGTGGTGGATATTTTGCAGAAGGATGGCAGGTGGATTGAGTGCCGGACAGCAGCGTCTTTTTTTTCAAAATATTACACCCTATTTGTTATCTGACAGCAGCCGTAATGCAAAAAAAACATGCTCCGCCCAAGAAATGACAGAGATATGGATGGCTGCCGCAAATATGGAGAGATTGCTTGTAAAGGATAAAATATCTTTAGCGAAAAAATTGATTCCTAACTTAAAGACGGATACAACTCAAAAACAGCTTTTTTGGGTATTATCAAGAATTGGATCAAGAGAATTACTGTATGGTTCGGTTGACAGAGTGGTTCCAGCTAAAGAGGTGGAAAATTGGATACATAAACTATTAAAGATTCAATGGAAACTCCCGCTTAATTCCCCGATTATTTCAACAGTTACTCAGATATGTAGAAAAACAGGAGATAGGACAAGAGATATCGGAGATGATTTAGCTGCTGTGATAATTTCATGGCTTGAACAGATGAAAGCCGATAATTCATATTTAACAACGATTCAAAAAATTACGCCGATAGAATCTTGTGAAAAGGTTATGCTTTATGGTGAATCTCTTCCCCATGGACTTATTCTAAAAGAATTTTAAAGTGGTTAAGCGTTGTCCAACAGCGTTACAAGCCAAGCTAAGTTTTATTAAAATTTCTTCTGGCACTATCAAATAAAGAATTAAGAACAATTTTAAAAAATATAATTAAAAAGATTGACATGAGTTTTGAGTTACTGTATATTGTCTAAATACTTCATTGGGGATAAGTATCTATGTAGTTATATACTTATCCCCAATGATTTTTTTGTTATTTTGATCTTTGAAAACTGGTTAGTGATTATAGTTTTTAGGAAGTTTATGTAAGAAATATGTCTATACAATCTATCTATTTGATAGATTATAGATGTAAATAGAGTTTAGAAAAAACTGTAGAGTTTGATTCTGGCTCAGAATGAACGCTGGCGGCGTGCTTAACACATGCAAGTCGAACGAGAAAGGTGGTGCTTGCACCGCCGAGTAGAGTGGCGCACGGGTGAGTAACGAGTAGATAATCTACCTTTGAATTAGGGATAACTATGCGAAAGTGTAGCTAATACCTGATGATGTCGGGTGGCCTTTGGGTTATTTGATGAAAGAGTG
>JADGBE010000109.1 GCA_015231615.1 Desulfamplus sp. | reverse complement strand
AATTCTCAGTTTTTTGTTGATTTATTTTGATTTTTGAATACGATTCTTTTTATACGTAAAATTTTTTTCATTATATCTATTTGAAAATATTACAAATTGAAATTTAGCCCAAAATTAGAATTGCTGTTCGTTATGATTCCTGCAGAAGAGACCAGGATCATCCCCTTGCGAAAATCACGAATTCGACCGAAATTCACAGGTACAGGTTTTGCCCAGCCAAATCCAAATATAAACAGCATCAGGGTACCAATAGGGTCGAGATGTTTGAGGGGATTAAGGCTAAGACGCCCCATCTCCTTAGCTGTCGAGTCCCCCATGCGATAGGCAACCCAACCATGTGCTAACTCATGAAAAATTATGGCATACATCAGCGGTATGGCAATAAGCATGAATGCAAATGGATTGTTAAGTAACAGATTGAGCAGTCCCATTTAATTTCTCCTAAGTTATCCGATTCTGTTTTAAACAAGTCGGGGTTTATCGGGTAAAAACGTAGCCATATTTGGATATGAACTGCAATTTTCTGTAAATTCCAGTAAGCTCTCTGAGAGCATTAATCTCTCTTTCACCCTTGTTATAGCAACATATATTAAATTGAACTCATCAATATCAACATCTTCTTTGATAATTAGGTTGCCATTATTTACAAGTTTTGGAAAATCATCCGCAATACGAACTTTATTGAACTCAAGCCCCTTGGATTTATGAGCAGTGGTTAAAACTATTTCAGCCTTGTCTGATTCTACCGCTACCTTTTGAATATCTTGTACCAATTTAGGTATTTTATGGCGATACTCCTCAACAACTGTGCAACGGCTGCTAAGTTCCCAGTCTTCAACAGCTCTTGCAAAATCTTTTAAATCATCATAGCATTGAAAACTTCTGATATAGCTGTTCCTAATTTTATCTTTCTGTTTATCGTAGAGGTAGTAAGTATCCACAATCTCATCAAACCTGTATCCATGTATTCCACCAGCAAACCCTATTTTACATTTTTTATATAATTTTACAGCCTCACTGAATACAGTGGCATTGGTTCGTGCAATAAAAGCATGATTCCCACAAACTTCTCCTATCTCACCCTCTCCATTCATTCCTGTCAGGTTGTTTGTCTCCCCCTTGAAACAGTGTAATATCTGATTTGCAAGAGCTGCTATGTTATTGCCAAATCTGAAACTATGGTTCAGATACATGATACTCGTAGCTGTAATTTCTTGCATTGCATCACGAGCACCCCGAAATGAGTAAATCTGCTGATGCGGGTCTCCAACAAGTATTTTGGGACAAGGTTGAGACAAAACAATTCGGGCAGTTACAGGATTTGTATCGTTGGGTAGGAAGGGTGCTATCTTTTAAGATAACCCTCAACCCCCCACCGAACCGTACTTGCACCTTTCGACGCATACGGCTCTCCATCATACTTTTTCCTTCTGTAAGTGTCTTTTGTCAGCTAATTTACCATTATGCAAGTTGTGATGACATTCAATACAAAGAACTAAAGTCTTTCTTTGTTTTTCCATCATACATCGTTGCCAATCCTGCTTTGCTTCTGAAATGTCTTTTAGTTTTCTAATATGATGGACTTCATAATATCCACCTATTTTTCCACAATATTCACATACATTAGCATTGATTCTATCTTCAAGTTGAGTCTTGGTATGACCAACATATGGGATTATATCAAGCAGTTCTTTGACTTTTGGTGATTTTAGGTGTTTAAGCTTAAAAAATGTTCGGTTAATGTTTCCGCTTTTAACAGTAAAATCTGTATTGCTTTTATATTTCTTTGCAACCTGAGTTACTGTAATTTTGAGTTTATTTGAAACTGTTTTTAACCAACTTGTCGTAACCATCCATTCTAATTTATGAAGTTTTAGTTTGACATCATCGGCAAGTACATAATAGTTTGCAAATCCTCTAAATTCTGCATTATAATCATTAACTAATTCAAGTTCTGTCTTATTTAACCATTCTGGTCTATGAATTGATTTAGATGTTTCAATATTTCCATATTTCTTTGAAAATACTTTAACTCTTTCCATAGGTACTCCCAGTTTGATAGCAACACCTCCATTCCTTTGTTTTATTGTTCTTCCATACAACATCTTTTTTTTGTTTCTTACATTAGATGTTTTTTGGATGATATAATTTAGGAATGTAGTTCCTTCCTTTCTGGCATGTTTGATTCCTGTTTTTTCTTCAGAAGTTTCTAAATTTAATTCATTTTTAAGAAAATCTTTTATCTTACCTTGAATTATTTCTGCATCATGTTTCGTTCCAATCATACCAATGATAAAATCATCAGCATATCTAACATAGTGCATTCTTTTGAAGTTAGGGTCATCGTATAATTTGCTTGGAGTATTATGTATTTCAATATCCAAACATTTATGTTCCTTAATTAAAGAATTGATTTCAAGTTGTATCTCTGTTGAATTAAGTTCTTTGAATGTATTTGGTTTTCCACCAGTATATTTGCCACCTATTCTTATCCATTCTCTTCTACTTTTAATTGCTCTATTTATACTACCTCTTTTACCTGCAATCTTTTGATATTCTGGATTTGCAGTTCTACATTTTCCTCTGTTGAATTGAATATGTTCAATAAATTTATCTAATTCATTAAGGTAAATATTAGCAAGTATTGGACTTATTACTCCTCCTTGTGGAGTTCCACTATAGGTATTGTAATATTTCCAATTTTCAAGGTATCCACATTTGAGCATTTCACGTATAAGTTTCAAAAATCTTCTGTCATCAATTTCTTTTTCAAGTATTTTTATCATAATTTCATGATTGATATTATCAAAGTAACCCTTGATGTCAAAATCTAATAACCATGTTGTACCATTCCATGTTTTAATTTCTTCTAAAGCAGTATGACATGATTTTTTTGGTCTGAAACCGTGTGAGTTTTCTGAGAATTTAGTTTCATAGATAGTTTCAAGTAACATACGACATACTTCTTGTACTATCTTATCTTTAAATCTTGGAATGCCTAAAGGACGTTCCTTACCATTCTTTTTAGGAATATATATCCTTCGAGTTGGTTTGAAACGGAACATATCACTTTGTAATTCCATAATGAGAGATTTTGCAGCTTCATCACTAAATCCATCTACTGTAGAATCATCTACACTTTTGGTTAGTGCTCCTTTGTTTCCCTGGATATTTATATATGCTTGTATCCATAAGTCTTCGCAGGTCATCATTATTTTATACAGGTCATTGGCTTTATTGCCGTTTTCAACACATTTCCGAAGTCCAACCAATTTTGTATTCGTTCTATCCGATAGCATTCACTATCTCCTTTATAATTTTGGTTAGTAAAGTATAACTGTGATACTTCCCCCTTCTCCCGATTGTTTTTCTCACGATTAACCATTTTTGCTTTCATTACTGTTAGCTTATATGTTTCGGATAGACTGGATTTTCACCAGTTGCCTGAACCATTACAGTTAGACTTTGGGTATTATTATCACTCCGTACTCATATTGGTTTTCAGACTTAACTATCTAACCAACTTAGAGTATCTCGCATTCCCACATAATTCAGATACGATATACTTAGATGTCCTGTTTGTTGTTTTATGCCATGAAGTTCATGGTGTGCTCAATAAGCTGTTATTAATGATAACGCAAGAATATCACTAATTTACTGAGTATTACGGCTTTAATCATCTTCCGTAATAAGGGACGAAGACCTCACTTCAACTGGGATTTAAGCAGTTTAGCTTTCATCATATATATCTTGCTCTTAATTTTGTATCTTTGATGATTTCTAATACATAAATCATTTTCACCAACATGCTACACTCCCCATTCTCTTTCGAGATTTACAAGTCATTTATTGACATGGATAAGTTGGCTGAGCATAAGGTATTTTACAGCAACCTTAATCCTTTCGGACGCTGAAATTATGCGTATAAGCGACGCACTTGAGCCTCGTCCAATAGCACGCAGTCAAAATCAAGTATGGGGTTTGACAGTTGATAAAGTTTTAAATATCCGTCATGCAGCATCCCTATATCACTGTTTCTGGTGTCTGCCATCATCATCCATAACTGTTCCGCCATATATGCAAAATCAGGCATTGGCTCTTTTTTATGCTCATAATGCTGCCATGCTAACTGTATTATGTGTTTTTTATAGATTTTTTCATCAGTTGAAACTAAATATTTAACCAAGGTATCCAATATAAATTTAGCATCCTCGTAGCTCTTAAGATTCAACACATCCATAACAGTATTGGCTTTTAACGAAGGAATCAATTTGTGTTTATACTGGGAACCATATTGTTGCCATGCTAAACTATGAGCTGTCTTACAGGTTACATTATCAGGAAACTTTGATGCAGCTTCCACTTGCACAGATTTGTTGAAAGCCACATAAAGAAATCTAAGATGCGGGCGGGCTTTGGTGTATTCATATAAAGTAGTAGTTTTCCCAGTACCCGCAAAAGCGATTACTTCCAATATATCATAAGCATAAAGCTCACAATTTACTATTTCCATTTGTTCTTGTGTTAATTGCATTTCTTTCCTGATAAGATAGTAAAAAAGTATATTAATTAAATAGCTTACCGTCTTTTGTAAGTCGGGACTTAACTTTCTGTGCTTTGAACCATTTCTCTTAATCCCTTCCCACACTTAAAGAACGGCAACCTCTTAGCTGGTATCTCTACCCGCTCCCCTGTTTTTGGATTCCTGCCAATATATGATTCATATTCTTTAACATAGAAGGAACACAAGCCCCTAATCTCAACCCTATCACCATTTGCAAGTGCATCAGAGATAGCCTCAAAGAAAAGGTTTACAACCTCAGCAGCTTCTTTCTGGGTCAGCTTGGTTTGGGTCTGGAGTTCATGGATAAGCTCAAGTTTGTTCAAGAGTGGATTCTCCTCCTTAATAATTGCTTAGTGTATAACCATAGTAAACAAAAAAAACATCTTGATTTAATTAGGTTTTAACATTACATTAAATGATGTAATTAGTATGTTTAACCATATACTTAACACATTCTTTAATATCATTATACGACATACTATTAAAGCATACTCAACCTTTAAAACTTAATAAAATCAATGTTTACAATAGAATATATAGCAAAAGACACGGGTTTAAGTGTTCCGTTCATCAGAAAATGTGTAAAACAACTTGAAAACATACTAAAGCCACATTGCACAAAAGGAGACTTTGGACGGATTCTTCTCACTGAAAGTGGTTATGTTATATTTGACCAAATCAAGCAATTAAAGGCACAGGGGTTGAATATTGCTGTTATTAAAGAGGTGCTTGAGCAAGAGATTCACCAGAAGAGTAAACATGATGAAGCAGATGGTCAAAACATAGTAAACCATATATCAACAGATATGAATCTGCTGAATAAACTCTTTGAAGAAAAAGATGCAAGACTTAAAGAACAAGCCGAAAATCAAAAACGGATAGCAGAGCATCAACAGAGGATATTTGAGCTTGAGCATTTATCCAGCCACCTCAAGGAACAACTTTTATATATCACTGATGGCAAGTCCCCAGAGGAATATAAAAGTGCATGGTATCAGGAGCAGATGGACAAACAACATCTGAGGGAACAGCTCTCAAACATCACTGATGGTAAACCTCCAGAAGAGTTTAAAAAACAATTACAGCAGGAGCAGTTAGACAAACAGCGTATAGCATGGATTTTAAAAGAGCTTGAAAACCTTGAGGGGATATTCTCAATTGTGAACTATTTTAAACGCAAGAAGCTCTATAAAGAGTTAAAAGACTTAATGAACAAGCAAGTTGATATTCCCCCTGCCCCTGCACAGTAACTTAAAATTTAACCCTAAGATTGCAAACCAGCAGCTTTCTTCTCCCCCCAGCCGCCGTATCAAATACTATACCATCAACAAGTTGATTTGAAATTAGAGATAATCAATTCTTACAACCGACATTGAGCAGCCTCAATTTGTAGAAAGCTGATATATTTCACAAGAAGCTCCTCCCAAAAGCCTGATAACTTTTTTATGTAAATCATTGATACCATGTATTATACACTGCACACTGTCTCCA
>JADGBE010000108.1 GCA_015231615.1 Desulfamplus sp. | reverse complement strand
AACTAAAATTATGGGAATAAACATGCCTCTTAGGCATTCACAAAGCCGCTCGTGAGCGGCTAACATAATAACCGCTTTGAGCGGTTCCATCTTTCAAGCCTCCAGCTTTGCTGGAGGTATTTGACTTTTATGTTTACCTCGGTAGGTCTCTTTGACTATCCTAAAAATTTTACAACGACGATTGACGTGTTCAATCAGGATACGTTGTTTGCCTAAATCACGATTATATTTTCTCTCTTCCTTTGTGAGAGATTTACCTTTTTTCTTCTTGATAGGGATAAGTGCATTTGAATACAATTTATCAATTCCCTGATACCCTGAATCCCCAATTTTGATGGTGTCGGGATGCAGCAGAGGTCGGCTTTCTTTCAAAATTCTAAAATCGTGAACTCTCCCTTTTTGACAACTCAGTGCTAAAATGCTCAAGGTAGTCAGACAAACCAACAATTGTATTTTAATGGTATGGCGTTTTTTTTACCAGAATAGTATTCCTTCTGTCCTTTAGTTGGACGTTCGATAGGCTGTTCTGTCACATCAATTAAAATCGCTTTTAGAGGTTCCTCCAACAAGGCTTTACGATTTTTGAGTTTTAAGACCTTTACCAAAATATCAGATATTTGATGATAAATTTTGCAGGTATATGATTCAGAAATATCAAATCGTTCTCCTAATCTATCAAAAGTGGAATATTCTCTTAAATAGAGCAGAGTCAACAGTAATCGATCTGCAAGTGCCAATTCTGATTTCTTTCCTCGCCGTTTTAAAGGATTTTTTTCCAAATTTGATTTAATTTCATTTTCAACCGCTTGCAGAAGATTCTGAAAATTAACCAAACTAATACCTACTTGACGTATGAATCTGTCAGGTCTTTTATTTTTTATTTTGTCGAAATAGCTAATTCTTCCTTTCTCCTTTCCAATGGGGTGGACAATCCAATAGTAATAAGAAATATAAGCCTTAACCCCATACAAATAAAGGGCTTATTTTGGAAAGATGTCTATTATCAAAAGGGACACGAAAGTCATGCATAAAAAGAAGAACATTCTTTTTGTGTGATTTTAAACGATCCAGTAAATTTTTTGGGGGTGATTGTTTGACTTTACCCTTTTTTTCGGGCTGTTTTTCAGGTGGGGGATTGGCTTTGAGTCCATCTTCAACAATTTTATCATACCTTTCTTCAAAGGCACTTATTTTTGAAGAGTCAAGATGGTCATTGTGGTCTTTCGTAGAGTGGACTTGCTTTTTAATCTCAATCAACAAATCACTCATATCTTTTGCCCATGTTTGTCCGTAATTTTCATTGATAAATTTGAGTTCTCTTAAATGATGGACATTGCAAAGGCTATGCTCACAATCGTTATAAGCAAAATAGGATTTCCAGTGATCATGAACCGCTGTTCCTTGAAAATCAGGCAGGATAGCAATATCATCCATTGCAGTTTGACCACGTTTTTTATGAACTTCATAATGAGTTAATTTCTCATTGCTTGCAACATGAAGCCAATGAAGTTTACTCTTAACCTTTAACCCGCTTTCATCAAAGTTGACTACATCAGAGTTTATCAACTGTTCTTTGATAGTTTCAGTAGAAAGAGCAACAGCAGTCGCAGCAGCATCGTTGGATGGCTGGAATATCGAAAACCTGACGATTTTCGTATTCTGACACAGGGACATCAGAAAGAGATGTTTGACAATGAACACAACTGACTGTTTCATACACTACTTTATGGTCAGGCGTTTCCACTTGATTAAGCGTTGAGCCTTTGTGTCCTTCCTGACCCCCTGTGGTTTTCTCACCTTTTTTTCTCAAGCTGTTTGTTCGTTGCTTTTTGAATCCATCACTGGAGGGTGGTTTACTGCTGTTGCTGCTGTTTTTAGCAATCTGCCTTTGCAGCTCATCAATCACTTGCTGTTGTTTCTCAATATGCCTTGATAAATCTTTAATGCAACTCAACACCTCATGGAATACCTCCACTACTGCATCTTCACCTTGACGGTAAGCTTCTCTTATGTCTTTTTCAGAAGGAATTTTAAGTTGCATCATAAATATTTCTCCAATTCTGTTATTGTCTCTTCACATCGGATGATTTATAAAAAAACTACACTAAAAAAGAATGCCTGAGTAGTTACAAATATTCGGAGATTTGGAAAAGAAAAATACCCTCAATGTAAGATATATTGATGCTGCAAGAAACGATAAATCTCTTATTATTGTCAACATACCTGCCGGACCTTGCGTGGCATCAGTTGAGAAACAACCACAATAAATATCAAGACCCCTTATCTGGTTAAATATCAATGAGCCTATAAAGATTAACATAAGCGATGTGCTTATTACAGTTGAACCTTCAAGCCAGATTCCAGCAACAAGGGATAAACCAATCAATAATTCTAACCAAGGCAGCACTAAAGCCACAATATTTACCGCTGTATCTGGCAGAATCTGATAGTTAAAAACCGCCTTTGCAAATGCTTCAGGGTTTAAAATCTTGTCATAGCTTGCATACAAAAAGACTACTCCCATCAAAATTCGTATTGAATTGAACAAAACTGAATTAAATAAGAGTGATTTCCATTTTGATTCTGATTTTACTGCTGATTCTATTTTTATAGATGCGTTGAGTTTCATAGATTATTCTTTGTTAATTGAAGGCTGAATGTTGATGGAAGAGTCAGGATTGATGACACTCGAATCAGTGCATGTGCAGGTATTTTTAGAAGTTTTGCCGTTACAGGACATTTCACATAAAAGTGTTCCGTTCCCACACTCCTCTGTTTCAAATTGAAGCACAGGATGGTTAATGTTAAATTTATGTTGCAGTTCATGTCTGAGCTGGCCTCCTAATTGGGAAGTGTTGCTTACCAATTGGTCAGGAACAACAACATGACATGAAAAAGCTGTGTCAGAAGATGATATTTGCCATGCGTGGAGATAATGAACTCCAGTTACTCCGGGTACAGATTCAAGAAATTTCTGCACCTGTTCAAGAGGAACATGCGATGGCGTTGCATTCATCAGAACTGATACAGACTCTTTAAGCAATGACCAACTATTCTTTAAAATAAAAATCACAATCAGGACAGAAAGAAGAGGATCAAGCCAATACCACTCATAAAACATGAGCAGAATACCGTTTATGAGAACAACAACCGATGTCAACAGGTCTCCAACCATGTGCAGAAAAGCCCCACGCATATTTAGATTATGGGCAGAATCACGACGCAGCAGCAAGGCAGAAAAACCATTGCCAGCAATTCCAATTACAGCGAGAATTATCACAGGGATTCCGTTTACTGTCTCAGGATTAAAGAATCTGTGAACCGCATGATATAAAATAACGCCTGAAGCACCAGCTAAAAGAAGAACATTTATCAGGGCAGCCATGATCTCTGCTCGTCTGTATCCAAACGTGTTGAAAACAGTAGCCCCTCGTTGACCAATACGAAATGCAATGTATGAGATAAGTATGGCTGTAAAGTCGCTGAAATTGTGAACAGCATCTGAAATAAGGGCTACTGAGTTTGCAATCAATCCCCCGATTATCTGTGCTACAGGAATTATAAAGTTGAGAGCTAAAGTGATAAGAAGCCTTGAGCCTGTATTCGCTTCTGGATCATAGCTGTGGCTATGATGATGGTTGTGAGTATTTTCAGAATTTTGATGGTAATCTTCTTCTGAATGGCTATGACTCTCATCTAAATGGCTATGATGTTGTGAGTTCTGTTCATCTGTTTTCATAATTTATTCCCCAATCTCCTTTGGCAATCCCGCCTCCAGCCATACACTCCAGCCATTGACAAGCACCTTTACATTATTAAAACCCATCTCTTTAAGAAAAAGTGCAAGTTCATGGCTCAATTCGCATGTATCACCATCACAGT
Source organism: Desulfamplus sp. (assembly GCA_015231615.1). Lineage (GTDB taxonomy): Bacteria > Desulfobacterota > Desulfobacteria > Desulfobacterales > Desulfobacteraceae > Desulfamplus. The sequence continues at coordinate 2,486 of JADGBE010000108.1, read as the reverse complement.
ATGTTATAATCACTTTACTTCCATTTATATCAACTTGACTTGCCTCTAACTCAATCGCAACCTCCATAAAATAGCTCTCTGCCTCTTGCTGCGGAAGGCTTAACGCCCCTGCAATATGCCCCTCATCATATTCATCTTTGGGGCGTGCATCTAAAAATAGAGCATGATTTTGTTCAAATAAAACTTTTGCCTCATCTAATGAGATAACAAGACTTGCTCCAGCAGAATCAGAAAAACGTGCATCAACAGACCAATCTCCAATTATTGGTATGCTATCAGAACGGAAATGGTTGATTGTAAGTGCAAGAATAAAGGCTAAAATAATAAAAGCTGGGATTTGCCAAAAGGTCTGTTTTAAATAGGCTCTCTCGTTCATTAAATCATTCCAAAAATCATTCCTGAAATTGTTGCCATTATAACAACAAGTATTACAAACACTGCTGTCATTTTAGTTCCGATTACGCTTCTGATAACAAGCATGTTTGGAAGTGATAGAGCAGGACCCGCAAGCAAAAGGGCAAGAGATGGACCTTTTCCCATTCCGCTTCCCATAAGCCCTTGAACTATAGGAACTTCTGTAAGAGTTGCAAAATACATAAATGCACCAACGACTGATGAGAAGAAGTTTGCAAAAAGAGAGTTGCCACCAACAAGTGCTGAAACCCAAGTATTTGGAATTATCCCTTCATTTCCGGGACGACCAAGCAGAAATCCAGCAACAAAAACACCCATCAGCAGAAGCGGAAGAATCTGTTTGGCAAAATCCCATGAAGCGTAAATCCATGAGCCGTTCTCTTCATTTGATGTTGATGCTGACCATGTAAGACCGATAAATCCTGCTGAAAATGCAACCATAGGAATATGTGGCAAGGCAAAGGCAAAGAGAGCTGATACAACAGCTATCAGCGATATTTTCCATGCCTTATGCTCATACCATACAACAAGAATAATCGCAAAAATCACTGCTGAAAATGAGGTGATAATCCACTTTAGAGAGAAAATTGTCCACCAAAGCCCCTCTTGAATGTCTGGTTTTCCCCAGTTTGCAAAAACAAGAATCATAACCATAAAGAAAAAATATAAAATGGTCTGATAAATCGGTTTTGCCTCGTTGCTTTCAGGAATATTAATTTGAGCCGAGCGTTCAGCCTCTTCGCTTTTAAAAATAAGCTCCATTATAAAGCCGATAACAACGGAAAATAGAATCGCTCCAATTGCCCTTGCAATGCCAAGTTCAGGACCAAGAATACGGGCAGTCAGAATAATTGAAAGAACGCTTATAGCAGGACCAGAATATAAAAAGGCAATTGCAGGACCAAGTCCAGCCCCTCTTTTATAGATACCAGCAAAAAGAGGCAAAATTGTGCATGAGCAGACAGCCAAAATTGTTCCAGAGACAGATGCCACAAGATATGCAACACTCTTTTTGGCAGCAGGACCAAGATATTTCATAACAGCATTTTGGGAGACAAAAACTCCAATAGCACCAGCAATAAAAAACGCTGGAACAAGACAGAGAAGAACATGCTCCTCTGCATACCATTTTACAAGCTCAAGAGCCTCTTTTAGTGCATTATCAAAACGATACACCCCAACAGGCAGAAAAAATGCAGAAAAAAATACAACAACAATAATACTAAGTGATTTTAATTCATCTTTCCAATTCATTAATTTTTACCTTCTTTAATAATTTTTTACCTCTTTTTTGTAACGTGACATACCCCTCTTACTGTGTTGACAGTGTAGGGGAAGTATCGTTTTTTTAACCATAAAGCTACATGCACAAGCCCAATCAGAACAGGCACTTCTACAAGAGGACCAATAACTGCTGCAAATGCCACACCAGAATCAATCCCAAAGACAGCTACAGCCACAGCAATGGCAAGCTCAAAGTTGTTTGATGCTGCTGTAAAACTTAAAGTTGCAGACTGTTCGTAAGTTGCACCTGCTTTCATTGACATAAAAAATGATGCTAAAAACATCACTAAAAAATAGATACACAAAGGTATTGCAATTCTGATTACATCAAACGGCAGTTGAACAATATATTCCCCTTTTAAAGAGAACATAACAAGAATGGTAAACAGAAGTGCGATAAGGGTCATTGGGCTGATTTTGGGTATAAAGACCTTTTCATACCAATCTTTTCCCCTTATCTTTAATCCGATAATGCGAGAGAGCATACCAGCAATAAAAGGAATGCCAAGATAGATAAAGACGCTTTTAGCAATCTGCCCGATTGAGATATTCACAACCGCCCCCTCAAGACCTATAAGACTTGGTAGAACAGTTATAAAATCCATGAAAAGACTGTAATGAAGATAAACACAATGGGTATGGTTCAAGATATTCAGGTTGAGTCAAAAAGACGATAACTTGCGGGAGCGGGAGAAGTAATTCAATAAGTGAAGATATTAATAACAAACTATCAATAGTTGATGCTCCACCGGGTACATCTTGTCCTGCTGTTACAACTCTTCGAGGTT
>JADGBE010000107.1 GCA_015231615.1 Desulfamplus sp. | reverse complement strand
CCAGAACTTGCTATAACATTCAAGAATTTCTGTTCAGGAAGCGACACATTACCAGCTTTATCTTTTGCGTAATAGACAGCTTGATAACAGCCAGTTGCAAGGTTTGGGTAATTCTGGTTTAAATCTGCCTTATAAAAATAGCCCGTATCAAGTTTCATCTCAATATTTACAGTTCGGTTTGATGGGTCAGTAATTGAGCTGATTGAACAAAATACGCCGCCCATTTCATTTTCAGGGTCAGTTGCAATCGCCCAGAGGAAATTGTTTTGAGCGTCTCCTCTATTTATCGTCAAATCAGGATTTGTGGTTCTGATTTGTGGGCGTAAGTTGCCAGACGGACGGTATTCAATAAACTTACCTGATGCCTCATAGCTGTCAGAACTCGTCGTGCCAAAGCCATCACCATCCGCGTCCATTACTGGTCTTTGGATATGGCGATAAAATTTCAGAATTTCGTAGCTTGCCTCTGCAAACGAACCCTCAATATCGCTACCATAGTTTATGAACTGATAAAAATACCGCGAAAATGAGCTTTCTCCAAGATTGTCGTAACCAGCAAATCCGCCTTCATCAATCGGCTTGTCAGATGATGAGGTGAGAATAATTCTGCCGTTTCCCGCTATCTTTTCAATCCATTTACCAGATTGAGTTCCTTCAAGCACTATGGTTACAGGAAAGCCTTTATATTCTGAATAGTTATCTTTTGAATTGGTTTTAATTATCTCTTCAGCTTCATTAAGATATTGTGCAAGATCGTCAGCAGTTAAAACTTCGCTGTCATTCAGCCTGAAACCGTTATTCTCATCTTTAAAACCGTTATCATCTTCAACTCTGCCGATAAGATATAGATTTAATGGCGTTTTGTATGGGTCGTCAGTTGAAAAAAGGGAAGTTGCCCAGTTGGTTAAAGCGTCATGCAGATTGGCTTTATTTGCCGTTCCGTTTGTGAATTTAGGGTCATCAGCAATGCCGAGATACTTTATTCGTTCTGCTGGAATATTTCTGCTTTTCAGGGCGTTATAAACATAACTCCCCAAACTCTTTGAAATAATTTGAAAATCCTCATTTCCAGATTCGGAAACCACAATAATTCCCTCACCAACCGGCTGACCAATCGGAATCACGAGTTTTGTGTTTATGCTGAGATAATCAGAAGTCTCTGGAAGGCTTGCTTTTACGTTGATAAAGCCATTTCCAGGAACTACGACATCTCTGTAAAACACGCCGTTTGCGTCTATCTCCACACCTCCAACAAATTGGGGTTGAAGTCCAGCGTCTTGATTAGCAGGGTCAAGATAGCGAATATCTAAATTCACCTTTGTTCCATCAAGTCGAACAGGCGTAATGATTCCCTGAACTCTTAGAATATCGCCTTTTTTGGTCGATTGATTTACGTTTGATGAAAGGGCAATGTTGGTTTTAGCTGGAAGGATAAAAATTTCTGCGGTGTTGCTGGTGATTCCATTTGATTGGGCAGTCAAGGTCAATAAACCCGCATGAATTGGCGTAACAGACCCTTGAAAATAGCCTTTTTCATCAGTTGTAAGTGTTAAAGAATCAGTAGAGTCAGCGGATTCAAAAGAATTTGAAGAGTCAACTGATTTTTTGATGTTATTGCCTGAAATAACAACTTTTTGTCCCGCCTGTGCTGGAATAACATTACCTGAAATCGTGAGACCATCTAAAACTCTTGTCCGTTTTGTTTTGTGGGCAATACTCAAAGCAATCATTGATTCTGTGCTATCGCCAACCTGAACATTTAAAGATGTGCTTTTGCCTGAATAACCTGATTGAATTTTTGGAATGATTTTAATGGTTTGGGTGCTTTCAGAAAGTCCCTCAATTGTAAGAAGAACAGGCTTTGTTTCGCCTGATTTTAAAGAAACAGCGGTAGGCTCAAGTTTTACGTTTATGTTATTGGAAATTGGATTCCCTGTGGCTGATTCAACCTCAAGATCAACGTCCCCCCTGAATAAATCCAAAGAAGAGACAAACACCGTTATTTCAGCCTTTTGATTTGGCTGCATTGCAATTGCATTGCGGTCAAGGGTTAGCTCAACTCTTGGCTTTTCCTCAACCTGCGGGGTAATCAAGACGGCTTCCTGATTATTAGCAACTCTAAAAAGTTTCCCATCTTCTTCAATTACAGCAGAAAGGCGATAATATCGGGGCAAACCTTCAAGCCATTCAGGGTCGTTTATCGGGGTGTTGAGGGTGTAGCCTTTGTATGGCATATATTTTGAACCTTTATCAGCAGGAAGATGTCCCACAACATTGGGCCAACAATCATCTCGCATTGGATTTTGGCAATTGGAATAATCAGCATAAAATCGGACTGGATTATCTGAAGAATCAAGAACAGTTTCGTAAACACCATTTTTTGATAATGAACGCTGAAGCTCTATGTAAATTACCTTGTGATGATCAAATGGGGAACGATTAAGAAACCAAGTTATTGTTAAATCATATAGATTAGCTTTAATTTGTTCCGCTTCTCCTATACGAGTTAAATGTAATAGTCCAGTGCCTGAAGTTCCAGCCCATATTCCACCTGTATTATCAGAAAGCAATGACATTATTTGATCTTTGGCGAAACTCCATTCAGATATTTTGTAAGTTTCAAAAAGCCCATAAGAGTTGATTATGGATAAACCGTCAAAGTTTCCAACTAAAACATTATTAAGTCCATCTGAGGCAAGAGTCCTAACATAATTACTGTTTAATGAGCTGTTTTCAGAATTAAATATTTCAAATGATTTTTTATGATCAAGATGTGCAACACCACCTCCATCAGTAGCTATCCAAACGCCCCCTTTAGAATCATTTACAAGAGAGGTGATAAAATTATCAGGGAGATCGGAATTCTCCTTACTAAATATTTCCATACTACCATTAAGATTTAAATGTGCTAACCCTGCTCCATAGCTGCCAATCCAGAGTCCTTGTCCATTATCCAATGCAAGCCCCCATACATTGTTTAAGGGCAAGTCTGAATTTTCAGATGTGTAATTTTCAAATGAGCCGTCAGATTTAAGATGGGATAAACCTCCTGTTCCAAATAAATTTTCAAGACCTATCCATACGCCGTCTTTGCCATCAGATATTATATTTCTTATAGTTCCAGTTAATATTGTAGGCACTTCTGAACGAAATGGTTGATATATGTCAAACTCTTCATCTGAATCCATATATGCCAAACCATTATTCGTTCCGATCCATAAACCGCCTTTTGAGTCAGATGCCAATGAGAAACAGATATTATTAGGAATCTCTGATGTTTCCATTGTATAAATTTTATATGTGCCATCAGAAAAAATATGACTTAAACCACCGTAGCTGCCTACCCATAATCCATTCTTAGAATCAGGCATAAGAGAAAAAATAAATGGGTTTGGTATTTGAAATTCTGATTTATAAAGAGTTATTCGCCCCAATGCATTTATATGTGCCAAACCTCCGTTGGTTTGAGTTAATAAAGTATCACCTGAACCAAGTCCAAACCACACTCCGCCCTCTCCATCATTCATAACAACATTAATTATATCCATTGGCAGACCATATTTTTTGTCGATTACAGCTATCTCTGATTCTGAAATTATATGCGTTAAACCATAAGGCGTTGAAACCCATAATCCATTTCCAGAATCCTTTGTAATAGAATTAACACTTCTACCGCTTATGATATCCCAGCTTGGAATGGGCGGCCATCCAAGATCAATTTTCTTTATTGTGCCATCTAAAGTTATATGCATCAGCCCGTCATCTCCTGTGCCAATCCACACTCCGTTGCTTCCATCAGAGAGCAAGGCTCTAACTCCGTTATTTGATGTAGAAGGCGGTCCTATTGTGTAATTTTCAAGAGTCCCATCATAATTTAAACGATATAGCCCTTTGCCGTATTCTGAACGGGTGCCTAATGTGCCAATCCAGATTCCATTTTCATCAACCATTATTGCTTCTATTTCACAATCATCTAATACAATATCAAGTATCTCAAATGCACCGTTTTCTGCGATATATCCAACATGCTGCCTCATAGCAATCCAGATACGACTATCAGAATCTATATATAAATCTTCAATATCAGAAGAAGGTAAATTTGAGTTATAGGCAGTAAAATTTTTAATAGAGCCATCAGATAAAATATGAGAAAGACCGTAAATAGTGCCTACCCAAACACCATTATTCTTGTCTGACACTATCGCCTTAATAGACATATTAAGTAATCCATCTAAATTTGTATAAACCTTTTCAATCAACCCCGTTTTTACATCACGCTTTTCAAGACCTGCGACAGTCCCAACCCACAATGTTTTTTTATCATCTGACAATGCTAAAGAAGATATAAAATCACGGTTATTATAAATTTGCCAGTTAGATGTGCTGTTTTCAAAAATGTCCGAACGATTGAAAATAGAAGTATTTACATCTTCAGAACAAACTATATTGGAACAAATTAGAGTCAATAAAATAAAAATCAAAGCAATAATAAGATATTTAACCTGAACACCAAGTTTAAACAATTTGGAATAGAGCATTTTGCACCTCATTTTTTTATAAAAGAAAACTATTATGTTCCAAAGTAAACAAAAGCCCTTTCACGCTTAAAAACATGAAAGGGCTTATTCTTTTAATTAACCTTGTAGGTCTCGTAAAAAGTCTAAAATTGGCATTTTTCAGAGTTATAACTATCTGATTTTATTCATGACGCATTTTTAAAAAATGACTTTTTACGAGACCATCAGCCTTAAGCAAAACAAAATAACTACAATCGTGATATATTGATCTCATGTTGTGATAACTGTCTTAAGCCAGTCACCTGTATATCAGCACCGCTTCCATCGTCCCATGAACCATTTAGATTGCCGCTGCTATCTTTTGTTAATTCAAATTTTATGTTATCTGAAGAGTCCCAAGATGAAGTGGTTTTTAGTTTTACATTTCCAGTTCCTATAACTTTACTGCCTGATATTTGGTAAGTTCCCTTCAAATCATAGTAAACTGTCTGTTTGTATATAAGCCCTGTAGTCATTGTTGTAGAACCAACCCAGCTTCCGTCAGTTTTAAATGTAAGAGACATTGCTTCTGTCTGACAATTTCCTGAAGCACAATATTTAGCTTTACCTGACCAGCTGCCATTAACTTTAAAATTAGGATCTGCTGGGGGTAGAGTAGGAGATTGGACTACACATTTATGAAATTCACCATCTGTTTTAATTGTCAAAGCATTTGTCCAAGGATAGCCATAAGCCTTTAATTCAGATTGCTTAGAAGGCATAATTACTGGTAAACCATAAATTCCTGCGGGCAGTTCTTTTAAACCATCTCCATATATTACGATATATTGATCAAATTCTACGGCAAAGAAAATCAAAGGTTTTGTTATGTTTACTAGTAGTGCGTAAACGGGCATATCCTTATAGTCTTGAACATACTCTGTTAGACCTGCATTAATATCACACGAAGAAAATTGGGTGCATGATACCAGAGAGTTGTAAATTGAAGTTTCTTTATTATTTGCACAATAGGCTGGTGCAACTTCTTCAGTAGAAAATACATCATAATATGGTAGATAATCATCTATATATTTAACATCATCTTCTGCATATACAGGAAAAACAAAGCAAGATATTATCAGGCAAAATACAGCACTTTTAAATTTTAATTTGATTTGATTAAACATTTTTTTCTCCATTTAATTTTTAGATTTTAAGTTATACTATTTCTTTAATACAATTTTTATATCATGTTAGCGTAAATATCACCTCCTTTTAACACATTAATCTATCAAAATTAGATAGATAATACTGATAAAATAGTAAAAAATATTAAATACATATTTTTTAGCATATAAATATGTATTTTTGTAAACTATTATTGTAATAATATCAAGTAAAAACCTCTTCCCAACACAACTTATCAAACCCCAATGATACCACAGCAAAACTCTTGAGCCTGAAATCTTTTCCTGAATATCTGTTATTCAATATTTTGCTATAATCTTTGACCTGCCACACTGCATCTTTCATTGCTTCACGCATCTTTGGAAGATTTTGAAGTTCCTCAATTGACAATGCTTTTGCCTCTTCTCCGCTTAGTCCAGCAGCAGCAAGGCTTACAAACTTGAACTCAATCAGAACATCAAAAAGCTGAAACTTTCGCAAATCAGGACGGATTATCATAGTCAAATCGGCAAATCGCCTGTCAATCTCTTTTTCTGAATCCATGATAAATAGAATATCGTTGTAAAGAAGCGTGAGAAATGCAGTTTTAACGGTCAATTCATTTGCCCAGCGGTAATCGCGGTTGCTGAAGACTTTGAAATAGCGTTCTTCAACAAAATCGCAAAGCTCTCTCATACCGCCTTTTTGATATAATAATTTTGCAGCATCTCTGCCCATATCTCTA
>JADGBE010000106.1 GCA_015231615.1 Desulfamplus sp. | reverse complement strand
TCAAAACCACTTACTCTTGAAACTATCCTAACTATGCAAAAAGCTGCTTAAGGATTTAAGAATCAATAAATGGAACACAAAGAATCTATTTGGAAAAAATTGTAGAACAGTTTAAGCCCACTGCCTAAAAAAATAAAATTTCCAATTTAACAACGTTAGTTTTCAGATTTTAATTTTCAGAGATTTGACAACTTTTTAAAAGTTGTCAAATCTTTTACATTTTTAAATCAATTGACTTTAAAATGACCAAACGCAAAACTGCTCTTTTTATATTCTATCTAAACTAAAGGCTGATGAATGGCAAGTATCATTCCATAACCGCCTTGAACATTTCTTGTGTTTGTTATTCCTTTGCTGTTAAGAAAAACTTGAGCTTCGTAAGAGCGAGGACCTGTTCCACAGATAAGATATAGTGGGAATTCTCTTAGCTCATTTAACACCGCAGTAAGCTCAACATACCTCTCTCTTAGCTCATCTTGAGGAATATTTATCCACTGTTTAGGATATTTTTCAACAAACGGTGCTGACTGAATATGGCTTCTAACATCAAGCACCTTTATATTATCCTGTTCTAACAACTCAACAAATTCAAAGGTATCAACAGATTTTAGATTGCCATTTAGAGTATTATCAAGAGCATTTCCAGCATTATTTACAATATCCATAGCAGAGGCGTAGGGCGGAGAGTAGCTAACCTCTAAATTGCAGATTTCACTAACATCAACCCCAAATTTCAAAAGCGGGGCAACTGCATCAACTCTTGCCTTCACAGCATCGCCTTGAGGACCTGCTGCCTCTACACCAAGCACAGTTCTTGTTTTTCTATCTGCAATGAGCTTCATAAACATGAAATCAGCATCTGGAATAAAGTGTGCCCTATCTGATTGAGCAACAACTGCATATACAGGATCAAAACCAGCAGCTTTAGCCTGATTAAAAGTCAACCCAGCTTTTGCAACTCCCATATCAAACACCTTGATACAGAACGCCCCCACACTTCCCGTAAACTTTTCATTGCCACCATTTATGTTTATTGCAATGATGCGTCCCTGACGATTTGCAAGAGAACCCAAAGGCATGACACAATCTAAACCACTTACAAGGTTTGCGAACTCTGCACAATCTCCGCCAGCGTAAATATTTGGGTCTGTGGTCTGCATACATTTATTTACTAAAATCCCCCTATTTCTGCCAATTGCAAGACCAGCACCTACTGCAAGCTCAAAGTTTGGACGGACACCAGCAGCAATAATAACCATGTCGCATGGTAGAGTAGTTGGTGTAGAATTTAATTGATTAATAACCTCAACAGAGTCTGCACCGTTTTCCATATCTCCATTTATCTTAATAACTTTTTGAGACAAGAGAAGTTTAACACCTTTATCTTCAAGTTTTTTCTCCACAATTCTTGCCATATCTCTGCCAAGTGCCTGCGGAAGAACCTGATCCGCCATCTCAACAATTGTGGTTTCAACTCCCCAAAGGTCTGTTAATGCTTCTGCCATCTCAATTCCAATAGCACCAGCACCAATTACCACAGCCCGTTCAACTTCGCCATTTGAAATAGCTGTTTTGATTGCACTTGCATGGTGAAGATTTGAGACAACATGCACCTTTGGCAAATCAGAGCCTTGGAAAGGTGGACGCATGGGAGTTGCCCCTGTTGCAATAACTAACTTGTCATAATCAAGCTCCTCTAGCCTATCCTCATCCAAATAACGAACAACAACTTTTTTCTCTGCTCTCTTTATTTCAAGAGCTTCCACTCTTGTAAGAACATTAAAACCTTTAACGTTTTTAAAAAATGAGACATCTCGCTTAACATGGGCAATTGTGGAGTAAAGCCCCTCTAACTCTTGAACATCGCCACCAACATAATAAGGGATTCCACATCCGCCATAAGAGATTAATGAATCTCTGTCAATCATGGTTATATCAATATCAGGATTAATACGCCTTAATCGACAGGCAACCTTTGGACCAAGTGCTACAGCACCTATAATCAATACTTTTTCTGACATCTCTTCCTCATCTTAATATTGTTCAACTTTCTGTTTATTAAAAAATAGTGAAAAATCAGGAATCGCTTAGAGGCTTATAACTGCCGAATTACAAGATAGCTCAATAAGCTCGGTTGCAAGTGCAAGTCTAAAACCTTCAGCAAGGTCTTCCTCTTTTATAAACCTTGCTTTAGCACATGGGGTGCAGACAAGAATTGGAACTTCATGAGCTTGAAGATGGGCAAGTAAATCATCGGCAACATCACCAGTAGCTGCTTTTATATGCTCCATAGCACCTTGTCTTGCAAGATATACTGCCTCATCAAGTAGAAATATTTTAACGTTTTTACCCATTTTCTGGGCAACAGTTGCAAGATGAAAAGCTCTTGTGCTTCGATTTGGGTTATCTGTGCCACATGATAGAGCAATAAGAACATTGTTTGTAATTACGTTTTCTGCCATTATTTTTTCTCCTTTTCAATTCTGTTTTAAATATTAATTGTTTTTAATCTTTTTACATGAAATGTATAGAGAGATATACCTCTATGAATCTCTACAATTCTATTTTTTTTGACATACCATATATGAGCAGGAACTCACAATATAAAAAATATTGCCAAAACATAGCAGATTTTGTAAAAACATGAAATTTTTTTAAATAGTTAAAGATTTGACAACTTTCAAAAAGTTGTCAAATCTATGCTTGAACATTATATTTTAAATAAGGAAAAACTTTTGAGAACTCTGAAATCTGACTTTATTTTGCTATTTGTTGCTATAATCTGGGGGCTTGCATTTGTTGCTCAGAGAATGGGAATGGATCATGTTGGTCCTTATACTTTTAACGGAATTCGCTTTGCACTTGGTGCATTTTCATTGCTTCCACTTATCATAATTACGAAAAGAGGAGTCAACAAAAAAGCGTTAAAGCAAGATAGAGCTGATAACTATGATAATATTAAGTCAAACTTAAAGGGAGGAATGTTTGCGGGTATTGCTCTCTTTGCTGGAGCTTCTCTTCAGCAAGTAGGTCTTGTTTATACCACTGCTGGTAAAGCTGGTTTTATAACTGGGCTTTATGTGGTTATTGTGCCACTAATGGGGCTTTTATGGAAAGATAAGACAAGTGCTGGAACATGGATTGGGGCAATTTTGGCAACTATTGGGCTTTATTTTCTAAGTGTAACTGAATCTATGACAATCAGTTACGGCGACCTTCTTGAGCTTGCTGGAGCATTTTGTTTTGCTATACATGTTCATCTTGTTGGAAAACTTGGAACACGTATGGATACTTTGACTCTCTCATTTATTCAATCAATGATATGCTCTGCTTTAAGCATTCTTGCTGCATTAGTAGTTGAGACAATAACATTTGAAGGGATAAAGATGGCTGCTTTGCCTATTCTTTACGGAGGCGTTTTTTCTGTTGGGATAGCCTATTCTCTCCAAATTTATGGTCAAAAGACCAGCCACCCTGCACACGCTTCAATTTTATTAAGCCTTGAATCTGTCATAGCCGCCATTGGTGGTTGGATAATTTTGGGTGAAATTCTATCTGGACGCTCTTTGTTGGGCTGTGTAATTATGATGACGGGAATGCTTATGTCTCAGCTCTATCCATACATTGTTCCGAAACTTTTAAATAATACGGCTATCTCAGGCAATATTTCCTGAAATTTACTTTCTTGAGAGGTTTTCAACCATCCGACATTGACCTTAAAGATTACTCTAAAAATATTTGGCATTTACAACATCTATTAAGGGACAAGTCTAATATACAAGAAAATGTTTAAACCGTAGGGGCAAAGCGTGTCTAACCTCTACAAAAAAACTAAATTTATGACCGATAACAGCATGATTTGGTCATACACTTTAACAATAAGGAGAAAAAAAATGGCTTACAATTTTAACGCAGATGAAATTTTTGCAGTAGCAATAAGGATTGAGGAAAATGGAGCAGCATTTTACAGAAAAGCTGCAAGCCTTCAAAAAGAAGAAGAAAACCAGAAATTTTTGAATCAGCTTGCAAAGATGGAAGATAACCACAAAACATCTTTTGAGAGAATGAAAAAAGAGCTTTCTGAAATGGAGAAAGGAAGTACCGTGTTTGATCCTCAGGAAGAACTTGGTCTTTATCTAACTGCTATGGCTGATACACACGGTGGTGAGGGAGATCCAAAGGTTGCAGATAGTTTGACTGAAAACCAACCCATGAAAGATATTTTAAATATCGCCATTGGTCTTGAGAAAGAGTCAATATTGTTCTATTTGGGGATAAAAAATCTTCTTCCGCCAAAATATGGTCAAGATAAAATAGATGATATAATAAAGGAAGAACAAAGACATATTGCCCAGTTGAACACTTTTCTTAAAAGGCTTAATTAACACTTCTGTATTGTAGGAAATAAAAAAGATTTGACAACTTTTTAAAAGTTGTCAAATCTTGCTGTAATTAAATCTATCCCAATTATTTATTCCTATAACACCTCAACAAACTTCCCATACTCCATTTTTATTACCCTATCTGCAAAGCTAAAATATCTATCATCATGGCTTACTGCTATTACTGTTTTACCATCTTTTTTCATCTGCTGAAGAAGAGTTGTGTAGAAGAATTCTCTGAAAATGGGATCTTGATCCGCTGCCCACTCATCAAATAGGCAGATAGGTCTTTTTTCAAGAAGTGCAACGATCATTGCAAGCCGTTTTCGCTGACCCGTTGACAGATTGATATTTGTAAACCCTCTATCAATAAATTCAGTCTTTCTGTCCAACTGCATTAATTTCAGAAGTTGGAATACCTGTTCTTCATCAATATCATCTAACCCATATAGCTTATCAAAAAGGTGGAAATCACCAAATATCACCGAAAATAGATTTCGATAGGCTGGATATGTAATTTTATTTATCTGTGTTGAACCATCAAGGATAATATTTCCAGAAGCTGGATAATAGAGACCTGCCAGAAGCTTCATCAAAGAGGATTTACCACTGCCGTTTCCTCCAACTATAAAGATAGTTTCACCCTGTTTTACGGATAGATTCAATGGTCCAAGAGTGAAAAGAGGTGTATTATTTGCGTCAAGGTATGAAAAATTTAGATTTGCAAATTCAATTGTGTCAAATGATGTAATTTTCCTGACGGGGGCGGGTGTCTCTACTTTATAAGGTTTTGATGCCTCGTCTAATCTTTTCTCAAGTGAGTATATATTCTCTACGGCAATATTTGCTCTACTGATAAGAGGTATTGCAGAGACAACCATGTTTGCAGGTCCTATTATAAAGAGAACTGCTGTAGTAACTTTTATCAAAATAGAGCCTGATATATAGTCAAATTTAGGAAGAAGAAATACGATAATTGCAAGAAGGGTGTAGAAAAATACCTGAGAAAACATAATTTCAGTTACAAAACGAAAACCTGTTCTAATTTTAAGTTTTTCTGTCTCATCTGCTACTATTTTCAAAAATCCAAAGTAATCATCGCTCTTTTTGCGATTCATCTTAAGCTCTTTAAAACCATCTAAAGTGTTATAAAGCAGCTCAAAGAATTTTGTCTCTTTTAGTGTTGTCTCTCTAAGTTCTCTATCAATCTCGTTTTGCTTAAGAATAAATGAAAAAATACCCGCAGATATTGCAATCACTGTGGTAAAAAAAGCAAGTTTAGATAGATATCCAAGGTAAAACAGGCAAAAAATCAGAACAATGCCAGACTGGCAAGCATTAATAATCACGACAACAGATTCAGATATTAAATTGGTATTTTGGGTGATCAAAGTATATATTTCTGATTTTCCAATATTTTCAAGAAATAGTAGTTCAGAATCTCTTATTTTATCTGCAATTCGCACACGTATTTTACTTATGACTACTTCAGCAATTCTTGTTGATTCTGTTAATGCGTGCCGTTTACCAATCACCGCAATTGCAAAACTTATTGCAAACAACAAAAGATATTTTATATACCACGAATCTTTTGTACCAGCAGATGCCGCGTTTGTAATGATTCCAAGTATCAACCCCTGAAAAGTTCCTGAGATCAATGCCATGGTCAATACAAGATTACCAGATATACTTGACTCTTTTTTGTATAGTGTTAGTAGATTCATTATAAAATTACCATTATCATTAAATAGTTTATGTTATGAAATCACAGTCTTGAGGTAACTATCATTTAAGTTTTTATGAGTCAAACAATAAAATAGCCTTATAGCTACTTCTTAAACCTGTTCTGTTTTTCTTGCTCATTCTTACCTATTTAGTAAAAATGATGAAAACTTCCTGATTCATAGAGTACGCCCGAATTAACTGCTTAGGTCTTATTTCCTCTCCACGCGGGGAGGGCTATGAACACTAACTTTGCAATTAATAGCTTTAAGGTCAACCAATTGGCTGCCTTTAATTATATGCTTAGTTATATTGATGTTCTTGTGCTATATTGAAAGCAAAACAA
>JADGBE010000105.1 GCA_015231615.1 Desulfamplus sp. | reverse complement strand
TGCCTCAAAAAAATGGAATATGCCTCTTCATCAATGGAAACAGGCTATGAACAGATTCGCAATTGAATTTGAGGGGAGATTTCGTCTATAACATAAATCGCATTTACACAGAATTATTTACAGGCTCCAATAATCTACAGATTAAATTTCAATGCTCCGGCACATGTTTTACTGCTGGAGCTTTATCCTTCCTTCCTATCTATTCCTAATTTTAATATCGTGGTCATCACTAATTATAAATGGCTGGAAATATTTTTAGCTAGCCCCCGCTTTTTACATTTTAAATACACCTAAAACATAATAGTCGTGTAGAAAAATTTAAACCAGTTTTGTGAATGTAGCTAAATGAGTGTTTTACGATGATATGATGCTTTTCAAGGGGTTATACGCCCCCCCTATGCCCTATTAACAAGGGACTTACTCTTTTATCAACTCCAACCATATCAATTTTAATCAGCAGTCAATTCACTATCTCATATCACATTAAGAGACATACCCCCTCCCCTCTCTATTCTTTAATTCTATGGTTTAAATTAGGGCTTTAAGGGCTGATTCTATAGGTGTTTGTATTAATCTAATAGGTATGTATGGAGTGGCTTATATAGCTCTCAAATTGGCATTTAAAGTGCTGATTCTAAAGTAAAATTTACACATATATTTTAACCAACTTAAACCGTTCTTGGCTTGTGCTGAGGCGGTTTTTTTATTTATATTTTTTTTATAAACGACAACAAACAAAGGAGAATTTTTTTATGCGGAAATATCAGCAATTAAGACAACAGGAATTTTCAGGATTTTCAGATACTCAGGTTACATACAAAAAGTTTATCTCAGTGTTTAGGATTTCATTGGTTAGGGATAGGCACATTAAATTTGAACAAAAGAATATAACAACTTCTCAGGAGGCTCAGGGATTACTCAAAAGACTCATAGAAACGCAAGGCAACCCTGACAGAGAGCAATTCTGTATATTGCTACTTAATTCTAAGAACCAAATTATTGGTCTTAACATTGTATCAACAGGAGATTTATCAAGTGCTATGATTCACCCAAGGGAGGTATTGAAGCCTGCTATACTTGCCAATGCAGCATCAATGATACTCTGCCACAATCATCCATCAGGAGATTTAACCCCATCGGATGGAGATGTAGCCGTAACTAAAAAAATCGTAAAGGCAGCTAAAGTGATGTGTGTCGCTGTCCATGAGCATCTTATTATTAGCATGTACGATAATTCTTATTACTCTTTCGCTGATTCAGGGCTTATTCAACAGGCATATCAAGAAGCGGACTGAATCTACAATTGCAATTATTAACCAAGCCGTTAGGAGCAATCTTAACGGCTTTTTTATTTTTTATACTCAATAGAAAGGAGAAAATTTATGAAACATTTGACTAAGGATTATAAGAGAACACAGCATAACCACCTCAATATCAAGGCGAGACTTGCTAATGAAATTTCTCAGGGTTTGTATCCATCTTTGACTCGCGATCTAATCATGATGAAGTCAGAAAAAGAACAGGGTAAGTATCTTCTACCACATGATGAGAGCTTGAAGAATCAAGTTCTTAGTAAAAAAGAGGCTTTACAAGTACTTATGAAATTAGATCGGGATTATTTTGAATTGTTTATTGTGTTTGACATGATCCCACCAACTTACGCTGAAATTTTATCTTAAAAAGGGGAACTAACATGACTACAGCAACAGCACTAAAATCAGCAAACGTAATAGTATTACCGCTTAATTGTAAATGTCTGCCGTATACTTGGGGCGGAGAACCTTATCCAATCTGTAATAACTTTACGCCAGATGACGGAGAAGGCTATTGTGCGACTTGCAGCCACGATAGAGCGTGTCATATTCAAGAGGGGACACAAGATGAGATTGAATTTCTTAGAAGTGAAAACGAACGACTTAAAGCTGACCTTGAGAGAGTAACAGGCAAACCTAATCTTAATTTACTTATATCAGAGATACTTAGCAGTCTAATGGAAAGGTCTATCTCAGAAACTATGGCGTTGAAGCTGTCGGTCTTACCAAAGGATTTGCAAGCCACTTATTACGGCTACTTGAGATTAACTTGGCAACTTAAAAGTCAGATACAAGAATACGAGGACAAGATGAATCAGCTTAAAAAGCTTCTGGTCTCTTTTTAACACAAGACATTTTAAACCATTAACTAATAAAACTTGAGCATTAAAAATGGTAAGGCTTTCTGGATTATCCAGTAAAGTCTTTTTTTTGTTTCTAACGATAGCTGCATCATCAATAGATGGTGTAGCTATTTTTATTTTTAAGGAGGTAGTTATGAACATCTATGAAAAACTAAATATAGTTCAGTCACAACTTAAAACACCAAAGAGTCAATTTAACAGCTTCGGGAATTTCAAATACCGCTCATTAGAGGATGTGGTAGAAGCTGTAAAACCATTACTTACACAATACGGTTTATCTTTAACTCTATCTGATTCAGTTAAACTTATCGGAGACCGCTTCTATATCGAGGCTACAGCCACACTTGTCAATGTTGAGCAGCCTGATCAAAGGATTATTACAACAGCGATGGCGAGAGAATCATTAGAGAAGAAGGGCATGGATGCCAGTCAAATAACAGGTGCTACTTCAAGCTATGCCAGAAAATACTGCCTTAACGGGTTATTCAGTATTGATGACACTAAAGACGCAGATTTTCCTACTCAACAGGGACACAACAATAACAACCATGCAACACAGCTACAGTCTCAGATGCAATATACAGGTAATGCTCCTGCCACTGCTGGCAACAATTTTCAGCCCCCGCCATCTACTCAACCTATCAACAATTACCCACCAGCTAACACAGTTCAGACTCCAACCAATTCTAATCATCAACCACAAAATAATAGTGATGATGGGCGTTTAAGCGGGAAGCAATACAAGTTTATACTGTCATTGATGGGTAATGCCAAGAAAAGTAAGGAAGAAATGGATCAGGTATGTGTCAGTAATTATGGTGCTACACTTCAATACCTATCCAAAAAGTCTGCGTCCCAGCTTATTGAAACTTTAACCCAAAAGTAATTCTACAAAAAATTAAATCTATTGTTGTTATACTGTAACGCCACATTAAGTATGACAATATTATTTATTTAAAAACAAGGAGATAAAACTATGACACAGCATCAAACATTGGAAGAAATAACTAATGGAGATTTACATATTTCCCATTCAGCTATTAGTTGCTACCAGAACTGTTCATTAAAATTCTTCTACAAGTATGTAGAAGGTAGGAAGCCTGAGTCAGTAAGTATAAATTTAATATTCGGCAGTAGCATTCATACAGCAATTAATATGATCTGCCGATCACATAAAAATACTCAGATAGAGCCATTAGAAGCCATTACAGACACCTTTCAGACATGCCTTACCTTGGATATTAACAATACAGAAATACCCATCATTTTTAGCAAAACAATAGCTGATCTTAATAGTGCTATTTCTATGGGAAAAACTATGCTCAATGTATTCTATGATAACTTTAATCTTACAGAAGAAGTTGTGGCAGTTGATTTACCTCTATCTGCTGTCCTGTATGATGAAAATAAACAACATACTGAGTATAAATTAGTAGGCGTGATCGATCTCCTTATTAAAAATAATACAGGTGATTTAATAGTAGTTGATTTTAAAACGTCCAGTAAATCTATGAGTCAATCAGCAGTAGATCAAGACCAGCAGCTTACAAGTTACTCATATCTTCTTGCCACGAACAAGTATATTACCCCCACAGCCTCAGTTAAATGCCGGTTTGATGTTCTTTTGAAAACCAAAGAACCTAAATTACAACAGCTTTACACTGACAGAGATAGAACTCATCGCAGAAGATTTGCCAGACTCACCAACATGATTTTGTCCGGTATAGACGCTAAAATCTTTATGCCCACTGTTTCTTGGATGTGCCAAAGTTGCGAATATTCGATTATTTGTAAAGAGTGGTAGTAATTATTTAATACAACTTAGTTTTTCAGCAGAAGCCTCAAGAGTCTCTCTTGGGGTTTTTCTATTTTTAATTAAAGGAGATTTGCAAATGAACACTATGACTTGCACCAAAGCACCTGTAACGATTGACCTTACCGAATCAGAGATTAAGAGGCGTTTACACAAAATATTTGACGAGGCGAAACATCAGAATGAGTGTCTTGTAAAAATATACGAGATCGTATTTCCTGATTGGAACAGGATAGATCGTATTCACGGTTTCCCTGTAGTCGGCTGTGAACTCTGGAAGTACATCTGCAAACTTTTTATTGAGTTTGATAAGATACATCATCCTGAGTGTTTCAACAGTGGTATCTGGATTAATAACGGCTTTTCATCAAGTGCCGAACTTGATGACTGGGAGATTAGTTTAGAAAGATGTAAAGTAACTTATCTTTAAATAATTTAGCATCTTATTACTTCAAAGGAGCTATCGGGGTCTTCCCTGACAGCTCCTTTTTTATTTTTTAAAATTAACCACTAAAAGGAGACATCAATGAACGACAACATAAAACAGACTCTTGACAAAATTTTGGCATCATTTGAGTTAGGCGAAATTCCTGCTGCGGTTGCGATAGCCTCATTTCCCATTCCTGACATTCCGTCTGCAAGATGGAGCTGGAGGAATAGAACCATTCAGTTCATTTGCGGGACAGCGGATTCAAGAGGGTTCAGACAATGGCAGGAGGCAAATCGTTACGTTGTGAAGGGTGCCAAGGCTATTTATATACTATCTCCATGTGTCAGTAAGCTCACTGATGAAGAGACGGATGAGGATAATAAGGTAGTCAGATTTTTCAAGGCAACCCCAGTTTTCCGTGCAGAAGATACTGATGGTGAACCTCTTTCTTATGCAAATATTGAATTACCAGAATTGCCTCTCATTCAACGTGCGAGTGAATGGAATATTTCAGTCAGGGCTATACCGGGAAATCAGCAGTATAGGGGCTACTACGCACCTGATCGTAAAGAAATCGCACTGGCAACTCCAAGCGAAAAAACCTTCTTTCACGAATTAAGCCACGCAGCAGACCATATCATCAAGGGTAATTTAAAGACCGGTCAGGACGCATTGCAAGAGGTCTGTGCTGAATTGAGTGCTCAGGCGTTGGCTCGCATGGTTGGCAAGTCTATACAGGATACCACGGGCAATTCTTATCAATACATCAGAAGCTATGCTGAAAAGCTAAGAATTACTCCACATCAGGCATGTTTGAGGGTTCTCTCGGATACGGAAAAGATTTTGAATCTCATACTGCATGGCAACGTAGGTGGAGTAATCACCGCATCAGCCATAGAACAAAAAATAGCAGCTTAAACATATAAGGAGAAACTAACATGAAAGTTTTTACTGGTTTAATTTACAGAGCCAAACGAGGACGCATATACAGAACCGATAGGCCAAAGGACAGGAGATATGACTGCTACACCCCATGTGAGACTGGAGATTATTGTATCGTAGATTGTTGGGTATGCGATGAGTATGGAAATATACATCCCGGATTCAATTGTAGTGGTGTACCTGTTTTTACAGAATATCTGGGGCAGGTTGTAAACAAAATCGATTGATTCAGAATCAATTATAACAAAAACTAAAGGCTTTCATTGGCGTAGATGCTGATTGAAAGCCTTTTTAATTTAAAGGAGAGAGAGATGATTTACCAAATTCGTTGTAGCTACTGTGGCTGCTATATGGGTGAGAAAGAAGCGCCAGCTAATGCCTTTGCAATAAAAATGGAATTGCTTGGTTTGCCCATAGAAACACATTCTATATGCGGTCAATGCAGACGTTTCATACTTGAGGATATTCGCTCTATCAGCATTAAAGGAGATGATCATGAACAGAGATAACACTGAGATTTGTCCGTGCTGCAATAGTGAATATATCAAAGATTTACCAGCAGATGCCTACTTTTACGACTGTTGTGAGGACTGTTCCTTCTGGATCGAAAAGCTGTATCTACCTGAACAATATCAGAATAAACAAGTCATAGTGAATGGAATCCATTACCTGATCAGTAATAGCAGCATTAAAGGCTACGCTGGAGCTAAGTTTAAGATTAAATTTTTTGATGGGCGGGTTATTAAAACAAGCAACCTATGGCAGCAGGGCAGGATACCACAACATTTCAGATCAATTCTAAAAGATAACGCTGTATTCATTAAAACCAGAGTTGCCCCTACTTACGCATATGATGACATACCATTCTGAATCAGCTAATAGTAATAAATAGTAGTACTTATCTAAATAGAACAGCATAAAACCACCATCTCTCCTTCCCTTCTATTCCAGTGTCACAATCACATAAAAAAGTATGAGAAGTGCCAATCATGGAACAACTCTCTACACCTGCCAACTCCCTCAGTCATATCCAAAATAATACACAGTCAAAAAATAAGAGGATTTGGTCAGGGTGCTGGTTGGTGTCGTCATATTGGC
>JADGBE010000104.1 GCA_015231615.1 Desulfamplus sp. | reverse complement strand
CATAGCCTCAAGAACCCCTTTTAGGCTTCCTTGGAAAAGCTCTGCTGCTGCAAGCGACCAAACTGGCTTGTTTGTAATTTCATGGATATGATATGGTAGAAATACAGTTTCAATGCGTGTAAAGTGGTTAGCTGTAAAAATAATAGAACCTTTACCTTTTGGAATTTTATCATCACCATGAACATTAATTTTTGCTTTAGAGATACCTGAGAATGCTTTGAACGCATATCCTGACATGTAGTAAGCAAATTTATTCACAAAATCCTCCTTTTATTAATAAGCCAGAATCTACAAAATTTTTATTATAAGGCAAAACCGCCATCTTTGGCGTGGATAGTCGAAAATCAAGCAATGTTTTTACTAACAAACACAAACTACAACACCAAAATAGAGTATTAACTTTGTTTGATATTGAGTTACAACGTTTTAGTCAAGTAACCTATTATTTTTTCAGTTTTTTTATTGACAAGGTTACTTAACTCTTTTAAAGGTAAGCCATACTAAACACGTCAGGTATAAAAATAGTCAATTTTATGATTCAGCAAGAGGAATTCACATGTTTAAAAAAAGATTATCTTTGAGGTTGATCTGTAAGTTTTGCATAATATTAACTGCATTGCTCTGTTTTGTAGGGCAGACACCCCTTTATGCCAACAAAACAGATACAAGAGATCATCTGCAAAAAGGAGATATAACTCTCTCAAAAAAACAAGCAGATGCTATTTTAATTGATCTTATAACTATTGAGGGCGGCGATCAGATGCCCGGTGTAAAATTTCTCCACGATCTACATACAGAGCAGGTTAAGGAGAATGATTGCAGTGTATGTCATTTAAAGCAAGATGGGCAATTTGTCTTTAAATTTAAACGTATTAAAGATACTGATACAAAAACTGATATGGCAATTTACCATGATAATTGTATTGCATGCCACTCAGAATCAAAGGCTTTGGGTAAAAAGAGTGGTCCTCTTGAGGCACAGTGTCGTAGCTGCCATAGCATTGAATCTAACTCTAAAATAGAAGAGGTAGATGGCAAAAAAGAGCCAATTTGGAATCCAATTGAGTTTGATAAATCTCTACACAGCCGCCATGAACAATCAAAATCTATACCTAAAAATAAAGATGAACAAAATTGCAACGCGTGCCACCACAATTACGATGAGAAGACACAAAAAATATTCTACGAAAAAGGTAAAGAAAGTTCATGTCTTTACTGCCATAAAGAGGCTAAAATTGATAAAGCTGACTCTATGCGTAATGTCTCTCACAAAGGTTGTGTAAATTGTCATCTTGTTGAGATGAAAAAATTTGCAGGACCAACCAACTGCAAAGGTTGCCATGATTTGGAATCGCAGAAAAAAATTGAGAAACTCCAAGATATTCCTCGCCTTAAAAGAGATCAACCTGATATGGCTATAATTACTGGTTGGGATAAATCTTTAGCAAATGTCCCTGAAAACATTGCAAAGCCCGAAGAGTTTGAGAAACTTACGAAAACTTACATGGATCCAGTTCTTTTTAATCATAAGCAACATGAAAACCAATCTAAAAATTGTAGAACTTGCCACCATTCAAGTTTAGATAATTGCAAAGAGTGCCATACTGTAGCTGGAAGCGATAAGGGTGGTTTTGTAAAACTTGAGCAGGCAATGCACGATATTAAAACTGATAAAAGCTGTATTGGCTGTCATAACAACTATAAAAATATTTCAGATTGTGCTGGTTGTCATGGACAGATGGCGAAAAAATCATTTGCAGAATTTGCGAATAATGATAAAAATTGTTCGACATGCCACAATATTAATGATGAGTTATTAAAAAAGATTGAAGGAGCTAACTTAAATTTAATTGGTGTCGCTTCAATGGATAAAGCTACTCTTTCAGATAATGCATCTAAAATAGTTTCACAACGCGATCTATCATTTAAAAAAGTTGCAGAGGATAAAATACCTGAAAAATTAACAATTGGGTATATTGCTGATAAGTATGAAGCATCAGAGTTTCCACATGCAAAAATTATCCAATCAATTAAAAAGAGGATTGAGAAGAATAACATTGCAAAGAGATTTCACGGTGATGAAACAACACTTTGCATGGGGTGTCATCACAATGCTCCTGCTACTGAAAAGCCTCAAAAATGCGGTTCATGTCATGGAAAAACAGATGTTAAAGATAATGATAGTGATGGAAGACCAAGTTTAAAAGGGGCATATCATGGTCAGTGTATTACCTGTCATCAGAATATGAAAATTGATACAGTTGCAGCAACGGATTGCAATAAATGCCATAAAGAAAAGAAACAGTAATTCTTTAAAGAACCCTTAGGTAATTTGATTAAGTAACCAAAACAATAAATCAGGTGATTAATCCAACCTAATCAAAAGATAGAGGAATAATATGACAATTACCCGAAGAAAATTTTTGGGCTGGATAGGTGGGGCAGCAGCTGGGTCTGCTACTATCGCTGGAACTCTTGCTCATGGTGCGTCCAATAAGGAGTTTAAAGGTTATCCTAATAGTTTTGGTGTTCTGCATGACATAACAAAATGTATTGGATGTCGTAAATGCGAACAGGCGTGTAATGAAATTAACACTATGCCCGCCCCTGAAAAGCCATTTGATGACTTGAGCATACTGGAAAAAGAGAGGCGGACAACATCAACTGCCCATACAGTTGTTAATAAATTCATTAGTTCAGTTCCTAACTCATCAAATAATGTTGAACAAAATAAAAATATAAATGGAGATGCTTCTGGTAACAGCATCGCTCTATATGTAAAAAAACAGTGTAACCACTGCCTTGAACCAGCTTGTGCCTCTGCCTGTTTTGTTAAAGCATTCAAAAAAGATAAAACGGGTGCAGTAACTTACGATGCCTCTTTATGTGTTGGTTGTCGTTACTGCATGGTTGCATGTTCATTCAATATTCCAACTTATGAATATGATGAGCCATTAACTCCAAGAGTTATGAAATGTACTTTATGTTTGCCTCTCATTCAAGAAGGTAAACTTCCAGCATGTGTTCAAATTTGTCCAAGAGAGGCTCTAATTTTTGGAGAACGAACAGAGCTTATAAAACAAGCAAGAATGAGAATCCAAAAACACCCTGATAAATATGTTGACCATATTTATGGTGAACATGAAATGGGTGGAACAAGCTGGCTTTATCTATCTCCAGTATCTTTTAGCGAAGTTGGAATGAGAGAGGATTTAGGTACAAACTCTGCACCTGAACTGACTGCTGGTGCTTTATCTGCTGTCCCAATTGTAGTTGGACTTTGGCCTGTTCTTCTAACTGGTGTCTATGCAATTTCAAAGAGAAAAGAGAAGATAGCACAAGAAGAGTTAGAGCAAGCTCTTGCAGCAGCAAGAGATGAGGCAGAAGAGATTACAGCTCAGAAACTTGCTGAACTTAAGAAAAAAATGACCAAAGAAAAAGAGACAGCAGTTAAAACAGAGGTAAAAAAAGTATTAGATGAGGCAGCTAAGAGAGAAAAGGCAGCACAAGAGGCTAAAGCTGACGCATCTGCTGAGGAGGAGAAATAGATGGGACTGCAAGATACTATAAAAAATCGGTTGTCAAACAATGAATTAATTAAAAATAGCTTGATGAAAAGCAACCTTATAAATAATCCGCTAATAAACAAGATTGAATGGACACCACTCAACATTATTACTGCTATAATTCTTTTTGTTGGTTTTATTTTGACGATTGCCCGTTTTTTTGGCGGTCTTGGTACTGTTACAAATCTTGATGACAACAATCCTTGGGGATTATGGATTGGCTTTGATCTACTTTGTGGCGTTGCTCTTGCTGCTGGTGGATATGTAACTTCTTCAGCCTGTTATATCTTTGGACTAAAAAGGTATCACTCTGCTGTAAGACCCGCAATTCTAACAGCATTTCTTGGATATGCTCTTGTTGTTTTTGCGTTAAATTACGATGTCGGACGCCCTTGGAGACTTCCATATCCAATTTTTTATTCACCAGGAACATCATCACTTCTATTTGAAGTTGGGCTTTGTGTATTCCTATATCTTAATGTTTTATTTATTGAATTTACTCCAGCAGCCTTTGAGTGGCTTGGTTTAAAAAAAATTCGTAATTTTGTTGTTGGCTTAACTATGCTTCTTACTATTTTTGGTGTTGTGCTCTCTACACTTCATCAATCTTCTCTTGGTGCATTATTTTTGATTGCACCATCAAAGCTCCACCCGCTTTGGTATTCAGGCTATCTTCCTGTTTACTTTTTTATTTCAAGTATGTTTGCTGGTATGTCTATGGTTATTTTTGAAGGAAGCCTTGCTCACAAATATCTTCATCATAAAATGGACGAGACACATTTGAGCGAAAGTGATGGAGTTGTATTGGGATTTTCAAAAGCCGCCTCATTTGTGATGATGGGTTATTTGGGGATTAAACTTATTGGCCTATCAATTGATAACAATTGGCACCATCTCTTTACAAGTTGGGGTCTTTGGTTTTTGTTTGAGTTAATTGGCTTTGTGGCTTTGCCAGCTTTTATCTATGCTGTTGCTGCACGAGAAAAAAATGTTAAATTGGCAAGAGTAGCATCTATACTTGGAGTTTTGGGTATTATATTAAATAGGTTAAATATCTCACTTGTTGCTTTTAATTGGCAGCTTCCTTTAGACCAAAGATATTTTCCAAGTTGGATGGAAATTGCCATATCGGTTTTTGTAGTTACAATTGGAATTGTAGCTTATAGATTGATTACAGCTTATATGCCTATTTTATATGAACATCCTGATTATAAACATGGTGATGATTCTAATAATAAACATGGACATCAAGAAGATTAGTAAAGACTTTAGGAGGTAATTGTGGAACATATTTTTTATACACTTCAAGATTTTATGGTGCATACCAAAGGAATAACCTATCTGATTATGGGGGGACTTTTGGTAGCCTTGCCACTTTTTTGGCTATTTTTAACTGGAAGAGATGAAAAGAATAAAACATTCTAATGTTTACAGCACCGTCAAAAACGGAAAGTTTATAAACTAAAGCTAATATGGAGGATTCATGAGAAAAGAGTGTCTAAGTTGTCTTATGGTATTTGTTTTTATTAGTATTCATAAGAGAATCTAAAATAAATATGAAAGGTATTCTTATGGAAACACTCATTACAATTAAAAAACTTGATGGATTTGCAATTGAATGGATAAATCAAAAAGCAAAACTGCAAGGTGTCGATTTAGAGGATATAATTGTGCAGCTTATTTATGAGAAGGTGCAGTCAAGTGAAATAAAAAAAGAATTGATGCAATATAATGATCTGGATTCATTAGCTGGCACATGGAGTAAAAAAGAATTTGACGATTTTTTTGAGACAACTGAAAAATTCAATCAGGTAGATGAAAGTTTATGGAAGTAGCTGATATTCTCATTGACACTAATGCTTATGCTTCATTCAAGAAAGGTAAACCTGAATCCATTGAAATTATAAGATATTCTTCTTTCATTGGTTTTAATGCCGTTGTTCTTGGTGAATTATTAGCAGGTTTTGCCGTGGGTAATCAGGAATCACGTAACAGGTTAGAATTGGAAAAATTTTTAAAATCTCCCCGTGTTAGATTTTTAACAATCGATAATGAAACGGCAAAGCATTATGCAGCCATATATAAAGAGTTGAGGCAAAAAGGAAGACCAGTTCCTACCAATGATTTGTGGATTGCAGCAACAGCGATGCAATATAATTTGACTGTTTTTACCTATGATGAGCATTTTAAGATTATTGAAGGAATACGTGTTGCTAAATCTTTAACAGATTTGCTTCATTCATGAGCTTGTGCCTAACCAAAACCCGACAAGATGTTGTCGTCAAGACTATTAATAAATCAAAGCGGTGGACTAATTATGACAACAGTTAATTACGAAACAGACATTGTTGCTTGGGCAAATGAACAGGCGTGGTTAGTTCGTAATAAAAAGTTTGATCTATTAGACTTTGAACATATTGCTGAGGAAATAGAAGACGTGGGGAAAAGTGAGCAACGTGAACTTGCAAGTCGTATAGCTGTTCTGCTATGCCACCTTTTAAAGTGGCGTTTTCAACCAACTCATCAAGGTGCAAGTTGGCAAGCTACGATAAAGACCCAGAGGGAACGAGTTAAACGCCGTTTAAATCAGACACCAAGTCTAAAAAAATGTTTACAAGACTCTGAATGGTTAGCAGATGCTTGGGACGATGCTCGTGATATAGCAGCAAAAGAGACTGGAATCCCATTTGAAAAATTTCCTGAGAAATGTATTTGGGCAATTGAAGAGATTTTATCTGATTGTTGGTTTCCTCAAAGTTTTGTAATTAATTAACTTAATGCTCTCTGCTTTTGTTTCAATTATTATAAAGATATTAACAAAGAGATACTATGTTAGGAACTAATAAATATAACTAATATTAAAAGTAAGTTTATTATTAGGATAGGAGGAATTAATGTACGAATTTATAACAGGTTTTATGTTCTGGTTAGCTCTTGGAGTATGCTTGATAGGCATGGCTGTCAGGACAATACTATATTTTAAAGGTCTTCAGTGGAATCTTGATCGCGTAGCTTATAGAGCTTATCCAGTTGAAGGTTTTAAA
>JADGBE010000103.1 GCA_015231615.1 Desulfamplus sp. | reverse complement strand
AAAAGCATCAGCATTCTCGGCATGATAGAGGTTCCATACACGTTTGGACAGTTCCAAAAAAACATCTTTCAGGTGTTTACCTGTCTGACGAATCTTCAGATAGGCGTGCAGGAAGCATTCGATGATTCCACCATTCTCATAGGTCTTGCAAAAATAGAAAAGACGAATTTACTTAATAAGCTAATTTGTTTTTGATATTTTTCTAAAAACTACAGAAATCTTTGCTCTAACTTTGTTAGCAAATATGGTTATCTCTTCTATTTTAAAAAAGAGTCCAGACAAAACAAAAAGAGCTACAAACAAAAGAGCAATAATGGCTGAAATTAGCAAAGCACCTAAAATAGTTGAGTTGTTAATTGATATGTTACCAATATTGAGATTTTGTAAAATTGTTTGAAGCAGCAAAGTAACCTTCCATAAAATCAAACCAATTCCACAGCTTATAATAGTAACTTTCAACATAAATAGATAGACAGAATAAGCTCCTCTATTTGACGATCTTTTATTCCAAAGAGCAAACAAAAAACCGCTATTCATAAATGCAGATAACGATAAGGCAAGCCCAACACCAGATGCTCCCATCCATTTTGTAAGAATAAAAAAGAGCGGGAGAGAGGCAAAAACAGCAATAGTTCCAAAGAGGGCGGGAAACCAAGTGTTTTGTATGGCATAATATCCTCTTACCACAACGGTTTGGGCAGCAAATGCAAACGTGCCAGCCATAATAAATGGTAGAACTTCAGATGTGAGTTTGGTTGCATCAAGATTAAATTTGCCACGCTGGAAAAGAAGAAAGACTATTTCATGCCTTAGCACGATGAAAAGAGCTGAAATAGGTATAACAAGCAGCAGATATTTAAGGGTGGTGTTTAGAAGCTCATTAAGCTCGTCAATTTTTCCAAGAGATGCAAGTTTGGCCATAAATGGATATGATGCAACACCAACCGCTTGACCAAAAATTCCCACAAGAATAAACATGATTCTAAGGGCATAATTGAGGGCTGCAATACTCCCGTCAGACAAGAATGAGCCAAAATATTTAAGAAGTATCTCGGTCGAAAAGCTCATACTAAGTCCAACCATCAATGGTATTGTCAACAGCAGATATTTTATAAATTCTGGATGTTTAATCTTTACAAGAGGATAAATTTTCATTCCTATTTTTTTTGCACCAAAATATTGAAGGACAAAGTTTCCAGCAAAAGCACCAAAAAAGACACCCCATGCAAAACCTTCCATTCCAGAACCGTATCTATCTATTCCTATATTTAGAGTGAAGCCATCTATTCCTAATTTTGATAAGAAGTTATTAAGCCATAAAATTCCGATTCCTGATTTTATAATTAACCCTGTCAAACCACCTAAAATAATGCCAAGATTATACAAAAGGGGGGCAAGGGCTGGAATAAAAAATTTCTCCTTTGTAAATTGAACAGCCATGAACATTCCACCTGCAAAAAAGAAAAATTGGGCTGGCATGATAATTCTGGTCATTCTTACTGCACTCTTGAAAAGCTCGGGGTCTTTAAACCCCGGGGCAAAGAACATCACAAGTTCAGGAGAATAATAAAAAGCAACTGATATAAAGATAAGAAGTAATATGCCAAAAGTGTTAAAAATAATTGAAAATACTCGCCACCCCTCCTCTTCATTATTATTAGTAAGGTAGTGGGAAAATATTGGAATAAAGGTTACAGATAAAAACCCACTTGCTACAACGTGGTTTAAAATCTCTGGAATTATAAATGCAATTTGGTAGGCATCAACCTCTCCTCTTGCCCCACCGACAAATGCAATGGTCATCTCCCTTACAAGACCAATAACACGACTTGAAAAGACAGAGAGCATCATTATAAAAGATGCAAAACCAATTTTATGGAGTGTTCTATTTTGGGGTTTCATATTGTTAAATTTTGTTTTTACCCGTCATAATTTATATCTGTAAAGTTAATTCGAGGCTCTTTAACACAAAGATGGGGTAAGTTAAATAAAAATGCCTTAAAACTATTTGACTTATAGTGAAATCGCAGAATATAAATGCAAAATTATAGTGAATTAGTCTTATCGCTACCTAATCAATAACAAAACAATTTTTATTTTAAGAGGATATAATTTTATGGATATGAATAGTTTTACAATATATGGGATACTAATGTGTATAGGAGCGTGCTTGACGTTTCTTTTTGAATCACTTTCAGGTTTGATGAGCAGACCCGAATGGTCAACTATATTTCTTGGTGATATTAGCTATGATGTTTGGGTGTTAATTTCAGATAAGTTGCCAGTAGGTACAATACAAGATTCATTTGATTATGTTGTATTTGAATTTCCATTGTGGATGCTTTTTGTAGTTCTTGGTACTGTATGTTTAATTATAGGATCGTTTATAAAAGAGTAGGTCAATAATAAGTGAATTTTATGATAACTGAGCTTGAACACCTACTTGACTCCCTAAAAGTTATGACAATTGCCACACCTTGGGAAAATGGGGTGTGGTCTGCCCCCCTCTATTATCTCTACAAAAATAGAGCATTCTGGTTTTTCTCTTCCCCTACTTCACGACACATCATTGGCTCAAAAACTTATCCTGATATGATGGTTGCAGCATCTATATTTTGGGACGATTTAAAGTTTAGCAATATTAAGGGGTTGCAGATGAGAGGCAAAATTGAAGAGGTCAATAAAATAGATAATATGAAGAATGCTATAAACAATATGAAGAACGGTCTAAACATTTTATCTGTAGTGTTAGCTTATATCAAAAAATTTGGAATACCACTTGATGAATCAATTAACTCAAGCAATTTAAGAGATTCAAAAAATTTAAGAGAGACAAACGGTAGAATTGATGAAGTATTAGCATTTTTTCAGAAACATTATAGGTCGCGATTTTACAGGTTTGTCCCAACAGAGATGATCTATATGGATAACAGTGTCAATATTGGCTTTAAACAAAATATAACATTAGAATCAAGATAAAATTATGATATTTACCTGCATGAGAGATTGTGTTGAGTTTCTTGAAAAAGAGGGGGAACTCATAAGAATAGAGACTGAGCTTGACCCAAACCTTGAGATGGCTGAAGTTCATAACCGTGTATTTGAATCTGGCGGTCCTGCAATTTTATTTCAAAAGGTAAAGGGAAGTAAGTTTCCTGCTGTCTCAAATCTATTTGGAACATATAAACGGGCATTAAAGATACTTGAGCCAGAACTCTCTAAGGTATCTACGCTGGTTAAATTAATCTCTGACCCATCAACAGCATTAAAATCTCCTATTAACTCGTTAAAGTCTCTCACCTCTCTTATTCACGCCCTACCCTCAAAAAAAAGATCTAATTTTCTGAAAAATCAACTTTTAAATGCTGATAAATCAAGCAAGACAATAAGCACATCAAGCAATGTAATAAGGTCAAATAGTAAGAATAATCTAAGCATCAAAAATAGTTCGGTTTTAGATTGCAGATGCCAAATCGCTGATCTTCCAATGATACGGTGCTGGTCAGGTGATGGCGGTGCTTTTATTCTACTTCCACAAGTTTTATCCGTAGAACCAACTGATAAAATTAAGCCCAACTCAATTTTGAAATCAAATCTTGGTATGTATCGCATTCAGTTGTCAGGCGGAGACTATACCCTTAACCGTGAAGTTGGGTTGCATTATCAGATTCATCGCGGTATTGGCAACCACCATGCAAAGGCTCTTGAAAAAAATCGACCTCTGCCTGTGAGTATCTTTATTGGAGGTCCGCCTGCCCACACACTTGCTGCCATAATGCCTCTGCCTGAGGGTATGCCTGAAGTTGCATTTGCTGGAGTTTTGGCTGGCATGTCTTTTAGATATTGTATAATAGATGGCGATATTGATAATATTAGATTGAATAAAAGCAACCGCTCTATTATTGGCAATAACCCATTTATCAATAATATCATATCGTTAGATGCTGATTTTTGCATTACTGGTCGAGTAGTCTCTGGTAAGACAAAGCCAGAAGGCCCTTTTGGTGATCATCTTGGATACTATTCACTTGCTCACGACTTTCCATATATTGAGGTTAATGCGGTTTATCACAGAAAAGATGCAATTTTCCCATTTACAGTTGTAGGAAGACCACCACGAGAGGACTCTGTATTTGGCAAACTCATACATGAAATTACAGCAAGTGCTATTCCGCATAAATTGCCGGGAGTTACTGCAATTCATGCAGTTGATGTTGCTGGTGTTCACCCTCTGCTCTTTGCTAAAGCTATGGATAGATATGTCCCTTATGACAAAAAAAAGCCAAGAGAGCTTTTAACTCACGCAAATGCAATTTTAGGAACAGGGCAGCTATCGCTTGCAAAATATCTTATCATCTCTTCTCACAATGACAATCCAGAGCTTAATATAAACGATGAGATGGGATTTTTTATATATGCACTTGAAAGAATTGATTTCTCAAAAGATATTCACTTTCAGACCAGCACAACTATAGATACTCTTGATTACTCTTCTGAAGGGTTAAATGAGGGTTCAAAGGTTGTTATGGTGGTTGCTGGAGAGAAAAAACGGGAGCTTTTACGCTATTTTCCATCAGATATTTATATTCCAGAGCCATTTTCAAATCCGAGACTTGCGGCCCCGGGTATTGTTGTAGTTACAGCTTCAAAGTTTAAAAGTTATAACGATGCACAAAAAGAGATTACGATTCTTACAGATAGCCTAAATATTCAAAAAAAGGCAGAAAGATTGCCCCTTTTTGTTGTAGTTGATGACTCGGTTGAGGCAAGTTATGATTTTGCAACTTTTTTGTGGATTACATTCTCACGTTCAAACCCATCTCACGATATTTACGGTTCTGGAAGTTTTACATCATTTAAACATTGGGGTTGCAAAGGACCTCTTGTTATTGATGCCAGAATAAAACCATTTCATGCCCCTCCATTGACACCTGACCCATTGGTTTTAAAAAAAATAGATGAGCTTGCACGAAAAGGCAGACCACTTTACGGGATTTTTTGAGTAATGTTTATATGTTAGTAGAGCCTGTTGATAATATAAATGGATAAAGAGACATATTCAAAATATTTAAGCGACCCTCGCTGGAGAGAGAAGAGACAGGAGGTTCTCAAAGAGCATCACGATAAATGTGATATGTGTGGTTCTTCTGACTCTTTGCAAGTTCACCATAAATCTTACTTATGGAATTTAATGCCTTGGGAGTACCCTGCAAATTATTATCAAGTTCTTTGTAAGATGTGCCACTCTTCTGAACATGGCAGAAGATATATGGATAAAAAATGCAAACAATGCAAAACAAGCATTGCAGATGCTTTTGAATACTGTTTTTCATGTTTTAGCAATCTTCAACAGAATATTGAGCGTGATAGGCTTAAAATAGAAAATCAGAAGAGCAATTTATTTGAGCAAGAAGCCTCTCTTTATGAAGAAAAAATTGAGCAATTGGAGTTGGAAAATATAGAACTTAGAAGCCAACTATTATCGCAACACAAAGAGAATGTGATAATTAAGAAGTTAGAGATTGAAAACAGAGAACTCAAGAGAGAGATAGAATCGCAAGAGCCATTTATAATAGAAAGAGTTGTTGTTGAAAATACACCTGATATTGATATGCAATGGTTGGAAAATGAAAACAGAAAGTTAAAAAAACAGATAGAATTAATGAAGCCTATTAGCAAGGGATTGATAAATAAGGGCAATAAATTCCCATTATTATTTATCTCAATTATTATCTTTTTTCTTGGTGTTGTAACAGGATTGTTATTTTAGTCAAAAAAATGGCAAAAACATCTAAGTAAAAAATTGGTTTAAAAATCATGTGTTTAATTGCTTTTGGATATAGAGTTCATAAAAAATATAGACTCATTTTATCAGCTAATCGTGATGAGTTTTTTAACAGACCCACAGCACCTCTAAATGTATGGGAAGATGAACCTCAAATTATTGGAGGGCGAGACCTTCAACAAGGAGGAACGTGGATGGGATTCAATAGAAAAGGTCGTTTTGCAGCATTGACCAACGTAAGAAATCCTGCATCTATGAAACCTAACGCACGTTCTCGGGGAGAGTTGATACCTTCGTTTCTCTTATCTGATGAAGAGCCTATAAGTTACCTTAAAACAATCAAAAATCGTATTGGAGATTATAATGGTTTTAATCTTCTGGTGGGAGATTTGAACAATCTTTTTTTTATTTCATCTACAGACCAGAAAATTATCAAGGTTGAAGAGGGAGTCCATGCTGTAAGCAACCACACACTTAATACCCCTTGGATAAAGGTTAAAATAGTTAAAGAAGGGCTAAAAAAAATAGTTGAAAGCCAGACAGATAGCCTAAATATCTCTCATATGGAATCCAATCTTTACGCCATGATGAAGAACAATATAATTGCTCCTGATGAGGCTCTACCCAATACAGGAGTAGGAATTGAGCTTGAAAGGAAGCTCTCACCAGTTTTTGTATCAATGAAAGGATACGGCACCCGTTCAACATCTGTAGTTTTATGGGATATTGAAGGGAATCTCACTTTTTCAGAAATAACATGGTCTGAAAACGGCAATCGGCAAGGCTATAAAAAGATTCTGGTGGCTATTAAGGAATGATAATTACGACTAAAAAACGCCAAATTCAGAGGCAGCAGACCTACGGCGACCACCAACAAACGATTGACCACAAAGCAACACGCCGTAGGGCTGTCCTCTGAAATGCTTGGTTATGCTGACATTCTTTCTTTTTCAATTTGTTGATATGACAAATCAGGAAGATTAGCACACTCTTTAGCATGTTCTATCGTCATGCTGACAAGATTTCCTTTTCTATCTATGTCAATATATACATTTTCTGAAATTTCTCTTGTTTCCTCAATCACTTTGTCAGAAAACTCGACAAGAGCCGTATCTGTATCTGAAAAGTATTTTATCTTCATTTTACTGTTACTCCTTAAAATTTCCTGATTCTAATGTTTTTTGTGGTTAGCCCACGTTACCTGACATAGAGGTTGAAATTAGCAAATTATGCAACCAATTTTGATGGTAAACAAACCCGTTCAATTTGTGAGCCGGAGAGGAATA
>JADGBE010000102.1 GCA_015231615.1 Desulfamplus sp. | reverse complement strand
GATAAAAGCAAGAAGTATCGGGGGAACAGCGGCAATTAAGGAGCCTACATTCGGAACATAGTTAAGCAAAAAAGCAACAAATCCCCAGAGAATGGGAAAGTCCACACCAAGAATTGAGAGCCATATTCCTATCAAAATACCTGTGGCAAGACTGATGAGAGTCTTGATGATCATATAGCGTTCAATATCATCTACAAACCTTGTGAATTGTGGAAATAACTGGTAAGGATTACCGAGAATCGCTCGCAGCTTGACAGGAAAACTTACGGTTTCTAAAAGTATGAAAGTTACGGTGAGAAAAATCAGTACTATGTTTGAAAGAGCAGAGCCAAAACCTGTCAATAAGTTTGCAGTCAAATTCATCACCATTCCAGGATTGGTAAATCTGAGCAGAACATTTCCCATGCTTCCTCGTATTCCCTTGGTTGCTAAAAACGACTTAAATGATGAGACCTGCTCATCTATTCGAGTCTGATAGACAGGCAGCTCGGTATAAAAGCTGTTGATGGACGCACCTACAATCGCCCCGATAATCAGCAAGATTATTATCATACACGCAACCACAAGCAGCACAGCTACAACAGTAGGAACACGTTTGTCCTGAAGCCATAATAACGGCGGCTTTCCAAGTATGGCAAGGAAAACTGAGACAAGCAATCCAACTAAAGTTGACTGTGCCTGATTAATACCCCCAATGATTATCACGAGTGCTGCCGCGATTACAAAGAAGCGAACTTCCTTATGAGCAAAATTTTGTTCAGTCATGGACAAATACGTGGTCGATAAATGTGATTCCTCTCTTTTTCCCACCCGCTTTTCATTATTGCAACAATTTCCCGCAACATAAGAGTCTCCTTGTATCTGTAGTTTTTAAAGATCATTTGCTGCCTTTTTAAGAACTCAAAAAAAACAATTCAATTTTTATGCCAATCTCACAATCTTCAAGACTTATCACCTATCACTCTGATTTTTAATGATAATCACTTCAAAAAGCATTCAAGATGTTGTCGTTAAAAACAATATTTAAAAGGCTATATATGACCTATGGTCATATATAGCCTTTTGGGTAAATTTATGATCTGTTGTCTGATTTTATCAATACTCGCACATTACAAAGAATGAACCACTCGACGCAACCATTGGGAAATTGCTCCCCCCACACCACTGCGATTAGATTATTATCTAATCGCAAGGCACTTCTACTCGTTTTGGATGGCTAAACCTGTGCCAGTATGTTCTTCCGTAACGACCTTGCCTCCATTCTCCGTTTACAGTTTCATAACACCGATTACGGTTATGTTCATGTCTGTTGCTGATTACAGTGTCGGCTACTACTGCTCCAACTACTGCACCTGCTACAAACGGCACCCCTGAATTGCGGCAACTGCTGATGCTAAAAAACAGCACAAGCATAAGAAACATGGAAAGAATAACAAATCTTGTTTTCATAACATCTTCTCCTTCTTATTGTTTTTGGTTTAGCTTAAATCAACTTTTTCTTGTTCCAGCGAACAGCAACACGATACCGCCCACAAGAGTTATAGCTCCAACGATTGGCGGCAACGGAAGAGTTTTAGTTGTCTCTGCGGTCATTTGAAGCGGACCGAGATCAACAACTTTCTCTTTAGTCGTGTAGGTGATTCCCTGATATCCGAAAGCTGTGATCCCTATAATAATAAGTATGATGGCAATAATTTTGGTTGTTTTCATTTCTACCTGCCTTTAACTATGCTTCATGTTTGTTGTTTGAATATTGATTTCCACTCTGCTTTGACCTTTTCTACCTACCGGCGTAATTGCTGTTGATGAACATCTATGGTTTGTTCTTGCCGAGCATCTATAGATTGTTCTTGCCGAGCATCTATGGCTTGTTCTTGCCGAGCATCTATAGATTGGTGTTTTAACCGCGTTCCTATGGATTGTTGTTGAGATCGATTTCCTGGTTCTGCATCTATAGATTGGTGTTTTAACCGCGTTCCTATGGATTGTTGTTGAGATCGATTTCCTGGTTCTACATCTATATATTGGTGCTTCAACCGTCTCACAGGTTTTATATTTTGAACACCCCATGTTCGTTCATTCTCCCAATAATTGATCTTTTCCCAGCGTCTCCAGTTCCCCTCAACCTGTTGGTGGGGTATTAGTTCAGGTTTCCATTGACGTCCTTCCCAACGCTTTCTCCTATATTCACCTCTCCAGTTTGTGGGAATCTCTCTATAAAAAGATGGAACGTCTGAATAGCCGACCCAACCCGAATTGTAGCTCTTCGAACGATACCAGTGTCCTTCTGACGGACGCCACCACCAGCCACTGTAAAAGAATATATCAGCTGCTACACCTGGAATGACGTAGATATTAGTCTTAGGCACCACTATCAATTGGGGTGGTGAGACAAACACGATAGATGCGGGTGATGACGAAGCAATGATGATGCCTCCTTCATCTGTTCTCCTCTTCATTCTTGTCGATTCTAAACCTTGAACACCCCAGGTGTGCTTTTCCCAGTATCTCTTTTCTTCCCAGACACTCCAGTTCTGCTGAACATCTTCGTAACATATCAGCTCGTGATTCCATCGAAGCCCTCTCCAGTTAGACTCCTCGTAGTCATATTTCCAGTTCAAGGGGACATCGCTGTAGAAAGACGGAACATCTGCATAGATATCCCAAACTGAATTATACTCCCTTGAACGATACCAGCTTCCTTCCCACTGACGCCACCACCAGCCACCGTAAAAAAATATCTTCTGATCTATATCAGGGATAACATAGACATACGTCTCAGGCAGCACTATCAAATCTGGCGGCTGCTCAAGTACGATGAGCGGAGGCATAAAAATGCTGATGCCTAACCGTCGTATCTCTGCCGTAGTTGAAAAAGGAATAAGTAGTAATGCCAAAAGCAATACTCTTAAAAGTAACTTTTTCATTCTGCTGCCTCCTTTTATAATGTTATATTTCCTGCATAACTTGATTGTTATTCGATAAAATTGAGTAGGGTTTCACCATGGTTAAACCCTACTCAATTTATTCCAGCTTTGAGTAATTTCTGGTGTTATTAAATTCCCATTCCTAAGTTATTCTTCTGCCGCTGATTAGGTTAAACACTATTACGATAACAGCAGCTACCAGAAGTATATGGATTAAACCTCCCAACGTATAACTGCTTAAAAGCCCTAACACCCACATAATTATCAGTATTACAACAATGGTCCACAACATTTGATTCTCCTCTCAATTTACTTTAATTATACTTTACACGGTCTTAATTTGAGATTGCTTTTATTGTATTGCCTCACTTACTTGACGATAATTTCAAAAAGAACTCTCATATTTGCCTTTGCTGCCTCTGAGTAAATCTCTTTAGGTGCTTTTTCGTACATTGCCGGGTTTGACTTTCCATAGCCTATTTGGGAGAGCCTTTCTGGTGTAATGATGCCTTCGCTGATGAGATATTCCCTGACAGCAGATGCTCTTCTTTCACTTAGTTCCTGATTGTATTGATAAGTGCCGGAAGCAGAGGTGTAACCTGCAATTCTGACTTCAGCTTGCGGGTTGTCTTTGAGTATCTGAATGTTTCTTTTGAGTATCATCTGAGCTTCAGGCGTAAGTGTTGACTTGTCAAAGTTAAAATGTACATCCTCAAAAGCAAGAATAACTACATCCTCTTCAGTCGCTGCAACCGCAACCTTTTTTTCAAACTCTGATTCAGATGCTAAGAGAACTACTTTATTGTCAGCCTTTTCAGAATATTCAACTGTTGAAGTTCTTTCTTTTGCTGTCTTGCCGCCAAATGCAATAGTAAGTCCAGCAGTATAGAGAAGGTTATTTTGTGTGCTGTCGTCAATGCAGATAACATGACGGACATCTGCACGGAGCGAGACATTTTCGGTCATAGCGTATTTAAGACCGACGCCGTAATTGGCTGCAAAATCATTATCTGTGTGTGCATCGTCAGGATCAAAAACAATTGCGTCCTTACATGACTTTTGTGATTGCCGTCTGGACTTCTTTGTGTGTGTATCGTCAGGATCAAAAACAATTACGCCTGCACCTGCTGCAATATAGGGAACAAGTTCGGAGTAAGGCATGAAATGATAGAGAACATCAATATGGTTAAGATAGACATCTACATCGCGTTCGTTACTACCAAGCTCAATCTTTGTGTCTATATAATTGAAAACAGCTTCAACGCCCCAGTGTTCATCATAATAATAGCCCAACCCCAATCCATAGACCATATTATCGTCTTCAAAATTCTCTTTATTCTCAAAAAGATATCCGCCGATAGACGGGCTTATGGTAATTGCACCTGGTTTAATTTCAGCTTGGGCATTCCCTGTGATAAACATAAGACAAACAGTAAGGTAAATCATACTACAAACAGATATGAGCGATTGATTTAGTTTCATCTTTTTTCTCTCCATATAATTCTACTTTGTTAAGTTTAGCCCCTCCTCCTCCCCCGCCGCCTTGTCAAAGGAAGGAGGCATCTATTACCCTCTATTTGATGCTCTCTATTTGACTGTTACTTGCATATTGTTCACAACATCTTTTACTCCGTGAACATCATTCGCAAATTTGCTTACAAGGTCTTTTTCAGCCGCGTTACCTGCAATGCCCCCAAGAGTAACCACTCCGTCTTTTGTCTCAACAGTTGTTTTGATTGCACTGGTAGAACGATGATACAACAATGCTGTCTTGACTAAAGCTGTGATTGACGCATCATCAATCGCCTCACTCATTGCACTAAGCGTCTGCCCAATATTTTTCTCACTCTTTTTCATCATGGGATTTAACACTGTAATTTCGTTTTTAATATTTTTTACACCGTCAACATCTTTAGCGTATTCCGCAGTAAGGCTCTTTTGAGCTTCACTGTCTGCATCACCGCGAAGAGTTATGATTCCATTTTCTGATAAAACCTCTGTTGCCATAGCATTGACGTTCCTATGGAAAAAAAGGGTTGTTTTTACTTTGGTAATAAGCCATGCATCAGAGTAGGCATCAGGAGCTTTACCTTTTATTTCCAGTTTGTTCTCCACGCTTTTAACTCCGTTCAGGCTCACAACGGTCTCCTCTGCCAGTGATTTGCTGGACTCTTCTGAGACTGTTCCTGTCAGGGTAACTACGCCATCATAAGACTTGACTTGAATGTCATCATTCTTGAGGTAGGTTTTGAACACATAAGAATTTTCTGAAGCTAATACGATGGTGTCATCACTGTCTGATGCAGACAGGTTGCTGACAAACAGAGTCAAAGAGGCTGCTGTTGCTATCAGTGCTATGCAATACATTATTTTTTTCATGCTTATTTTTCCTTTTTTGTTCTAATTTTAGGGTAGTTTAGTTTGCTGAATCATTTTAACGAAAAAAACTCATTGCAATATCCGAGAGTGCGTTGACCACTGGCTGGGCAAATCTGCTGCCGTTACGGCGACGTGAGCCTGCTGCACCTACACCTATGATAAAACCCACTCCTGCACCTACCCCCAAGGCGATAAGAATTGTCTTGCCAGGATTTTCGCTGCCATAATTTATGACTACGCCATAGGTTGTGCCTACAGCTTTAGATGTTTTGTCGTAAGCATCACTTACAACCTCAGATGTTTTATCATAGGCGTTACCTACTGCTTCGGACGTTTTATCGTATGCACTGCCTATTGCTTCTGACGTTTTGTCATAAGCATTGCCAATTGCTTCGGCTGTTTTCTCATAAGTATCAATTACAGCCTCCTCTGCTTTTTCACGCATCTTAGCACCTTGTTCCATTGTGTTTTGAGCAGCACTATGTTTGTGAGTTTTGCTTTTGTTGTTTTCGACTTCCATGTTGTCTCCTTGATAAAAATTAATGTTAACGGTTAGTTATAATTGTACTACTTATATCGCCCTAAGCTGAAGCTCTGGGCTGATTTTTACCCAAGCCCTATTAAGAGGGCTTCTTTTTATAACTTAGCCCTACGGCTAATGACTTGGCATATCTACCCCACCATAATTCGGAATATCTGGCGAATTACCAGTCCGCATATCTGGTGAAGCTGCATTTTTTATCCAGATGGTGGCAGCCTTGGTGGCAATACCCAGAAGGGTCATCTTAATCACCCCAGGTCCAGTATTTTTGTTTAGCAGACCATTGAGTGAACCACGAATTTCCCTGACAATAGAATCCATAGCTTGCTCCATGGGAGTGGCACGTTTTATGAACAGTCCTGATGCAAGATAGCCAATACCAGCAGCACCTCCTATTGCCCAATACGGATACTCCCTCACATATCCTCTCCAATCCAATTTTTCTCTTATTCTATCGTTTATCTGCTCCACTGTATGGGCAATCTCATCTTCTCCATCTGCTATATCCTGACGTATATCTTTAGAACTTCGCTCTGCATCAGCTTCCTTTTTATTATTTAAATACTCTTTTCCCAACATTTGTTTCCTCCTTATTTAGTGTCCCAACTCTTTTATGTGTTTTGCAAAGCAATATTTCATGCTTCAAGAATCGGTATTTCATGTTTCAGAGATCGATTTCTTCAATTGCCTGTAGCCGATAACGACAATAACGATGCCGCTTAAAGCAAGTATCCCTCCAATAGCAAGTGCTGCAATAAAGGGAGTCATGTAAGAAGTGAGTTTGATGAACAGTGCAGCACAAAAAAAGATCAATGCTGCAAAAATGGTGAGAGATCCTATCACGACTGTTAACCCTCCGGAGCGAACAGCTCTTGCATTTTCTCGAAATCCCTGAATCACAAGCTCAATTTCGTTGTGAATCATCGTGGCTGAGTTGCTGGCAAGTTGACCCAGCAACTCAGTAAATGATTCACGCTCTATTGCAGGGAATTTATTTACACCCCCGTTGTTAATTGGAAACACCCCCTTCTTGTCTGTATCGTAATTTATCTTCGTGATAACATCTGTGCATCATAATAATTATCTGTGTCTCAAATTATCTGTGTCTCAAATTATCTGTGTCTCAAATTATCTGTGTCGCAAACTATCTGTGTCGCAAACTATCTGCGTCGCAAACTATCTGCGTCGCAAACTATCTGTGTCGCAAAACAACACCAGTAATCAGCCCCGCAAATCCTGCCATCATAAGGCTGAGTCCAGGTTTATGTCTGA
Organism: Desulfamplus sp.; assembly: GCA_015231615.1. GTDB lineage: Bacteria > Desulfobacterota > Desulfobacteria > Desulfobacterales > Desulfobacteraceae > Desulfamplus. The sequence goes on along the minus strand of JADGBE010000102.1, from coordinate 421 downwards.
CATATTCCCTGATACTCGCGTCTGCATTTTCATCGTAGAACTGCTGAATGTAGTCAACTGATTGTGCAAGCCACTCAGATGCTTGTTCTTCGTAACTATCATATATGCCGCCTGATTGAGGCTCATTTTCTGCCATACTCCACCCCACTATTATTCCTCATCAACCGTTATTCTTCCTTCACTAAGTCCTTGACCTAACCAGTGGATAAATGCCGCCGCATAATTTGTACCGAAAGCCGCATTAAGATCAGGGTTTGCTTTAAGATAAGAGTGAATATTAAAATGTGGAGAAGCTACTCTTCCATCGGAAAGTCCTTCAGTTATCCAGTGGGTAAATGCCGCCACGTAATTTGTACCGAAAGCACTCTTAAGATCAGGGTTTTCTTCAAGATAAAATTTGGCATCAAAATACACGGAAGCT
>JADGBE010000101.1 GCA_015231615.1 Desulfamplus sp. | reverse complement strand
TGTGTATGTCCAACTGTCTTGAAATATCTATGGATGAAGCAGCAGAACTTTTAACAGATGGCGGCAATGATGCAGGTGTTGATGGTCTTCATATTAGCGAGGTGGAAGACGGTGAATTTCTTGTAACTATATTTCAGGGGAAATACAAAGTAAAAGATTTAGGCGGAGATGCAAATTTTCCTGAAAACGCGGTTCAAAAAGTAGTTAATACAGTAGGAACTTTATTTGATCCTGATAAGCATATTGAGTTAAATCCTGTAATAAAGCCGAAAATTGAAGAGATCCGCTCTCTTGTGCGTGATGGATATATTCCGAATGTGCGGGTTATTTTATGCAATAACGGAGCAAAATGGAATGCTCAGGCACAACTATGGATAGATCAGTCAAAACTTCCAGAAAATCAGATTCAGTGGGTTCATTTTAACCATGATTCAATAATTGATATTTTAAGAAAAACAAAGTCAGTTAATGATACTCTGCTTTTTTCTGGTCAGGCTGTTGTTGAGGACTTTAATTTTAGAAGGATACTGGTTGGCAAGGTTAAGGTATCTGTAATAGCAGAGCTTTTTGAAAAGCATAGCGATCTGCTTTTGGAGAGAAATATTAGAAGGTATCTTGGATTGCATTCAAACAGGGTAAATTTAGCAATTCACAGAACATTAAAAGAGCCTGAACAGAGGGGTAATTTTTATTTTTTCAATAATGGAATCACTGTTATTTGCAGAAAATTTAGATACAATGCACTGCAAGGCAGCAATTATCAGGTTAAACTTGAAGGTATGCAGGTTATTAATGGAGGTCAAACCTGTAAGACAATTCAGCAGACGCTCAATGATCCTGATCTGTTTGCTGAATATGAAAATATATATGTCATGGTAAGAATATATGAACTTGCAGAAGATGATCAGGATTTTGTCCGTGACATTACCTATGCGACAAATAACCAAAATCCTGTTGATTTACGGGATTTAAGGTCTAATGATGAGATTCAAAAGCAGTTGGAGCTGGGTATTAAGGGTTTTGGATACAGTTATAAAAGACAGCGGGAGAAGCAGAAAGATGAGAAAGAGGCAGCAGAAAAAAAGGTATCAAGTTCTTTAGTTGCTGAATCAGTGCTTGCTGTATGGATAGAAAAGCCCCATCAGGCAAAGTTTTTACGTAGAGAACATTTTGGTAAATTGTATGAAGAGATATTTAAAAATTTAAATGCAGCACAGGCTTTATTAGCTGTTACTATTTTTAGAAAAGTTGAGAATGAGCGTAAGCGTCTTGAAGGGGCAGGCTATTCAGAAATAGATTTTTTACCTTATGCTTCTTATTATATTGCAATGGTTATCGGCAGAACGCTTTTGTCTGATCATAAATTGTCTATTAATAATGTAAACCATCGTAATTATGATGAGCTTGTTAAATCGCTTGAGAGCAGCATTGAGCTTTACCATAAAAGAGCATCAGATTTAATTAGGTCTGGACTGGTAAAATGTTATGGAGAGCGGAAAATATCTTTGCAGCAGTTATCAGCAACATTCAGAAGAGGCGATCTTTTGGAGATGCTGAAAGAAGAATAGTGCTTGTAAAAGTCATAATTTACATAATTTGAGCTTTTAGTTTTTAAGAGGTTTATCTAATGGGCGATCTTTCTAAAGATTATCAGATATTTAAACATGGTTCAACTTGGCTTCGGGCAGATTTTCATCTTCATACAAAGGCTGACAAAGAGTTTCAATATGATGCTGAAGAGAATAGCTTTATAACAGATTATGTAGCTGCCTTAAAAGCTGGTGGAATTCAGCTTGGCGTAATCACCAATCATAATAAATTTGATGCGGGAGAGTTTAAAGCATTAAGAAAAAAAGCAAAACAAGAGGAAATTTATCTGCTCCCTGGTGTTGAACTCTCTGTAAATGATGGTGCTAATGGGATTCACACACTTATAGTATTCAATGAAAAATGGCTGGAAAATGAAAATGATTATATATCTTCGTTTATAAATACAATGTTTTTAGGTAAGGCTGTTTCAGAATATCAGAGTAAAAATGGAAGAAGCGATAAAAACACTCTACAGGTAGTTGAAGAGCTGGACAAAGTATCTAAAGACTATTTTATAATTCCTGATCATATTGAACTAAACCAGCCCTGTTATTTAAAATTAGGGGCTTTTTCATTTGATGCTGTAAAGTTTGCACTTATTGATTACAAAAGCCGTGTCTGCAAGAAGATTAAACCATATAAACACTCTTATATAAAAAGCATCAGTTTTGAGTTAGGCAGATTATCAGGTAAAGAGATAAATTTTTCACCTGAACTTAATACACTGATAGGTATTCGGGGGAGCGGCAAATCTTCAATTCTTGAAGTGATACGTTATGTTCTGGATATTCCATTTGGAGATAAGGCAGGAGATATAGAATATAAAAAGAGGCTTGTAGCTTTTATTATGGGCAGTGGCGGAAGAGTGGTTATTAATGCTGTTGACAGATATGGAGAACAATATCAAATCAGGCGTGTCTGGAAAGAGAATTTTTCAGATGTTCTGATTGATAATAAATTGCAGCCCGGAGTCTCTATTCGTGAAACTGTTATACATAAGCCTATCTATTTTGGTCAAAAAGACCTTTCAGCTACAGGAGAAGGGTTTGAAAAAGACCTTGTTGATAAACTCATTGGTTCAAAACTTGATTTAGTCAGACATGAAATTGATGACCAGAAAATAAGGGTTTGTGAAATTGTTGACCGCCTGACTAAAGTTGTTAATATCAAGGAGCAGATTGAGGAGCAAAGAGATATAAAACTTGATACTGAACACCGTCTTAAATTTTATAAAGATCATGGTGTTGAGGAGAAACTCCAGAAAAGGCTTGATTTTGATACTGATATCAGAACCCTGAAAAAAGGTGTTTCATTAGTAGATGAGTTTGTTGCAGCTTTGCGGGAGATTTTAGCAAGATATGAAGATGATATTCGTAATTTTGCAGGCTACACTTCCAAACATAACCCTGAACTGTTTGAACGCTTTTACTCTGATTATTCCATAATTATTGAAATTGTATATCAAATCAGGGAGTCATTAACAAAAGCAGATAATGCAAAAGATGAGCTTGGAAAAAAGAGCGTTGAGCTTGATGAAATACGTAAAAGTTTGGTTGAAGAGTTTGCTGATATTGAAAGGAAGTTGGCTATAGACCTTAAAAGCAATAATACCCATCACATAAGTTCAGATGAATTTTTAAGTCTGAAAAAAAAGCTGGCAATAGCAGAGCAGCTTATTTCAGAGTTCTCTAAACAGGAAACCCAAAAGAGAGCCTATGAAGAGTTGCTAAGAGAAGAGCTTCATAAACTTAATGAGCTTTGGCATAAAGAGTTTACAATCATCAAGAATGAACTTGATAAGGTAGGAGAAAAAAGCAGCTCTCTTTCAATTGTTTCAGGTTATAAAGAGGATAAGCACTCATTTATTAATTTTATGAAAGATTTGTTTAAAGGAAGCGGAGTCCGCGAAGCTGCATGTCAGCGTATTGCTGAGAACTATCAGGATTTTATTGGTGTGTATAACGATTTGGAAAATGCTGAGAAACATTTTGGCAGCAATTCTCAGACAGTGAAAGAGCTGATTCAAAAAAATTTAAAAACTGTTCTTACTTATCAGACACCAAATAGTTTTACTATTACATATCGAGGTAAAGAGTTGCAGCAGCATTCATTGGGTCAGAGGGCTTCTGCACTGATACTTTTTGTTTTAAGCCAGCAGGAACATGATGTTGTCATAATTGATCAGCCAGAAGATGATCTTGATAACCAGACTATTTATGAAGATGTTATAAAACTAATCCGCCAGATTAAATCTGATGTTCAATTCATATTTGCAACACACAATCCAAATATTCCAGTGCTCGGAGATGCAGAACAGGTTTTTGCATGTTCATTTATGGACGATACTGTTTCTGTTAATAGCGGAAGCGTTGATGATTTGAATATACAAAAGGCAGTTGTAGAGATTATGGAGGGTGGAAAAGAGGCATTTAATCGCCGTAAGGAGATTTATCAGATATGGAAACCATAGAGATCATGCAGATTTTAGCTCAGGGTGAAGATAGCGAGAATCAGTTTAAAAAAAATATAACAAATGCAGACTCATTGGCTGCTGAGATGGTGGCTTTTTCCAATGGAAAAGGTGGCAGAATTTTTATTGGTGTTGATGATGACGGCTCTATATCAGGATTAACAAGTGAAGATGTTAAAAGGCTTAACCAGCTTATATCAAACACATCAAGCCAGAATGTAAAACCTGCAATTAATCCAACTACAAAGAATATATTTCTTAATAATACGTTAATACTGGTTGTTAATATACCTGCTGGAATTAATAAGCCTTATCAAGATAAAAATGGAATTTTCTGGGTAAAAAACGGTGCAGACAAAAGAAAGGCAACATCTCGTGAAGAGATTCAAAGGCTCTTTCAACGATCAGGTCTTATTCATGCAGATGAAGTTTTGGCAAACGGATTAACTATTCCTGATTTAGATATGGATTATTTCCGAACTTTTTTTCAAAAACGGTATGGAGATTCTTTAGAAAACCAGCAGATGCCGTTAGAACAGATAATAAACAATATGAATTTAGGGCATAATGGAACACTTAACTTAACAGGAGCATTGCTGTTCAGTAAAAATCCATCTAACCGTCTTCCATCATTTATTGTAAAGGCTGGCTGTTTTCCGGGTGAAAAAATAACAGGCGGTAATTATATAGATAGTCGTGATATTAGCGGCAAAATGTCAGACATATTTCATCAGACAATGAATTTTGTCCTTTCAAACATCAGACATATTCAAGGAGAGCAAACTGTTAATAGTCAAGGAGAGCCTGAAATTCCCCGCATTGTTTTAGAAGAGCTTATTGTAAATGCTTTAGTGCATCGTGATTATTTTATATCTGCACCTATAAGAGTCTTTGTTTTTGCAGATAGAGTTGAAATTATAAGCCCAGGCAATTTACCAAATAACCTTACAGTTGAAAATATCAAAGCTGGTAACTCAAACAGCCGTAATCCTGTGTTAGCATCGTTTGCAAATCATATTCTTCCATATCGCGGTTATGGCTCTGGGATTTTAAGGGCTTTAGAAAATTATCCAGCAATTGATTTTATAGATGATCGTGATGGTAATCTGTTCAAGTGTATAATTATAAGAGGCATGGCATGATTGACAAGTGGTTCAAAAAAGATTTGGAAAATATCTTTAAAAGGCATTCTATAGCTGTTTTCATTGACGAATTTGGTGAAGCTCAATTTCTTCTAAAGAGAGTTGAAAAGGAATATAAGGTATATATTGCTGATTCAGAGATTGAGGAGCTGCATATAAAATATCTCTTACTGTAAATAATTCTGTGCTGTGTTGGCAATTATATTTGATTTCTTATCTGGTTAGCAGATATTATGGTACAATAATTATATATAGTATAATATCCTTCCGATAAAGCATGGATATTAATCTGTTTTTAAGCCAGTATAATCTACAAAATAGCCAAATATAGATACTTAAAAGACTCTTGCAAACAGCACGGAATTATTTACAGGAACACATTTTTTAAAACTCTCCTTTGATTAAATAGTTAAAATTATTTTTTAAATGCAAACTGCTTCCAATATCCAACTATTGAAACAGGTTTAAACCTATTGATTTTTCTGCAAATATATAGATAGATAACAGCACTGATAAATATCAAATCTCTTACTAACGAGGAACGTAATCCATGAAATGCAGCTCCAACTGGATCATCACTGCCAAAACAGCCACAATCAATGTCAAATCCCATCTTAATACCGTATATTAAAACAATCATAAAAAGGGTTAGCATAGAAAAAATAAGAGCCAACGAGCCTTTAATATCAAAAATTAAACCAATACCAGCTATGATTTCAGCTAAGGAGATCACAATGGCTGCAATGGCTCTAAGTTCTCCTACTGGCACTAATCCAAAGGCATGAATTACTGATACAAAAGCTGATAAATCACTGATTTTAACTAATCCTGAGTAGATAAAAATTCCACCAATTATTATACGTATAATTCTATAACTACTCTTAGAAAATAAAATATTTAACATTGTAAAGGTGTATGATACTCTTAAAAAATCTAATATGTTTTTAAAATTACAACTCAATAGCTACGATTTATTAACAATAAAGTTGGCAAAGAGATAAATAAAAAATAGCTAAGATGCAAATTGATAATTTCACTACTTAAACCCAAACTTATAGATTATATTAATAGATGTTTTATGTTATTTAAAATTACAAAATATCTTACATTATGAGGTAACTTACAAATGACACCCAAAACCACCTTAGAAAAAAGGGTAAAAAGAAGAGTTACAGCAAGAGAGCACCGTTTTTTTGCTGTTTGTGCTCCTGGAATTAAAGGTTTGTGCCAAAAAGAGATTGTTAGGTTGAACCAAAAATTTGGGGATATAGAGGATAAATCAATTGAGTTTAAAGATATTGATACAATTAAAGGAGGGGTTGAGTTTACAACATCTGTAAAGGGTTGTTATGCTGCTAATCTCTATTTAAGAAGCCCATCTAAAATTTTAATGCGTATTGCCAAGTTTAAGGCTGAAAATTTTAGAACTTTTGAGAAAAAATTTAGTGAAATTGAGTGGGAGCTATATTTTAAACCATCTGCTATTTTTGAGTCTCAGCCTGATTCTGATCTTCTCTGTACGCTTCATTTTGAGGCATCAACATCAAGATCAAGGCTCTATCACACAGATGCAATTACAGATAGGGCAAGATTGATAGTTTATGAACATTTTAATAAAATTTTTAAAGACAATTATAGTGTTATCCAACCAGACAGCCCTAAAAAGAGTCAAACAGTTCTAATAAGAGCAGAAGATGATCAATTTGAAATCTCCATAGATAGCAGCGGCGAGCTTTTACACAAACGAGGATTAAAAGAGAATGTTGGCGTTGCACCTTTGCGGGAGACAATTGCATTTGCAATACTTTCAGCCCTTAAATATCCAAATTTTAGTGATAAAAAAGGGGCTAAAACGCTTCCTCTGATTGATGCAATGTGCGGGTCAGGGACATTTACACTTGAGGCAGCTATGATGGCAAATAGCATTCCAGCAGGTTTTTTTAGGCAGTTTGCATTTCAAGATTGGCAATGTTTTAGTTTAGGGCAGTTAAATCACCTTAAAAAAGTGGCTCTAAATCAGATTTTAACTCCTTGTTATGACAATAGATCATCTATTTTTGCAGTTGATCAAGATGCCAATATTTTAGAGGGGCTAAAAAAGGTGGTTGATAGGCTAAAGGCTGATAACTTAACCCCATCATCGCAAATTGAAATTATACATAGCAATTTTTTTGATGTTGTGCCTGAAAAGTTGACAGATCAAAAGGGATTTTTGATATTAAACCCCCCTTATGGCAGGCGTATTGGAGAAAAACAGTATGTTGAAGAGATTTTTAATAATATTGGTAAAAAGCTAAAATCAGATTTTAAAGGTTGGTGGGTAGGGGTTATTACGCCAGATAAAAGGCTGTTAAA
>JADGBE010000100.1 GCA_015231615.1 Desulfamplus sp. | reverse complement strand
CAATATCGATGTTGTGGGGGAACCACACTTGGGGCATTTAATCTCTGATATTTTTTCCATAATTACAAATTAAAACACAAAATTTTTATTATTAAAAGAGATAATCTATGGTGTGAGCCCAGTGCCATAATGGCGGTTATAATAATATCAAAAGGCTAAAGTTAAATGTCTTATCGAATTGCAATAAATGGATATGGAAGAATTGGCAGGTCTATACTTAGAGCATTATATGAATCTCACCACTACAGAGAGCTTGAAGTGGTTGGAATAAATGAGCTTGCAGATATTAAAACCATTGCACACCTTACAAAATATGATACCACTCACGGCAGATTTTCAGGTCAGGTTGAAATCTGTGGCAACGATTTTTATGTAAACAACAATTATATCCGTTTAAGCCACGAAAGCGAAATATACAATCTCCCATGGAAAGAGCTTGGTGTTGATATTGTGCTTGAATGCACAGGTTCTTTTACATCAAGGGCAAAAGCAGAGGGACATATAAAAAACGGTGCAAAAAAGGTTATATTTTCTCAACCAGCAGAAGATGATGTTGATGCAACTATTGTATTTGGCATAAATGACCATATCTTAACAAAAGAACATACTATTATATCAAACGCTTCATGCACTACAAATTGTGGTATTCCTATTCTCAAGGTTATTAATGATGTTATTGGAATTGAGTCGGGTATCATCACAACTATACACTCAACAATGAATGATCAACCCGTGATTGACGCATATCATCACCACGACTTAAGACGAACAAGATGTGCTGGTCAATCGATCATTCCTGTGAATACAGAACTTGCAAAGGGCATTGAGCGGATATTGCCTGAAATGAAAGGTAAATTTCAAGCTGTATCAATGAGAGTTCCAACAATAAATGTCTCTGCTTTAGATATGACTCTTATTTTATCAAAGTCTATTTCTGTAAATCAGATAAATGAGATTTTAAAAGATGCTGCGTATGGTGTAAAAGATTCTGCTTTAGGCGTGAGGCTTTTAGGAATACTTGGATATACAGAAGAGCCTCTTGCATCATGCGATTTTAACCACGATTCAAGATCATCTATAGTAGATGGAAATCAAACAAGGGTAAGTCGCAATAATCTTGTTAAAATACTTGCATGGTTTGATAATGAGTGGGGATATGCAAACAGAATGCTTGACACTACAGAGGCTTTGATGCGGCTAAATTGATCGGCTTAATAGTTTGTGTTATTTGACCTACTGCATCGACAAAGAGATTCGGAATTTTTCTTGACTTGTATGGCAATAAATATTAAATTCAGGGATTTTTTTAAAGCGAGATAATTTATACCTGATCTGTGGCTTAATTTTTTTATATTGATAATGCTCGCGGATAGAACAAAAAATGAAGCTGTAAAGGCTAAATCAAGTTATATATATTTTCATATAAAATAGTGTTTGAGGTCTGATTTTAATTCTATGTTTGACAATCTAAGTGATAAACTTAATTCTGTTTTTAAAAAGCTCAAAGGACATGGCGTTCTTACTGAGAAAAACATAGAAGAGGGTCTTAAGCAAGTAAGGCTTGCCCTTCTTGAAGCTGATGTTAATTACAAGGTTGCAAAAAATGTTATAGCAGATATAAAAGAGCGAGCATTAGGTCAAGATGTGATGGATAGCTTGACCCCGGGACAGCAAATTATCAAAATCGTTTATGATGAGTTTACCCAAATGATGGGTAATACCCATGAAGGATTCTCTTTTGAAAAAGGCTCTTCTGCTTCATTGATGCTTGTAGGCTTACAAGGATCGGGAAAGACCACAACTGCTGGGAAACTTGCCTTGTTTCTGAGAAAAAGTGGCAGAAAGCCATATCTTGTTCCTGTTGATGTTTATCGCCCAGCAGCTATTGATCAGTTACAAAAACTTGGAACACAGTTAGATGTGCCTGTATTTCCATCAACTACAGATATGTTGCCCGTTGATATATGTAGTGAAGCTGTAAAATCAGCAATTATTAAAGGATGCGATACCCTAATTTTTGATACAGCAGGCAGACTCCACATTGATGATGAGTTGATGTCAGAGCTTGAGGCTATAAAAAAACGGGTTAAACCATCAGAAATCCTTTTAGTTGCTGACGCTATGACAGGTCAAGATGCTGTAAATATTGCTCAATCGTTTGATAGCCGTCTTGATTTAGATGGGGTGATTCTCACAAAAATGGATGGAGATGCCAGAGGTGGTGCAGCTCTATCTATTAAAGCAGTAACGGGTAAGCCACTTAAATTTATTGGTGTTGGTGAAAAAACAACGGCCTTGGAGCCATTTCATCCTGACAGAATGGCGTCAAGAATTCTCGGCATGGGAGATACTCTCTCATTTATTGAAAAAGCTCAAGCTGCAGTTGATATAAAAAAAGCTGAAGAGCTTGAAAGAAAACTTAAAAAAAATCAGTTTACCCTTGAAGACTTTATGGAACAGATAGGTTCTGTAAGAAAAATGGGATCACTTAAAGACCTTATTGGAATGCTCCCTGGTGTTAATAAAAAACAGCTTAATGACATGAACATTGATGACAAAGAGTTTGTCAGAATCGAAGCCATCATTCGCTCCATGACACCTAATGAGAGAAGAGATCACAATATTATCAAGGGGAGCAGAAAAAAAAGAATCGCATTGGGAAGCGGCACTACTGTTCAAGATGTGAATAAACTTCTCAAAAGTTATACTCAAACCATGAAAGTTGTGAAACAATTTAATAAAGGCGGTCTTCGTTCTTTAAAGAATATGCTGCCGTTTTAAGGAGAAAAATTAAGATGTCCGTAAAAATAAGATTAGCAAGAGGCGGGGCAAAAAAGAAGCCATTTTACAGAATTGTAGCTGCAAATAATGAATCTCCAAGAGATGGAAGATTTTTGGAAACATTGGGAACCTACAATCCAATGGTTGAGCCAGCTGCAATTACGTTAAAAAATGATAGAATAAAATACTGGATTGGTGTTGGTGCCCAACCAACAACTACTGTAAAAAGCATTCTAAAAAAAGAGGGCTTTAACTCTAACCCTTCTTAAAATTATTAATTTAATAGATTCATACCCAAATTCTCAACACCCCAATATTTAAGGATAAGGAGCAGATTGAACTATGAAAGAGCTAATTGAATACATTGCAAAGGCACTGGTTGACAATCCTGATGAGGTAGAGGTTTCAGAGGTTGAAGGAAGTAAGACTTCTGTACTGGAGCTTAAGGTGGCAAAAGAGGATCTGGGAAAGGTTATCGGAAAACAGGGCAGATCGGCAAGAGCTATGCGAACAATTTTGAGTGCTGCATCTGCGAAACTGAAAAAACGTACCGTTCTGGAGATCGTTGAATAAGAATGTAGTAGCAAAAGTTAAAATAGATTCAAAATACTAATGTGAATAAAACTCTTAAGAAATACCAAATATGAAAATGCCAAATGCCACATGTTAATAACCAAATGTTAAAAGAAGGCGAACTTATTACGATTGGAGAGATAAATGGGGTTCACGGCATAAAAGGGTATGTTAAGATAAAATCTTTTGCTGAATCATCTGAGATATTTGCTTCCGGGCTCTTTTTTTTTATAGGAGTCAGCAGAGGGAATTTTGGAGCTTGGTACAAATTAGTAAAATCTGCTTCCCATAAAAAAGGGGTTATAGCCCTATTTGAAGGGGTAAACCGTGAAATTGCAGAGACTCTTGTTGGAAAGAGCATTTTTATATCAAGAGAAAGTCTGCCTGAGCTTGAATCAGATACTTACTACTGGCAAGACCTTGTAGGTGTCAAAGTTATAGATGTTAATTTAGGCTACCTTGGTGTTGTTGATCATATCATACCAACTGGAAGCAATGATGTTTTTGTTGTTAAGTCAAATGTTCACTATGAACAAAAAGATAGTTGCAAAGGTAAGATAAAATTTAACAAGGAAGAGAATAAAGAGATACTTATTCCTGCTTTGTCATGGGTTGTTCTATCAGTTGACTTAGATAATCGTGAAATGTCTGTTAATCTTCCACCCGGCTTAAAAGATGAACAGTAAGCTCAAAAAGGTTAACTTTACAGTTTTAACGCTGTTTCCTGAGTTGATAGAGTCTTTTTTTAGCCATGGAATGGTTGGACGTGCCATAGCAAGCAATATTATTTCAGGGTCTGCCATAAATATTAGGGATTTTGCATTTAACAAACATAACAGTGTTGATGACAGACCCTATGGCGGCGGTTGTGGCATGGTGATGAGACCAGAACCGCTTGCGGTTGCTATTAGAGATGCTAAAGAATTATTTCCAGAATCAAAAGTAATTTTGATGTCACCACAAGGAACTCCTTTTAATCAAGAGATAGCTTGTAAATTAGCCTCTGCAACGCAGGGGCTAATTTTTGTCTGCGGTAGGTATGAGGGTATTGATGAAAGAGTTATAAGCCAACTTATTGATGATGAGATTTCTATTGGAGATTATGTAATGACCGGGGGAGAATTGGCATCTATGGTTATTATAGATGCGGTTAGTAGGCTCATACCCGGTGTTCTTGGTAGCGATGAATCTGCTGAAATGGATTCATTTAGAAATGGTCGACTTGAACATGCTCATTACACAAGACCTCCTGTTTTTGAAGGGATTCCAGTGCCTGATGTTCTGCTTTCTGGAAATCATAAAAAAATTGAACTTTGGAGAGAGGAGTCCTCTCTAAAAAGAACATTTTTAAAACGCCCTGATCTTTTTGAAAAAGATTGTTGTTCTGATAAAGAAAAAGCTATTTTAAAACAATGGCATAAAGAGCTTAAAGATTGGTCTAATAGAATTGAAAAATTTATATTCTAAGCTGCTGGTAAATTGGTAAACTAACTTGGTAGATAATACTCTTTTAGAGAGAACAAATTTGGACAATATTGAGAGTCTAAACAGAGACGGTATTGATAATTTATATGTTGCACTTATCCACTACCCTGTATCCAATAAAATAGGTTCGACAATTGCCTCAGCTCTTACAACAATTGATATGCACGATATTGCAAGAGCTTCAATGACCTTTGGAGTTAGAGGCTTTTATGTTATAACTCCGCTTATGGATCAACAGGTTCTTGCACATGAGGTCATTCAACACTGGACAGACGGAATTGGCGGAGAGTTAAATCCATTTAGAAAAAAAGCATTAGAGTTAATAAGGGTGGTTTCAACATTTGAAGATGCTGTAATGGAGATAGAAGCAGAGCGAAATGAACCTGTCATAACTGTTGCTACAAGTGCTATTCAACATAACAGTTTGAATAAAGATATTATTACTACACAAGCTCTTTCTAAAAAATTTACAAGTAATGAATCATACCTAATAGCATTTGGAACAGCATGGGGAATGACTCACGATTTTATACAAAATTGCGAGTTTATTCTTGAACCAGTCTATGGTAGAACAGGGTATAATCATCTGTCTGTTAGGTCAGCAGTCTCTATTATTTTAGATAGAATTTCTCGTCATTATAATGGATTAAATGAGTTAGTTAATTGATAATTAATATATTTTATTATACTTGCTACCAATTGGAATTGTAGATTTATTGATTATTTATGATTTGATTGAAAAATATAATTATAATTTGATTTATATGGAGGAACTATAACGATGGATGTTATTAAGCAGTTGGAATTAGAGCAGATTCGTCTTGATTTGCCAGATTTTAGAGCAGGGGATACAGTTAAGGTGCATGTTAAAATAAGCGAAGGTGAAAAAGATCGTATTCAGGCTTTTCAAGGTGTTGTAATTAAAAGGAGTAAAGGGCTTTCAAGTAGCCGTTTTACAGTAAGAAAAATATCAGGCGGTGTTGGAGTGGAGAGAATTTTTCCTATGAATTCACCAGCAATTGATAAAATTGAAGTTATAACTAGAGGTAGTGTTCGCAGATCAAGAATTTATTATCTTAAAAATCTTCGCGGTAAAGCTGCAAGAATTAAAGAAAAACTTTATATACACAACTAACTATTCGCCAACCTCACCCGCCTCTTATCAGGATACGATAATCATACAGCGAATTTTGATAAGGGGAAACGAGGAGTAGTAAGAAAGCTGGTCAAAATATGATATACCCTATGTGGTCATTTGAAGATAATGCTACATCAAAAGGATATATGTATATAGCAGGTGTTGATGAGGCTGGTAGAGGTCCACTTGCAGGACCTGTTGTCTCTGCTGCTGTTATACTCCCACGCAATTTTTCATGCCAAGGTCTTGCCGATTCAAAGCAGCTCACCCCATTAAAAAGAGAAAAATTTTATTCTATTATAATTGAGAATGCAATTGCAGCAGCAACTGCTATTGCTACACCTGAAGAGATTGAGAGATTAAATATTTTACAGGCTTCTCTTCTATCAATGAAACGAGCAGTTGAGAATATTGCAACGTCTAATAAAGAAATATATCCTGACTATCTACTTGTTGACGGAATATTTAAGATTAACATAAGCTCTATAGCCCAAGAGACGATTGTGCATGGTGATGCAAAATCCGTTTCCATTGCTGCTGCATCAATACTTGCTAAAGTTACACGAGATAATATTATGCGAGAACTTCATCTTCAATACCCCTGTTATGGATTTGACAAACATAAGGGCTACCCGACCAAAGCACATAAAGAGGCGATCGCTATTTATGGACCTTCACCTGTTCATAGAAAAACATTTAAAGGGTGTCACTCATAGAAAAACATTTAAAGGGCGTCACCTATAAAATAGAGTTGACTATGAAATTTGGACAACAAGCAGAAGAGTCAGTAGCTATGTTTCTTGAAAATCAAGGGTATAAGATACTTGAGAGAAATTACAGAACAAGATGGGCAGAGATTGATATTATTGCATCTTGTAAATCTACTCCAAACGGTCAAGATATATTAAGTATTGATACATTGGTCTTTATTGAGGTAAAGGCGAGGAACTCTACAAGATATGGTCTCCCTGCTGAAGCTGTCTCTCTCTCAAAACAAAAAAAGATAATTTCAGCAGCATTGCACTATATCAGAGAAAAAAAAGTCGTTGATACCAGAATTAGATTTGATGTGATGACGCTCCTTTTCCAAAATGGGAAGTATCAGATGGAAATTATACCCAATGCCTTTTACGCTATCTAAATCCCAACAAAGTGGTATTCTCTACGTTGTAGCAACTCCTATAGGTAACCTTGAAGACATAACATTTAGAGCTATAAGAACTCTTAAAGAGGTCAACCTAATTGCCGCTGAAGATACAAGACATACAGCAAAACTTCTCTCACATTACCAAATTGATACGCCCGTCATCTCCTGCTACGAACACAATGAAGAGTCAAGAATCGATCTATTTATAGAAAAATTATCGCAAGGCTTTGATTTAGCATTGGTATCTGATGCTGGTACGCCTCTTATATCTGATCCAGGATATAAACTCATAAGGGCGATTACTGATGCAGGATTTCAAGTAATTCCAATTCCTGGTCCATGTGCTGCAATTGCAGGATTAAGTGTATCGGCTCTTCCAACTAACTCTTTTATATTTGTTGGATTTGTAAGTCGAAAACAAGGCAAACGTATTGCAGAACTTAAAAATTTGCTTCAGACTTTAAAAGATAATCCGTTTACAGCAATATTTTATGAATCTCCCCATAGAATAGTAAAGTTAATTGAGGATATTTTAGATGTTATGGGTAATAGACCAGCAATGGTAGCACGAGAGATGACTAAACATTATGAGGAGTATTTAAGAGGAGATTTATCAGATATACTTGAAAATTTACAATTAAGAGCCTCAATTAAAGGGGAGTTTGTACTTTTTGTAGGTTCAGGTAGTAACATTGCTATGGATAAACGCGTTGATAAAACTGACACTGATATTTTAGAAGCTATTTATGATGAGATTGATAAAAATATCATCTCAGAACTTGAATCATCTGAAATAAAAACTTCTTCACTTGCCAAAGCCCTTTCACATAAATACAACCTTTCTCGCCAAGATATATACAGTCGTATTTTATCTATCCAATCTAAATAATAGTTATTATTTATGGTAGGCAGTGGGCTTAAACTGTTCTACAATTTTTTCCAAATAGATTCTTTGTGTTCCATTTATTGATTCTTAAATCCTTAAGCAGCTTTTTGCATAGTTAGGATAGTTTCAAGAATAAGTGGTTTTGAAATAATACCAATTGCGACAGCTGGAACTTTTCCAGTCGTCCAATGAGGTCTAACAAAATTGTGTATAATCTGATGAACATCTAAAGTGCGTTGTAAGTCTTCTTTTGTCTTGGC